>CAJURT010000010.1 GCA_910588875.1 uncultured Lachnospiraceae bacterium
AAGCGGAATCGAACTAACGTTGCGTGGTGGCGCAAGAGCGCCACACTCTGCCCCCGCCGCCCGGAGTCCCCGAGCCCCACCGACCGCTTGTCTGTCCGGCTGCCCGGTTCGCAGTTTGGCGAGCAACGATAGTGAGATGGAGCGAAGCGGAATCGAACTAACGTTGCGTGGTGGCGCAAGAGCGCCACACTCTGCCCCCACCGACCGCTTGTCTGTCCCGCCGCCCGGTTCGCAGCTTAGCGAGCAATCCCTCAAAAAGAAAAGGAGCCCCCACTAATGAATGAATCCTACGCAGAATGCCTAGTAAGGCGCCGCATCCCATTTTACGCCAACATCCTCGTCATCATCATGGGCGTTGTCACAGCCGTATGTGTGTTGCTGGCATTCACCACCAATATTATCGGAATAGTTCTGATGTTTGCCTCCGGATTTTGCTTTTATTTGTTAAACCGCAATTCCCGTGTGGAATTTGAGTATCTCTACGTGGAGAAGATTCTATCCATTGACAAAATCCTTGGCAAGTCCAAACGCAAGAAGGCCTGGGAAGGGAAGATGGAAGACATCCAGGTGATAGCCCCGGCAGATTCCCATGCATTAAATGATTATGGGGCATCCAATGCCAAGACTCTGGATTTTTCATCCCAGCTGCCAGGGGCGAAGGTATATGCGGCAATCGTGCGCAGCGGTTCTGAGACGGTGAAGGTCCTTTTTGAGCCGGATGACAAGATGCTGCAGTGTTTCCGCCAGACAGCCCCCAGGAAAGTGCTTCAGTAAAGCTGAGGCTGTTTGAGGATAATTATCAAAAAAGAGCAGCCGGCAAAATACGCCACAGACGTGCTTTGCCGGCTGCCCTTTTTTGTCTTATCCTTTTGTAAAAATGTGTTTGACAAGCGTACAAAAATTTGCTACACTAAGGAACTAATAAGTGGGAACAAAAATGAAATTTTTATAAAAACTAAAGAAAGAGAGGATGAAAGAATGGGAACGATTATTGGCGATGGCATTACTTTTGATGATGTGTTGCTGGTTCCGGCGTATTCTCAGGTCATTCCGAACCAAGTGGATCTGACCACTTATCTGACCAGGAGCATTAAGTTGAACATCCCATTGATGAGCGCTGGCATGGATACGGTTACAGAGCACCGGATGGCGATTGCCATGGCCCGTCAGGGCGGTATTGGGATTATTCACAAGAACATGTCGATTGAGGCACAGGCAGAAGAGGTAGATATGGTAAAGCGCTCGGAAAATGGCGTAATTACCGATCCTTTCTTCCTTTCTCCCGAGCATACCCTCAAAGATGCGGACGAACTGATGGGCAAATTCCGGATCTCCGGTGTGCCGATCACGGAAGGCCGGAAGCTGGTAGGGATCATTACCAACCGTGACCTGAAATTTGAAGAAGATTTCACCAAGAAGATCAAGGAGTGCATGACCAGTGAGAACCTGGTGACGGCGAGGGAGGGCATTACCCTGACAGAGGCGAAGAAGATCCTTGCAAAGGCCAGGGTGGAGAAGCTGCCGATTGTGGATGATGATTTTAACCTTAAAGGCCTGATTACCATCAAGGATATCGAGAAGCAGATCCGCTACCCGCTGTCCGCCAAGGACGAACAAGGGCGCCTGCTTTGCGGGGCAGCAGTCGGGATCACTGCCAATGTCTTGGAACGGGTCAGCGCCCTGGTTAATGCCAAGGTGGATGTGGTGGTCCTGGATTCTGCCCATGGCCATTCGGAGAATGTCCTGCATTGCGTGAGGATGATCAAAGAGGCATATCCAAAGCTTGCTGTGATTGCAGGGAATGTTGCCACCAAAGAGGCAACCAAGGCCCTGATTGAGGCAGGGGTGGATGCGGTCAAGGTGGGGATCGGGCCTGGTTCGATCTGTACCACCCGGGTGGTGGCGGGAATCGGTGTCCCACAGGTTACTGCTGTCATGGATTGCTATGAGATGGCCAAGGTGTATAACATTCCGATTATTGCAGACGGCGGCATTAAGTATTCCGGTGATGTCACGAAGGCAATCGCGGCCGGTGCAAATGTATGTATGATGGGAAGCATGTTTGCGGGCTGTGATGAGAGCCCGGGGAATTTTGAACTGTACCAGGGCAGAAAGTATAAGGTATACCGTGGCATGGGCTCCATCGCGGCAATGGAAAACGGCAGCAAGGACCGTTATTTCCAGTCAGATGCCAAGAAGCTGGTTCCTGAGGGAGTGGAGGGCCGGGTGGCTTATAAGGGGTTGGTGGAAGATACGGTGTTCCAGATTTTAGGCGGCCTGCGTTCCGGCATGGGATACTGCGGGGCGGCTGACATCAGGACCCTGCAGGAGACGGGGCGTTTTGTCCGGATTTCTGCGGCATCCCTCAAGGAAAGTCATCCCCATGACATCCACATTACCAAGGAAGCCCCGAACTATAGTGTGGATGAGTAACAAAAGAAGAAATTTGACGATAATTTGACGATAATTTTGTGCCTGCCATGTTTTACATGGCGGGCATTTTGTGTTATACTGTATTTAATTGTAGGAAGAAAAGGGTGAATTTGGCAGAATGCGGACAGATGGTTGCCGCTCACAGGCGCCCTGTGAGCGTAACTGCACATACCCGCTGAAGTTTGCCTGCCTGCAAAAAAATATAGTTGGAAGTGTAGCCTAATTAAGGAAAATATGGTATACTAAATCGATAATTTATGGATGGTGGAAGGGACTATGCTGAACGAGGACAAGATTAAGCTGATGACAGGGATTGCAATGTTTGAAAAGCGGGAGGGGAAGAGGATCTTTCCTGTCAACCGCTATTTTCAGAGCGATTATATCAGCAGGCATATGTTCCGGTCTTTCTTTTCCTATACAATATGTTATTTGCTGTGTGCCGTGACCTGGGTTTTATACCATATGGAACAGTTGCTGAATACATTGGATATCAGCGAAGTGGTGGGGACAGGGAAGTACGCGGTGACTTTGTATGTGTCGGGCCTGGTTTTGTACCTGGCCATTACCTGGCTGGTGTACCGCAAGCGGTATGAGTATGCCAGACGTGGCATGAAGATTTATGTGGCGAAGTTAAAGCGCCTGGAGAAACGGTATGAGTTCCAGAACCGTGCCAGAGAATTGTCAAAGGAGGGCAGCCGCCATGATCGTGCTTCTCGAAATTAAGGAGAGGTTAAAATTATTCTATGGGAAATTCGCGGCGCCGGTGGATGCAGGGATGAAGTTCTGTGCCAGCCTGGTAGCATTGGTCTTGATGAACAGCAATTTGGGATATCTGGATAAATTTAAGAATCCTTTGGTGATGGCAGGGCTGGCGCTTTTCTGTGCATTTGTCCCTTATGGGGTGATCAGTGTGGTTTTGGCTGCTGTTTTGCTGGGGCATATCTATGCGGTGTCGATGGAATGCGCATTGCTGACCGGTATTTTCCTGGTCTTGGTGGCGCTTTTATATTATGGGCTGCAGCCGAGGGACAGCTATTGGCTGGTCCTGACCCCGATAGCATTTGCCTTGAGGATCCCTTTTGTGATTCCTTTGCTTGCAGGTTTGTCTGGCGGGCTGGCCGGGGCAATACCAGTGGGCTGTGGCGTGGCAGTTTATTATATTATGCTCTATGTCAAGCAGAATGCAGGTGTCCTGACCAATGACGCAGCAGTGGATATTACGGAGAGATATGTACAGCTGATCCGCACCATGATGTCAAACAAGGAGATGATGGTCATGGTTGCCGCATGTGCGGCCGGCATCCTGGTGGTATACCTGATCCGCCTGCTTTCCGTGGATTATGCCTGGATACTGGCCATCGTGTTCGGCTCGGTGAGCCAGATGGCAGTGGTTTTCACAGGGGACTACCTGTTTGATGTACAGATTTCCTTACAGCAGCTGATTGTGGGGACTTTGTTTTCCCTGATTGTGGCTGGGATTTACCATTTTTTTGTGTTTGCCGTAGATTATAGCAGGACGGAGTATACACAGTTTGAGGATGATGATTATGTGTATTACGTCAAAGCGGTTCCGAAGGTGGTGGTGTCCAAACCGGATGTGCGTGTTCAGCGGATCAATGACCCGAAAAAGTCCCGCCAGGGCGGACATAGGGAAAGAGAGGCCAGATCATGACGGATGTTTTTCAAGGGGAAGGCATATGGCGGGGGCTTGAGTCCTGGTTTTCTTTCCTGCCAAGGATAACCCTGACCAACATATTTGAGATCATTATCATTGCATTCCTGGTATATGAGATTTTATACTGGATTATGAATACGCGTGCCTGGACGCTGTTAAAAGGGCTTTTGGTAATCGGGCTTTTTGCGGCGATGGCGGCGATCCTGAAACTGAATACGATTTTGTGGATATTAGAAAAAACCACTACGATTGCCGTGACGGCCCTGGTGATCATATTCCAGCCGGAACTGCGCAAGGCTCTGGAACAGCTGGGAAGCCAGAATCTGCTTGCGGGGATTTTGGCTTTTGATGACGGCAAAGAGGAGGCGGCATTTACCGAACGGACGGCGAATGAGATCGTGCGGGCAACCTTCGAGATGGCAAAAGTGAAGACCGGGGCATTGATTGTCCTGGAACGCAATATGCCTCTCAAAGAGATAGAACGCACAGGGATAGAGATTAACGGATTGGTCAGCAGCCAGCTTCTGATCAATATTTTTGAACATAATACCCCCCTCCATGACGGGGCGGTTGTGATCCGGGGCAATCGGGTAACGGCAGCAACCTGTTACCTTCCCTTATCGGACAATATGATGATCAGCAAGGAACTTGGCACCCGCCACCGGGCAGCGGTGGGAGTGAGCGAAGTGACGGACAGCCTGACAATCGTAGTTTCGGAGGAGACGGGGCGGGTATCCCTTGTGGAGGGCGGGATGCTGCGGAGGATCAGCGATGCAGACAGCCTGCGGCAGGCGTTGGTGCAGATGGAGAAGCAGGAGGAAGCAGGGGGGAACCGGTTTAAGATTTGGAAGGGAATAAAGAAGAATGAAAGAAAGGCTGATTAATAATCTGGGACTGAAGGTTCTTTCTGTCTTTTTGGCATTTATTATCTGGCTGGTAGTCGTCAATGTTTCCAATCCCCTGGTGAACCGCCGCAGGGAGGTGACGCTTGATATTGAGAACAGCGAGGTGCTCACGGCAGCCAGGCGGGCATATAAGATCAGCAGCAAAAGTACGGTGACAGTGAGTTTTGATGTCCATACCAGGGACGAATATAAGATTCAGCTGTCTGATTTCCGGGCATATATAGACCTTTCGGAACTCTACGATGTCACTGGTTCCGTACCCGTGAAGGTGGAGGTTCTCCACAATGACAATATCTACAGCAATGTTACGGCAAAGCCAGGGGTAGTCCGGGTGGAGACGGAGGAGATACAGACCAAGCCATTTGAACTTGTGGCTGATGTGCAGGGGGCGGCGGCTGAGGGGTATGCCCTTGGCAGCGTGATCCTTACCCCGGATGTGGTGACTGTGGAGGGACCGATTTCCCAGGTGGGCCTGATCAACCATGTGGGGGTGCGGATCCAGGCAGATGCCTTAAGCGGCGATATGGAAGGCCATACAGGGCTGGTGTTCTATGATGCCAACGGCAATGAACTGGAGGTAGACGACCGGGTATACACCAATGTGGACGAGACAGGGATTGATTATAAGCTATATGTGAATAAGGTAAAGGAATTGATGCTGGATTTCGACGTGTCCGGGGAGGCGGCGCCAGGCCACCGCTATACCGGGGTAACCTGTTCCCGGCGCAGCATTCCGGTTACCGGTTCCCGTTCTGTCCTCTCTTCCCTGAATACGGTTGTGGTGCCGGATACGGTTTTAAACCTTAATGGCGCCTCGAAGGACCAGGTGGTTACCGTGGACATCCGGGAATACCTGCCAGAAGGGGTGGAACTTGCTGATTCGGAGGATCCGATGGTGGAGATCCGCCTCCAGGTGGAGCCGATGGTAACCAGGGTTATGGAACTGGTGGAGAGGGATATAACCCTGGGCGGCCAGGAAAGCGACCGGTATTACCGTTTTGTGCCTTCACGGGTAGAGGTGACGGTACAGGGGCTGAGTGAAGAACTTGACAGCGTGACAGAGGAGGATCTGGGGGCATTTGTGGATGTGGAAGGGCTGGGGCCCGGGCTTCATCCAGGGAACATGGCATTTTCGGAAAGTGATATATTTACAGTGGTCTCCTGGCAGGACTTCCAGATTGAGGTGACTCTCCGCAGCGGCGTGGTGGAGGCAGGGACACAGCCCCAGGAGTCTGCGGAACCGGAGGAGGAGAGCAGCGGCGGCCAGGTATATTCTGCCAGGGAGCCAGGCCTGACGGAGCCTGCGGCAGAGGCAGGCGCAACAGCGGGGGCTGTGGTACAAGGGACACAGCAAGAGACAGGGGCATCTGAGTAGAGAATGAAAAGAGGGATAAAGTGGTTAGCAGGAACGTTACGATAAAAAATGCATCTGGTCTGCATCTGCGCCCGACCGGTATGCTGTGCAATGAGGCGATAAAATACCTGTCGTCAGTAAAATTTACGTGCCGCAATAATCTAACCAATGCCAAGAGCGTGCTGAGCGTGTTGGGAGCCTGCATCAAATGTGGGGATGAGATCGAATTTGTATGTGAGGGGCCCGATGAGGAGGAAGCGCTTGCGGCGATGGTCCGTTTGGTGGAAAGCGGCCTCGGGGAGTAAGGAGAGGACATGTGGGGCGTGATGGTTCAGGGAGCGATTTGGCCATACACATGGCTGAATGGTACCATAAATAATTAATAAGGAGGAGTTGACCATGTTTAAGGGAACAAATGCTTCTTCCGGAATCGGCATTGGGAGTGCTGTGATTGTGGAGGAAGCGGAACTGGTAATCGAGAAAAAGGTGGTTACTGACGTTGAAGGGGAAGTCTTGCGTTTTAAGGGAGCGCTGGACAAGACCATGAAGGACACGGAGACATTGGCAGCAGATTTGGCCACCCGGGTAGGGGAGAAGGAGGCAGAAATCCTCCAGGGCCATCTGATGCTTTTGATGGATCCCATGCTGACCGGGGAGATTGAGAACACGATTAAGGGGGAGCGCATCTGCAGTGAGTTTGCCATTGAGATGGTCTGCACCATGTATGCCAATGTGTTTGCCGGGATGGATGATGAACTGATGCAGCAGCGGGCTACCGATATGCGGGACATTAAGACCCGGATGCAGCGTGTCCTTCTGGGTGTGGAATCTGTAGACATTGCATCCCTGCCGGAGGGGAGCATCCTGGTCGCAAAGGATCTGACCCCTTCCATGACTGCGGGAATTAACCCGAAGAATGTTGTGGGGATTGTTACGGAACTGGGAGGGAAGACTTCCCACAGCGCGATCCTGGCGCGTGCGCTGGAGATCCCTGCGGTGGTTGCCGTAAGTGATTTCCTGTCTCAGGTGAAGAACGGGGAGCGGGTTATTTTGGACGGGGACACAGGGATTGTCTATGTGAACCCGGATGCAGAGATCGAAGGGGAATATACGGCCAAAAGAGATGCATTCCTGGCGGAGAAAAAGGAACTTGAAAAATATATTGGGCAGCCCACCACCACCAAGGATGGGGTGACGGTGGAACTGGTGGCCAACATCGGCAAGCCGAAGGACGTGGAGAAGGTACTCCAGTATGACGGGGAAGGGGTTGGCCTGTTTAGGACCGAGTTTTTGTTCATGGACCGCAATTCCATGCCGACAGAGGAGGAACAGTTCGAGGCATATAAGAAAGTGGCGGAGGCTCTTGAAGGGAAGCCGGTGATTATCCGCACGCTGGATATCGGCGGGGACAAGGAGATCCCTTACATGGGGCTGGAAAAGGACGAGAACCCGTTTTTGGGATACCGGGCAATCCGCCTTTGTTTAGACCGTAAGGAGGATATCTATAAGCCGCAGCTGCGTGCTTTGCTTCGGGCCAGCGCCTATGGCAATATTAAGATTATGATTCCCCTGGTCACCTGTATCGACGAGTACAGGGAGGCGAAGATGCTGATCGATGAACTGAAGTTGGAGTTAGGACGCCAGGGGATTGCTTACAATAAGGATATCCAGGTGGGCATCATGGTGGAGACGGCGGCTGCTTCTTTGATCGCGGATATTTTTGCCAAGGAGGTTGATTTCTTTAGCATTGGCACCAATGACCTGACCCAATATACCATGTCGGTGGACCGGGGCAATGATAAGATTTCTTATCTGTATTCCACTTTCAATCCGGCAGTGCTCCGCAGCATCCGCAGGATTATTACCTGTGCCCGTGAGGCAGGGAT
Organism: uncultured Lachnospiraceae bacterium; assembly: GCA_910588875.1. GTDB lineage: Bacteria > Bacillota > Clostridia > Lachnospirales > Lachnospiraceae > Brotaphodocola. The sequence continues at coordinate 8,254 of CAJURT010000010.1, forward strand.
CATGGTGGGGATGTGCGGTGAGGCGGCCAGTGACCCGATGATGATACCCCTTCTTTTGGCATTTGGGCTGAACGAATTCAGCATGAGCGCCTCGGCGATTTTGTATTCGAGAAAATTGATCACCAGCCTCAGCACGGAAGAATTGAAGGCAGTGGCAGATAAGGCCATGAGTTTTGCTACTACAAAAGAAGTAGAAGATTATATGCGTGAGTTCGTTGCAGGGCTGTAATTGACACGACAGGCTTTGGCTGCCACATGGGCATGTGGCAGCCATTTCTACAGATTTCCACAGACATGCCTGGCAAAGGGGCAGGCTGCGGCAAGACGGCCTGAGGGGACACCTGGAAGGATAAAGAACGCAGGATAGGATGGTTGTTGTATGATAGTTTATTTGATCAGTTATGCAGGCAGTTTTTTTCTGGCTGGGAGGCAGCATTATTACCTGTCCGGGATCCTCCTGATGCTGGCAGCCCTGTGGCTGTACATCCGGGATTACCGCCATTCAAAGAACCTTATCCACCTAAGAGGGGTATTTTCCCTGTTCTGGGTGGGGGGACAGGGGTTAGCATGCCTGAAACTCAGCCACCTCCAGGGGGAATGGCAGCTGATGAGCTGGATCTGCATGGCGCTGGCTTTTATGGGCTTCTGGGTGGTGTTTGAACTGCTGAGCAGGACATACGGCACAGGATATGACAGCCACAGCAGATGGAGGAGTTTCAAGGGAGATCCCAAGCCCGTATATCATATGGTATGTGGGGTGACGGTGGTTTCTCTGGCGGCTTTTTTGACAGAGGCTATCGTTTTGGGGTATGTGCCGCTGTTCTTGCGGGGGGTGCCCCATGCCTATTCCGAGTTCCATCTGACGGGAATCCATTACATTACGGTATCCTGTGTCCTGGTGCCCTCCCTGGCAGTGCTGCATGCCCATATGGAGAGGGGGAGGGGCAGTGAGAAGAGGCTGTTCACATCCGCCATGATGACGGGGACAGCCCTGCTGATCCCGGTTTTTTGTGTCTCCCGGTTCCAGTTTGTATTTGCAGTGCTTCTGGCAGGTTTTACCTACATTTCCCTGCAAAAGCAGTTTAGCCCTGTTTACCTGCTGTCATTGGCGGCAGTGGTTCCGGTATACCTGATCCTTTCTGTGGCGAGAAGCCATGATGTGGAGTATTTGAACGGTATATTTGAGATGAAATATGCAGAAATGCCGATTTTTATCACCCAGCCCTATATGTACATTGCCAATAATTATGACAATTTTGACTGTCTGATTAAGGTGCTTCCCAGGCATGCTTTTGGCATTAGGGGCTTGTTCCCTTTGTGGGCGCTGACGGGGCTGAAATTTGCTTTTCCGCAGCTGATTAATTATCCTATCTATGTAAATAAGAAGGAACTGACGACTCTCACCATGTTTTACGATGCCTATTATGATTTCGGATGCCTGGGAGTGCTGGCATTTTCCTGCATCCTGGGAGTGGCGGCATACCTGCTGACGATTAAGCTGCGTGAGATGCGCAACCCGGTGGGGTATCTTTTGTATGCCCAGCTGGGGGCATATTTGATGCTGTCCTTTTTTACCACTTGGTTCAGCAACACAACCACCTGGTTTTATCTGATTTTAACCGGGATGATGGCCGCCTATTACCACTGGAGGGAGCGGCGCATATAAAAGAGGAGGAATATTTATGATTTCAAAAAAGATGAAGCCGCTGGTGGAAAACAACTCCGTGATCCGTGTGATGTTCGAGGAGGGAAAACGGCTGGCTGACATATATGGCGCCGAAAATGTATATGATTTCAGCCTGGGCAACCCGAATGTCCCGGCGCCCCCGGAAGTGGAGGAATCGATCCTGGAGATCCTCCGGGAGGAGGAGTCTGTCTTTGTCCATGGTTATATGAGCAATGCCGGTTATGAGGATGTGCGGGAAACGATTGCCCATTCGCTGAACAGACGCTTTGGCACGGCTTTTGGCGCAGGCAATATCCTGATGACCGTGGGGGCTGCCAGCGGGCTTAACGTGATTTTAAAAACGATTCTGGATCCGGGGGAGGAGGTAGCCGTATTTGCCCCCTATTTTGTGGAATATGGGAATTATGTGGGCAATTATGAGGGGAAACTGGTGGTGGTTCCGCCAAATACGGTTGATTTCCAGCCTGATCTGGAGGAGTTTGCCAGGAAGCTTACGCCCAGGACCAAGGCGGTGATTATCAATACCCCTAACAACCCAACCGGGGTGGTGTATTCGGACAAGACCTTGAAGAAGCTGGCAGAGATCCTGAAGGAGAAGGAGGAGGAGTATGGGAACGCCATAGTCCTGATCTCGGATGAGCCTTACCGGGAACTGGCCTATGATGGGGTGGAGGTTCCTTATGTGACGAGGTATTACAGGGATACGGTGGTTTGCTATTCCTACAGCAAATCCTTATCCCTGCCGGGGGAGCGGATCGGATATCTCGTGATACCGGATGAACTGCAGGACAGCAGGGATGTGTTTGCGGCGGCGGCCATTGCCAACCGGGTATTAGGGAGCGTCAATGCCCCATCGCTGATGCAGAGGGTAATCAAGCGCTGTATTGAGAAGGGGGCGTCCGTGAATCTGGAGGTGTATTGCAGGAACAGGAACCGGCTATATGAGGGGCTGAAGGAGTGCGGCTTTTCCTGTATCCGGCCGGAGGGGGCTTTTTATCTCTTCGTCAAATCACCGGTTGAAGATGAGAAGGAATTCTGCAGCCGGGCGGCGGCGCACCACCTTTTGCTGGTTCCGGGCAGTTCCTTTGCATGCCCCGGGTATGTGCGGATTGCTTACTGTGTATCCTATGGGCAAATTGAACGGGCCATGCCGGCATTCCGGGCATTGGCACAGGAATACGGATTGGGTATGGCGGAGGGAAAGGCATGAGGGCGTGGGAAAAAAATATCAGGAGGGTGGATCCCTATGTGCCGGGGGAGCAGCCCTCAGGGGAAAAGCTGATTAAACTCAATACGAACGAGAATCCCTATCCCCCGGCGCCGGGGGTAGAGAGGGCGCTGCGGGAGATGGATTATGGACGTCTGCGCAAATACCCGGATCCGGCGGCCTCGGTGCTGACAGGGTGCCTGGCCGGATATTATGGGGTAGGGGAGGATCAGGTATTTGTAGGAGTGGGGTCGGATGATGTGCTTGCGATGGCATTTCTGGCATTTTTCAATTCACCAAAGCCGATCCTGTTCCCGGACGTGAGTTACTCTTTTTATAAAGTATGGGCAAACCTGTTTGGGATACCCTATGAGATGCCTGCCCTGGATCAGGAATTTAGGATCTGCCCGCCGGATTATTATAAAGAAAACGGCGGGGTGGTTTTCCCCAACCCCAATGCACCTACCGGGCTGCTTCTTGGCTTGGGGGAAGTCGAGGATATCATACGCCACAACCAGGATGTGGTGGTGGTGGTGGATGAGGCATATATTGATTTTGGGGGCAGGTCAGCGTTGGCGCTGCTAAACCGGTATGAGAATTTACTGGTGGTACAGACTTTCAGCAAGGCGCGTTCCATGGCAGGGCTGCGGATTGGCTTTGCCATCGGGAACCCACGCCTGATCCGGGCCTTGAACGACGTGAAATATTCATACAATTCCTACACGATGAATATGCCGTCCCTGGTGCTGGGGGTGGAGTCGGTGAAAGAGGAAAGGTACTTCCGGGACACGGTTGCGAAGATTGTAAAGACCAGGGAGCAGGCGAAAAAAAGGCTTTGCGCATTGGGATTTACTTTCCCGGACTCTATGTCTAACTTCATTTTTGCCAGGCATGAAAAGGCGGCGGCGCCCAAATTGTTTGAGGCGTTGAAAAGCAGGCAGATTTATGTAAGGTATTTTGCGCAGCCCCGGCTGGAGAATTACCTGCGGATCACGGTTGGCACGGATGAGGAGATGGAGGAACTGTACCATTTCCTGGAGGGTTACCTGGCGTACTGAGAAAATGTAAAATGGCAGGCAGGTGAGCAGATGGAAACTATAAAAAAATATTTGAGGATCTGTTTGAATATCTTGGTTCCGTTGGCGGGGATTGTGCTGTCGTGCACGGTGGTTCCAAAGCTTTTGGGATATTTTATGCCTTTTGTGATCGGCTGGCTGATAGCGATGGTGGCCAATCCCCTGGTCCGTTTCCTGGAAAGCCGGATGAAATTGGTGCGCAAGCACAGTTCGGTGCTGATCGTGGTGCTGGCGCTGGCGCTGGTAATCGGGCTGGGGTATTTTTTGGTGTCCCGGCTTTTGATGCAGGCATTCAGCCTGGCCCGTGACCTGCCGGAGATGTATGCGGCGGCCTCTGCAGGCCTGGAGGGCTTTTTCGGGCGGTTTGACGAGCTGATCCGTTTCCTGCCGGAGAATGTAAAACAGGTCTGGTATGAGTTTACCGGCAATGTGGGCCATACCATCGGGGTGCTGGTACAAAAGGTTGCCTCTCCCACGGTGGAGGCCGCAGGGAATGTGGCGATGCGGATCCCCAATGCCATGGTCAATGTGATCGTGACGATTCTTTCGGCCTATTTTTTCCTGGCGGAGCGGGAGCGGATCCTGGAATTTTGGAGGAAATACCTGCCAAAGGAAGGAGGCCGGTATTTCCGGAACCTAAAGGGGGATATCAAGCGCCTTTTGGGAGGATATTTCCTGGCACAGTTTAAGATTATGTTTATGGTGGCCTTGATTCTGTTTGCAGGTTTTGTGGTTTTGGGGATCCGGTACGCCTTCCTTTTGGGGATATTGATTGCCGTCCTGGATTTTTTGCCTCTTTTCGGCACGGGCACGGTGCTGCTGCCCTGGGCGTTAGTGAAGCTGCTTTCCGGGGAGTATATGCTGGCGGCGGGCCTGGCGCTCCTCTATGTGGTCAGCCAGGTGTCCAGGCAGATGATCCAGCCCAAGATCGTGGGGGATTCCATGGGGCTTCCGCCGCTCATGACGCTGATTTTTCTCTATATCGGCTTTAAGGTGCGGGGGATTTCCGGAATGATCTTAGCGGTGCCGCTGGGGCTTCTGGCGATCAAGCTATATGAGTATGGGATGTTCGATTCCCTGATTGCGAACGTGAAGCTGCTGGTGCAGGAGGTTGAGAGGTTCCGCAGGGGAGAATAAGGGTGCTTTGGGGCATCCGGTACGAAAGAAGAGGAGAGTTGCGGCAGATGACGAAAAAGAAGCTTGCTTTGGAAATTATCGAAAGGCTGAAAAAGGAGTATCCGGATGCCGGGTGCACCCTGGACTATGACCAGGCGTGGAAGCTTTTGGTCAGCGTGCGCTTGGCGGCGCAATGTACGGACGCCAGGGTCAATGTGGTGGTTGAGGGATTGTATAAGAAGTATCCGGATATAAACGCCTTGGCGGAGGCACCGGTGGAGGATATCGAGGAGATCGTCCGTTCGTGTGGGCTGGGGCATAGCAAAGCGCGTGATATCAGCGCCTGCATGCGGATGCTGCGGGACGAGTATGGAGGAAAAATCCCGGAGGATTTCGATGCGATCCTAAAGCTGCCGGGGGTGGGCAGGAAAAGCGCCAACCTGATTATGGGGGATGTGTTCCAAAAGCCGGCAATCGTGACGGATACGCACTGCATCCGCCTGGTGAACCGTATGGGGCTGGTAGACAAAATAAAAGATCCCAAAAAGGTGGAGATGGCTCTTTGGAAGCTGATCCCGCCGGAAGAGGGCAGTGATTTTTGCCACCGGCTGGTGTACCATGGGCGTGAGGTCTGCACGGCCAGGACAAAGCCGTATTGTGAAAGATGCTGCCTGGCAGATATCTGTAAAAAGGCAGGGGTGTAATCGGATGAAATACCGGGTACAAAAAAGCATTAAGGAATTTGTCTGCCTGGGGGCGGAGTGCAGGGATACCTGCTGCAAGGGCTGGCAGATTGGGATTGACAGGGAGAGTTACCTCCTTTACAGAGGGGTGAAGGGTGCGTTCGGGCGCAGGCTGTTCTTGGGCATTGACCACAAAAGGCGGTGTTTCCGGCTGAACGGACAAGCATGTGCCTTCCTGAACCAGGAAGGGCTCTGCGATATCTATAAGGAACTGGGAAGAGCCGGGATGTGCAAGGAATGCAAGGGATATCCCAGGCACCGGGAGGATTACGGGGATCTTTGGGAGTGGACCTTGTCGCTGTCCTGCCCGGAGGCTGCGAGGATAATCCTCCAGGATGCAGGGCAGGGGACATGGCAGGAGGGTACCCTCAGCGGGCAGAGAAGCCAAAGGGCATCCCTGCCTGCCGGGAATGTGCCAAATAGAGCAGGGCAGGGGGAGCCTCCGGTTGATGAAAGGGTGTTGGCTGACCTGGAAAAACTGCGGGGGACGATGGCCTGCCTTATCAGGGAACGCTCGGCAAGCTGGGGGCAGCGGCTGGCACAAATGTTAGTTCTGGCGCATGATTTCCAGCGGCACTGGGATGAGGCCAGAAAGAAAGGGGCGTGCGGCACAGGAACAGAGCGGAGCCAGTGGGCGGAGAAGCTTTCCCAAAGGTACTTGGCAAGGGACAATGCAGAACGCTTTCGGCAGAGAATGGAGGGTTTTGGCGGGCAGGAAAGGGAAAAGGCGCTCCGTATGGCCGCCTGGATGCGCCTGACGGGCCGCCTGGAGCCGGTATTGCCGGGATGGGGAAAAAAGCTGGAACGGATGTGCCGTCGGCTTTACCATACACAGGACATGGACGGGCAGCAAAGAATCCGCCGGGAATTTCAGGCGAAGGCGGCCGGCCTGGGACAGGCCTGGGAGAACCTGGCGTTATATTTTATCAATACCTATGTGCTGGGGGCGGCCTACGACGGGGATGTTTATGGGAAAGCGAAGTTCGTTGCCTTTAGTGTAATGATGATCCGGGAGTGGTGCCTGTTCCGTTATTGCCTCACGGGAGAGGTTACCATGCAGACCATTACAGAGGCGGCTTACCGCTATTCCAGGGAAGTGGAGAACTCGGACAGGAACCTGGAAATGCTGGAGAGGGAATTTCGGACGAACCCCCTGTTTTGCCTGAACGGGATGCTGCGGGTGGCGGCAGGATGAGGGGGAAGGAAAAGCCTGGGAAATATGACAAAAAGAGAGGAAAAAGATGAAAAACAGTTAACATTTTTCTTAAGCTGCCGATATAAGAAATGTAGAGCAATGTGAATATATCGATTGAGATGAAGCTTCATAAAAGCTTTACGCAATCCTCCGATGCATGGATCCGGACCGGGGGGGGGGTAGAACAAGGATGTCCTGCCCCGAAAAGTATCGAAAAACAACAAGGAAGGAACATTTATGATTATTCAACACAACATAGCGGCGATCAACTCCTACAGAAACTTAGGCGTGAACCAGAGCGGCCTGAACAAGAACTTGGAGAAGCTGTCATCCGGTTACAAGATCAACCGTGCCGGTGACGACGCGGCAGGCCTGGCGATTTCCGAGAGCATGAGATCGCAGATCAACGGCCTGAACTAGGCAGCAAAGAACGCACAGGATGCCATCGGTCTGATCCAGACGGCAGAAGGTGCCCTGACCGAGGTTCACTCCATGCTGCAGCGTCTTACCACCCTGGCTTCCCAGTCTGCAAACGGTACCTACAATACCGTGGCAAGGGGCAACCTGCAGAGCGAGGTTGAGGAACTGTTAAAGGAAATCGACCGTATCGCGAACAACACCGACTTCAACGGCATTAAGCCCCTGGCAGCTACCGGCGGGGCAGGCAAGATGACCTTCCAGATCGGCCCGAGTGCAGCCGAGACGATCACCGTGAACAGCCAGGCGATGACAGCCAGCGGTATCCAGGCTGCTATTTTCCAGGATGCTGTTGACAGAGGTGTTCAGACTTATAAAGTAGGCAGTAAGAATACGATTGATATATCTTCTTACGGCGAGAATGACTTTATTGATGAAAAGGGCGGAATTGGTGAAAAATTTGAAGAGATTCTGAAGGTTGGGGATAACACCGGTACAAAGTCAGATGTAGCATTACAGACACCGGCAGGCAAAGCGCTGAGCAAAGCGAAAGCAGCGTCTGCCATGCTGCCGAGCATGAACATCTCCGGCACCAGCACCGTTGTGGCTAATGCGGCTATCGACACGATCAACGCTGCAATCAATGCGGTATCCAGCTACCGTGCAAAACTTGGTGCAGCCCAGAACAGGCTTGAGCACACCGTGAACAACCTGAAGGTTACTTCCGAGAACATCACCTCTGCAGAGAGCCGTATCCGTGACACGGACATGGCAGATGAGATTACTGCATTCACGAAGAACAACATTCTTCTGCAGGCATCCCAGTCCATGCTGGCACAGTCCAACTCCGTGCCGCAGAGCATCTTGAGCCTGCTGCAGTAATCGGATTTTAGATCTTATCTGGGTTTAAAAGCGTATTAAAATGAAAAGATAGAACCGGGACACCCCGGCAGGAGGCGCTATGGGCGTTTCCTGCCGGGGTGTTTGGCAGTCAGGGTCAGCAGCATTTTTATGACCTGCTAAAAAATAAAATATATTGTTAACTTTTTCCCTAGTCTGCCGATATAGGAAATGTAAGGCAAAGTGAATATATCAATAGAGATGAAGCTTCATAAAAGCTTTACGCAACCCTCCAGTACATGGATCCGGACCGGGGGGGGGGTAGAACAAGGAAGTCCTGCCCCGAAAGGTTTCAGAAAACAACAAGGAGGGAATATTTATGATTATTCAACACAACATAGCGGCAATCAACTCCTACAGAAACTTAGGCGTGAACCAGAGCGGCCTGAACAAGAACTTGGAGAAACTGTCATCCGGTTACAAGATCAACCGTGCCGGTGACGACGCAGCAGGCCTGGCGATTTCCGAGAGCATGAGATCGCAGATCAACGGCCTGAACCAGGCAGCAAAGAACGCACAGGATGCTATCGGTCTGATCCAGACGGCAGAAGGTGCGCTGACCGAGGTTCACTCCATGCTGCAGCGTCTTACCACCCTGGCATCCCAGTCTGCAAACGGCACCTACAATACCGTGGCAAGGGGCAACCTGCAGAGCGAGGTTGAGGAACTGTTAAAGGAAATCGACCGTATCGCGAACAACACCGACTTCAACGGCATTAAGCCCCTGGCAGCTACCGGCGGGGCAGGCAAGATGACCTTCCAGATCGGCCCGAGTGCAGCCGAGACGATCACCGTGAACAGCCAGGCGATGACAGCCAGCGGTATCCAGGCTGCTATTTGGGGAGATGTAGTAGACAGAGGTGTTGGAGCAAGCTACAAGGTTGGTAATAATGATTTTGCATTAACCGGAGCCAAGAAAACGGACTATATCAAAGATGACGGAACCATTGGCGATAGTTATGTAGATGATATAGAAGAAGCCGCAGCTGCTACTTCAAAACTCAAAACTCCGGCAGGTAAAGAGTTGAATAGCGGAGCAAAAGTGGCATCTGCCCTGCTGCCGAGCATGAACATTTCCGGCACCAGCACCGTTGTTGCGAATGCGGCTATCGATACCATCAATGATGCAATCAATGCCGTTTCCAGCTACCGTGCAAAACTCGGTGCAGCCCAGAACAGGCTTGAGCACACCGTGAACAACCTGAAGGTTACTTCCGAGAACATCACCTCTGCAGAGAGCCGTATCCGTGACACGGACATGGCAGATGAGATTACTGCATTCACGAAGAACAACATTCTTCTGCAGGCATCCCAGTCCATGCTGGCACAGTCCAACTCCGTGCCGCAGAGCATCTTGAGCCTGCTGCAGTAATCGGATTTTAGATCTTATCTGGGTTTAAAAGCGTATTAAAATGAAAAGATAGAACCGGGACACCCCGGCAGGAGGCGCTATGGGCGTTTCCTGCCGGGGTGTCCTGATCCATAGGGCATTTCGTTCCCAAGCCCTCCGTGGAAGATAAGTGCAGGTTACCATTGTCCGCTGAGGTTATAATCTGGAGATTCCTGATAGGGCCGCCCTTTGCGGGAGGTTTTCGTAAATGATTCCACAAAATAAAAAATAGAATTGAGATATACGGGAGAAGTGTGTATAATAAAACAGGAAAATGCTCCGGAAGCAGACGGTATCTTTGGTATAACCTGACGGGGCAAAACAGCCAGGTTTGGTTATCGGTTGCGGTACAATAGAAAGATAAGGTGGGCATAACAATGGGAATCAGGGTTGTGGCGGTGGACAATGCGCCGGAACTGTTGGAGAAGATAAAAGGGATTTTCCGGAATATGGGACAGGTGGAACTGGTGGGCTGTTTTGAGGAAGCGGTGGCAGTGGTAGATTTTGTACGGGAAAACCAGGTGGATATGGTATTTACGGACATTGTGATGCCGGATATCAGCGGGATCAGCTTAGCGTCCGCGCTGCACCGCCTGCCGGATCCCCCTGCCGTAGTCATGATGTCGAGCATACCCGGCTTCTCCTTGGAGGCGTGGAAGATCCAGGCATTTGGATTTATTGAGAAGCCCTATACCAGGATGGATGTGGCGAGGATGGTTGAAAAATATAAAAAGGAACGGGAAAATCCGGGGGAGATTCGTTAGGATTACCAATAGAAAACCATAGGACGGTATGATAAAATGGACGGAAAATGGTTATTGTAAAGACAGGAGGAACAGAATGAACGATACACATATTTCCGATTCCGTTTTATATATCGGTGTGAATGACAGGACATTGGATCTGTTTGAGAGCCAGTATGTGGTTCCGAACGGGGTGAGTTATAATTCTTATGTGATATTGGACGAGAAGGTAGCAGTATTAGACACGGTGGATGCGCGGGCATCGGAGCAGTGGTTTGCCAATCTGGAGCAGGCGCTGGCCGGGGAGCCGGTGGATTATCTGGTGGTTTCCCATATGGAACCGGACCATGCGGCGAATGTGGAGCGTTTTGCCAGGCAGCACCCGGAGGCCGTGCTGGTAGGAAATGCCAAGACGTTTGGGATGATTGCCCAGTTTTTTGATTTGGACCTGGAGGGAAGGAAGTTGGAGGTCAAGGAGGGCGATACCCTGGATCTGGGGCAGCATGTCCTGCAGTTTTTTATGGCTCCTATGGTTCATTGGCCGGAGGTGATGGTGGCCTATGAGCAGACAGAGAAGATCCTGTTCTCGGCCGATGGTTTTGGCAAGTTCGGCGCGCTGGATGCGGAGGAAGGATGGGATGAGGAGGCAGCCCGGTACTATCTGAATATAGTGGGGAAATATGGCGTGCAGGTGCAGGGGCTGCTGAGGAAAGCAGAGAAGCTGGATATCCGTATGATCTGCCCGTTGCATGGGCCGATCCTGCGGGACAACTTAGGGCACTACCTGGAGAAATACCAGATTTGGAGCACCTATCAGCCGGAGCAGAAGGGCGTGCTGATAGCCTATGCTTCCATCCACGGCAATACGGCTAAGGCAGCGCAGCTGCTGGCAGAGTATCTGGGGGAACTGGGAGAGGAGCATGTGGAACTGATGGATCTGTCGAGGGAAGATCTGTCACTGGCTGTCCGGAAGGCCTTTTATTATGACCGGATGGTGGTGGCGGCAGCGACATATGACGGCGGGGTGTTCCCTTGCATGGAAGAATTTTTACAGCACATCCGTTCTAAGAACTACCAGAAGAGAACCGTGGGGATCCTGGAAAACGGAAGCTGGGCACCGATGGCCGGGAAGGTGATGAGGGGGCTTTTAGAAGGGATGAAGGATGTGAGGATCCTGGAGCCGGTGGTGACGGTGAAGTCGGCAGTGAAGGAGGAAAACCGGGCTGCCATGAAAGAATTGGCTCAAAGCTGTGTGGATTCGGCCGCAAGATAAAGAAAATAAGGCATTCTCCCCAAACGGGCATAGTTTTGGGGGAATGCCTTGTCTGCTAACGGCAGTATCATTCCATTAAAATTTCTCGTAACGTTCTACATCTGTAACAAAAATCGTGGCGCCGCCCAGTTCTACGGACACGGGCATCATCACATATCCGGCGGAGATGGAGCCGATATTCGGCGCAGGGATATCACAGGTGATCTTTTGCCGTTTTCCACAGGTCTCGCGTATCAGATTGATGGCATGGTCAACCTGTTCTTCATCTGTACCAATCATCAAGGTTGCATTCCCTTTTTTCAAGAAACCGCCGGTGGTAGCCAGCCGGGTCACGCTGAAGTGATGGTCCGTAAGCACGTCTGTCACGCGGTTTCCGTCATCGGAACTTACAATTGCGTATATAATTTTCATAACAACACCTCCGTCTCTGAAAAAATCTGATTTTATTTTATCACAAATCCTGTTTGGTGTAAATGAGGAAATCCAAAGCAAAATATCAGCAAGACATTTCGGGACATTTCAGTTGCCAGGAAAAAATAGTACTAAAATTGTGGGAACCATGATATAATAAACATAAACGAGAAAATATGCCTTGGGCTGAAACCGGGAAGAACAAACAGCAAGGAGTTAGGAAAGCAGGACAAGCAGAGAAAGAATAAGGCCAAGCAAAGAGCAGAGCCCAAAAGGACAGAAAGAAAGTGCTGGGCACCGGGGATACAAAAGGCTGCAAAGGGGGAAGGCAGATGACGATCAGAGAAGCACAGGAGGCATGGGAGGCGAAGTATCTAAGCCCTTATGCCTCTTTGAGCAGGGAGACGAAAGGCAGGGACGAGCCGGAAGAACTGTGCGATATCCGTCCGGAGTACCAGCGGGACCGGGACCGGATCCTGCACTGTAAGGCATTTCGGCGCTTAAAGCATAAGACCCAGGTGTTCCTGGCTCCGGAGGGAGACCACTACCGGACACGGCTGACGCATACCTTGGAGGTGGCGCAGATTGCCAGGACAGTTGCCCGTGCATTGCGGATGAATGAGAACCTCACAGAGGCGATTGCCCTTGGGCATGATTTAGGGCATACCCCTTTTGGCCATTCCGGAGAACGTATCTTAGACGAACTGTGCCCGGACGGATTTGCCCATTACCGCCAGAGCGTGCGGGTGGTGGAATTGCTGGAAAAGGACGGCAAGGGCTTGAACCTCACCAAAGAGGTGCGGGACGGGATCCTCAACCACAGGACAAGCGGCAGCCCGTCTACCTTAGAGGGGCGCATCGTGCGCCTTTCTGATAAGATTGCCTACATAAACCATGATATTGATGATGCGATACGTGGGAAGATATTCCGGGAAGCAGACATCCCGCAGCAATATACGGATCTCTTGGGGCACAGTGTGCGGGAACGGCTCAATACCATGATCCATGATATCATCGAGAGCAGCATGGACAGGCCGGAGATCTGCATGTCACCGGGAATGCAGGAGGCCATGCAGGGGCTGAGGTCCTGGTTGTTTGAACATATGTACCTGAATGAGATACCTAAGGCAGAAGAAAAGAAGGCGCAGCAGCTGATTGCGTCCCTGTACCAGTATTATTTAAGCCATGCGGAACAGATGCCGGAGGAATACCGGATGTTGATGGAGCAGCAGGGGGAAAAGAAGGAACGGGTGGTCTGCGATTACATTGCAGGCATGAGCGACAGCTATGCCATCTATAAATTTGAAGAACTGTTTGTGCCGCAAGCGTGGAAAGTATAGGCGAAGGAAAAGAGGGGAAAGGAGCATTCCATGTATTATCCGGAAGAAACCATCGAGGAAGTGAGAGAAAGAAATGATATTGTGGATGTGATTTCGGGATATGTGAAGCTGCAGAAAAAGGGCAGTAATTATTTTGGGCTCTGCCCTTTCCACAATGAGAAATCCCCTTCTTTTTCGGTGTCGCCTCAGAAACAGATGTATTATTGTTTTGGCTGCGGGGCGGGGGGGAATGTGATCACGTTTGTGATGGAATATGAAAATTATTCTTTTCAGGAAGCGCTGAAAATGCTGGCGGACCGGGCGGGGGTGAAGCTGCCGGAGGCAGAATATTCCAAGGAGGAGCGGGACCGGGCGGACAAGCGGTCGGCGCTTTTGGAGGTGAATAAGCTGGCGGCGAATTATTTCTATTATCAGCTTCGCCAGCCCCAGGGAAAGGCCGGCTATGAATATTTCAGGCGGAGGGAATTGACAGAGGAGACGATCCGCCGGTTTGGACTGGGGTATGCAAACAAGACAAGCGATGATCTGTACCGCTATTTAAAATCCAAGGGATACCAGGATGGTCTCTTGAAGGAAAGCGGGCTGGTTACCCTGGAGGAGAGGGGAAGCTATGACAAGTTCTGGAACCGGGTCATGTTCCCGATCATGGATCCCAACAGCCGGGTGATCGGCTTCGGCGGCCGGGTCATGGGGGATGGGGAGCCAAAGTATTTAAACTCCCCGGAGACATTAATCTTTGACAAGGGACGCAATCTCTATGGGCTGAATTATGCCCGTACCAGCCGGGAAAAAAGCCTGCTGGTGTGCGAGGGGTATATGGATGTGATCGCCATGCATCAGGCAGGTTTTACCAATGCGGTGGCTTCCCTGGGCACGGCCCTGACTTCCCGCCATGCGGCGCTTTTAAAGCGCTATACGGAGCAGGTGATATTGACGTATGACAGTGACGGCGCCGGGGTAAAGGCAGCGCTGCGGGCGATTCCCATTCTCAGGGAGGCCGGAGTATCAGCCCGGGTGCTGGACCTAAGGCCATATAAGGATCCGGATGAATTTATAAAGAATAAGGGAAAGGACGAATTTAAAAAGAGGGTGGATGGGGCGCGCAACAGTTTCCTGTTTGAGATTGACGTGCTGCGCCGCGATTACCAGACAGAAGACCCGGAACAGAAGACCCGGTTTATCCATGCGGCAGCCGGGAAGCTGCTGGTGTTTGAGGAGGCTATGGAACGGGATAGCTATATCCAGGCAGTAGCGCGGGAACAGATGCTCCCCTACGAAGATTTGCGGCGGCTGGTGAACCGCCTGGGCAATATGCCCCAAACCGGGCAGGCGGCCCGGGGAAGGCAGGGGGCGGATGGCAGGGACCGGGAGAAGAAGGAGAAGGACGACGGGAACCGCCGGGCACAGAGGCTTTTGCTTACCTGGCTGATTGAGCAGCCCCAACTGTTTGCCAAAGTCAGGGATATCATTGGGGAAGAGGATTTTGTGGAGCCTCTTTACCGCAGGGTTGCAGAAATGGTGTTTGACGGTTTAAGGAGAGGGGATGTAAACCCGGCAGAGATCCTGAACCATTTCATCAATGATGAGGAAGAGTACAAGGAAGTGGCTGCTTTGTTCCATGCACGCCTGGAGGAGGCCCTGGGGAATGAAGAACAGAAAAAGGCATTCCCGGATATTGTATACCGGGTTAAGAAAAACAGCCTGGATTATGCCAGCCGGAATGCGTCGGATATCGGTGAACTGCAGCGCATTATCCGGGAGCAGGCAGGGCTGAGAAAGCTTTTGGCCACGATTGATTAAGAAAGGCGGACAGACATGGGAGAACAGATACTGACACTGGAGGAAAAGCTGATCTTACTGCTGGAGACTGCAAAAAAGAAAAAAAACGTGCTGGAAAACAGGGAGATCCTGGATTTTTTCCGGGGGGAGATCCTGGATCCGGATAAGCTGGATAAAATATACGATTTCCTTGACAAAAACCGTGTGGATGTGCTGCGCATCGATGAAGATGACGATATGGAGCCGGAACTTTTCATGGAGGAAGAACTGGACGGCGGGGAGGAGATCAATGTTGAGGAGATTGACCTGTCTGTCCCGGAACATGTGGGGGTGGAGGATCCGGTCCGCATGTATTTAAAAGAAATCGGAAAGATTCCTCTTTTGTCCGTGGAGGATGAAATTGAACTGGCAAAGAGGATGGAAGCAGGCGACAATGAGGCAAGGAAACAGCTGGCGGAGGCCAACCTGCGTCTGGTAGTCAGCATTGCGAAGCGGTATGTGGGGAGGGGGATGCAGCTGCTGGATCTGATCCAGGAGGGGAACCTGGGGCTGATCAAGGCAGTGGAAAAATTTGACTACCGGAAGGGATATAAATTCAGCACCTATGCCACCTGGTGGATCCGCCAGGCAATTACCCGTTCTATAGCAGACCAGGCCAGGACGATCCGTATTCCGGTGCATATGGTAGAGACCATCAACCGCCTGATCCGTACCCAGCGCCAGCTGGTACAGGAACTGGGACGGGAGCCTTCCGTGGAAGAACTTGCCGCCAGGATGGATCTCCCGGTGGAAAGGGTGCAGGAGATACAAAAGATCGCCCAGGAGCCGGTATCCCTGGAGACGCCGATTGGGGAAGAGGAGGACAGCCATCTGGGGGACTTTATCCAGGATGACCAGGTGGCAGTGCCGGCAGACCAGGCAACGTTTACCCTTCTCAGGGAACAGCTTCTGGAGGCCCTTGAGACGCTGACCGAGAGGGAACAAAAGGTGCTGCGCCTGCGGTTTGGGCTGGATGACGGACGGCCCAGGACATTGGAAGAAGTAGGGAAGGAATTCAAGGTGACCAGGGAACGGATCCGTCAGATTGAGGCAAAGGCGCTCCGCAAGCTGCGCCACCCAAGCAGAAGCAAAAAATTAAAGGATTATCTGGACTAAAGACAGCGGGGAGGACGAATGATTATGGAGACAGAAAGCGTTGAAAAAATCAACAGGAGGAAGAACCGCGGACTGAGGAATAAGACCATTCGCTTTTTGAGCATCAGCCTGGTATCGGTAGCGGTTCTCTGCGTGATTGTTTTTGTCTATTTTGCTGTTCATATGAACCGCCAAAGCGCGGAAACCATTAGCCAGATCGGCAGGATTTATATGTCGAACATGAGCGAACAGGTGGCCATGCATTTTGAGACAACCATTGAATTGCGGGTGTCCCAGATAGAGGCATTGATGGAAACGATCCAGCCGGAACGTTTTGGCGATGGGGAGGAACTGAGGAAGGAACTGGCCTACAATGCCCGGGCAAGGGGGTTTGAGTACCTGGCCTTCTATTCCGATGAGGGGGATTTCGAGATGATTTACGGGGAACCGCTGGAAGTGTGTGACCCGCAGCCGTTCTTGAAATCACTGAATGACGGGGAGAAGAAGGTGGCAGTAGGCAAGGATGCGGATGACAAGGATGTGGTACTGATGGGGGTATCCGCAGAATATGATATGGCGGACGGCAGGCGCTGCACGGCGCTGGTGGCGGGGCTGCCCTTGAGTTATATTAAGGAGACCTTGTTTTTTAACCAGGAAGTAGCCATGGAATATTACTTTATCATCCGCCGGGACGGAAGTTTTATTGCCACCAGCGAGGATGTGGAGGATAAGACTTATTTTGAGCGTGTCCAGAACCTGTACGAGGATGTGGAAGGCATGACCCCCCAGGAATATCTGGTGGAATTGGGCGATGCCATGGATGCGCAGAAGGATTATAATGGCGAATTCAAGATCTTCGGGGAGCGGCGCCACCTGTATTGCACCAGCCTGTCCTACTCTGAGTGGTACCTTTTGGTGTTTATGCCTTACGGGATCCTGGATGAGACAATCGGGATCCTGGATGGGCAGTGGATCCGTACAGCAATGATCGGCTGCTTTGTCATTTTAACCCCAATGCTGCTGGTGTTTATCAAGTATTTTAATATTACTACCCATCAGATACAAGATCTGGAGGAAGCCCGCCAGACTGCCGAGCATGCAAACCAGGCAAAAAGCGAATTCCTGTCCAATATGAGCCATGATATCCGGACACCGATGAATGCAATTGTGGGAATGACCAGCATTGCCCTTTCCAATATCGGCAACCAGCAGCAGGTGCAGAACAGCTTAAAGAAAATTGCATTTTCCAGCCGCCATCTGCTGGGGCTGATCAATGATATCCTGGATATGTCCAAGATAGAGAGCGGAAAGATGGTCCTCAACAAGGAACAGGTGGTGCTGGGAGAGGTAATGGACGGCATTACCAATATCATCCAGCCGCAGACAAAGGAGAAGGGGCAGTCCTTTACGATCCGGATCCATGATGTGGAGGTGGAAAATGTCTGTTGCGACAGTGTGCGGCTGAACCAGGTCCTGATTAACCTTTTGGGCAATGCAGTGAAATTTACGCCAGAGGGAGGCAGGATTGAACTGTTTTTAAGTGAGGAGGATTCTCCCCTGGGACAAGATTATGTCCGCCTCCATCTGCGGGTGCGTGACAATGGAATCGGGATGTCAGAAGAATTCCAGAAAAAGATATTCGATTCCTTTGCCCGTGAGGACAATACCCGTGTCCAGAGGACGGAAGGTACAGGCCTTGGCATGACAATCACCAAATACATAGTGAATGCCATGGGCGGTGACATTGAGGTGGTAAGTGAACTGGGGAAAGGCAGTGAGTTCCATGTGACTTTGGATCTGGAGAAATCACCGGTGTCGGAGACAGATATGTCCCTTCCCCCATGGAACGTGCTGGTGGTGGACGATGACCGGCAATATTGTGAAAATACCGTTGCCATCTTAAAAGCCCTTGGGGCAAAGGCCGATTGGACCCTGGACGGCAAGGGCGCAATCCGTAAGGCAAAAGAGAGGATGGAGCAGAATGACCCCTATCAGATTGCCCTGCTGGACTGGAAGCTGCCGGAAATGAACGGCATCCGGACAGCCAGGGAACTGCGCCAGATATGCGGCGAAGAGTTGCGGATGCTGATGGTATCTGCCTATGACGGCGGGGAGATTGAAGAAAAGGCAAGGGCGGAAGGCGTATCAGGGTTTATGTCAAAGCCTCTTTTCCGTTCGACCCTGTATTATGGCCTGAACCGATTTGCAGAGGATGATATGCAGTCAATGCAGATGGACGACCAGGAGGAAAACTTTGAGGGGAGGAGGATCCTGCTGGCGGAGGACAATGAATTAAACTGGGAGATTGCCCAGGAACTGCTCTCAGGATTGGGCCTGGAACTGGATTGGGCAGAGAACGGGGAAATTTGCGTGGAGAAGTTCCAAAATGCCCCCAGAGGGACGTATGATACCATATTGATGGACATCCGGATGCCGGTTATGACAGGATATGAGGCCACCCGGGTGATCCGGGGCCTGGACCGGAAGGATGCAAAGGAGATCCCCATTATTGCCATGAGTGCGGATGCGTTTTCAGAAGATATCCAGAAATGCCTGGATTGCGGCATGAATGCACATATTGCCAAGCCGATTGACATGCGGGAGGTGAGGCGGATCCTGAAAATCTATATCCTGGACAGGGAAAAAGGAAGCGAGCCAAGATGAAACTTTCAAAACGCCTGGAAACGATTGTGGAACAGACCAGAGTCTGGGTGCAGGGGCAGGAGGGGGAAGCCTGTGTGGCAGATGTGGGGACAGACCATGGTTTTGTCCCTATATGCCTGGTGGAACGGGGGATAGCCTCCCATGCATTGGCACTGGATGTGCGGAAAGGCCCTTTGATGCGGGCACAGGAGCATGTACTGCAGTATGGGTTGGAAGGGAAGGTTGCCGTAAGGCTTAGCGACGGGTTGAAGGGACTGCATCCGGGAGAAGCAGAGGTGGTGGTGATAGCCGGGATGGGCGGGGAATTGATGCTCCGCATATTGGATGAGGGGGTGCATATGCGGGATTCGGTGCAGTGCTTTATCCTTTCGCCCCAATCGGAACTGGCATTGTTCAGGCATGGCCTGGAGAGGCTGGGGCTTTCCATCCGGGATGAGGTGATGGTGGAGGAGGAGGGAAAGTATTACACTGTGATGACGGCTGTGCCGGGAAGGATGCATTACCCAAAGGAGTATTTCTATCGTTATGGGGAGCGGCTGATTTCCGGCAAATCCCGGGTGTTGGCGGAATATTTGGAAAAGGAGACGGGGCAGCTTCGCAAAATCCGGGGGCAGCTGCTTGCCGGCGGCGGGGATGGTGCAGCAAAGCGTCTCCATGAGATAGAGGAGAGCCTGAGGGAGGCAGAGCAGATGAGGGAGTTACTGCAGGCGGGAGAGTAACCCGGCTGCATAAGATTATAAAAGGATGGGGGAAGGGAACATGAGATGCAAGGAACTGATGGGGAGGCTGGACGGACTGGCGCCGTTTGCCTATGCCTGTGATTGGGACAATTCCGGCTTTTTAGCGGGGCGGGGGGAAAAGGAGGTCAGAAAAGCGCTGATTGCCCTGGATGCCACGGATGAGGTGGTGGATGAGGCGGTAAAGAGAGGCGTTGACCTTCTTCTGACCCATCATCCCCTGATTTTTAAGCCGCTGAAAAAGGTTAATGATGAGGATTTTGTCAGCAGGCGGATTTTAAGGCTGATCCAGGCAGACATCTGCTATGTGGCAATGCACACCAATTTTGACATTGCACCTGGATGCATGGCGGACTTAGCGGCAGAACAGCTGGGCCTTCTGTCAGAGAGGCCCCTTGAGGTGACAGGGGAGAAAGACGGGATTCCCATGGGGATTGGCAAGGTGGGGATGCTGGAGCGGGCGGTTACCGTAGGGAAGCTGGCTCAGCAGGTGAAGGAGCGTTTTGGCCTTCCCTGTGTGACGGTGTACGGGATGGAGCAGGTGACGGAGCCGGTGATGCGGGTGGCAGTTTCTCCGGGGGCAGGGGGCAGCATGATCGCGCATGGGATTGCCGCCGGTGCACAGGTTTTGGTTACCGGGGATATCGGGCATCATGGGGGGATTGATGCGGCAGCCTGTGGGATGGCGGTGATTGATGCCGGGCACTATGGGCTGGAACATATTTTCATGCCGTATATGAAGGATTACCTGGAACAGGTGTCAGCAGGAACGATAGAGGTATCTGTGGAGGAAATAAGATTTCCGGCACAGGTGATATGAACATTTCAGAGGAGGTAATGTATGGTACAGGTTACGGTAGAGGGCGAGAGACGGGAATATGAGATAGGAACGCTGCTAAAGGATGTGGCGGAGGAGTTCCAGCCAAGGTATGAGAATGATATCCTGCTGGCATTTGTCAACGGGAAGCTGCAGGAACTGCACAAGCTGGTGCGGAGCGGCACGGAGATCCGTTTCCTGACGGCAAAGGATAAGCCGGGGTTACAGACCTATCACCGGAGCGTGACCTTGCTGCTGCTGAAAGCATTTTATGATGTGGTGGGGGCGGAGAAGATCCGGAAGATATCCGTTGATTTTTCGATTGGGGGCGGCCTGTTTTTGGAGGCAGCCGGGGATTTTGTGCTGGATCAGGGTTTGCTGGAGAAGGTTAAGGCAAGGATGTGGGAATGCGTAAGGGCGAATATGCCGATTATGAAGCGGAATATCAGCACTGACGAGGCAGTGGAACTGTTCCGTTCCTACAGGATGCATGACAAGGAGCATCTGTTTGAATTCCGGAGGGTTTCCCGGGTAAATGTCTATAATGTTGACGGGTTTGAAGATTACTATTATGGATATATGGTGCAGCATACCGGTTATTTGAAATATTTTGACCTGGTTCTCTACCAGCAGGGGATGGTTCTTTTGCTGCCAGGTGTTTCCGATCCCAAAAAGGTTCCGGCGTTTGTGCCGCAAGAGAAGCTGTTCCGGGTGCTGAAGGAATCCCAGGACTGGGGAAGGAGGCTTAGGGTTTCCAATGTGGCTGCCTTGAATGAGAGGATCACAAAGGGCGGGATGAATGACCTTATCCTTATCCAGGAAGCCCTGATGGAGAAAAAAATGGGGGACATTGCGGACAGGATTGCCATGGAGCCGGACAAAAAGTTCGTGATGATTGCCGGGCCCTCGTCCTCAGGCAAGACCACCTTTTCCCACCGCCTGTCCATCCAGCTGCGGGCCAAGGGGCTGACCCCCCATCCGATTGCCGTGGATAATTATTTTGTGAACCGTGCGGACAGCCCCCGGGACGAACAGGGCAACTATAACTATGAGTCCCTCAAATGCATTGATGTGGAGCAGTTTAACCGGGACATGCAGGATCTGCTGGCCGGGAAGACGGTGGAACTGCCGGAATATAATTTTATCAGTGGGGAGAGGGAATACCGGGGGAATAAGCTGGCTTTGGGAGCCGAGGACATCCTGGTGATTGAGGGGATCCATTGCCTGAACGAGGCATTATCCTACAGCCTTCCCAAGGAGAATAAATTCAAAATTTATATCAGCGCCCTGACACAGCTGAATATTGATGAGCACAACCGGATCCCCACAACAGACGGGCGCCTGATCCGGCGGATGATCCGGGATTCACGGACCCGGGGGGCTTCGGCCCAGGATACGATCCGCCGCTGGCCCTCTGTACGGCGGGGAGAGGAGGAAAACATCTTCCCCTATCAGGAGGAGGCAGACGTGATGTTCAACTCTGCCCTGGTGTATGAGTTTGCAGTGCTTAAGCAGTATGCGGAGCCCCTTTTGTTCAGCGTGCCCAGGAACAGCCCGGAGTATCTGGAGGCAAAACGACTCCTGAAATTTTTGGATTATTTCCTGGGGGTCAGCAGCGAAGATATCCCAAAGAATTCCATCCTGCGGGAGTTCATCGGGGGAAGCTGCATCAAGGTGTAAGAAAGCCGTAAGTTGACACGGATTTCCTTTGGTGGTATCATAAGGACAACCTTTTAGAAGGCCTGAGTAGGACAGGTGGTCGCTGCCGCAGCGCCGAAAGGCGGCGGGAGAGGAAAGTCCGGGCTTCACAGGGCAGGATGCCAGATAACGTCTGGCGGAGGTGACTCCAGGGACAGTGCAACAGAAATGTACCGCCGGTGAAAACCGGTAAGGGTGGAAGGGCAGTGTAAGGGACTACCGCCCGCCTGGTAACAGGCGGGGCATATGTAAACCCCATCCGAAGCAAGACCGAACAGAAGGCATAAGGCGGCCCGTCTGCTTTCGGGTAGGTTGCTTGAGCCGGGTGGCGACGCCCGGCCTAGATAGATGACCATCCGCGACATAACCCGGCTTATCGTCCTTCTCAGGCTGAAAAGGGTTCTGTGAAAAGAGAGGAATGCTCCTCTCTTTTTTGCAAGGTGCATGCATTGCCCTAAAAAAA
Source organism: uncultured Lachnospiraceae bacterium (assembly GCA_910588875.1). GTDB lineage: Bacteria > Bacillota > Clostridia > Lachnospirales > Lachnospiraceae > Brotaphodocola. The sequence continues at coordinate 31,044 of CAJURT010000010.1, forward strand.
GATACAGGCGTGGCGGAAGGGGTGGGGAATCCATGAATAAAAAAAGGATTGCGGCAGTGTCCTTTGCTGCCTTATTGCTGTGTGTGGGGAACCTGCCGGTTTATGGGATGGAGGCTCCGGGAGACGGGGAGCAGGGATGGTATTACGGGCAGGAGAAGCACAGGTGGTGTTACTATGATGACAGCCGGAAGCCGCATACGGGATGGCTGAATTATAATGGGGAGTGGTACTGGTTTAACCAGGAAGGATGGATGGCGGATGGCGGCGCCACAACCATTGAGGGAATCCATTACTATTTTTTTATCAACGGGCATCTGGCATGGAACCAATATGTGGGCATGAAATTCTACAATAAGGATGGCCAGCATCAGCCGGAACATGACGTGAGGGTGGTGGGCAAACAGAATCCGGACAATGAAGACAAGGACTTGTTTTCTGACTATATGTACCAGGTGCCGAGAAGCTGGATTACCCGGTTTGCTGAGGATGGCTGGCAGATGATGTTTTACAAGCAAAAGAAATATTTCCAGGCGCCCCTCACCAACCAGGGAATTTACTATGTTTACCATAATGTGGATACCTATTATAAAAAGGTTAAGTTCACCGACGTGGACAGTGTGCTTCAGGCATTTGGGGAATATGTTGGATATGCAGCCGGATGTTACGAAAAGGACAATGCTTGGATGGAGGCATTGTGGGAGGAGCAGCCGGCGCTGGCGCCGGTGCTGAACCTGCCGGACCGTTATCTGGATGACGGGAAGTTTTATTTTGGAAAGCTGTTTGCTCTTTATGTGGACGGCGGGGGCCGGGAGGAAGTGCTTAGGGTATCTCCCCGGGCGTGCGAGGTGATGGAGGAGATCCTTCATCTTCACGACGATGAGGAGACGAAGGAAAGGCTGAAAAAGAAAGCCCGGGAGATGCAGGAGGCAGCCCGGCAGGCGGCAGAAAAGGCAGGAGAGGGAGGCGGCCCGGGGATCCGGCGTGAGGAAAAGGGATCTGAGGACCTTAGTTCCTGTTGATTGGGACCGTTTTCGTATTCCAAGTGAAAATCATTGAGAAAGTAGTCAATGAAGCTGATTTACTAAAGAAAACCTCTTGATTTTCCTGAAAAACTGCTTTATAATAAACAAAGTAATTAAAAATAAGTCTTCAGGGCAGGGTGGAAGTCCCTACCGGCGGTATAGCCCGCGAGCCGAGAGGCTGACCTGGCGAGATTCCAGGGCCGACAGTATAGTCTGGATGGAAGAAGATGACGGCTGCAAAGGAGATTCCCTTTGCGCATGCAGCAAACCGATAACAGAAGTGTCAGATTTGCCAGGTCATAATTGCTCTGAAATGGGATTCCGTTTCAGGGCTTTTTGTTTTTGGCGAAGGAGGATGCCGGAAACTGCGGATAAGGCTTCCTGATAGGATCGGTTTGGCAGAGTGAGAAAACAGATGCCCTGTGGATGGATTCTGCAGGGTATTTTTGATTTTTATACATGCTTTAGGATAGGGAAAAGGTATATCCCTATGAGGCAGGGAAGGGGAGAGGAATGTGACGGATCAGGATTTTATGAGGAGGGCGATGGAACTGGCAAAACGGGGGAGGGGGTGGACGAACCCAAATCCGGTGGTAGGGGCAGTGATCATGAAGGACGGGCGGATCATCGGCGAAGGATACCATGCCCGCTTTGGGGGGCTTCACGCGGAACGCAATGCCATTGCATCCCTGAGGGAATCAGCCCGGGGGGCAGCGATGTACGTAACCCTGGAGCCCTGCTGCCATTATGGGAAGACGCCGCCCTGCACGGAGGCAATCCTGGAGCAGGGGATCGGGCGGGTGGTGATCGGTTCCCGGGATCCTAATCCAAAGGTGGCAGGAAAGGGGGCGGCGCTTCTGCGGGAGGCAGGGGTGGAGGTGGAGGAGGATTTCCTGAGAAAAGAGTGCGACCAGCTGAACCCGGTGTTTTTTCATTACATCACAAAAGGCACGCCTTATGTGGTGATGAAGTATGCCATGACCCTGGACGGGAAGATTGCTACCTGCACCGGTGCTTCAAAATGGATCACCGGGGAGAAAGCCCGTGAACGAGTGCACTGTCTGCGCCACCAGTACATGGGGATCATGGCAGGGATCGGCACCGTGCTGGCGGATGACCCATTGCTGAATGTGCGCCTGGAAGGGAAGAAAAGCCCGGTGCGGATTATCTGTGACAGCCGTCTGCGCCTGCCCAAAGACAGCCGGATCTGCAGGACGGCAAGGGAATACCCAACCATTGTGGCACATGCTGCCGGGAACCAGGAAACAGCGGCGTGCCTGGAGGAATTGGGGATCCGGGTGGTTGCGGTGCCGGACGGGGCAGGGCGGGTGGATTTAAAAAAGCTGATGGAATTTTTGGGGAGGCAGGGGTTGGACAGTATCCTTCTGGAAGGCGGCGGGGAATTAAATGAGAGTGCACTGCAGGCAGGAATCGTGCAGGAGGTTAAGGTGTTTGTGGCACCGAAGATTTTCGGCGGAAGTGGGGCAAAGACACCGGTGACAGGCAAGGGAGTGGCATTACCCGGGGAGGCAAGGCTGTTCTCACTGGAGGCAATGTCGCAGGTGGGGGAGGATTTGCTGCTGGAATACCGGGCCAGGGAGGAGGAACAGGGATGTTTACCGGAATCATAGAAGAACTAGGGCAGATTTATCGGATCGGGCTGCAGGGAAGTTCGGGGCAGATTGCCATCCGGGCAAGGAAGGTGCTGGAAGGGACGCAGATTGGGGACAGCATTGCGGTGAATGGAATCTGCCTGACAGTGGTTTCCCTGCAGCCGGATGGATTTACGGCGGATGTAATGGCAGAGACCATCCGCCGGAGCAGCCTGGGGCATGGCAGGCCGGGGGACTTGGTGAACCTGGAGCGGGCTATGTCGGCTATGGGGCGTTTTGGGGGGCATCTGGTGTCAGGGCATATTGACGGCACAGGGGTGATCCGTTCCTGCCAGAGGGAGGAAAACGCTGTCTGGGTGACAGTGGAGGCAGAGGAGGAGATTTTGCGTCTGATCGTGGAGAAGGGATCTATTGCCATTGATGGGATCAGCCTGACGGTGGCGGCGGTGGGCGCGGGCTGGTTTCAGGTGTCGGTCATTCCTCATACAGGGGAGGAAACCACGCTCCTGAGGAAAAAGCCGGGAGACCAGGTGAACCTGGAAAATGATATCATTGGGAAATATGTGGAAAGGCTGCTGGGGCTTTCCGGGACAGGCAGCAGGGCAGCGCCAAAAAGGCAGGGAAGCCTTACCATGGAGTTCCTGAAAGAGTATGGAATATAAGGGAGGAGAAAGAGGATGGAACATGAGTACAACAGTATTGAGGAAGCATTGGCAGATCTGCGGGAAGGGAAGATTATTCTGGTTACGGATGATCCGGACAGGGAAAATGAAGGGGATATGGTCTGTGCGGCAGAATTTGCCACTCAGGAAAATATCAATTTTATGGCCTGCCATGCCAAGGGGCTTATCTGTACGCCGATGAGCGGGGAGTTTGCCTTAAAACTGGGGCTTCCTCCGATGGTGGCAGAGAACACAGATAACCATCAGACAGCCTTCACCGTGTCCATTGACCATGTGGATACGACGACAGGGATCTCAGCGGCGGAGCGTTCGTATACCATGATGAAATGTGCGGAGGAGGGCACGAAGCCGGAGGATTTCCGCAGGCCGGGACATGTGTTCCCGCTGGTTGCCAGGCGGGGCGGCGTGCTGGTCCGCAACGGCCATACAGAGGCGACGGTGGATCTGTGCCGGCTGGCTGGGCTGAAGGAGTGCGGGATCTGCTGTGAGATCATGGAGGAGGACGGCACTATGATGCGCACAAAAAATTTGTGGAAGCTGGCAAAGGAACATGGATTGAAATTTATTACCATCAAGGAACTGCAGGATTACTGCCGGATCCACGAGAAGCATGTGGTGAGGGAGGCCTGTGCGGATATGCCGACCCAGTACGGCCACTTTCAGATTTACGGTTATATCAACGATATTTCCGGTGAGCATCATGTGGCTCTGGTCAAGGGAGAGATCGGGGACGGGGAAAATGTGCTCTGCCGGGTGCATTCCGAATGCCTGACCGGGGATACTTTTGGTTCAATGCGGTGTGACTGCGGAAAGCAGCTGCAGACCGCAATGAAGCAGATTGAGGAGGAAGGCCGGGGAATTGTGCTTTACATGCGCCAGGAGGGCCGGGGAATCGGCCTCATCAATAAGCTGAAGGCTTATGAACTTCAGGAGCAGGGCTATGACACGGTGGAGGCCAATGTGAAGCTGGGCTTTGCACCGGATCTGCGGGAATACTGGGTGGGGGCACAGATCCTTACGGATCTGGGGGTAAAGTCCCTGCGGCTTTTGACCAACAATCCGGAGAAGGTTTATGGGATTGGGGACTTTGGCCTGGAAATCCGGGAGAGGGTGCCGATTGAGATTGACCTGCAGCCTTTTGACGAATTTTATATGCGCACGAAGCAGGTGAAGATGGGGCATATTTTTCACCGTATCCTGTGAGGACGGTTTTCAAAGGCAGAAGGATAATAGGATTTTAAGAAAAAAACAGGAGGAAGCAGAAGATGAAAGAGATTCGCGTATTGGAAGGAAAAGTGGTGGCACCGGAAGGAATGCAGGTAGCGATTGTGGCATCGCGTTTTAATGAGATCATTGTGAATAAGCTTCTGGGCGGCGCTGTGGACGGTTTGGTGCGTCACGGGGTGGAAGAGGAAAACATTACGGCTGCCTGGGTTCCCGGGGCTTTTGAGATCCCGGTTGCAGCGGCGAAGCTGGCAAAATCCGGGAAGTATGATGCGGTAATCTGCGTTGGGGCGGTGATCCGCGGGGATACCACCCATTATGACTATGTCTGCAGCGAAGTGTCAAAGGGGATTGCCCAGGTCGGGTTGTCCACCGGGGTGCCGGTTCTCTTTGGGGTGATTACCACGGAGAATATTGAACAGGCGATTGCCCGGGCCGGCAGCAAGGCGGGGAATAAGGGGTATGACTGTGCTTTGTCGGCCATCGAGATGGTGAACCTGATGGAGCAGATGTAAGGCAACTCTGACGGGACAGCAGAAGAAGAGGAGGAACTGGCGGGCCCTATTCACTGTCCGCCAGTTCCTCCCAGCATGCATACAGTTCCTCAAGCCGGTTGGCGATCTCCTCTTTTTCCCGGTTCAGTTCCATCAGTTTAGCCATGTCGGTGTAGATTTCTTCTTGCTGGAGAAGTTCCCCCAGTTCATTGTCACGGGTTTCAAGGCGGTGGATTTCCTCCTCCGTCTTTTTCAGGTCGTTTTGGCGTTTGCGGATGCGTGCCTGTTCCTCCTTCTGGGCTTTCCAGTCCTGCTTGACGCTTGATTCGGAGGAGGCTGAAGGGGTTAGTCCATTTCCGTCAGAGGAAGCAGTTTTGCCTGGGATATCAGTCTGGGAAGGCTTTGCAGCGTTACCGGCAATTGCGCCAGGTGCGTATAGCCCGGCCATGGTCTCCCTTTTTTCAAGGTAATAATCATAATTCCCGATATAGTTGATGAGAGTCTGCCCCGTTAGTTCCAGAATCCGGGTTGCAGTCTGGTTGATAAAATAACGGTCATGGGATACATAAAATACGGTGCCGGTATAGCTTTGCAGGGCATTTTCCAGGATTTCCTTGGAGGTAATGTCTAAGTGGTTGGTTGGCTCGTCGAGGATCAGGAAATTGGCCTCGGAAAGCATCAGTTTGGCCAGGGATACCCGGCCGCGTTCCCCGCCGCTTAAATCGGAGATGCGTTTAAACACGTCATCGCCGGTGAACAGAAATGCTGCAAGGATGTTGCGCACCTGGGTGTTGGCCAGGTTGGGGTAAGCGTCCTGAACCTCCTCGAAGGCGGTCTTTTCCATATGGAGGACATGATGTTCCTGGTCATAGTAGCCGATATGGACCTTGGAGCCTAAAGTGATTGTGCCGCTGTCGGAAGGCAGCATACCATTGATTAGCTTTAAAATAGTGGTCTTGCCCGTGCCGTTGTTGCCGATCAGCGCCACCCGCTCCCCCCGCTTGATATCGATGTCCACATGGGAAAACAGGCGGTTGCTGCCAAAGGATTTGCTCAGGCCGCGGACAGACAGCACATCATTGCCGCTTAAAATATTGGGTTCCAGTTTGATGCGCATCTCATCGTGGATCTCGGCCGGTTTTTCCAGGAGTTCGATCTTGGCAAGCATCTTTTCCCGGCTCTCGGCGCGTTTGATGGATTTTTCCCGGTTGAAGGATTTTAGTTTGGTGATGACCTCTTCCTGGTGGCGGATCTCCTGCTGCTGGTTCATCCATGCCTTCATCTGGGCGGCCCTGAGCATGGCTTTTTTCTCGCTGTAGGCGGTGTAGTTGCCCAGATAGACACTGCCCCGGCCTTGCTCCAGTTCGATGACCTTATTGACGACCCGGTTTAAGAAATAACGGTCATGGGCAACAATGACGACCGCGCCGTTATAGCCCTTCAGATAATTTTCCAGCCAGGCGATGGATTCCATATCAAGATGGTTGGTGGGCTCGTCCAGGAGGATGATGTCCGGCCGGGACAAAAGCAGTTTTCCCAGAGAGATCCGGGTTTTCTGTCCGCCGGACAGGGTGGAGATTGTTTTGTTAAACTCTTCTTCTGAAAAGCCCAGGCCTTTGAGGACACCGGTGATTTCGCTCTGCCAGGCATAGCCGTTTTCCAATTCAAAGGTATGGTTTAAGTGGCTGTAGGCGGAGAGCATCTGTTCCAGTTCTTCGCCGGAGGCATCCTTCATCCGGAGTTCCAGGGTGCGGATCTGCTGTTCCATCTCAATTACCGGACGTTTGACCTCACGCAGTTCCTCATAGATGGACCGGCTGCTTTCCAAATCCTGGTGTTGGGCGAGATAGCCCAGGGATTTGCCCTTAGAGAGGATTACATCCCCGGTGTCAGCGGCCAGTTCACCCACAATAATTTTGAGCAGGGTGGACTTACCGGCGCCGTTGATGCCGACGATAGCAGCTTTTTCGTGGTCTTCTATATGAAAAGACACTTCGGACAATATCTGGTCGGTGCCGAAGGATTTACTGATGTGGTTACAGGACAGTATCATAATGGTGCTCCGTTTCTGAGTTTATTTTGGCGCCCATGGAGTAGACTCCGTTTGCGGCAATGGCCTTCAGGATATCCCCGGAATTGCCAGACTCAAGGCTGTTGAAAAACTGGCTGATGCTAAGATTGTAACGGGTGGCATGGCTCATGCCGGTTCCGCCGGGGGCGGTGATAAAGGTGGAGAAAAAGCCGTCCTCCAGGTATTTATGGGCGCCGGCTAAAAATGCCTTGCGGATATCGCCGTGCTCCCGGTATTGTTTGAGGGTATACTGATAAGGATCTGCAGTATCTTTCCTATGGGTCAGCGCACCGCCGGATAGCTGCCCCATGTAAGATTCAAAGGAGCCAAGAAGCAGGGAGGACATCTCCTCGCTGATGTTTAAGTGCCCCAGGGTATGGGCCATCTTCATGTATTGGAGGGCCAGATGAATTCCGAGTTCGCCATCACTCATCATGCCCCATTCGTTGGGATCCATGCTGACGGCAGCTTTTGCCACGAAACCGGCGGCCTCCAAGTCCTTTAAGGAAGAAGCTTCAGCCTCCGGGTTGTGGATCCAGTTTTCCAGGGACATGACCTCCAGGCTAAGGGACAGATGGGGATAAGAAACCTCCTCTTTGCTGCCTAGGATACCCTTTTCCTTGGCCAGGGATTCGATCTGCCCAAAGCGTTCCTCGATGGCCTTTGAAAATTCTTGTCCCAGACGGGAGGCAGCGCCAGGGTTTCCTGCCTGTTCATAGAAGCGGCCCACACTGTTTTGGTATGAGGCGACCAGCCGGCTTTTAGCCTGTGCCATAAGGCCGTCTAATTTGGACATTTTCTCTTCCAGAATGTCCTCGCGGCCGGAAAATTGATGCTGCAGGCAGGTTTTGGCAGCAAGATACAGGGATGCGGTATGATGCACCGAGCGCTGGATGTCGTCTGCATTTTCGAGGGTGACATTGATGTGGGAAACATATTGCTCGATGCCTTCCCAATCAATGCCATCCTTTTCGGCCTCATCAGGTTCATAAAGCGCCAGTTCCCCGGCAGAGGGGATGCCCCCTTCCAGGTGCAGCCCCCGTTTTCCGGCGGCAGCCATCTGCCCGCCAAACGGCCTGGCGGAGGAACGTTCAAAGGTGTCAAGTTTAGGCAGCGCCCCGGCGGCGCTGCTTTTGTGTTTGGCAGCGTTTCTGGAAGTGGTTTTGGATACTGATGAAGCGTTTTTTTCGGTGCGGCAGCCAGCGGCCGGATTTATTTTCATAGGGATACCTCTTTTCCATGTTGCAGGTTAACGGGCATATTTTATGATATCTATTGGATATATCGGCTTCTTAATGAAAAAAGTAATAGCTTAATGGAACACTGTTAGCCTATGCTGTTGAAAAGAAGCAGGAAATCATGTATATTGTGATGGAAACATAATGGCGTGAAGTGGAGTGTAAAGTATGGAAAATTATTATTCGGATACATTGAGGGAAGGGCTTCGCCTGCTCTATTTCCAGGCGGATGAAGCACGGTTTAGAGAAGGCGTGGAACTTTTGGAGCAGGCCGTGGCAAAGGGGGAACCCCATGCCTTCTATTTCCTGGCGAGGTGCTATGGCTGGGGGGATGGAAATGTGAAGGAGGATGAGCGGAAGGCAAAGCAGCTTTCCAAGGAGGGGATCCGCCGGGGAAGTGCCCTCTGCGTGCTGGGTGCGGACCGGATGGATATTCTTAAAGGGGATGTGAGGGAGGCGATGGCCGGGACGCTTGAGGAGGCTTTCCGGGATGTGCTTGCGATGGCGGAGGAGGGAGAGCCGATGGCGCAGTATGCAATCGGGCTGTTTTATTTCTGGGGGGACATGCTCCTCAATTTCCAGAAGCCGCCGAGGGAGGAGTTTGCAAAATATGAGAAGCAGAATGCCGCTGAGGCGTTAAAGTGGTTCCGCCGTTCGGCAGGGCAGGGGTGCATCCCGGCCTTCCGGAATGCATTTAACAGTGTGCGCAACGGTGTGAACGGTGTGCAGCAGAACCTGGAGGAGGCGCTGCGCTGGGCGGAGACCATGGACGGCAAGGTGGATATGCGGGACTATTACCATTCCTTTATCCTGGAATACCAGAAGCTGAAACGCCATGAGGAGGCCATCCGCTGGTGTGAGAGAGGGGCCCGGGAGGGGATATCGCTCTGCATGGTGGATTTGGGGCTGGTATATCTCTACGGTAACAGAGGGAGGAAGGAGGATGATGCTGAGGCACTGCGGTATTTCAAGATGGCGGCAGATACCGGCGACGAATACGGCAGCTACAATGTGGGGCGGTGCCTTTACAACGGCTGGGGCTGTGAGAAGGATTACCATGGGGCATTTCGCTGTTTCGAGGAGGCGCACCGCCGTGGCCATCAGGCGTCTAAATCTTATCTGGCCCAATGCTATTTCTGGGGCCGAGGGACGGAAGTTAACTATGATTTGGCAGTCCGCATGATGACGGCGCTTATTAAGGAACGGCAGGAATATCCTAAGGAACTGCTGGGGTATTGCTGTCTGTACGGCAAAGGCATTGGCATCGATACCATCCGTGGGAAGCGCCTTTTGGAGGAGGCTGCCCAGGCAAATAACGGCATGGCCTGGAAATTCCTCGGGGATATGTATGACAAGGGGATTGGCGGTTCGCTGGATATCCCTATGGCAGTGTCCTGTTACCAGAAGGCAGCCGAAAAGGGGGTGGCGGGAGCCGCTGAAGCTTTGGGCTGTTATAAGAAATCCATATTCGGAAAATGGAAAAGGAAGTAATTGTATTTAAATAAAAACGTATTTGACATTGTCATTTTGTGCAGATATAATAATAAATGTGCGAGTGAATAATGAAGAGGTGAATATCATGGACGGAAGAGAGATATCAAAAGCAGTGATAACCCGGCTGCCCCGGTATTACCGTTATCTTGGGGAATTGCTGGAGTCCGGGGTGGAGCGTATCTCGTCAAATGAACTAAGTGTAAGGATGCGGGTGACTGCTTCCCAGATCCGACAGGATTTGAATAATTTTGGTGGTTTTGGCCAACAGGGATATGGCTACAACGTTAAGTATCTGTATACGGAGATTGCCAAGATCCTGGGCATTGACCGGCAGCACAATCTGATCATTATCGGTGCCGGGAATTTAGGTCAGGCCATTGCCAATTATGCTAATTTTGAGAAGCGTGGTTTTATCATCAAGGGGATGTTCGATATCAACCCGCGTTTGATTGGGTTGGTGGTACGGGGGATTGAGATCCGAGGGGTGGATGACCTGGAGCAGTTTATTGCGGACAATGAAGTACAGATGGCGGCGCTGACGATTCCCAAGACAAAGGCGCCGGAGATTGCAGACCGGCTGGTAGACGCGGGGATTAAGGCGATTTGGAATTTTGCCCATGTGGATTTGAATGTTCCGGATGACGTGGTGGTGGAGAATGTGCATCTGTCAGAGAGCCTGATGCGGCTGTCCTACCGGGTATGCAGCATGCAGGACCAGGAGGAGAAGGAGCGGGCCCGCAGGGCGGATAAGAATAAGGGATAGTGTGATTGAGGCGGGACGCTGGCAGACGAAGGGATCAAGGACAGTCTGCCAGCTTTTCTGTGCCGGGGCCGGAAGGAGGGGCTTGGATGAAATATGCGGTGACAGGGAAACAGATGAAAGGGATTGACCAGGATTCCATCCAAAGGATCGGCATCCCATCCGTGGTGCTGATGGAACGGGCGGCGCTGGCAGTGGCCCACGCTGCAGAAGGCCTGGCTGAAAAGCGTGCCCCGGGGCAGGAACGGATACGGATTGCGGCGGTATGCGGAACCGGCAACAACGGGGCTGACGGGATAGCGGCTGCCCGGATCCTGTGGGGGAGAGGCTATGAGGCAGAGATCCTTCTGGCGGGGGATCCGGAACATGGGACGGAGGAATACCTGCTTCAGAGAAGGATTGCACAGGAACTGGGGATTCCGGTGAAGCCGGCAAAGGAGTGGAACCCCCAGGGGGGTGAGATTGTCCTGGATGCATTGTTTGGCATCGGGCTGGGACGGGCTATAGAGGGGGAGTACCGGGAACTGATCGAAAAGATAGCCCGGCTAAGGGACAGGGACGTGGTGGCGGTGGATATCCCTTCCGGGATCCATGGGGATACGGGGGCGGTGATGGGAACGGCGGTGAAGGCTTCCGTGACAGTCACCTTCGGCTATGTGAAATCAGGGCTTTTGTTATATCCAGGCAGGGAATATGCAGGCCGGGTATGGGTGGAGGATATCGGATTTTTCGACTGCAGCCGGATACGGGCCGGATGGGATGCAAAGGTGCTGGAGCGGGAGGACATGGACAGGCTGCCGAAACGCCCGCCAGACAGCAACAAGGGGACTTTTGGCAAACTGCTGGTGGTTGCCGGTTCTGCCGGGATGTGCGGTGCGGCATATCTGTGTGCCCTGGCAGCCTACCGGGTCGGAACCGGGCTGGTGCGGATCCTGACCGTGCCGGAGAACCGGGCTGTGCTGCAGTCACAGCTGCCGGAGGCGATTGTGGATGCCGTGGCGCCGGAGGAACTGGCCCGGTCCGTGAAGGAGCGGTGCGGCTGGGCCAGTGCCGTTGTGGTTGGGCCGGGACTGGGCCAGGGGATTTATGTGGAAGAACTGGTGGAAGCAGTACTGGCATCAGCAAAGGGGGTTGTGGTGGTGGATGCGGATGGATTGAATGCTGTGGCGCGGGAGCCGCGGTTGGCAGATTATTTTGCCGGCAGGGCGGTGGTGACCCCGCATATGGGGGAGATGGCGCGCCTGACGGGCCAGCCGGTCAGCGCACTGAAAGCGAACCGCCTTCTGGCGGCCCGGGAATATGCCGGGCGGACGGGAGCCGTATGTGTGCTCAAGGATGCATCTACGGTGACGGCAGACCAGTCAGGGGAGGCATATATCAATGCCAGCGGGTGCAGCGCCATGGCAAAGGGGGGCTCCGGGGATGTGCTGGCCGGAGTGATTGGCGGTCTTCTGGCACAGGGGATGGGACGTATGGAGGCAGCGGCATGGGGGGTATATCTCCATGGCCTGGCAGGAGAACAGGCAGCCGAAGGGCATGGGGCGAGTTCCGTGCTGGCAAGGGAATTGGCAGACAGCCTGGGAGAGGTATGGCACAGATAATGTACAGCGAAAGAAAAGGGAAGGGAGCCGGGATAGTGATGAAAAGATATACACGGGTTTTTGCGGAGATTGATCTGGATGCCGTTGTGTTTAACATGGAGTCCATGAGGAGGAACCTGGCGCCGGAAACCGGGCTGGTGGGAGTGGTGAAAGCCGACGGCTACGGACATGGCTCCGTGCCTGTGGCGCGGGCGATTGCCTCCTATGTGGAGGCTTATGCGGTGGCGACGGCTGAGGAGGCGCTGCTGCTGCGCAGGCATGGGATTGGAAAACCGGTGCTGATTCTGGGCCCTGTGCACAAAAGCCATTACGGAAGCCTGGTGGAACAGGGGATTCGCCCGGTGATATTTACCATGGAACAGGCAAGGGAACTGTCAGAGGAGGCAGTGCGGCAGGAAAGGAGGGCGGATTTCCATCTGGCCGTGGATACCGGCATGAGCCGGATCGGCCTGGATGCGGATGAGAACGGCGCCCGGCTGGCTATGGAGATCTGTTCATTGCCGGGAATCCGGGCGGAGGGGATTTTCACCCATTTTGCCCGTGCAGACGAGGAGGACAAGAGTTGGTCGGATGCACAGCTGGCGCGTTTTTTGGGCTTTGTGGAACTGCTGGAGGAGCGGGGCCTGAGAATACCGGTAAAGCACTGTGCGAACAGCGCCGCCATTATCGATATGCCAAAGACCGGCATGAATTGGGCGCGGGCCGGCATTTCCCTGTATGGGATGTACCCGTCGGGGGAGGTGGCAAAGGAGGCGGTGCCGCTGCGCCCGGTGATGTCCTTGAAAAGCTTCGTCACCTATGTGAAGGAGATCAGTCCCGGGAGGCAGGTAAGCTATGGGGGAACCTTTGTGGCAGAGGAGCCCACGCGGGTTGCCACGGTTCCGGTGGGATATGGGGACGGCTATCCCCGGAACCTCTCCGGATGCGGGTATGTGCTGATCCATGGGCAGAAGGCGCCGATCCTCGGGCGGGTCTGCATGGATCAGCTTATGGCGGATGTGAGCCGGATCCCGGATGTGGGAACAGGGACGGAGGTAACCTTGATCGGAAGGGACGGCCCCAGTGAGATCCGGGTGGAAGATCTGGCGGAATGGGGCGGCGGGTTTCATTATGAGATCGTCTGTGATATTGGAAAAAGGGTTCCGCGGGTATATCTGCGGGGCAATGAGGCCGTAGGGGCGAAGGATTATTTTGAGGATGTGTATCCCGAGTTTTAAGGTTACGGGACTTCCGTTTCCATCATAAACTGTAAGGTATATACCGGAAAAAACGGGGAATACTGAGAACAGGCCGGTGTCTTAAGGATTGCTTAGACAGCGGCGGAGTATGATGGACGGAGCGTGAGACAGTGTGATAATCAGGCGAGGAGATATTTATTATGCGGATTTGAGGCCGGTGGTGGGCTCAGAACAGGGAGGGGTGAGGCCAGTGCTGATCATCCAGAATGATGTGGGCAATAAGCACAGCCCAACGGTGATCTGTGCGGCAATCACATCGAAGATGAATAAGGCAAAGCTGCCCACCCATGTGGAACTGGATACCCGCAGATGCGATATGATTAAGGATTCCGTGATTCTCTTGGAACAGCTGCGGACGATTGACAAGCAGCGGCTGAAGGAGAAAATCTGCCATATTGATGAGGAACTGCTGGAGAGGGTCAATTATGCGCTGATGGTAAGCCTGGAATTGGCTACATAGGTATTTTCCATTGACGAAATCCTGGAAATCGAGTACAATGAGTGGGACACATGCTGGAAAAACATGGCCAGGGGGGCAGCAGAGGGCTTTTGCTGCCCGGGTGGCAGAGGATAAAGGAGTTTTTACAAAGCGATGGACGATGGCTATCCGTACTTGTGGATCATTTTCGGAGCGGTGGCTTGCCTGGGGGCGGCGTGGCTGGCTTTCCGGTATTGGAGAACCCGGCAGGAGAGCGTGACGGAAGAGGACATCAAGACGATGGTGAATGAGGGGCATGAGCAAGGGATCCTGGAGACCAGGGAAGCGAAGATGATCAGCAACATTTTCGAACTGGATGAGAAGGAGGCAGGGGATGTCATGACCCACCGGAAGCATATTGTGGCGCTTCCGGGTGAGATGCCGCTGCAGGAGGCGGCGAGATTTGTGCTGAAAGAAGGGAACAATACCCGTTATCCGGTCTATGGGGAGGATCTGGATGACATCATTGGCACCATACATATGCGGGATGTGCTGGTCCATGCGGAGAATCCCCAGGAGGCAGGGATGGAACTGGCCAAGGTACCGGGGGTTCTGCGGGAGGCACAGTTCATCCCGGAGACCAGGAACCTGGATTCCCTGTTTAAAGAGATGCAGTCCCAGAAGATCCATATGGAGATCGTGATTGACGAATACGGGCAGACAGCAGGGCTGGTGACCATGGAGGATATCCTGGAGGAGATCGTCGGCAATATTATGGACGAGTACGATGTGGAAGAGAAATTCATTGCCCGTCAGGAGGACGGGGATCTGCTGATGAGCGGCATGACCCCGCTGCGGGAGGCTCAGGAGGCTTTGGGAATCGAACTGCCGGAGGAGGATCTGGACAATTATGATACGGTAAACGGGCTTTTGATCTCCCGTCTGGACCGGATTCCCCAGGAGGAGGAGAAGCCGGAGGTGGTTTATCAGGGGATTCGCTTTTCCGTGACAAAGGTGGAGAATAAGATGATCCATACAGTGCGGGCCAGGAAGCTGCCCCAGGAGGATGGACAGGCCCAGGAAGGGGCTCTGGAAGAAGAACATAGGGAAGCATGAGAAAAGGACGCCTGGCCAGGCGTTTCTTTTTCTCTTTCAATGAGGTGGTCTGGATGATAAAGGTGATTGCGGATACAAAAGAGATGCTGCGGGATAGGATTTTTCTGAAGAAGGCAGTGATGATTGCCCTGCCCGTGGCCCTGCAGGGGATGCTGAATACGATTGTTAATTTGGTGGATACGATGATGATCGGGCAGCTGGGGGAGACCACCATTGCAGCGGTCGGGCTGGCTAACAAGGTGTTTTTTGTGTTTTCCCTGCTGGTATTTGGGGTGGCCAGCGGCTCGGGGGTGCTGGCTGCCCAGTACTGGGGGAACCAGGATGAGAAAAATATCCGGAAGGTGACGGGGCTGGCGCTGCTGATTGCCCTGGCGGGATCCTTGTTTTTTGTCATTCCCAGTGTGCTGTGCCCGTGGGCAGTGATGCGGATTTTTACCAACAGTGAGGGGGCAATCCAGGCCGGGGCGGTGTATTTGGCCGTGGCAGCCCTTTCGTATCCCTTTACAGCCCTCACCAATATCTATGTGGCCATGCTGCGGGCCGTGGGCCGGGTGAAGGCGCCGGTGATGATCAGCTGTATGACGATTCTCATCAATATTTCTCTGAATTACACGTTGATTTTCGGGCATTTCGGGGCTCCCCGGCTGGGGGCGCAGGGGGCGGCCATTGCCACCCTGGCCGCCCGGGTGGTGGAGTCAGGGGCAATCCTGGGTGTGGTATACCTGACCCATTCGCCGATTGCCGGCAAATTTAAGGAATTGTTTGGTTACAGCAGGGCTTTTGTCCGCCAATTTGCAGGGACGGCCAGCCCGGTGATTGCCAATGAGTTTATCTGGGGCCTGGGGACCACCATGTACTCCCTGGCCTATGGGCGGATGGGGGACAATGCGGTGGCCTCCATTACCATTGCCACCACCATCCAGGACATTGTGGTGGTTCTTTTCCAGGGGCTCAGCGCGGCCACGGCAGTTATCCTGGGCAATGAGATGGGCGCCGGGAAGCTAAGGCAGGCGGAGAAGTATGCGAAGAATTTCTTTATCCTGCAGTTTTTGGTCACTTTAGGAGCCATGGGCTTCTGCTATGGGATACGGGAAGGCATCATCGGTATGTACAGCATCTCGCCGGAGGTGGCTGAGGATGTGAACCGCTGTCTGATTGTCTTTATCCTGTATATGCCTTTTAAAATGTTTAATTTTGTCAATATTGTGGGTGTGCTCCGCAGCGGCGGGGATACCAAGATGTGCCTGATCCTGGATACCAGCGGGGTATGGCTGATCGGGGTGCCGATGGCGTTTTTAGGCGGCCTTTATCTGCGTCAGACGATTGCGGTAGTCTATGGGATGGTGATGTCAGAGGAGATCTATAAAGCAGTGGCAGGCTATCTCCGGTACAGGCAGAAGAAGTGGCTGCGGAATCTGGCTGTGGAATTGGAGGGATAGGGGAAAGAGGGAAGTTATCATGGCAAATCATTTTCCGGAAATACCAGAATTGTTCTGGGGATTATTCCGGTCAGGGAACCGGATGGCTTATATCGAGGCGTTATTGCGGATCAACGAGGAATACCAGTACAGCAATTATTACCTGAGCCGTGAAATCTGTGTGCAGGCGCTGACGGATTGTTTTGCCAAGCAGAAGGTGACGCTGGAGCAGGAGGAGACGGAGGATGATTTTGATTTGCTGGAGCCGCTCTCCACCCGGATCCTGAATTGGCTTTTGCGGACAGGATGGCTGAAAAAGGTTGAGGATTATGGCACCATGGCAGTGAATATCGTGATCCCGGACTATGCGGCAGTGTTTGTGGATGCCTTTGCCCACCTGGCTGGGGAAGACGAGGATGAGACCCAGGTATATATCCAGAACATTTACGGGATCCTGTTTGCATTTAAAAATGACCCGCGCTCCAATATTTCCCTGCTGAAGACAGCGCTGGTGAACACACGGCGGCTCAACAAGACGCTTCAGGATATGCTGCATAACATGGATAAGTTTTTCGGCAGCCTTTTGGAGCAGGGCAGCTATGGGGATTTGCTGCAGGAGCATCTGGAGGGATATGTGGAAGAAATTGTACAGAAGAAGTACCATATCCTTAAGACATCCGATAATTTTTATTTGTATAAGGCAGACATTAAGCGGTGGCTTTCGGAGATGAGGCAGGATCCCCTGTGGCTGGAGGAGGTCTGCCGCCGTAACCGGCAGCTTAGGGGGGTGGAGGTGCAGGGAGAAACAGTTATCGGGCAGCTGGAACTGATTGAACGGGGATTCGATGATATCGAACACCGCATTATGAATATGGACCGGGAGCATACTCGGTATATCCGGGCGACAGTCACCCGCATGAATTACCTGCTGAATAAGGAAGACAACATGAAGGGGATGGTGATCCGGATTCTTAACCATCTCTCGGAGACAGAAGGCAAGAAGGGGCAGGAGGGGGAACTGGAACAGCTGGGGAGGTTGATGAACCTGTCCCTGATGACCGTGGTTTCGGACAAATCCCTCTATAAAAAACGCCGTCCAAAGCAGAATTTTATGGAGAGCCTGGAGGCGGAGGAGGAGACGAGGGAACTTTCCGGGGAGGAAGTGCTGCGTCTGAACCGGGTACATAGCCGCTACAGCAGAAAACAGGTGGAATCCTTTATCCTGGAGCGGATGGAAGACGGCTGTCTGGAGGTGGGGCCGGATACCGTTTCTTCGGAGGAGGATTTTGAACGCCTGGTGCTGGCGTATGACAGTGCGTCCAGGAAGGACTGCCCGTTCCGGGTGCAAAGACAGGAGGCGGAGATGGTGGACAACGGGCATTACCGATATCCGCGGCTGGTATTTGAGGCAAGGCTTGGACAGGAAAGGGGAGCAGTGAATGATCGGTTATTATGAGGAATTGTCCCCGGAGGAGCAGCGCAAGGTAACAGAGTCTATTTTGCAGCTGACCCGGCAGACCTTTATCCTGGAGCGGCGGTATGACCGCAAAACGAAGCGGTATCAGGCGAACCGGGAGTATTATCAGTGCGGGAAGCACCTGGAATTTATCCGGGCGTATTTTGCAGTCATGGAGACCGAAGTGGTGGAGAACAGCCAGATCGGGGTGATTTATCTCCGGGGGGAGCAGGTGGTGGGGGAGAAACTTTCCAAGCTGGCCACCTTTTATATTTTGGTGTTAAAGCTGATCTATGATGAGCAGATGTCCACGGTATCCACGTCGGTGAATGCGGTGACCTCTCTGGGGGAGATCCATGAGAAGCTGGGGATGTACCGTTTGCTGAGGAAGCAGCCGTCGGTGACAGAGATCCGGCGGACATTGGCGCTGTTAAAGCGTTACCAGCTGATCGAACCCCTGGATGTGCTGGAGGAGATGGACGGCCAGAGCCGCCTGGTGATTTACCCTACGGTCAATGTGGTGCTGATGGGGGATGATGTGCGGGCGTTGGTTGAGAGTTATGGTGAGGAGGATGAGGGAGATGGAGAAGCAGAGGTTTGAGGCCTTGTCAAGGATCTGCCTGAACAACTGGCATTATATCCGGCATAAGACCCTGTCCTTCCATGAGGGGATTAACTTTTTCACCGGGCATTCGGGCAGCGGGAAGTCCACAGTCATCGATGCCATGCAGATCGTGCTCTATGCCAACACGGACGGCCGGGGATTTTTCAATAAGGCAGCGGCGGATGATTCTGACCGCAGCCTGATCGAGTATCTCCGGGGAATGGTCAATATCGGGGAGGACAACCGTTTTTCCTATCTGCGGAACCAGAATTTTTCCAGCACGGTTGTGCTGGAACTGCGGCGGACGGATACGGGGGAGTGCCAGTGCGTGGGGGTGGTGTTTGATGTGGAGACAGCCACCAATGAGATTTCCCGGATGTTTTTCTGGCATCAGGGCCCGTTGCCTGAGCATAGGTATTGGGTGGCAAAACAGGAAAAAACGGCCAGGGCAGAGGAGGATAAGGAAGCAAAAAGAAGCTTTTGTCCGGCAGGCCGTGCCATGTCTGTGGGGGAAGTCAAGGGGTGGCTTCTGGGGAATTTCCCGAAGGATGGGTGCTATTTCGGATCCCACAACGAGCGGTTCCGCAGGCAGCTTTATGATGTGTGGCTGGGGGGATTGGATGGGGAGCGGTTCCCGCTGCTCTTTAAGCGGGCGATTCCTTTTCGGATGAATATCCGCCTGGAGGATTTTGTGAAGGAATATATCTGCATGGAGCAGGATATCCATATAGAGGACATGCAGCAGAGCGTTATGGAATACGGGCGCATGCAGAGGAAGATTGAGGACACCTGCCGGGAGATTGAGATGTTAAAGGCAATCTGCAGCCAGCACGGGAAGGTGGCCAGCCTTAAGAGGGAAGAGGATGCCTGCAGATATTTCGGAGAGCGCCTGGATATTCTTCAGGGACGCCTGGAGGTATCCGAGTGCCAGGACAAGATCTATGCCTTGCAGGAAAGTGCCGCCAGGGCAGTAGAGGAGGAAGAGAGGCTTAAGGCGGAACTGGAAGAGATGGAAGCAAAAAGCGAGGAACTTTTGCGGCAGATCTCCATGAGCGGCTATGAGCAGTTAAAGGAACAGCTTGTGTCGCTGAATGAACTGGTGGAACGCCTGGGGAGCAGCAAAGCCCGATGGGAGCAGACAGCAGGGCGGCTTAAGGCCTGGGAGGAGGAGGACTGTGTCTCAAACCGGACTTTGTGGGATATTGAGGCATTCGCGGAGGGGAGTATCGGGGAGGAAGAACTTGAGCGGCTGAAAAAGGATCTGGGGGAACTGAAAAAGGATGGGGCGAAGCAGCAGCAGAGCGCCCAGGGGGAACTGCGGGAACTGAGAAGAAGCCTGGAACGTGCCCGGGAGGAGCGCAGCCAGCTAAAAGCAGGCAATAAGGCATATCCGAAAGAACTGGAGAAAGCGCGCACTCTTTTGCAGAATGCCCTTTGCCGGGAGACAAAAAAGAGCGTGCAGGTATATATCCTGGCAGATCTTCTGGATATCCGTGACGAGGAGTGGCGGAATGCGGTGGAAGGCTATTTGGGCTACAACAAACTGACGCTTTTGGTGGAGCCCCGGTATGCACAGGCCGCTCTCCGGATCTATGAGGGGATGGACCGGGCGCAGTTTTGCCGGGTTTCCGTGCTGGATACGGAGCGGGTGATGGAGGAGGAACATCCCCGGGAGCCGGGGGCTTTGGCAGAGGAGGTGGAGGCCAGGAGCGACTTTGCCCAGGCTTATGTGGATTTTTTGCTGGGGCGGGTGATCAAATGCAGGGATATCCAGGAACTGCGCCAGCATAAGGTGGGCATCACGAAGGACTGTGTGTCCTACCGCAGCTACCGGATCCAGCATATCAGCCCTGCCCTTTACACGACGTCGGCCTACATAGGAAAAAACAGCCTGCGCCAGAGAATCCGGCTGCTGGAGAAGTCCATGGAGGAATGGGAAGCGGCAATGGCGCCGCAGCAGGAATTGGTGAGGGAGGCAGAACGGATCCAGGGGCTGGAGGCATTGGGACAGGAAATGTCCGTATACCTGGATTGGAAGAGGGACAGGGAGGCTTATCCGCAGAAACAGGCGGAGCAAAAGCGGCTGCGGGCAAAACTGGAAGAACTTTCTTCCGGGGATGTAAAACAGTGGGAAGAGGAGCGGAGGGCGCTTTTGGAATTATGCGGCCAGCGAAAGGCAGCCCTGCGCCAGAGACAGCAAAAGGCAGACGAACTGGAGCGGGAAAAGCAGCGGGAGCAGGAAAACCTTGTCCGGCTGAATGAGGCGTTGGTGGAAAAGGAACAGGCTTTGGCAGTAAGGCCGGAACTGGAGGAGGAACTGAACCGGCTGCTGGAGGGACATCATCCGCCCCGCTACGGCCTTTTGCGCAATGAATTCCTGGGGAAGCAGGAAGAGGCAAAAGAGCGGCAGCAGCAGGAACTGAACCGGTTGGTGGAACTGAGGGCCGGTTATCTGCGGACATACCAAAACCGGAATTTTTCGCCCACCAGGGAGGACAACCAGGAGTATCAGGATCTATTGGACCATTTAAATGACAAACGCCTGGAGGAATTCCGGGTGAGGGCAGCAGAACAGGCACGGATGGCGGTACAGCATTTCAAGGATGATTTTATGTACAAAATCCGCAGTGCCATCAAGGAAGCCCTGCAGCAGAAGGAGGAGTTGAACCGGATTATCAGCCGGCTGGATTTCGGAAAGGACAAGTACCAGTTTTATATTGGGAGGAATAAAGGGCCGGACGGGCAGTATTATGATATGTTTATGGATGAGGCGCTGGATATCAATCCCTCTGCGTTAAATCCCGGGCTGGACCATCAGCTGAACCTGTTTACCGTTGAACACGAAAACCATTATGGGGCCATGATGAATGATCTTATCCGCGTATTTATCCCGCCGGAAAATGCCACAGCGGAGGAATTGGAGGAGTCACGGCGGAATATGGATAAGTATGCAGACTACCGGACTTACCTTTCCTTTGATATGCAGCAGCTGATCCAAAACGAGGACGGGGTGCTGCAGATCCGGCTCAGCCGGATGCTGAAGAAAAATTCCGGGGGAGAAGGGCAGAACCCGCTTTATGTGGCTTTGCTGGCCAGCTTTGCGCGGATGTATAAGCTGGACGGGAACCCGGGGCTTTTGCGGAATCCGACTCTGCGGCTGGTGGTGCTGGATGAGGCATTCTCGAAGATGGATGCGGAGAAGGTGGCCAGCTGTATCCAGCTGATCCGCGGCCTGGGATTCCAGGCGCTGATCAGCGCAACAAATGATAAAATACAGAATTATCTGGAGACGGTAGACAAGGTTTTTGTGTTTGCCAATCCCAACAAAAAGGCGATCTCAGTGCAGGAGTTTGAAAAGAAGGAGTTTAAGGGCCTGCAGGAAGGTATGGAGGTGGAAGGATGAAACCAGTAGTAGTGAGAAATGTGGCAATTGGGCAGGGCAGGCCAAAGATCTGCGTCCCAATCGTTGCCGCCGGGGAGGAGGGGATCCTGAGTGCGGCAGAGAATATGGGGGAAATCCCGGTAGATATTGTGGAATGGCGGGCTGACTGGTATGAGGATGCCTTAAAGACGGAGAAGGTGATCCGGCTGGCGGGGCTCCTCCGGGAAAAACTGGGGGAGAAGCCCTTTCTTTTCACCTTCCGCACGGCCAGGGAGGGAGGGGAAAAGGCTTTGCCCCCGGAGGAATATGAGGCTCTGAACATTGCCGTGGTCCAAAGCGGGTACGTGGATCTGCTGGATGTGGAACTGATGTCCGGGGATGAGGCAGTGTCCCGGATGATGGACGAGGCACACCGTAAACAGGTGAGGGTTATCTGTTCGAGCCATGATTTTTTCAAGACACCCTCCAGGGAGGAGATGCTGGGGCGCCTGCGCAAGATGCAGCAGCTGGGTGCAGATATCTTAAAGCTGGCGGTGATGCCCCAGTCAAAGCGGGATGTGCTGGCTCTTTTGGGGGTGACGCTGGAGATGAGCGAGGAGGCGGTGGACCATCCGGTTGTCACGATGTCAATGGCTTCGCTGGGGATGGTCAGCCGGTTAGTGGGGGAATCCTTTGGCTCGGCGATTTCCTTTGGGGCGGTGGGGCAGCGGTCGGCGCCAGGACAGCCGGGAGCCAGGGAACTGGCCGAAGTGCTGGAGATGATCCACCGGAATTTGGAGTAGGATGCAAACAGACAGCCAGGCTGCCGCAAAATTGCGGCAGCTTTTTTGTATCATAGGAAAGTGCGTCCTATGATACAAAAACGCTCCGCGAGGATCGCAACACGGTGTGGGCTTGTTCACTAAGCTCATTGCATTCGCTAAGTGAGCCAATGCCTGCGGCGGAAAGGAATTATGTCGCTGAAGCGACCCGCCGCAGGCGGAGAATCCTGCGGAGCAGGATTCTTTTTTATATCATAGGAGAATCCTGCAAGGCAGGATTCTTATTGCAGGGACGGATGCATTCCCGGGAAGGATCATAATTTCGTAAGGATTTTTCTCTTGCAGGAATTGGGAATCTGTGGTATAAGTGTATTAACAATCTTAATACACTTATACCAAAAGGCTGGGAGAAAGGGGAATATAGATGATTCTGCTGGATTTAAAGGACAGCCGGCCAATTTATGAGCAGGTGGTGGAACGGCTCCAGGAACTGATGATGCTGGGGATCCTGGAGGAGGACAGCCAGATGCCCTCCGTGCGCAGCCTTGCCATGGAACTCTCGATTAACCCGAACACCATACAGAGGGCCTACGGGGAATTGGAGCGCAGGGGATACACCTATTCCGTAAAAGGGCGCGGCAGTTTTGTGGGAAGTATCCGTAAGCTGCGGGAGGCCAGGCAGGCAGAGATGGCAAAAAAGCTGGGGGGGCTGGCCAGGGAAGCAAAGACGATTGGCATCAGCCGGGAGGAATTCGCGGATCTGGCACACCAGGCATATGACGGGCAGGGAATGAGCAGGGAGGGATGACAGTATGATAGAAGCAGTGAACCTGACAAAACGATTTGACGATATTGTGGCAGTGGACCATATCAATGCCCAGATCCGGGACGGCAGCGTGTTTGGGCTGATCGGGACAAACGGGGCAGGCAAGAGCACATTTTTGCGGATGACGGCAGGGGTGTTAAAGCCAGACGGGGGGACGGTTACCATTGACGGGATGGAGGTATTTGAGAACGAGGAGGCCAAGAGGCGTTTCTTTTATATTTCCGATGACCAGTACTTTTTCAGCAATTCCACACCCAGGGACATGATGGCCTATTACCGGATCGTTTATCCTTCTTTTGACAAGGAGCGTTTCCACGGGCTGATGCGCAGCTTTGACCTGGATGAGGGACGTAAGATCAACACCTTTTCCAAGGGCATGAAAAAACAGGTATCCGTGATCTGCGGCGTCTGTGCGGGGACGGATTATTTGTTCTGTGATGAGACCTTTGACGGGCTGGATCCGGTGATGCGGCAGGCAGTAAAGAGTATCTTTGCCAATGACATGCAGCAACGCCACCTGACGCCAATCATTGCCTCCCATAACCTGCGGGAACTGGAGGATATCTGCGATCATGTGGGCCTTTTGCACAAGGGAGGGATTTTGCTGAGCCGGGATTTGGATGAGATGAAGATGAATATCCATAAGGTTCAATGCGTGCTTGCGGAAGGCATGGAGCCGGAGGAACTGGCCGGTTTGGAGATAATCAAGACGGAGCGCAGGGGAAGGCTTCTGACGTTGACGGTGCGGGGGGATTTAAGCCGGGTGGAACATGCCATGCAGACGGCAAATCCGGTATTCTATGAGACGATCCCCCTGTCCCTGGAGGAAATCTTTATCAGTGAAACGGAGGTTGTGGGCTATGACATCAAAAAACTTATTTTTTAAACTGATGAAGGAGGATTTGAAGAGACGGATATGGGCGGTGGCTTTGCTTAGCCTGGGATTCTTCTTTTTCTATCCGGTAGTGGCTGCTTTCACAGCCGGTGAGATCAAGGATTACATGGATTACGCCAAAGGGCTGGAGGTATATGAATACGGGCTTATCCGGTGGCTGTCTTTTAACTGCGGGATGACGGTGTTTTTGATGATGGTGGCGTCACTGATCTGCGGCCTGAGCAGTTTTTCTTTCTTAAATTCCAAAAGCAAGGTGGATTTTTACCATGGCCTGCCGGTGAGGAGAGAGAAGCTGTTTGCTGCCAATTTCCTGAACGGGATCCTGATTTTGGCGGTTCCTTACGGGATATGCCAGGTGATGGCGGTGCTGGTGGGGATTTCCAATGGGGCAAACGGCGGCAAGCTTTGGCAGGTGGCCCTGGCGGCTTATGGGCTTCACATTACTTATTACATCCTGATGTACTCCACGGTGGTGGTGGCTGCTATGATGACGGGACATCTGGTGGTCGGTTTTTTAGGCACTGCGGTCTTTGCTGCTTATATGCCTATGGCAACAGGGCTGCTGATCGGATATCTTTCCAGCTTTTTTGTGACCTATGCCTCCCATCTGCCGGGGCTTTTGTCCGAGAAGGTGCTGATGTATGGGGTCCGCTTGTCTCCGGTTGCAGAGTATATCTATCAGCTGGGGCGCAACGGGGAGCAGTACAAGTACCCGGCGCCTATGGCAATACCGGTGCTGGCGGCCTGGACGGTGTCCCTCCTGCTGGCTTTGCTGTCCTGTTTTTTGTACCGGAAACGTCCGTCGGAGGCAGCAGGGAAAGCCATGGCATTCCCCGTGACACGCCCGGTGATCCGGATTCTTCTGACCATGGTGTCGGCTTTGGGGCTGGGGCTGTTTCTCTATGCAGTGCGGGATTCTCTGGGCTGGGCAGTCTTTGGGATTGTGTTCGGCGGAGGGATCTGCCATTGTGTGGTGGAAATTATTTACCATTTTGATTTTCGGAAGCTGTTTTCCGACAAGCTTCAGCTGGCGTGCTGCCTGGCGGCGGCGGTGCTGGTGATGCTGGTGTTCCGGTTTGACCTTTTGGGCTATGACCGGTATCTGCCAAAGGCCAGCCAGGTGCGGGCGGCATCCGTCCATGTGGATAGGCTGACAGACTGGGTATCTTACGGCTATACGGAGAACTTTCCGGACGGCCATTACGAGTGGAAGAATGAAATGCCCGTTCATTATGTGCTTGAGAATATGGAGTGCCATGATGTGGAAAATTTACTTGCCATTGCTTCCGAGGGGGTGAACCGTGTCCAGGAAAATAAAAAAGCGGCAGTTTTAAAAGGTGACAGCTATTATAATGAATGGGAGGATTCTGGTAATCAGCAGCTTTGGAGCCAGGTGGAGATCTGTTATACCTTGAATAGTGGGAGGAAGGTATGCCGGAGATACTATATGCCTGTCTATAATGAGAAACTGCGTCCTGTCATGGGAAGCCTTTATACCAATGAGGAATTCCAAAAGGGCATGTTCCCCCTTCTGTCCGTGACGGCAGACCAGGTAGCTGCCGTCCGTTTCAGGGGAGAGTATTCCCTGGGCGACAGCAAGGAAAATGAAGTTTGCCTGAGAAAATTGCCTGACAGGGAAAAGGAACAGCTTTTGGAGGCCTACCAGAGGGAGTTTGCCGCCATGACTTTGGAACGGATGGAGACGGAGGCGCCTGTCGGGCTGATCCGGTTCAGCCGGGAGGAGGATGAGAAAGGACTGGACTGGTGGGAGAAGCAGGAAGCTTTGAAGGAGGGGGCTGAAGGAAAGTATGAAGGATACCGTTACTGGGCGAGGAAAGACCTTGCCAAGAAGGATTTTTATCCCGTATATCCCTCCTTTACCGAAACGATCCGGCTTTTGGAGGCACAGGGTGTTAAGGTCAGCGGATATCTGAATGAACTGGATGTGCGGGCAGTCCGGGTGGATCTAAATGACAATTATATGGTCAGCTACCATGATTATGTGGGGAATGAAGGTCTGGCGGCGGAGATTAATGAAGGCCTGGCGGTGGAGATTAAGGATTATGACGGATATGGGAATTATTTCTTTGTCCGGGATCCGGAGCGGATTGCACAGGTTAAGGAGACTGTGGTATCCGGTGCGCTGTGCTATTATAATCCGGCCATTCGGTTAGAAAATATGGATGTGTACCTGATGGTGTGGGATCCGGAGGCCGATTCGGAGAAGACAAGGGATGATTACGGAGGCTATGAAGACGGCAAGGAAGGGGATTGGAATGCCAGTGTTGAGGTAAGGTTCCCCAGGGGGCAGGTGCCGGAGTTTCTGTGGGAAAAGATAGAAGACGTGAAGTAGCCAGGCTACAGAGGGAAGGCATGGAGGGCTGAGGGCGGTCAGGAATCCCCTCAGCCCCCTGCCTTTTTCCGGAATCTAAAAAAGCGTTGACAAAGCCGGGGGGGGGGTAAAATAGATTGACGAATGGGGAGGGAAGGAGTAGAATTATGGGGGATAGCATATCCGGAGAAGACTACTGGCAGAGGTAAGGGCAAAAAGAGGAGTTTTGACATGACAGATCAGGAATTTGAGAAGGGATTGGCCGAGTTGATGGCGGAAGACGGGCCGGGAAAGAAGAAAAAGGCCAAAAAAGGCAGGAAAAACTGGAGGTTTTGGAAATCCTGGAGCAGGAAGAAAAAGGTGATTGTGGGGGCAGTGGTGGTAGCTGCTGCTCTTTTTGTGATGGCAAAGGGAAAAGGCGGCGGAAATGACGGTGCAATTATGGTATCCACGGCTCCCCTGACAAAGGGGGATGTGGAGGAGATGTTATCGATTAGCGGGCCGGTTTCCGGCACGGACAGCGCAGAGGTGGTGTCCCGCCTCCATGCAGAGATCGTGGAGATCCTGGTGAAAGAGGGGGATAAGGTGGAGGCAGGGCAGGTGCTGGCGCGCCTGGATCCTGCGGATGTGCAGAAAGAGGTGGAGATCGCCCAGAATGCCTATGACCTGGCGGTGGCGGAGAAAAAGGAAGCCCAGATCCAGGCAGAAGCGGGTTACGGGAAGGCAAGACAGGATGAACAGGCGGCGAAAAGGGATTATGACCGCAAAGCCATGCTGTTTGCCGGAGGAGATGTCTCTCAGATGGAATTGGAGGCAGCAAGGGACACGCTGGCAGAGGCATCCCGGCAGGTTTCCACTTTTACCTTGCGGGACGGCAGGCCCGTGGCAAGTGAGTCCTATGATCTGAGGATCAAGAATGCGGAGTTTGAACTGGAAAAGAAGAAAAAACAGCTGGAGGAAGTGGAGGTTACCAGCCCCATTGGCGGCACGGTGGTGCGGGTCAATTCCCGGGTGGGACGTTTTGCAGATACGGTGGATGACGACAGGCCCTTGTTTTCTATCGATAACCTGGAAAAGCTGGAGATGAAGATCAATGTCAGCGAATACTCCATCGGTAAGGTAAAGGTGGGGCAGAAGGCAGAGATATCCGCGGATATCCTTGGCGGGGAGACGGAAGAGGGGGTGATTACCTCGATTTCCCCTACGGGCGAGGAAAAGGGAGGCGGATCTACGGAACGGGTCATCCCGACCACGATCCAGATTAAGAATCCGGACAGCAAGCTGATTGCCGGGATCACGGCGCGGGCACAGATTGTCCTCAATGAGTCAAAGGATACCTGGGTGGTGCCCATGGGGGCATTGGTGGAAAAGGAGGGCACGACCTGCCTGGCCGCAGTGGAAAACAATGTGGTGAAGATGATTCCCGTGGAAACGGGGGTGGAGAGCGACGTGGAAGTGGAGGTCAAGGGAGAAGGGCTGACGGAAGGGATTTTCTACATTACTTCCCCCATGGCTTTTCTGGAGGATGGCATGGCAGTTACGGCATCCCCGATGCAGTGAAGGCTTGGCAGGCGAAAGGGCGCGCCGCTTCAGGCGGAGCGGCTATAGCGGAGGAATCATATGAGACTATGGAATCGTGGAAAAACAGAGGACTTGGGAGGTGCCTGGTCCCTGGAAAAGCCTGACAGGAAGCCCCGGGTCGGGGAGATCATCCCCAAAGTTAAAACAGGCTGGGCAAAAAGGTTCGGGAGGTTTCCCGGGGTTCCGGGATATATCACGGAAAATATCAGCGAAGAACTGATCCGGTTGGAGGATCTGGTGAAGATCTATGATACAGGGGCATTGAAGGTGCTGGGGTTAAAACGGATCAACCTGACGATCCACAGGGGAGAATTTGTGGCGATCATGGGGCAGTCCGGGTCTGGGAAATCCACATTGATGAATATTTTGGGATGTCTTGACCGGCCCTCCATGGGGCATTACTACCTGGACGGGGTGGATGTGGCGGCCATGGGCCCGGACGAACTGTCCCTGATCCGGAACCGGAAGATCGGGTTTGTGTTCCAGTCCTTTAACCTGATTTCCCGCACTTCGGCACTGAAAAATGTTGAACTGCCCATGACCTATGCCCGCAAAGGCAAGCGGTTCCGGGAACAGCGTGCCAGGATGCTTTTGGAGCGGGTAGGGTTAGGGAAGCGGGCGGAGCACATGCCCAATGAACTTTCCGGAGGCCAGAGGCAGAGGGTGGCCATTGCCCGTGCCCTGGCCAATGAACCGCCCCTTCTTCTGGCAGATGAGCCCACGGGAAACCTGGATACGGCAGCCTCCGTGGAGATCATGGAATTGTTTTCCCGGCTGCACAAGGAAGGGACCACTGTGGTGGTGGTGACCCATGAGGAGGAGATCGCGGCATTTACGGAACGGATTATCCGGTTCCGGGACGGGGAGGTGGTCAGCGACCAGCCGAATGTGCCCAGGGAGCCAAGGGAATATAAAAAGGGCAGCGCCAATGAATCAGGGGGGCACGGGCCGGGCGGTGCGGCTGCTCCGGAAGGGAAAGAAGAGCCATGCTGATAGAGAATATGCTGATGGCATTTTCGGCCATCCGTGCCAACAAAATGCGCTCCTTTTTGACTATGCTGGGAATCATCATCGGAATTGGTTCTGTGATTTCTATCGTGTCCATTGGGGATACCATGCGGGGGCTGTTTGAGGAACTGTACCGGAAAATCGGGATTACCCAGGCCTACATTGCCATTGGCTACTGGGTGGATGACTGGCGGCAGAGCGATTATTTTACCCTGGATGAGATGGAGCGGATCAAGGAGATCTTTGGGGATGAGATCGCCTATATTGACAGTGACGCTTTCACCTCCGGGGATGCGGTATGTGCCAGGACGACGGTGAAGTTTAATTACCAGGGGATTGACTATAATTATCAGGAGGTGCAGCCGGTCAATATGGTGTATGGCCGGTATCTGAATGAAGGGGATATCCTGGGGCGGCGGAAAAATGTGGTCATGGATACAGCCAGCGCCATGAACCTTTTCGGCGTGGAGAATGCGGTGGGGAAAACCTTCCGCACAACCATTTACGGCACCATGGACGAGTACACGGTGGTGGGGGTGTATAAAAAGGATTTGAATCCTTTCCAGGCCATGATGCTGGGGTCCAATGCAGATGGCGGCGAGGCCTTTGTGCCCTACACCATCCTCACCTGGCCGAATGACTATTTTTATGATATCCGGATTTTTGCCAAAGATGAGGCCACCATGGATGTGTTTTTTGCCAACTTAAAGACCTATGTGGCAAAATCAAAAGGAAGGGAGCCGGAGGATTTCGTTATGAACACAGCCAAGGAGCAGATGGGGCAATGGGACAGCATGATGGGCGGGCTGGCAACAGCTGTGGGGGGCATTGCCGCCATCTCTCTGCTGGTGGGCGGCATCGGCATTATGAATATTATGCTGGTGTCCGTGACGGAGCGCACCCGGGAGATCGGGATCCGCAAGAGCCTGGGAGCCAGAACCCGGGATATCATGGTGCAGTTCCTGACAGAATCCGCGATTTTGTCCGCCTGCGGCGGAATCCTGGGGATCCTGTTGGGGAGCGGTATTGTAACCCTGGGAGGAAGCCTTTTGGGGGTGCAGGCCATTGTGAAACCCGGCGTGGTGGTGATGGCAGTGGGCTTTTCGGCGATGGTAGGGATCTTTTTTGGGATCTATCCGGCGTCAAAGGCAGCAAAAAAGGATCCGATTGAAGCGCTGCGGTATGAGTAAGGAACATGTCAGAAAGAAAGTAGGGTTATGTTGATAGAGAATATGAAGATGGCATTTTCAGCCATCCGTGCCAACAAAATGCGTTCATTTTTGACCATGCTGGGGATTATCATCGGAATCGGTTCGGTGATTTCCATTGTATCCATTGGGGATACCATGCGGAGCATGTTCGAGGGGCTATACCGGGAGATCGGGGTGACCCAGGCATATCTTTCGATTGGCTACTGGGTGGATGATGTGCGCCAGAGTGACTATTTTACCCTGGAGGAGATGGAACGGATCAAAGAAGTATTTGGGGATGAGATCGCCTATATTGACAGCCGCCCCTATGTCTCTGCGGATGCGATCAGCGGCAGGACAACAATCAAGTTCAGTTTTGACGGCATTGATTATAATTATCAGGAGGTACAGCCGGTTGACATGGTATATGGCCGGTACCTGAATGAGGGGGATGTGCTGGGGCGGCGGAAAAATGTGGTCATGGATACAGCCAGTTCCATGAACCTTTTCGGGGTGGAGAATGGAGTGGGGAGGACTTTCCGCACCACGCTTTACGGAACCACGGAGGAATACACCGTTGTAGGGATATACCGCAAAAAGCTGAGCCCCTTCCAGGCCATGATGATGGGGGCCAACACAGAAGGCGGGGAGGCCTTTCTTCCCTACACAATCCTTACCTGGCCGAATGATTATTTTTATGCCCTGCGGATTTATGCCAGGGATGAGGCCACCATGGATGAATTGTATAACAGGCTGAGGCTGTTTGTGGCAAAGAGCAAAAATCGGGCGCCGGAGGATTTCCGGCTGAACAGCGCCAAGGATGAGATGGGCCAGATGGACAGCATGATGGGCGGCCTGGCGGCGGCCGTGGGGGGCATTGCGGCCATCTCCCTGTTGGTAGGCGGTATCGGCATCATGAATATTATGCTGGTGTCCGTGACGGAACGTACCCGGGAGATCGGGATCCGCAAGAGTTTAGGGGCCAGGACCCGGGATATCATGATCCAGTTCCTCACCGAGTCAGCCATTCTTT
The DNA here is from genome assembly GCA_910588875.1 of uncultured Lachnospiraceae bacterium. GTDB lineage: Bacteria > Bacillota > Clostridia > Lachnospirales > Lachnospiraceae > Brotaphodocola. Next base: position 62,502 of record CAJURT010000010.1, read on the forward strand.
CGGCCTGCGGCGGGATCGTGGGAATCCTGCTGGGAGGCGGCCTGGTGATAGTCGGCGGCCGCCTGTTAGGCGTGCAGGCCGTTGTCAAGCCGGGAGTGGTGGTGCTGGCGGTGGGCTTCTCCGCCATGGTAGGGATCTTCTTTGGAATCTATCCGGCCTCCAAGGCGGCGAAGAAAGATCCGATTGAGGCGCTGCGTTACGAGTAAGAGGGGGGTACGCAGCCGGTAAGCAGCTTTGCCCGGGGAGGCAGGGGCCAAGGGCAGGGTTTGGCTCCGGTCTTCGGGCCTGCTGTCTCTAAGGGAAAAGGCGGCAGCCACGGCAAGGCATCCTTTCGCGGCCGTGTCAGGCACGGCCCGCTCTGCCGGCGGGTTCGTACAGCTGCCGCCTTTTCCCTAAGACACAGCACGGCCCTGCGAATGTCGCCAAACCCTGCCCTTGGCCCCCTGCCTCCCCGGGCAAAGTTGCTTACCGGCTGCTGGTTGTTGGCATTGCCATTGTATGATACCGGCTGGCTTTCGGGATATATGTTCTGAAAGTCAGCTTTTTATACATTTCCATGATAAAATTGCCAATAAACAGCCGCGGAGGGCGGATAGGCGGGGGCAGAGGGGATGGTTTTGCTGCATTTGCAGGGATTTTAGGAGTTCTTAAGTTTCCCTGTTTTGCTTTTCGCAAAACAGGAAAGCTTTAGAACTCCTTAAATCCCGAAACCGCAGCAAAACCATCCCCTCTGCCCCCGCCTATCCGCCCTCCGCGGCGTACCCCTCAACAATTCTTTTAGAAATACCCATTTCAAAAACCCCACCCAGATGCTATACTGTTGCTATGATAAAAGGCGGAGGTACAGATATTTGAAGCTGCGGGTAAATGTAAAAAGTATGGGAAAGAGGCGGAAGGCCGTGGAAGAGATGCTTTGTGAGGTGGCCGGGCAGCCGGGGACGGTAAGGGAACTGATCCTGGCGGTAGTGGATTCCCAGGTGGCAGAGTATAACCGGCGGATGGAGCAGTCCCAGGGCCAGGCGGGCCAATGCCCGGAGGTTTTGGCCTGCCTGACGAAGGAGGCGATTGAGGATCAGGCAGAGGGGGGAAAGATCAGCTTTGGCATTTCTTATGGGGAGAAGAAGGCAGACCCGGCGGCAGCCAGGGAGAATGCCTTGCAATGTTTTGAGGACGGCATTTACCGGATATTTATGGACGGGCAGTCATTGGATGAATTGGATGGGGATATTGTGGTGACGGAGGAGAAGGTATTTACCTTTGTCAGGCTGACAATGCTGACGGGAAGGATGTGGTGAGATGGCAGGGTTTGGATGGAACAGCAGAAACGAGATTGGGAAGAAACGGATAAAGGCACTGGAGGAGCGGATCGGGAAGCTTTCCGGGGAGGAGAAGGAACTGGCTCTGCAAATTAAAAACAGCCAGATGGGGGGCAGCCAGATTATTTTAAGGATTGCCAGGGAATATGAAGCGGATCCCAAGAAAAGGCCGTCGGATTGGTTCCGGCCAAAGAATGCTTCCGGCACATTGCTTCGGTTGGGGAAGCCCTCTGCCCTGGCGGTTTCCCGCCAGAAACTGCTGGATGCCTTTGTGCCGAAGGAATTCCAGGCCTCCTATCTGGCCATAATCGATAAGCTGAACCAATTTCCCTTTACCCGTGGCTGGATGCGCAGGACAGTGCGGACGGCTTCTTACCGGCCGCAGGTTTTTATGGTGTTTTCATTGCTGATGACCTATGAAAAGCTGTTTTACTGCGGGGAACGGCTGGAGGATGTTATCCTGTGGCGGCTGGATGAGGAGAAACTGGATTATATCCGCAATGATTATTATTTTTATATGGGTTTTAGCTATCTGTATGCGGCAGAGATTGACCGGGGAAACCAGGCGGTGATTGGGGCGCTGCGGGAAGTGATGCTGAGCGAGAATAATACAGGGTACCTGGACCGGGAGATGATCCTGGGGATTATCCGCTCGGACAATGAGGAACTGCAGGAACTTTTGTGCAGGCTTTTGCTGGCTGCGCGTCTGCAGGAGGGACTGCGCCAGGCCATCTGTGAGTCCATGGATGAGGGCACGCCAAAAGCCTTCTTAAAGCTTTTGCAGGTGATCGAGGAGAATGGCCTGATCCGGTTTTCCTCGGTGAAGCGTGCCGTATCCACATGGATCGGTATTTTTCACGAAGAGCAGGCAGACCGGGTTAATGGGAAGCTGCTCTCGCTTATGGGGAAGTGCCTGCGGGAGGAGGACTTCTGCAGGGAACTGCTGGGGACGAATGATTCCATTGCCATCAGCACAGCACTGTGGGCACAGGGCTTTTATGAGGCGGAGAATGCTGTCCGGTCAATGAAGGAACTGGTGGAGAAGGGAACGAAAAACCAGCGGCTGACGGCATCCTTTTACAACAACAGCCTGTATGATGAGGAAATCCGGATGCAGGTGGCGAAGAAAGTGATACTGGGGCAGGAGGATATGGAACTGACGGCAGCCTTTTTTCCGGCGTTCACTGAGCATACAATGAGGCTGATCCGGAAGGCTGTGCATGACCGGGTATATGATTCAGAACTGAGGGAACCGCAGGCCATGGAGGCAGCGGAATGTTTTGGAAGCAGGCAGGAGGCAGAGCAGCTTTATGGCCGTTTCCTTGGGCTTTACGGACAGCTGCCGAAGAAGGGACTGGCCTATGATCCCTGTATTTTCCCCTGGTACCGGGTGGAACTGGCACCGGCAGATGTGGTGAGCCAACTGGCCTTCCTGGCATATGTGCTGCAGGATGAGGAAAAGATCACGGAGGCTGCCGCGCTTTTGGGGGAGGCCGGGAGCGATATGCGGGCGGTGCTTTTCAACCTTCTGTTATACCGTCCTTCCAATACAAGGCAGAGGGAACTGGCAATCGGTTATGTGGGGAATGCGGATACCAAAACTTCTGTAAAAGCAGTACAGGTGGTGAAAAAGCTGAGTTTGGCAGAGCCGGAATACCGTATGGTGGAGGATATGCTGCGTTTTAAGCGGAGCAGCCTGCGGGGGACGCTGATCGGGGTCTTGATGGGGCAGCCGGAAGAGAAGATGGAGGGAAGCCTGCGGCGCCTTCTGCAGGATAAGCGGGAGGAAAAACGCAGTGCAGGCCTGGATATGCTTCTGCGGCTTTCCAGGGATGAGAAGCGGGGAAAACTTTACGGCCAGGTAAAAGGGCTGGCAGCACTGGTGGAGAATCCTACGGATAAGGAAAGGATCCTTTTGCAGGAACTGGAAGGCCGGCCCGGGGAGAGTGCGGCAGAGAAAAAGGGGCACGGAATTTACGACCCGGATGCGCCGGATGTGCTTTTGCAGCCATGGCCAAAGGAAAGGCAAAAGACGCCTGCACAGATGATGGCAGAGTGTATGCCTCTCACCGTGAAGGAGGCACTGGCAAAGATTAAGAAGCTGGATGAACTGGTGGGGGCAAATAAGGATTATGAGTATGTGGCGGCAAACGGAGAGAGGACGCTCCTCGGCAATGCCTATGGCTCTTTGGAGGGAAAGCAGGTTAACCAGAAGCCATTTTGGGACAGGAAGCTTACCGATTATCCCCTGGCAGAGGTGTTTGGCCGTTTTTATGAGGAAGAGATCCGGGACTACCGGGTGCTGATAGAACTGGAGACTTTGCTGAACCAGAAAAGTGTGGGAGCCTACAAGGCAGCAGAGCCTTTTTATAGAAAAATATTCGGAGGTTTGCCTTTTGAACCCCAGGGCATCGGCATGGAATATGGGAAACAAATCCAGGATATCATGGCGGTGTACCGCTGGCAGTTTTTCGACCGGAAGGTGCTTTTGGAGACAGGGATTTCTTTAGCCACGGCCATGGAAGCGGCGGTAAACCGGGAAAACAAGATAATCCGTTACTCCTATGCGGGATGGAACGGGAGGATGACAGAAACCACAGCCCCGGTCAGCAGCCAGCCTTTCTTTTCCCGGTATTTGGCAGGGCTTTCCGTGGGGGCGGATGGGGAAGAACCGGGGGATGAGGCAGATGCATTCAGGCGTGCCTTTGCGGCGGCCTGGCGGCTGGAGATAAAATGCCAGGAGGACCGGCTGCGGCGGCGGTTCCTTTTCGGAGGCGGCATTGGCCGGGAGTCCGCAATGACAGGAATCTGCCCCTACTGGTTTTTAAAGGCGTACCATGAAGGTTTGATAGGAGAGGATACTTTGTGTAAGGCGGTGATGGAGGATTTTGCCCGGGAGGACTGCCTGCGGATGCTGTGTGAGGTGAAGCGGGGGGAAGGGGTGAAGACTCAGAACCGGAGGTTTTTGGATGCCTTTTTTGGCTGGAAGATGACCAACTGCCTCTATCAGAAGGGGGAGGCAGCCTTGGGGGAGGACACCTGGCTGGGAGAACTGATGCGCAGGCTGTATGACTGGATTGTGCCGGTGCTGGTGGATGCGGAACTTCGCCGGGGCGAGGCGGAGACAGAGTTTTCCTGGGACATGCGGGGCGTCAGCTATATCTGCGGAACCGGCTACCTGGTGCGGATCCTTATGGCGCTGGGGAAGGATACTTTGAGCCGGGATGCCTATTATTCCTACTATTATGGCGGCAATACCCGCAGCAAAAAAGATGTGCTGAGCAGCCTTTTAAAGGCATGCTATCCCCAAAAGGGAGAGACAGGGGAGGATCTGCGGGCAGCGCTGAAGGGCACGCACATCAGGGAGCCGCGGCTGATTGAGGTGGCCATGTATGCACCCCAGTGGATTGAGGTGATCCAGGGCTATCTGGGCTGGCAGGGGCTGAAGAGCGGATGTTATTATTTTATGGCCCATATGAATGAATATTTTGATGACCAAAAGAAGGCCATCATTGCCAGGTTTACTCCCCTGACCCCGGAGGAACTGCGAAACGGGGCTTTTGACGTGACATGGTTTGAGGAGGCCTATGGGTTATTGGGGGAGAAAAATTTCGGCCTGCTTTACCAGGCGGCCAAATATATTTCCAGCGGCACAGCCCATTCCCGGGCAAGGAAATATGCGGATGCGGCCACAGGCAAGGTGACCTTGGAAATGCTCCGCAAAGAGATTGGGGCCAAGAGAAATAAAGATCTGCTGATGAGTTATGGCCTGGTTCCTTTTGGGGAGAACCGGGAGCAGGATTTGCTGGAACGTTACCAGTATATCCAGCAGTACCAGAAGGAGAGCCGCCAGTTCGGCGCCCAGAGGCGGGCCAGTGAGGCGAAGGCAGCAGAATTGGCATTGGTAAACCTAAGTGTCCGGGCTGGTTTCGGGGATGTGACCCGGCTGACATTGAATATGGAATCCCGGCTGGCGGAGGCATATGGCTCGTTGATGGACTGGGCGCTGGTGGAGGATGTGGAGATCCGCCTCCATATCGGGGAGGATGGAAAAAGCCAGATCCTGTGCCGGAAAAACGGTAAGGAACTTAAGTCTGTCCCCTCCCGCCTGGGGAAGAAGCCCTATGTGCTGGAGGTTAAGGAGGCACATAAGAAGCTGAAGGATCAGTATTCGCGCACCCGGGAGATGATGGAGGAAGCCATGGAGCACGGGACGGTGTTTTCTGCGGCGGAGGTGGCCCAGCTGTTTGGCAATCCGGTGGTACGGGCGGTTCTCAAATCCCTGGTGTTTGTCCAAGGGGAACCTGCAAAAGGAGATATGTCCCCGACAGTGTTTGGTTTTGTGCGTATGCAAGAGGGCGGGCCTGGAGAACAAGAAGGGATTTCTCTGACCGCCTGGGACGGACATTTGTCAGCGCTGCCGCCGGAGGGGAGGCTGCGCATTGCCCATCCCCTGGATCTTTACCGTTCCGGCCAGTGGCATGAGTACCAGAAATATCTTTTCAGCCATGGCATCCGGCAGCCATTCAAACAGGTTTTCCGTGAGTTATATGTGAAGCTGCCGGAAGAGGCGGGACAGAGGTATTCCCGGATGTTCGCCGGGAACCAGATCCAGCCTAAAAAGACCGTAGGCTGCCTGCGGGGGCGCCGCTGGGTGGCTGATTTTGAGGAAGGGCTGCAGAAGATTTATTATAAGGAGAATATTATTGCCCGGATCTATGCCCTGGCGGACTGGTTTTCTCCCAGTGACGTGGAAGCGCCCACATTGGAGTGGGTGGAGTTCTCGGACCGGAAGACCTTCCAGCCCCTGACCATAGGGCAGGTGCCGGAACTGATTTACAGTGAGGTCATGCGGGATGTGGATTTGGCGGTCAGTGTGGCCCATGCCGGCGGCGTGGATCCGGAGACCAGCCATTCCACCATCGAGATGCGGCGGGCAATCGTGGAATTCAACCTGCCCTTGTTTGGGCTTAAGAATGTCACATTGTCTGGCAGCCATGCACGGATTCAGGGCAGCAGGGCTTCCTACAACGTCCATTTGGGCAGTGGGGTGGTACATTTGGAAGGAGGCAGGATGTTAATGATCCTGCCGGTACATAGCCAAAAGCGGGGCAAGCTGTTCCTTCCCTTTGTGGACGAGGATCCGAAGACGGCGGAGATTATGGCGAAGATTGTGTTTTTGGCGGAGGATAAGAAGATTAAGGATCCGTCTGTGCTGAGGCAGATTCTGGGATGACTTGGATTGCAGTGCTGATGGCCGGGGATTTTTTATGGTGAAGAGTGTTTTGCCTGTTGAAAGAAAACCTAGTGCTGAATTCACCGAAATTTCCGCAATGTAGTACTATGTGTTACATTTGGGCAATTTACATAGTGATATGGAGGATTTTGAAATATAAGTAATATAGATTGACAGATTATTGGAACTGTGGTATGGTTAAAACTGTGATACATGACGAAAAAGAACGCGGGAACATGAAATGACAGACAAAATCAAACGAATACCGCTTCAGTCGGAGATTATCCGATACCTACAGGAGTATATTGAAGAGAATCATTTAAAGGCAGGGGATCGGCTGCCCTCCCAGGAACAGCTGCTCCGGATGATGGGCGTGAGCAGGACTTCTCTGCGGGAGGCCATGAAGACTCTGGAGGCCAGGGGGATTATCCGGGTGCACAATGGCAAGGGGGTCTATGTGAGCGAGGGGGAGGACAGCGCCATGCCGACCCTTCTGGACTTTGCCAGGGAGAAGGAGAAGCTTTTGGACATGCTGGAGGTCCGGAAGGTCCTGGAGAGGGAGATCCTGCGGATGGTGATTCACAGGGCCACGCCGGAGGAGATTGAGGAACTGGGAGGGATCACGGCAGTTCTGATGGAGAAGTTCCGCCGGGGGGAGCAGCAGACCGCGGTGGATAAGAAGTTCCATTATACGATCTACCGCCTGTCTCACAATCAGGTGATGTACCAGATGATTTTATCCATCAGCAGTATCATGGATCGGTTTTGGGAATTTCCGCTGGATATGGAGGATCCGTTTCTGGCCAGCCTGCCTCTCCATGAGAAGCTTTATCAGGCGATCTGTGAGAAGGATGTGAGGAAGGCCCAGGCGATCAATGAGCGGCTTTTGGATGCGATTTATCAGGATATCCGGAATCAGAGATGAGACCGGGTGTACTTTTGAAAAAACCTATCATACAGCATATAGCATATAGGGGTGCTTTATTACGGTCATAAAGCGGATATAGGATATTACATAAAGGAGCAGGCCATGTCGGATCAGAACCAGTATTTGAAGAACAGTAAGCTGATTACAGCCCATTACGGTGAGGAGTATGAGCACTATTATAATGCCATCGTGCCCCCGGTTTTTATGAATTCCCTGAATGTGTTTGAGACTTTGGATGAGTATTATGAGTTTGACAGGAGGGACAAGCACAAATATTGTTATGGAAGGGTGCAGAATCCTACGGTCCGTATTCTGGAGGATAAGATCCGGGCGCTGGAGCATGGTTTGGGGGCACTGGCTTTTGCATCCGGGATGGCGGCGGCGACTACAGCGGTGCTCTCGGTCTGCAAAGCAGGCAGCCATGTGGTCTGCATTCACAATGCCTATGGCCCGCTGAAGGATTTTCTGAACGGGTATTGCCGGGAGCATATGAATATAAGCGTCACTTATGTGGAAGGAGACCGGCTGGAGGAGTTTGAGGCTGCTGTCCGGGAGGATACGGATCTGGTGATTCTGGAAAGCCCTTCTTCGGTGATCTTTTCTCTCCAGGATATCCGCGGGGTGGCAGAGATTGCCGGGAAATGCGGTGCGAAGGTGTATATTGACAATACGTACTGTACGTCGGTCTATCAGCAGCCGCTGGATCTGGGAGCGGATATTGTCATGCATACGACTTCCAAGTATATCGGCGGCCACAGCGATGTGATCGGGGGCATGCTGGCGGTGAAGGATCCGGGACTGATGGAAAGGCTTTTGGCCTACCGGGAACTGTTCGGGGGAATTCCGGGGCCCATGGAGGCCTGGCTGATGATCCGGGGGCTGCGGACGATGGAGGTGCGGATTGCGAAGCACCAGGAGACGGCCATGGCAGTTGCGAAGTTTTTGGAGAATCACCCGAGGGTGAGGAAGGTGAATTATCCCGGGCTGCCTTCTCATCCTCAGTATGAGTTGATGAAGCGGCAGCAGAGCGGCAATACGGGACTTTTGAGTTTTGAGATTGACGGCACGGCAGAGCAGGCGGCCCAGTTGGCGCAAAGCCTGGAGATCTTTAAGATCGGGGTTTCCTGGGGCGGTTTTGAGAGCCTGGTGTTCCTGCCTCATGCCAGACAGACGCCTGAGAACTGCCGGGTGCTGCGGGGAGACCGGAATATCATCCGGATTCACTGCGGGCTGGAGGGGGAGGAGAACCTGATCTCTGATCTGGAGTCAGCCTTTGAGAAGCTGTAGGTTTTGCAGGGAATGAGGTATTATCGGAATGTTTTCGTGCCTGGTTCTGACAGACGGTCTGGTCTGGCAGAGGGATTGGACAGAAAGGGTTCCGAAATATAGAAGGGTACCTACCACGAGTATCTACCACGAAAAAGGAGGAGAACACATGAAGAAGAGAAGATTGGCAGCAATGGTGCTGGCGGCAGTGATGCTGACAGGATGCGGCGGTGGCGGCGGTGGGGAGACCACCACGCAGGCGGCCGGCGGCGGGGATGGGGCGGTTCCGGCCCAGACAGAGGCGGCGGGGGCGGTTTCCGGGGAGGCGGTGACGATCACCCTGGTGGAATCCCTGACCAGCCCGGAACGTACGGCAGTGATCCGCGAAATTGCGGATAAGTATCAGGCGGATCATCCCAATGTAACCATAGAGATCATTTCTCCGCCGCTGGAGAATGCGGATTCCAAGATCACCCAGATGCTGATGAACGGCAGCGGGGCGGATATCGTTGAGGTGCGTGACTCGACCATTACCCAGTATGCGACCAATGGCTGGATTGCGGATCTGCAGCAGTATATTGACGCCTGGGATGAGAAGGATACCCTGACAGAGTCAGCGGATGAGGTCATCCATTATTTCCAGGATACGGCATATATGATGCCCTATGGCTTTTACCAGAGGGGGCTTTTTTACCGTGCCGACTGGTTTACCGAGAAGAACCTGAAAAAGCCGGAGACCTGGCAGGATGTGTATGATGCCGGCTTGGCGATTACGGATCCGGCAAACAGCCGTTTCGGCTATTCCTTCCGCGGAGGCACAAGCGGATACCAATATGCGGATACGATCTATTGGAGCTGGCTGGGAACGGATAAGATTGCCGATCCCACGGCAGGATATTATCTCAAGGATGGCAACGGCGCTACCATCTTCACGCTGCCGGAGGTGAAGGAGGCCCTTCATTTTTATAAGGATCTCTTTAAGAACACCTGTCCCACGGATTCCATTGCCTGGGGATTTTCCGAGATGGTGCAGGGCTTTGTGGGAGGAACCACGGCGATGCTGATTCAGGATCCGGAGGTGATTGCCACCTGTTCCGCCGATATGTCTGACGACCAGTGGGAATTGGTGCCGTTCCCCAAGGGACCCTCCGGACAGGCGGTGTTCCCCAATGGGTTTGCCGGCTGGGGGATGACTTCTTTTACGGAGCATCCGGCAGAGACCGCGGATTTCCTGCTGTTTTTGTCGAATTCCGAGAACAATACCTACTTTGCAAAGAACTACTCCACCATCCCGATTCACAATAATGCGGCGGAGAAGGATACCTATTTCTCAGAGGGGCGTTTTGCCATGTATATGGATATGGCAGCCGAGCCGGAGGTATACCGCCATGCCGCATATCCGCAGATGTATGAGGCGTTTGCCACCTACAAGACCGAGGTGGATGTGATGTACCAGAAATATCTCACCGATGAGATCTCGGATGATGAGCTGCTGAACTGGCTTGATGAGTTCTGGAAGAAGGCATACGAGGACGAAGGACAGAAGTGGTAATTCTCAGGGAAGGTTCCCGGAAGGCGGGAATGAGTTGAGAAAATCAGTTTTCATCAGTGTTTAGAAGGATACCGGCACGGGGACTGCCATGGGCACAGTCTTCGTGCCGGTGTGGAAATAGGGTTTTCACAGGGAAGAGGAGGGTACGGAATGAAACAAAAATCGAAACTACGAATGAGGCGGACACGGTTTATCTTTTTTATGGTTCTTCCTGCCGTCATTATCCCCATGATATTTACGTATTATCCCATGCTTAAGGGTTCTATGATGGCATTTCAGAGTTATAATCTGATGAATGTAAAGAACATCAAATGGATCGGGCTGGAGAATTTCCGGAAGCTGTTTTCCCATAGCGCCAGCAACTCGTTTTACACCACCATGCTGAACACGGTGAAATGGGTGGGGCTGTCGCTGTTTTTCCAGTTTACGGTGGGATTCGGCATTGCGCTGCTGTTAAAGAGGAAGTTTCGGGGAGCCAGCATTTACCAGGCTCTGATCTTTTTCCCCTGGGCAGTGTCAGGCTTTATCATCGGCATCATGTGGCGCTGGATGTTCAATGGCACTTCCGGGGTCATCAATGATATCTTGATGAAGCTGCATCTCATCAGCCAGCCGGTAGGGTGGCTGGCGGACAAGGGGACAGCCCTTTATTCCTGTATTGCGGCAAATATCTGGTATGGGATCCCTTATTTTACCATCATGATTACCGCGGCCTTGCGGGGGGTGTCTGAGGATCTGTATGAGGCGGCGGATGTGGACGGGGCCAGTGCGTTCCAGAAGTTTACGAATATTACGGTGCCCTGCATCCGTTCGGTGCTCCTTTTGACGGTGCTTCTGCGGGTGATCTGGATTTTCAATTTCCCGGACCTGATCTATTCCATGACGCAGGGAGGCCCGGCAGGCTCTTCCAATATCGTTACCTCTTATATGATGCAGCTGGTCCAGAGCCTGGATTACGGCCTGGCTTCGGCAGTCGGCGTGCTGTGCATCCTGTTTTTGGTAGCCTTTGTGGTGGTCTATATGTCAATAACGAAATATGCACAGGAGGAGGCGTAGTATGACGGCAAAAAGCAAGAGAACACTGGCAGCAGTTGTGAAGATTATTGTGCTGGGATTTTTTTTGGTCCTGGTGATGTTTCCTTTTGTGTGGATGCTGCTGACCTCCTTAAAGGGTTCCCAGGGGGAGATCTATGCCTTCCCGGTAAAGTACCTGCCCAATCCGGTATCCTTCGTGAATTACGTGGAGATGCTGTGGAAGGGGAGTTTTGCCCGGTATATGCTGAATTCCCTGATCTGTTCCTCAGTGGCGGCCTTTTGCTCGGTGTTTATCGCCATCCTGGCCAGCTATGTGATCAGCCGTTTCCGTTTCCGGTTTAAGGGAGCGCTGCTTCTGTTCTTCCTGATTACACAGATGATTCCCATGTTTATCATGCTGGCACCTCTTTATCAGATGTTAGCCAAGGCAAAGATGCTGAATAACCTGTGGGGCCTGGCGTTTTTGTACACCAACATGATGATTCCCTTTTCGGTGGTGACCTTGTGCGGTTTCTTTGATAACGTGCCGAAATCCCTGGAGGAAGCGGCGTGGATTGATGGGTGCGGATATTTTTCGGCTTTGTTCCGGGTGGCAGTTCCGGTGATCAAGCCGGGGATTGCGGCGAGTATTATCTTTGCCTTTATCAATTCCTGGAATGAACTGTTTATGGCGGTTATGTTCATCGATGTGGACAAGTTTAAGACCATCCCGGTGGGGTTAAACGGGCTGATTCTGAAGTATGATATCAAGTGGGGGGAGATGGCGGCAGGGACGATCATGTCTCTGATTCCGACCATGTGTTTGTTTGCGTTTGCACAGAAATATATGATTGAAGGGCTGACGGCCGGGGCTGTGAAAGGTTAGAAAAAAGCAGAAGGCAAAAGCGCCCGGGCAGATGGTTTTTCTGCCTGGGCGCTTTTGTTTCATAGGAAAGTGCATGTTATGATACAAAATGCTCCGCGGGGATTCTTTTATGTGGAAGAGGAGGGACAGGGAATGGGGATTTTGTTTGAACTGGAGCGGATGGAACGTCTGGCTGCAGATCTGGATGGACTCAGGAGGCCAAAGCGGGTTTTGGTGACAGAGTTTTACCGCAAGGAGGGGAAGGACGGGGGGAGTGCCGCCGGTCCTCTGGAGGGCTGGGAGAAATGCGATATCCGGGAGCCCTGGAGGGTGCTGGAGAGCCATCGCTGGTACCGGACCGTGGTGAGGATTCCGGAGGAATTTAACGGACGCCATGTGGAATTTTTGGTTACCACAGGGAGGGAGGGGCAATGGGATGCCACGAATCCCCAGATGCTGTTTTACCTGAACGGGAAAATAATCCAGGGGGTGGATGTCAATCACCGGGAGATCTGTATCTGCAGGGAGGCAAAGGCGGGGGAGGAATATGAGATTGCCCTTCTTGCCTTTAGCGGAAGTGTCCTGGGAGATCTGATTTTGCACACGGAACTGGTGACGGTGGACGAGCGGGTGGAAAAGGTGTACTACGATTTCCTGGTTCCGGTGAAGGCGGCCAGGCTTCTGAAAAAGCCGGATCCGGAGAATCACCGCCGCATCCTGGAGCGGATGGGGCCGGCGGCGGACGTGCTGGATCTGCGGCAGCCCTATTCCGGGCGGTTTTATGATTCCCTGGAAAAGGCAGAGGAGATTCTCAGGAAAGAATTCTATTCGCATGTGCGAAAAGAAGGGCCGACGGTCAGCGGCGTGGGGCATACCCACATTGATATTGCCTGGCTATGGACCGTGGAGCAGACCCGGGAGAAGGTGCTGCGCAGCTTTTCTACGGTGCTGGAACTGATGGAGCGGTATCCGGATTACCGGTTTATGTCCAGCCAGCCTGTCTTGTATCAGTTTGTGAAGGAGCAGGAGCCGGAACTTTACGGGAAGATCAAGGAGAAGGTACGGGAAGGGCGCTGGGAGGTGGACGGAGCCATGTGGCTGGAAGCAGACTGCAACCTGCCGTCCGGGGAGTCCCTGGTGCGCCAGATTCTGAAGGGGGAGCAGTTTTTCCGGGAGGAGTTTGGCATCGCCAGCCGGTGTCTTTGGCTGCCGGACGTGTTTGGGTACTCGGCAGCAATTCCTCAGATTTTAAAAAAATGCGGGATCTCCTATTTTCTGACTACAAAGATTGCCTGGAACCAGTTTAATCAGCTTCCCAATGATACCTTTCTGTGGAAGGGGATCGATGGAAGCGAGGTCTTTGTCTTTATGCCAACGGCCTGTGATTTCGACAAGTCCCTGGGACTGAATGTGTCCTTTACCGATACGCGCAATACCACAACCTATACCGGGATCGTGAACCCCAATATGGTGCTTGGGACGTTTAAACGTTTTCAGAACCGGGATCTGACGGAGGATACACTGATGCTGTTCGGATTTGGGGACGGCGGGGGCGGGCCAACGAAGGAAATGCTGGAAGAGGCCGGGCGCCTCTGGTATGGGCTGCCTGGGATTCCCCGGTTCATCCAGGAGCCGGAGCGGCAGTTTTTTGACCGGACCTATGAGAAGATCGCGGACAAGCCGGGGATGCCGGTGTGGGACGGGGAACTGTATTTTGAGTATCACCGGGGTACGCTGACTTCCATGGGGAGGAATAAGCGGAATAACCGGAAGAGCGAGATTATGTATGGGCAGCTGGAGATTCTGGGGGTGATGGCGGAACAGGCGGGCCATCCCTATCCCCAAGGACTGCTCCAGCGGGGATGGGATGTGATCCTGCTGAACCAGTTCCATGATATTATTCCGGGAAGCGCCATTGGTCCGGTGTATGAACAGACCGACCGGGAGTATGAGGAGATTCTCTCAGAGGGTGTCCGCGAAACGCGGACATTAGCCGGGTGTCTGGGGAGGAGGGGACAGGAGAAGAAGGAGCAGGAAGGGGGCGGATGCCAGGAAGGGCGTTCACTTGTCGTGGTGAATACCCTGGGATTTGTGCGGGACGATGTGGTTGAGGCTGTCGGGGCAGATGCGGACATCACCCGGATCCGGGATGGGGCAGGGAAGGATTACCCGATGCAGTATACCAGCGACGGGCGGCTGCTGTTCTTTGCCAAAGAGCTTCCTCCGGTTGGGATCCGGACCTTTGAACTGGTTGCGGACGGCCGGGCTGCCCGGAAAGAGGAGCCATTGCCGGATGTGTGGGACGGGGTGTTTGAGAATCCCTGGTACCGGGCGGAGTTTAATGAGCGGATGGAACTGACTGCCCTGGTGGAAAAGGGGAGCCGTTGCCAGCTTTTGAAGGAAGGCCGGGTGGGCAACCAGCTTCTGACTTATGAGGACCGTCCCATGAACTGGGACAACTGGGATGTGGATGTGTTCTACCAAAAGAAGCCCTACGGGCCGGATCGGGTGTCGGTCCCGGTTTTAAAGGAGCGGGGCCCGGTGCGGACGGTGGTGGGCATTCGGCTGGAATTTGCGGATTCGGTGGTAGAGCAGGAGATTGTGCTGTATCCGGATCTGCCGCGCATTGATTTTGTGAACCGGGCAGTGTGGAACAACCACCATCTGCTGCTGCGGGTGAATTTTCCGGTGAAGATCAATGCCACCAGAGCCTCTTATGAAATCCAGTTTGGAAATGTGGAGAGGGAGACCACCAGCAACCATAGCTGGGATACGGCCAAGTTCGAGGTCTGTGCCCATAAGTGGGCGGATTTGTCAGAGAACGGGCTGGGGGTAAGCCTGCTGAATGATTGCAAATATGGGCATAGCGTGAAGAATGGGGAAATGGGGCTGACCCTTATCAAGGCGGGGATTTATCCCAACCCGGATGCGGATATGGGGGTCCATGAGTTTACGTATTCGATTTATCCTCACCAGGGGCGGTGGCAGGAGGCAGCCACCGTGGAAATGGCGTATGGACTGAATGTGCCTCCGGTGACGGCAATCGTGCCGGGGAGAGGAACCGGGGATTCATGGAGCATGGTATCTATCGACCAGCCGAACTGCTTTTTTGAGACAATAAAAAGGGCGGAAGACGGGGACGGTTATATCCTGCGGCTCTATGAAAACCGCAATGCCAGGACCTGGATGAAGGTCAGCCTTGGCTTTGCGGTGAGGTCGGTGGAGGAGTGTGACCTTCTGGAGCGGCCTTTGCGGCAGGTGGAGACAGGGGAAAACGGCTTTGGTGATTTTATCCTGCCATATGAGATCAAAACCTATCGAATCCGGACCGGTCTGCCCATAGGAAAATAGCGGCGCGGGACAAAAAGTACAGGAAGGAGGGGAACTGTTCAATGGAAAAGAAACGGGAGTGGTGGAAGGACAGCCTGGTGTACCAGATTTATCCCAGGAGTTTTCAGGACAGCAACGGGGATGGGATCGGTGATTTAAACGGGATTCGGCAGAGGCTTTCTTATCTGAAGGATTTGGGGGTGGATGTGATCTGGCTTTCACCGGTTTACCAGTCCCCCAATGATGACAATGGATATGATATCAGCGATTATCAGGCGATCATGGAGGAATTCGGCACCATGGAAGACTTCGATGCCCTGCTTGGGGAGATACATGGGCTGGGAATGAAGCTGGTGATGGATTTGGTGGTCAACCATACGTCGGACGAGCATCC
Organism: uncultured Lachnospiraceae bacterium; assembly: GCA_910588875.1. GTDB lineage: Bacteria > Bacillota > Clostridia > Lachnospirales > Lachnospiraceae > Brotaphodocola. The sequence continues at coordinate 78,403 of CAJURT010000010.1, forward strand.
CTGGTTTCAGGAGAGCAGAAGGAGCCGGGAGAATCCTTACCGGGATTATTATATATGGAAGGAACCGAAGGCAGGGGGGATGCCAAACAACTGGGCTTCCCGTTTCCGGGGGCCGGCCTGGACAAGGGATGAGGACACGGGGATGTATTACCTGCATATTTTTTCCAGGAAGCAGCCGGATTTGAACTGGGAGAATCCCCAGGTGCGGAAAAAGATTTACGAGATGATGGCCTGGTGGGGGAATAAGGGAATTGACGGCTTCCGCATGGATGTGATTTCCATGCTCTCCAAGGACCCCGCCTATCCGGACGGGGAGTTAAAGGAGGGGAATCCTTACGGGGACGGCCAGCCCTATTACGCCAACGGCCCCCGGATTCATGAGTTTTTGAAGGAGATGAACCGGGAAGTACTGTCCCGTTTTGACTGGATGACCGTGGGGGAAGGCGTGGGCGTGGGCACGAAAGAGGCCCTGGAGTATGCGGGCTTTGATTCCGGGGAACTGAATATGATGTTCCATTTTGAACATATGGAACTGTGCCCGGGGCCGTATGGCAAGTGGAATACAAACCCGGTAGATCTGGTGCAGCTGAAAGCGGTGCTCAGCTGCTGGCAGCAGGAACTGGAGGACAGGGCATGGAACAGCCTGTTCTGGGAAAATCACGATTATCCCAGGGCGGTGTCCCGGTTTGGCAATGACAGCCCCAAGTACCGGGAATTGTCGGCAAAAATGCTGGCCATTTGCCTTTATCTCATGAAGGGGACGCCTTATGTCTACCAGGGCCAGGAACTTGCCATGACGAATTGCGGCTTTGACAGGCTGGAGGATTTCCGTGATATCGAGATTCACCAGGTGTATGAGGAGATGGTGGGCGGGGGAAAGCTAAGCCATGAGGAGATGATGGGCTACATCCGCCATACGGGGCGGGACAATGCCCGCACGCCCATGCAGTGGGAGGATTCCCCCAACGGAGGATTTACGGAGGGGACCCCCTGGATTCCGGTGAATGAAAATTACCGGACCATCCATGCCAGGGAGCAGATGGGGCGGGAGGATTCCGTGTATGCCTTCTACCAAAAGCTGTTCCGGCTGCGGAAGGCTTCCCGGGTGGTCCGGGAGGGGACGTACCGTCTGCTGCTTCCGGAGCATCCGGGGCTGTTTGTCTATGAGCGGGAAGGGGAAGGGGAGAAGATGCTGGTGGCCTGTAATTTTACCAGTGACCGGCAGGAACTGAAAGTGCCGGGATGGCCCTGGCAGGAGGCAAAGCTTTGGCTGGGGAATTATGGGTCTGAGTCGGATATGGCAGGCCTGAGGCCCTATGAGGGGGCGGCCTGGATAAAGGGATAGGATAGAGATGGGCGGGGGGTACGCCCAGGGGAGGCAAAAGGGCGGCAGGGCCCGGCGGGAGGCAGGGGTGTTTGCTTTGCGGTTTCGGGATTAAGGAATTCTAAAATCTCTGGCTTTTGCTAAGGGCGAAACAAAAATGCATAAACTCGCTGCGCTCAGACAGTATGCATTTTTGTTTCA
>CAJURT010000011.1 GCA_910588875.1 uncultured Lachnospiraceae bacterium
GAGAAGCTGGAAAAAGAGATGGGCATCACCTTCAATGAGGTGGACAGCGAGGCTTTTGCCAAGACTGTGGAGCCGATCTATGCCAACATGAAGAACGTGACACCGGGACGTTACGAGAGATTCAAAGAGATTATTGCGGAAATGCCGCAGTAACAGGCGGGCAGATCCGACTGCATGGGAACCGTGGCGGCTGCCAAAGGGTATCATGGCAGCTGTTTAAAGGGTTTACAGCAAGAGAGGGGAGGAGACGGCTCCTCCCCTCCTCTGTCCGGGGTGTGAGAGAGCCAGTGATGCTGCTGGCCGGATGAGAACCGATCAAGATTAGGTAGTGTGTACTTCTTGGTGAAGAGAGGGATGTGGATATGAACAAAACGGTTAAATTTATCTGGGATCATTTTGAGGAGGTGCTGGCCGGTGCATTTATCGTGGTCACCACAGTGCTGGTTCTCGTGAATGTATTCCTTCGTTATTTTATGAACACAGGGCTTTACTGGAGCGAGGAGGTCGTTACCAGCTGCTTTGTGTGGAGTGTATTTCTGGGGGCGGCTTCCGCGTACAAGAGAGGAACCCACTTAGGGGTGGATATCCTGGTGGAAAAGCTTCCGGCAGGGGCCCGGAATGTGGTGCGGCTGCTGGTTCAGCTGGTGCTTTTGTTTACCAATGCTTACCTGCTTTATCTGAGCATCGTCTTTGTAGGTCTGTCTTACATCAAGCCAACCGCAGTGCTGGGGGTCTCCTCGGCCTGGGTAAGTTCCTCGCTGATTGTGGGCTTTGGGCTGATGACGCTTTATTCCGTGATGCATTTGATCACCTGCATCCGGGGGATGGCAGGAAAGACAGAGAAAGGAAAGGGGGAAGCATAGATGGCATTTTTACCGGTTATCGTGGTATTTATCTTGTATTTTTCGGGAATCCCCATTGCTTTTGCTCTGTTTGCAGCCACTCTGCTGTATTTCGGAGTGCTGAACACCGGATCCCCTACGGATTTGATTCTGCAGAAGTTTATTACCAGCACCCAGTCATTCCCCATGCTGGCGATCCCGTTTTTCGTCATGGCGGGTTCCATCATGAACTATGCAGGCATCAGCAACAAGCTGATGAGTTTTGCGGATGTGCTGACCGGCCACATGAAGGGCGGGCTGGCGCAGGTGAACGTGCTGCTCAGTATGCTGATGGGCGGCGTGTCGGGTTCGGCTAACGCGGATGCGGCCATGCAGTGTAAGATGCTGGTTCCGGAGATGGAAAAGAGGGGCTACAGCAAGGGCTTCTCCGCAGCGATCACAGCCGCTTCCTCGGCGGTTACGCCGGTTATCCCCCCGGGCATCAACCTGATCGTGTATGCATTGATTGCGGGCGTGTCCGTAGGTAAGGTGTTTATGGCAGGCTACGTGCCGGGAATCTTTATGGCGATCTGCCTGATGGTTGCGGTGCATTTTATCTCCAAGAAGAGGAATTATGCCCCCAGCCGGGAGAAGCGGGCTTCCGGGAAAGAACTTTGGCATCAGGCCATTGATTCCATCTGGGCGCTTCTGTTCCCCTTTGGCATTATCCTGGGACTGAGAATCGGTCTTTTCACCCCCTCGGAGGCGGGTGCGGTGGCAGTGCTCTACTGTACGATTGTGGGTGCTTTTATCTACAAGGAGTTAAAGCCGGAGCATTTCCCGAAGGTGATCCGGGAGACCATCGAGGGCACCAGCAGCGTGATGCTGATCATCGTGGCTGCCAATGTGTTCGGGTATTACATGAGCTGGGAGCGGATCCCCCAGATGCTGACGGAACTGCTTCTGGGAATTACCCAGAACAAGTATGTGATGCTGATGATTATCAATGTCCTCCTGCTGATTCTGGGAATGTTTCTGGAGGGCGGCGCGGCCCTGATCATCCTGGCTCCCCTTCTGGTGCCGGTGGTAAAGGGGCTGGGCGTGGATCTGGTGCATTTTGGTCTGGTGTGTATCGTGAATATCATGATCGGCGGTCTGACTCCGCCCTTTGGCTCCATGATGTTTACCTGCTGCTCCATCACCGGATGTGAACTGGGTGAGTTTGTGAGGGAGTGTATTCCCTTTATCATTGCGCTGTTGGCTGCGCTGCTGATTGTCACTTACTTCCCGGCTCTGACGATGTTTGTGCCGAATCTGTTGTACGGTTAAAGAAAAAGTTATTTGCCAGAAGTATTGGGGATTATGAGGCGTATGGCTGCATACGCGGATTAATCCCTCAATGCGTTTTGCCGGGAAAACGGCAAAGGGAAAACGGAAAAGATTGTATTCAGAGAACAGGAGGCCAGGATGTTTTTCTCTTCTTTGACAGAATGGACGCCATATAATGTGATGGTACGAATTCTGGTCTCCCTGTTTCTTGGTTCCCTGATCGGTATTGACCGGGGGGTTAAGAGGCGGGGGGCCGGGTCAAGGACTGACGCGGCGGTATGCCTGGGGGCAACCCTGGTTATGCTGACAGCACAATATATGAATCTTAAGTTCCCGGGAAAGACTGACATCTCGCGGATGGCCTCGCAGGTAATCAGCGGGGTAGGGTTTCTTGGGGCAGGATCGATCCTGGTGTCGAGGCATCAGGTAAAGGGGCTGACCTCGGCAGCCGGGGTCTGGATCTGTGCCTGTATCGGGCTGGCGGTGGGGATTGGTTTTGTGGACGGGGCAGTGGCAGTGACGGTGCTTCTGCTGGCAGGCCTCCATATCCTCCCGATGATCGAGGAACGGGTCTACCATTATTCCCGGTATATGACCCTTTACATCGAGGCAGAGGACAGCAAGGCGGTGACCCGCCTGCTCCATAAAATTAAAGCGGACGGGTGCAAGGTTGACATGTATAATGTGGAACGCCCCAAGGCCGCCGGCCAGTCCTTTACCGTCATGGTTACAGCCCGCATAGGAAAAAACAGGAACAAAGAAGCTTATGTGCAAAGCCTGTCTGAATTTGAGGGAGTAGTGTCGGTGGACAGCTTGTAAGCCGGATGCCGGTGAGGGAAGCTTTATTCACCAGTAACCCTGGAATGTCCGGCAAGCCATTGCATGGCCACATAGGCATAAGCAGCGCTGCCCCCGGTCAGGATCTCCTCATCAAAGGTGACCATGGGATGATGCTGGGGGTAGCAATATCCTTTTTCCTGCTGTCCGGCGGCCATGGCCAGCATGACAGAGGGAACCTTTTGGCTGACATAGGCAAAATCCTCGGAGCCGGAGGCTTTCATGGGATATTGTGTGGCGGAAAGGGCTTTCTCCTTCCCCAGCAATTCTCTCAGATAGGACTCGGCGCAAAGGCAAAGCTGCCGGTCGTTCTCCAGGGCAGGGCATCCGCTGCCAAAGGAGACGGTTGCTGTTGCGCGGAAGGAAGCCGCGGTCCCTTCGGAGATCTGTACCATCCGTTCTTTTATAAATGCCCGGGTTTGCTCATCAAAGGTTCGCAGGCTCCCTTCCATGGTTACGGTGTCCGGGATCACATTGGGGGCTGTCCCGGCATTCATAGTGCCGATGGTCAGGACTGCACGGTCTTCCACAGCCAGTTCGCGGGCATGGATTCCCTGAAGGGCGATCAGAATGTGTGCGGCAGCATTTAAAGGATCGATTCCTGTGCCGGGCATGGATCCATGGCAGCCTTTGCCGTGGACCGTGATGGTAAAATAATCGGCAGCTGGCGCACTGATGCCCGGTGCAGAGACAATGATGGTTCCGGGGGTATAGGGCATCCCTGCGATGACATGGATCATCAGGGCGGCATCTACATCCGGATTTTTAAGAAGCCCGGCCCGGATCATATCCCTGGCGCCTTCAAAGATTTCCTCTGCAGGCTGGAACATAAGTTTGACGGTTCCCTGAATTTCGTCTTCATGCTGTTTGAGCAGCCGGGCGGCGCCAAGCACCATGGCAGTATGAAGGTCATGCCCGCATGCGTGCATGCATCCGTTGGTGGAAGGAAAATCAATTTCCGCCTGTTCACGGATGGGCAGTGCGTCCATATCGCCCCGGATCAGGAACACAGGCCCTTTCTTTTTGCCGCCGGCCAAGGCAACCAGGCCGGATTTTCCACACAAGGCTGGCTCATAGCCCATATCAGCCAGTTCTTTTTTTACATAGGCCAGGGTATCGGTCAGGTCAAAGCCTGTTTCAGCGTGGGTGTGCAGGTATCTCCGGCTGGCAATGAGCGATTCCCGGAGTGCGTCTGCTTCTTCTAACAATTGTTTTGGGGTCATGTTAAGTCCTCCTGGATAGATAGTCTGTACATTAGTGTAGCATAAAACGGGGAATATTGCAAAAAACGGGGAGAAAATATGGTAAGCAATATGGTAAGCATGTATGAAAGGATTGGGATTGTCTGCGGGGAGATACCGGAGGGAAGGGTGGCAACCTACGGGCAGATTGCCTTGCTTTGTAAAAAGCCGGGAAATTCCCGGCAGGTAGGATATGCCTTAAAGTATGGGCTGGCCGGGGAGAAGGGGAGGGCAGCGGCTCACCGGGTGGTTAACAGCCGGGGGATTTTAAGCGGTGCGGCAAGCTTTGAGACCTTTGACCGGCAAAAAATCCTTCTGGAACAGGAGGGCGTGGAGGTGGCCTGGACGGTGAAAGGATGGCAGGTGGATTTGAAGCGGTTTGGGTGGAAAAACACCCTGGAGGAGGCATTCGCTTTGGAGGAAAGGTTTAAAAAAACGGATGACGGGCAATAAATCATGGATGGCTTAAGGATTTTTTATCGGGCAGGAGAACCAGAAACTGGTCATCCCGGCCTCACAATCCACGCCGTATCCCATTCCATGGGCATCCAGGATAGTGCTGACGATGGACAGCCCGATGCCGGTTCCCAGGCGGCGGCCGCTCTGGTGCTGGCTGCGCTGGTAGCGTTCCCAGATCTGTTCCCTTTCCTCCTCCGGGATAGGGGCGCCGGGATTGATGACAGCCACACGGATGGTTTCGGGGGTGTGCTGTACCGTGACCGTGATGGCCTGGCCTTCCCCTGTGTGGTTGATGGCATTGTAGAGGAGGTTACGGATGACCTGGCTGATTTTGAGGGCGTCGATATATAACAGGGTTTCCTGGTCTTTGCATTCCAGATCCAGGGAGATTCGGTGCTGGCCTGCAGCGGGTCTGCACAGGCAGATTTCGGATTCCAGGATGTCATACAGATGGTACCAGTCCTTTTTCAGATGGATGTAACCGGCCTGCAGCTGGGAGTAATCAAGGATATCCGTGACCATTTCGCTCATCCGGGAGGCTTCGCTGATGATAAGGTTCAGATCTTCCTCCCGTTGGGAACTGTCCTGCCAGGTGATATCCCTGACCATCTCGGCGTAGCCGCTGATGACGGCAAGGGGAGAGCGGAGTTCATGGGAGACATTGGCGATGACTTCCTTGCGCAGGAGATCCACCTGCTGCAGCTTCTGGGCCAATTTTTCCACGGAATCCGAAAGCTGCCCCAGTTCATCATTTCGTTTTAGATCCGGACGGGCCAGGAAGTCATTGTGCGCCAGCTTGTCTATGGCGTCTTTAATCTGAAAAACCGGCCTGGTAAAATGGCGGGAGAGCAAAAGGGCGAGCACAGAGGCGGCGGCTGTCAGCAGGACGCTCATCAGGATCAGCTGCCGCCGGTTTAAGTCCAGGGCGGTTTTCAGTTTTACCATGTTGTGGAGGATTACAAGGCAGGGTTCTCCTTGATAGGTAACCGGAAATCCCAGTTCAAATCCGAAAACCCGGTCCTGGTGCTGGTCTACCAGCCGGTAAGGCCTGCCGTCCAAAAGTTCCCGGAATTCTTCTCTCCGGGTGATGATATCCAGGATAAGCCGTTCCTCCTTGCGCTGCTGCACATTGATCCGGTGGCCCATGGAATACATTTGGATCAATTTTCCCTCCTGGTCCAACAGGATCAGTTCCCCGCCGGAGAGATGGCTCATGAAAGGAAGCAGGTGGCTGTCGTCGGCAAGATCCTGGGTGCTTAAATCTTTCATGACAGGTTCCAGGCGTTTTTCTGTCTCAGCCAGGGCAGCTTTTGCATAATTTTGTTCAAACAGCCAGATCTGGGCGATCCACATAAAGCCGATGCCAAAGAGCACCAACAGCATCATAATGGACCAGAGGCGGAATACCATCCGGCTGCCCAGGGAAGGCATCTTATATTTCTTCTGTGTATTCAAGCTTATATCCCACCCCCCAGACCGTCTGAATCAGTTTGCGGTATTTTCCAAGATGTTCGCGCAGAGACTTGATATGAGTGTCAACCGTGCGGACGTCGCCATAATAGTTATAGCCCCAGACCGTTTGAAGCAGCTTATCCCGGCTTAAAACCACGTGTTCATTCTGAGCCAGCTTCAGCAAAAGGTCGAATTCCTTAGGTGGCAGGTTCAGCCTTTGCCCATCCGCCGTGACGGTGCGGGAGGACTGGCAGATGGACAGGCCGCCAAAGAGGATGGAATCATTTTGCCGGTTCCCGGTACGGTGCAGGATAGCCCCGACCCTTGCCATCAGTTCCTTGGGGCTGAAGGGCTTGGAAATATAGTCGTCTGCCCCCAGGCCAAAGCCTCTCAGCTTGTCATATTCCTCGTCACGGGCAGTCAGCATGATGACCGGTACCTGGCTGACACGGCGGATCTCTTCCAATACCTGAAAACCGTCTGTGCCAGGCATCATCACATCAAGGATGATGATGTCGAAAGAGGTTTTTTTGATGGCGTCAAGGGCCTGCTGCCCGGTTTCGGCTTCCTCACAGCAAAAGCCCTCCCGCTCGCCGTAGGTCCGTACCAGTTTCCGCAGATGGTGGTCATCGTCAGTGATCAGTAAATGGGGCATGATTTGTTTCCTCCTGGTTAGGATTGATGGGTTTTATGAAGGGAGTATAGCATATTTTTAAGGGTTTGGGAAATGGGGGATCACAAATTCTGCTGATTTTCTCACAGTTCGTTCACAAATTTCTCACAAAATTCCAATATCCTAGGTTCAGGTAAGGAATCCAAGGAGGATGAAAGATTTATGACAAAGAAAGTGATGGCTGCAGGAATCGGCATCGTGGCTGTGGCGGCTGCGGTGGGAGGATATTTTCTTTTTGGGGGGAAGCAGGGCAAGATGGGGGGCGGCCCCCAGGGTGCAGGCGGCCCGGGGGGTATGGGAGGCATGGCCCAGGAGGCATCTGTGACGGTGGTAAAAGCGGGAGAGCCGGTTACGGGTGATATTAGCCTGTCCACGGGGCTTACGGGCACTGTGGAAGCGGCAGATGTGGTCTATGTCTATGCAAAGGCATCCGGCGACGTAACGGCAGTCCATGTGAAGGCCGGGGATATCGTACAGGCAGGCCAGATTTTGTGTGAGATTGATACCGAACAGGTGGATTCTGCCCGTAATTCCTTGGAGTCGGCCAGGGTGAACCTGACACAGGCACAGAATAATCTCAGCCGTATGCAGGTACTGTACCAGGGCGGGGATCTGTCAGACCAGGAATATGAACAGTACAGCAATTCGGTGAAATCTGCCCGGCTTCAGTATGAATCTGCCAAAATGGCTTATGACAGGCAGGTGGAATACAGCACGGTCACGGCTCCTATCGGCGGGCGGATCGAAAGCTGCGATGTGGAGGTTTACGACAGGGTGAACCAGTCGGGGCAGCTGTGCGTTATCGCCGGGGAAGGGGAGAGCCGGATCACCTTTTATGTGACCCAGAGGATGATGAAAAACATCCGGGAGGGAGATGAGGTTGAGGTTGCCAAGAACGGTGAGACCTATAAAGGGCAGGTCAGTGAGATCAGCAGCATGGTGGATGAGGCCAGCGGCCTTTTCAAGGTGAAGGCAGAACTAAGGGATGTGGAAGAGATTGCCATCGGAAGCACAGTAAAGCTGAACCTGGTGACCGAACGTGCCGAAGGTGCTATGCTGGTGCCGGTGGATGCCCTCTACTATAGCGGCGGGGATGGGTATGTTTATCTGTATGAGGATGGGACGGCTAAGATGACCCCGGTGGAGGTGGGATTATATGACTCGGAATATGCCGAGATCCTGTCTGGCCTTACAGGGAAGGAACTGGTGGTCAGCACCTGGAGTTCTAACCTGTATGAGGGGGCGAAGATCCGCCTGTGGGGTGAAGAGGAGGACAGCAGGGAACCGTCACATACGGATAGCAAAGAAGGCAGAAGAATCCCTGAGGGGGCATAAACTAGGAGGCAGGACGAATGGGAATCACAAAATTTGTATTAAAGCGCCCGGTTACCGTGTTTATGGCGCTTCTTTGCCTGATTGTATTCGGTATTTCATCTGTGTTCAGCGCAGATTTGGAGCAGATGCCGGATACGGATCAGCCGATGATGATCGTAATGGCAAATTATTCCGGAACCAGCCCGGAGGACATGGATGAACTGGTAACCCGGCCTATTGAGGATCAGGTCAGCACCTTGGAAGGGGTCAAGAGCATGACCTCCAACACCAGTGAAGGGCGGACGACGGTCATGCTGGAGTATGAGTATGATACGGATATGGATGAGGCTTATGAGAACTTAAAGCAGGGGTTGGACCGGATGCGGGGGCTTCCGGAGGATGTGGAGCCGTCCGTCATGCGGATGAACAACAATGCCAGCGCCAACATCATGCTTTCCGTCTCCCACAATTCCCAGGAAAACCTCTATGATTATGTAGACCAGGTGGTGGTGCCGGAGTTTGAGCGTTTGGCCACGGTGGCGGAGGTGGACACTATGGGAGGTTCCTCTGAGTACATACGGGCCGAACTGATGTCGGATATGATGGAACAGTACCATGTGACCATGAGCGACATCACATCAGCCATGGGCAATGCAAACCTTTCCTACCCGTCCGGGGACGCGGTGGCTGGCAACCTGGAATTGTCCGTTTCCACCATGGCTGAAAATAATACCCTGGATGCGCTGCTGCGCGTGCCGATTGTTACTTCCGGCAACAAGATGGTTTACCTGGAGGATATCGCCCATGTCTACTACACGGAGGAACAGAGGGGTGGGGTGTCCCGCTATGACGGCCAGGAGACGATTTCCCTTTCCATCACCAAGCAGCAGGGCAGTACGGCAACGGCTCTCTCTGAGGAGGTGAAGGAGGCCATCGCGGCCCTTGAAAACAGCGATGAGGATCTGGATATCCGGGTAGCCCGGGATGAGGCGGATTCCATCCTGGAATCTTTACAGGATGTGGCAGTGACCATGATTTTAGCCGTCATCATCTCCATGGTGATTATTTTTGTGTTTTTTGGTGATTTCAAAGCATCCCTGATTGTGGGAAGTTCGATCCCGACCTCGATTCTGTTGTCCCTGATCGTGATGACACAGATGGGATTCTCCTTAAATGTCATTACCATGAGCGGCCTGGTGCTGGGAGTCGGCATGATGGTGGATAATTCCATTGTGGTGCTGGAGAGTTGCTTCCGGGCTATGGATTCGGCTGCAGACAAAGGGGCGTTGGGATATGCCAAGGCGGCATTGGAAGGGACCAATATTGTAATCCAGTCAATCCTCGGTTCCACGGTTACGACCTGTGTGGTTTTTATCCCCCTTGTCTTTTTAAACGGGATGAGCGGGCAGATGTTCGGCTCTATGGGATATACCATTGTATACTGCATGTGTGCCTCCCTTCTGTCAGCCATGTCTGTGGTGCCCCTGACCTACATGCTCTATAAGCCCAAGGAAAGGCAGCAGGCGCCGATGTCCGGGCTGGTACGCCGTCTGCAGGCAGTTTACCGGAAAACCATGCCTCTTTTGCTGGCCCATAAGGCAATTGTCATGGGGCTTTCCGTCCTTATCATTATCGCCACGGTGGTGTTGGCCAGAGGAATGGAGACGGAACTGATGACTGCCGACGATACGGGAACCATCACGGTTAGCATTGAGACGCGGCCAGGGCTTCTCAGTGAATTGGCAAACGATATGCTGGAGCGGGCTGAGGCTATCGTGGCCGGGCATGAGGACGTGGAATCTTATATGCTGCGTTTTAATAATGACAGCGGGTCAATCACGGCTTATTTAAAAGACGGACGGAAGATGAGCACGGATGAGATTGTGAGCCAGTGGGAAAAGGAGATGGTGGATATCGACAACTGCACCATTGAGGTGAAGGCCTCCAGTTCCATGAGTTTTATGGGCAGGAGCAGGGGATACGAAGCAATTCTGCAGGGTACCCAGTATGAGGAACTGCAGGAGGTGAGCAACCGGATTGTAAAGGAACTGACGGAACGGGATGACGTGATGAATGTCCATTCCAGCATTGAGAATACGGCGCCTGTGGTGGCGATCCGGGTAGATCCGGTGACAGCCTCGGCCGAGGGCCTGTCCGTTTCCCAGATCGGTTCCATGGTTAAACAGCATTTGGATGGACAGGAGATCGCTTCCCTTGATGTGGACGGCCAGGAAATCAGTGTGCGTGCGGAGTATCCCGAGGAAGAATACCGGACAGTTCCCCAGGTGGAGCAGATGATCCTAAAGAAGCCTTCCGGCGGTTCGGTAGCCCTCACTGATGTGGCGGAGGTTTATTTTAGGGACAGCCCGGCCTCCATCCGGAAATCGGATAAGGCTTACCAGGTGACAATCACCGCCGATTATATCCGCGGGAATGTCCAGCAGCAGTTGGATAATGAGGTGATTAGCCCCAACCTGACCGGGACGATCACCAGGGGCGTAAACTCCCGCAACCGGATGATGCAGGAGGAATTTTCCGGTTTGTACCGTGCCATTGCCATTGCAGTGTTTTTGGTGTTTGTGGTGATGTCCGCCCAGTTTGAATCGCCGAAATTCTCCTTTATGGTCATGACAACCATTCCTTTCAGCCTGGTAGGGTCCTTCGGGCTTTTGAAGGTGACAGGGGTGACCATCAGCATGACGTCGATCCTGGGATTTCTGATCCTGGTGGGAACGGTGGTCAATAACGGGATTCTGTATGTGGATACAGTGAACCAGTACCGGATGGAGATGGCGCTTGGGGAAGCATTGATTGAGGCAGGGGCCACGCGGCTGCGTCCGATCCTGATGACAAGCCTGACGACAATCCTTTCCATGATTCCGATGGCATTGGCGATTGGCAGCAGCGGCTCCACGACCCAAGGACTTGCTGTGGTGAATATCGGCGGCCTGACTGCAGGGGTGCTGGTGGCCTTGTTTATCCTGCCGGTATATTACGGGCTGATGAATGGGAGAAAGCAGCGGACAGTGCTGGATCTTTAAAGAATCTTAAGTAAATTGCCACTTGCAGGAATCGCGTCTGTGTATTAGTATTAAGAGTAATGATATAAGTGTATTAGTATGATTCATACGGTTGGGGGCAGAATGCCTCCTCCGTAAGGCATCAGGAAGGATGGAGGTACAGGATGATTGACAGAAAGAAAGGAATGGGCAAAAGAAGGGCTGCCCGGATTCTGGCAGTGGCGGCAGGCGTGGCATTACTGCCGTTTCCGGCACAGGCACAGCAGAGCCCGGAGTTCGCCTATCCGGCAGAAAAATGGGCTTCCCTGCGGGATGACCGTCTGGAATATGAAGAGATTGGGGACTTGATCCATGAATACAACAATACTGTGCTGCAGAACGCGATTTCTTATCGGGATGAGAAGGATAAAAACAAAGATGATGTTGCACAGGATTATTATGATACGGCAAATGATATCTACAGCAATATCCAGTATCCGGATTCGGATGACCCCAACTATGGCAGCCAGATGGCATCCGTACTGAACAGCCGCCTGCAGGCAGACCAGCTGATGGAGCGGGGGGACGAGAGCACGGAGGACAGCGAGACGATAAAACTGGGATATGACCAGGCAGAGGCTAACCTGGTGAAGCAGGCGCAGCAGCTGATGATCCAGTACTGGAGCCAGTATTACAGCCTGGATAGCTTACAGCAGAGGAAGGTGCAGGCGGAGAATAGCTACCAGTCAGAGCAGAACCGGCTGGCCGCCGGGATGTCCACCCAGGCCAAGGTTTTAAGTGCGAAGGAGGCAGTGAGTTCAGCGGAGGCTTCCCTCCTTTCGGCAAAGAGCAGCCTGGAGAAGACGAAGGAAAACCTGACCCTGATGTTGGGCTGGAGTTATGGGTCAGAGGTAGAGATCGGCGGACTGCCAGAGCCGGATCTGGCTCAGATTGAGGCAATTGACATAGAAGCGGATATCCAGAAGGCCCTTGCCAGCAATTATAGCTTAAAGCTGACGGAAAAGAGGCTTTTGAATGCCCGCACGGAAAAAGTGAAAAATACCCAGCAGCAGACACAGAAAAACCAGCGGGAGGCTGTTGCGACTAATGTTAAGGCAGGCTATGACAGCCTTTTGCTGGCAAGATCCAATTATGAACAGGCCATCCAGGCTTATGAACTGGAGAGGGTTTCCATGGACTCGGCAGAAAGGAAGATGGCGGCAGGGACGATTACCCGCAATGAATATCAGAGCCAGCAGTCCTCGTACCTTACAGCTCAAGTCAATGTCCAGACACAGAAGCTGGCGCTGCTGACAGCTATGGTGAATTACCAATGGTCCCTGGACGGTCTTGCCCAGGCATCATAACGGCAAAAAAGGAGGAGGTCAGGATGAATGGAAAATTGGGTTGCCTTCAAAAGGGCCGCCGGTATGTTACCGGTTTTTTGGCCGCCATGTGTGCGGCAATGATGGCTTTTCCTGCTTTTGCCGAAGGAAACGTGACGGTGGAGTACGACAATCTGAGGCAGCTTTTGATGGAGGGGAATTTAAACCTTCAGCAGGCGAACGACAGCTATGAGAGCAGCAAGAAAAATTACCAGGAACTGATGGAGCAGATGCGGGAGGAGCAGGAGTATATGAAGTTCCTGGCAGAAAAATATGAGGATACGGAGGATGAGGCCGCCTACCGCTCCAGCGCTGGGATCTTAGGGGCCCAGGCGGCACGGCTGTCGAAGCAGTTAGAAGCCATGAACCGGCGGCCCCGGACCTTATCCGTGGAGGAAAATGCGGATTCCTATACTATGGCGGCCCAGGGTGTGATGAATTCTTATAATCAGATGGCCCTGAATGTGGCGGCCAGTGAAAAGGGGGCCCAGGCGGCGGAGGCATCCTACCAGGCCGCATTGAAAAAGCAATCGGCAGGGATGGCCACGGCAGCTGAGGTGATGGAGGCGGCAGACCGCCTGGACAGGGAGCGCAACCTCCTTACGTCTTACCGGCAGCAGGAGGGGCAGCTGCGTTTCCAGCTTTTGTCCATGCTGGGACTGCCGGATGACGGCTCAGTTACGGTGGGAGAGGTTCCGGAGCCGGATCTGGCGGAAGTGGATGCAATCAACTATGAGGAAGATAGAACGAAAGCCGTCAACAACAACAGTCAGGTGCAGAATGTCCGCCGCTCACGGGCAGGCAGCAGTGCGGAGATTGACAGAAAATCGGCCCAGGAGGCGGAGGCAGTTGGCAGCGCCGAAGCGGAATTTCTGGCAGTATACCAACAGCTTCAGTCGGCCAGGCTGGAATACCAGGCTTCCCAGGATGCATATGAGAGCGCCCGGATCTCCTACGATTCCCTGCAGCGCAGGCAGCAGGCCGGGATGCTCAGCCAGACGGAATTCCTGGAAGGGGAAGCTTCCTGGCTGGAGGCAGTGGCAAAACGGGGAAGTGGGGCAATGAACCTTAAGCAGGCACTGGAGGATTACCACTGGACAGTGAAAGGGACGGAGGAAATGCGGCAGTGAAGAATTGTGAAAAAATGGTTTTCCTTACCAGCAGCCCGGATGCTTCTTTCCAGGTGGACGGGGAATGGGTAACAGGGCCGTTTACGGAAAAAAACGGGTTCCTGAAGCGTTTCCGGGAGGCCTGCCCTCCTCATCCGCGGGTGCTGATGATCACGGCAACCCCGGATGAGCCGGAGAAGAATAAGGAAATGAATGAATATTTTGCCCGGGTGTTTGCCGCCAGCAATATGGAGCCGCAGGCGATGCGGCTGTTGGACCGGGGTACGGCAGGCCGGGCGGGAGAATGGCTGGCAGACAGTGATGTGGTGATCTTAGGGGGAGGCCATGTGCCTACCCAGAACCGGTTTTTCCGGGAGATTGGCTTGAGGGAGAAGCTTCGGCATTTCGGCGGGGTGGTGATGGGGATCAGTGCCGGGAGCATGAATTGCGCCCGCATGGTCTATGCTCAGCCGGAACTTGCAGGGGAAGCAGCTGACCCCGGGTATAAGCGTTTTATAGAGGGGCTGGGGCTGACGGAAACCAGGATCCTTCCCCATTATCAGATGGTAAAAGACTATATTCTGGATGGGCTCCGCCTGATGGAGGAGATTACTTACCCAGACAGTGTCGGGCGGGAATTTTATGCCCTGGAGGATGGCAGCTATATCCTGTGTGCCGGCGGGAAGGAATATTTGTACGGAAATGCCTACCGCATTGCAGACGGGGGATTAACCCTTGCCTGCAGGGATGGCGGGATGTGCCTGTTAAAATCAGGAAAGGGTTCCCTATGATGGGGATTGGCAAGAAAATATGCGGGAGTGGCAGCGGGAAATCCGGGGGAATTGAAGTCCCTCGGATTTCCCGCTGCCATGTTCTGTGGGGAACCGGTTTAGATTCCGGCAGCCATGTGAAAAAGAGAATGACAAAATCTATTTGTGCGTATATAATAGAAGCCAGAAAATATAAGCCTGTACAGACAGAGAGGATGATTTTAAATGGCGGTTAAGGAAAGTGTGAAGGAGCAGACAAAAAGCCGGGCAAAGTTGCCAAAGCAGTACCAGGTTTTGATTTATAATGATGATTTCACCCCCATGGATTTTGTGGTGGAGGTTTTGATGGAGATTTTTGACAAGGAGGAGCAGGCAGCGGTTGCACTGATGATGAGCATCCACAGGGGAAGCAGTGCGGTGGCAGGGATATATCCAAGGGACATTGCCCAGACGAAGGCAGCAGAGGCAATGCAGTGGGCAAGGGAAGAGAAATACCCGCTGAAGGTGGAGGCGGTCTGTGTATCGTGAGTAGATTATTGACAGGGAAAAGGATAGGATGAGGTAATGGAATTCACAAAAAATATGCAGAAGGTGATGGAATATGCGGTGAGCCTGGCAAGGGATGGGCACCACCGTTATTTTATGCCAGAGCATCTTCTTTATGGAATGACATTTGATGCGGATTTTTGCAGGGAATACGAGGCCGGGGGCGGAAAATTGCCCAGGCTCCGCCAGGAACTGCTGGCCTTTTTGCAGGAGCAGGCAGGGAGGGCGAAAGGGGAGGATGTCCGCCTTACAGCGGATACTGAAAAGGTTCTCTACCTGGCAGAAAGCCAGGCGATTTCCAGCAGCCGCAGGGCTGTGGACATCAGTCATCTGCTCTCGGCCGTGATGCAGCTGGAGGACAGCTATGGGGTATATTTCCTTACAGGGCAGGATGTGGATTTGGTAGAAATGATCGGAGAACTGTCACGGGAAAGCCTGGCATCGGAGCGGGGGGAAGTGCCCCACGGTGGCCAGGCTCCTTTGCATGGGGATCCACAGGAGGACGTTTCTTCTGGCAGGGAAGAGGATGGGGCAGGCAGCTGCCGCTGGAGGGGCTATGTGGAAGACATGAACCAGACCTGCCAGAGGCAGAACCCGCTGATCGGGAGGGAAGCGGAGATGGAGCGGACGATACAAATCCTGTGCAGGAAGGATAAAAACAATGTGCTCCATATTGGGGAGCCGGGAGTGGGGAAAACAGCGCTTGCCTATGGCCTGGCGCAGCTTTTACAGAAAGGGCAGGTGCCAAAGCCGCTTCTGGGAGCCCACCTGTTTGCCCTGGATTTGGGCGGCCTGCTGGCAGGGACCCAATACCGGGGAGATTTCGAAAAAAGGTTTAAAGAGATCATGGAGGGGCTTTCCAGGGAAGAGAACCCGATCCTTTACCTGGATGAGATCCATAATATTGTGGGCGCCGGGGCAGTGAATGGCGGCAGCCTGGATGCGGCTAACCTGTTAAAGCCATATCTGGCAGCAGGGCATATCCGCTTTATCGGGGCTACTACCTATGAGGAGTACAAAAAGCATTTTTCCGGCAGCAAAAGCCTGGTACGGCGTTTCCAAAATGTAGATATCAAAGAGCCAAGCAGGGAGGAAGCAGTCGAGATTTTAAAAGGCCTTAAAAGCGGATATGAAAAGTACCATGGTGTCAGGTATGGCACCGGGGTGCTGGAGCATGCAGTGGAGGTCAGCAGCCGTTTTATCAATGAACGTTTTCTCCCGGATAAGGCGATTGACCTGATTGACGAGGCCGGGGCATACCGCCGTCTCCATCCCTTGCCGCAAAAGAAGCAGACGGTGACCAGGGCCTTGATTGATGAGGTATTGGCGAAAACCTGTAATATTCCGGTACAGAACGTAGAAAAAGGGGAGACGGAGAAGCTGGCAGTATTGGATAAAAGGCTGAAAAGCCAAATATTCGGGCAGGACGCAGCAGTAGAACAGGTGGTAAATGCAGTAAAATTCTCCCGGGCAGGGCTCAACGAGGAAAATAAACCGATTGCCTCATTTCTGTTTGTTGGGGCGACGGGGGTGGGGAAAACAGAACTGTCCAAGGCGCTGGCATCCGAACTTGGCATTTCTTTTATGCGTTATGATATGAGTGAATATGCGGAAAAGCATGCTGTGGCAAAGCTGATCGGTGCACCGGCCGGGTATGTGGGCTATGAGGAAGGGGGGATCCTGACAGAAGAGATCCGGCGCCATCCCCACGGGGTGCTCTTGCTGGATGAGATTGAAAAGGCGCATCCGGATATCTTCAATGTGCTTTTGCAGGTGATGGATTATGCAACATTGACTGACAACCAGGGAAGAAAGGCAGATTTCAGGAATATCATACTGATTATGACATCCAATGCAGGGGCCAGGGAAGTCGGAAAGGGCAGGATCGGGTTCGGCGGCGATACGAGGAACCTGGAGGCTCTTGAGGAAGCGGTGAAAAGAATCTTTCAGCCGGAATTCCGCAACCGGCTGAGCCGGATTGTGCTGTTTCGCGGAATGGATGAGGAGATGGCGGGGGAGATTACGAAAAAGAAACTCCGCCAGCTTTCCGATAAGCTGGCGGCGCGGAAGGTGGAACTGGTTGTGGCAAAAGAGGCCGTGGAGCATGTGAGGAAGGCCGGGATTACAAGGGAATATGGAGCCAGGGAGATTGACCGGGTAATATCGGCAAAGGTAAAACCCTTGCTGGCGGAACTCCTTCTGTTTGGGAGGCTAAAGAGGGGCGGGAAATGTGTACTGGCTGAAAAGGATGGGGAACTGACTATCGAAAACAGATAGAAGCACAAAAGGACGGAAGGGGAAAACAGCTATGAGTACATGGAAAAGCCGGGGGCTCAGGGGCTCGACGCTGGAGGATATGATCAATCACAGCAATGAGATTTATCGGGACAAAAAGCTGGCATTGATCCAAAAGATACCGACCCCGATTACCCCGATTACGATAGACAAGGAAAGCAGGCACATTACCCTGGCATATTTTGACCAGAAGAGTACCGTGGACTATATTGGCGCAGTACAGGGGATCCCGGTATGTTTTGACGCAAAAGAATGTGCGGTAAAGACATTTCCTTTGCAGAATATCCACAGGCACCAGATTTCCTTTATGGAAGAATTTGAAAACCAGGGAGGGGTTTCTTTTATTTTGCTGCATTTCACCACAGAGGATGAAATATACTATATCCCCTTCGGGGATCTGCACCGTTTCTGGCAGCGTATGGAGGACGGGGGCAGGAAGAGTTTTACTTACGAAGAGGTGGACAAGTCCCTGAGAGTGTGGCCCCACCGGGATATCCTGGTTCATTATCTGGAGGCGCTGAAAGAGGATCTGGGCAGGAGATAAATCCACAAAGAAGGCATTGTCCCGTATTTTCTGGTAGACATCGGCGGAAACTTATGGAATAATAGGGGAGATGAAATGGTGTCCATATTACTTATGGGAAAAGGAGGCAGGTTATGGGAACAAAACGTATCATTCAGGTGGAAGAGAAGGTGCCATTCCAGCTGTTGGCGCCGCTGAGCATCCAACATATGTTTGCCATGTTCGGTGCATCGGTGCTGGTGCCCTTTATCTTCGGCATCAGCCCGGCGATTGTGCTTTTTATGAATGGTGTCGGCACACTGCTGTTTATTGTGGTGACAAAGGGCAAAGCCCCGGCTTATCTGGGCTCCAGCTTTGCGTTTTTGGCACCGGCGGGGATCGTCATCCAGAACTGGGGTTATGAGTATGCCTTAGGAGGCTTTGTGGCGGTGGGTTTCTGCGGCTGTGTCCTGGCGCTGATTGTGTATAAGTTTGGTACGGACTGGATTGACGTGGTGCTGCCTCCGGCAGCCATGGGGCCGGTGGTGGCACTTATTGGACTGGAACTGTCCTCCTCAGCCGCCGGCAATGCGGGGCTGCTCGATGAGGTGGTCCAGCCAGCGAATGTGGTTGTCTTCCTGGTGACTCTTGGCTTTGCGGTCTTCGGTTCAATTCTGTTTAAAGGCTTCCTGTCAGTGATTCCGATTTTGATTGCCGTGATTGCAGGGTATGTGGCGGCGGTCTGCTGCGGGATTGTCAGTTTTGAGGCCGTGGCTGCTGCACCGTGGTTTGCCTTACCGGATTTTACCACTCCCAAATTTGACCCGGAGGCAATCCTGATTATCCTGCCGGTAATCCTGGTCATTGCCTCGGAGCATATCGGGCATCAGGTAGTGACCAGCAAGATTGTGGGGCGTGACCTTCTCAAGGATCCAGGGCTTCACAGGAGCCTGTTCGGAGATAATTTTTCCACGATGGTTTCCGGGATGATCGGTTCGGTACCGACGACTACTTATGGGGAGAATATCGGCGTGATGGCCATGACCGGCGTCTACAGTGTCCATGTGATCGCAGGGGCAGCTGTGCTGTCGATTGTCTGTTCTTTTGTGGGTAAGCTGTCGATGCTGATCAGTACGATTCCGGGGCCGGTAATCGGCGGCATTTCCTTTTTGCTATATGGGATGATCGGCACTTCCGGTCTTCGGATCCTGGTGGATTCCAAGGTGGACTTTGGAAAATCACGGAACCAGGCACTGACTTCTGTGATCTTTGTGGCCGGGCTTTCCGGGATTGCCGTTAAGATCGGGAATATCCAGCTGACGGGCATGGTATTGGCCTGTGTGGTGGGAATGGCGCTGAGTCTGGCATTTTATTTGCTGGATAAGGCGAAGCTGACCAATGACCGGGAAGAATAACAGAAGGATATGTGGTGGGAGAGGATAATATCATGAGTGGAACATTATACGGTGTGGGAGTGGGGCCGGGAGACCCCAGGCAGATGACGCTTCTGGCAGTGGAAACTATTGCCAGGTGTCCGGTGATTGCAGTTCCTGCCGTGGGCCGTGAGCATGCCATCAGCTATCAGATTGCCAGCGGTGCCGTAAAAGGGCTGGAGGAGAAGGACTGCCTGAACCTTTCGACTCCGATGACCAAAGATCCCCAGGTGCTGGCACAGAGTTATGAACTGGCGGCAGGACAGATCGTGGGGCAGCTGGAGAGAGGGCGGGATGTGGCATACCTTACCTTGGGGGATCCAACAATTTATTCTACTTATATTTATATCCACCGCCTTGTGCGGGAGAAGGGTTATCCGGTGCAGATTATCAATGGGATACCCTCCTTCTGTGCGGTGGCGGCGCGTATGGGAGACAGCCTGGCAGACCGTTCGGAGCAGCTGCATATTATCCCTTCTAATTATGATATTGAGGCGGCATTGGATTATCCGGGGAGCAAGGTGTTTATGAAAGCAGCCTCCAAGCTTTCCACGGTGAAGCAGACGCTAAAAGAGAGAAAGCTGGCCGGGGTGATGGTGGAGAATTGCGGGTTTCCGGATGAACATATCTATGAGGGGACTGAGACGATGCCAGAGAAGGCAGGATACTATACAACAGTCCTGGTAAAGGAAGGATGAGCCGTTGGGAGGCATAAAAAAACGGGGCAGAACCCGGCGCGGTGTCTGGTTCTGCCTCCGTCTGTTGCCGTTTTTGGATAACCTGTTTTTGGATTAGGCTATTCCCGGCCGCTCCAGCAGTAAGTGCAGAGGGAAGCGGCAGGAAGACCGATGGACTCAATCAAGTCATCCAAGCGATGGAATTTGAGAGAAGTGAAGTTTAACCGCCTGCGGATTTCTTCTACCATCTCTGCGTAATTGCGGCTGTCCGGATCAGCATAATCGGCCAGCAATTCAGGGGTAACGAAATCCCCTTCCCGTTCCTTTATGATCCGGCGGGTGATCAGATCCAGGTCAGAGTTGGAACGGGAAAAATTCAAATATTTGCAGCCAAAGAGCAATGGCGGGCAGGCTGGGCGGATGTGCACTTCCCTGGCGCCGCTTTGGTAGAGAAATTCCGTCGTCTCCCCCAGCTGGGTGCCGCGGACAATGGAATCATCGATCAAGAGCAGGCTTTTGCCGTGGATCAGGGCATCTACCGGGATCAGTTTCATCTTGGCAATCAGATTGCGCTGGCTCTGGTTTTGGGGCATGAAGGAACGGGGCCAGGTAGGGGTATATTTGATGAAGGGGCGGGCAAAGGGGATCCCGGATTCGTTGGCATAGCCGATAGCGTGGGCGATCCCGGAGTCCGGGACACCGGCAACGATATCAGGGCTGATTGCATTGCCGGCGGGATCCGTGCCGGAAGAACTGTTTTTGCCCTGGCAGCCACTGCAGTTCCCTTTGCAGCCAAGATCACGCCGGGCCAGGATCTCCCCGCAGCGGTAGCGCATCTCTTCCACATTGACCCCTTCATAGCTGGAAGTGGGGTAGCCATAATAAACCCAGAGGAAAGAGCAGATCTTCATCTCCTTCCGGGGCTGGCTCAGGGATTGGATGCCGGAAGGGTTGATCAGGGCGATCTCCCCAGGGCCTAATTCTGTACAGTCATGGTACCCTAAGTTGATGTAGGCAAAGCTTTCAAAGGATACGCAGTAAGCGTTGTCCTTTTTGCCGATCACTACCGGGGTCCGTCCATATCGGTCCCGGGAAGCATAGATACCCTCTGGGGTCAGGAGCAGGATGGTCATGGAACCTTCGATCAGTTCCTGGGCATATAAAAGCCCCTCCACCAGGCTCTGTTTCTGGTTGATGATGGAAGCAGTCAGTTCAGTGGCATTGATCCGGCCACCAGACATCTCCATAAAATGGATATGCCCGTTCTCAAAGGCCTGATGGATCAGATCCTCTTCGTTATTGATTTTTCCTACGGTTACGATGGCATAGCTGCCAAGATGGGACTGGATCAATAGCGGCTGCGGCTCGTTGTCGGAGATGGAACCAATGCCGGAATTGCCGGTGAGTTCTTCCACGTCCCGTTCAAATTTGGTGCGGAACGGGGAGTTCTCAATATTGTGGATACTTCTCTGGAAACCATTTGTGCCGTAGACAGCCATGCCGCCACGGCGGGTTCCTAAGTGGGAATGATAGTCAGTTCCGAAAAACAGATCCATGACGCAGTCTTCTTTTGATGTAACGCCAAAAAATCCACCCATGTTGTGAATCCTCCCGGTTATGGTATTGTAATATTGGATATTGTCTGGTATAAGTTTTGGGCAATTCTGGTTATGAAAGTACTTTCATAACAGAAAGCAATCCGTATAAAAGTGTAACATATAAGATGCATCTAAGACAATCATTGGATTTATTAAAAATTCTAATAAAAGGGAGGAATGCAGGATGGCAGTGACACGGGTTTATATCGGGCATAGCAATACCCGGCAAAAGGTGCTCGCAGTAGGGATGATGGTGGTGATGGGATTGTTTGGGATCCTGGGTTCAAACGTGATTGCGCCTATACTTTACCATAAGGAGGCAGATCAGATTGACGTATCCCCTGGCAGCATCGGGAGCAGGGCGGACGGGAGCGTCCCGGTGGTAACTACGCTGGAGGAGATGGAGGGCGGAGAGCCTTTTGTGCTGAGAAATGAGGAGTTCGGCGACTGGACTAACAGCACTGGTGAACGGATCGGGGAGACTTATTATAATAAGATTACCCTGGAGGATGGCACCATTCTTGCTGCCAGGATTCATTTTGAAGCGCAGACGGAGGAGTTGGTCCGGGAGGAAGGGGAATTTATTACGGATTATGACCATATGATTGTCACATACCCCATTGGGGTCATGAGGCCATGGCCCGAAGAGGAGCAGGAACTGGCGAAGGCGGCAGGCTGGATAACCTATAAGGCCGGATATCTGGATATGGAAGGGGATTTTGGCGTGGAACTTCCGGATCTGGGAAAGATGAAAAAGGATTGGAGCCTGAAAATGCTGGGAGCAGGCCTGGCAGTGGGGCTGGCGGCCACTACGGTTGCAGATTTATGTATGAGGCGGAAGGAGGAGCAGGCTTCCACACCTCAGACAGAACAGGAACTGTGGATTCTTGGCACTTATGCAAACTGGGCGCAGTATTTTGGGCAGCTGAATTACAAGGGGCGCCTTACGACGCCTAATACGGCGGCCAGTTTTTTGTATCTGGGCGGGCGCCCGAAGGATGAGGACAGCAAAAAGCTGACGATTAAGGTATTGAAGAAAGATTGGGAAATCAAGAACCGTGAGGATTTGCTGGACACGGTAGAGTATATGAGCAAGGGGAATGGCTTTTGGAACTGCACGACCCAATATGACCGGGCTTGGGAATTGTGCCGTTCCACCCAGCTGCTGGGCATGGGATATATTGCCGGCTGGCTGACAAAGAAGGAGATGCTGGAGCGTTCCAGCATTGTGGGGAATATTATCCAGAGAGTTTTTGGGGGGTGGGAAGAACTGTCAGAGAGTTATCTGGAGGCTTATACGAAATGGGGGATGGAAACCTTCGGCCAGCAGGCCGAAGCAGTCATAGAAATGCGGAGGCAGATACAACAGAATCTGAATAACCGGAAGGACAGCCCTTACCGGCTCCCCTGGATGCTTCCCCTCGGCATGGACAGTCAACGGATGGAACGGGTAAAGGAGAAGACGGGGGAGGTATGAAAATATAAAAACCAAAGATTGACAAGCAGGCCATCTTATTTTATAATCAGAAAACACATTGCCAAATTATCACTTTACCATATGGAAGTGCAGTGGGGATTCAGGGAAAGTGGAGGAAAAGATGAGCAGACAGTTATTGCATACTCCGGAAGGGGTGCGGGATATTTATGCGGAAGAATGTGCCAGGAAAATGGCTGTGCAGGGTAAGATTCAGAAGGTGTTCCACCTGTATGGCTATCAAAATATTGAGACTCCCACCTTTGAATTTTTTGATATTTTTAAGAAAGAGCGGGGGAGTGCAGGAAGCCGGGAAATGTATAAATTATTTGACCGGGAAAACAATACTCTGGTGCTGCGCCCGGATATGACACCGTCCATTGCCCGGTGTGTGGCGAAATATTTTATGGATGAGACGGAGCCTCTGCGGCTGTGTTATCTTGGGGCAACTTATTTAAATGCTGCCAGTTATCAGGGCAGGCTCAATGAGACTACCCAGACGGGAGCGGAGTTAATTGGGGACGATTCCAGTGACGGGGATGCGGAGATGATCGCCATGGTCATCGATGCCTTGAAATCTACAGGGCTGCAGGAATTCCAGGTGGAACTGGGGCAGGTGGAATTCTACCGGGGCCTGGTGGAGGAAGCCGGCCTGGATGAGGATACCCGGGAACAGCTGAGGGAGTTGGTTGAGAACAAGAACTTTTTTGGAGTGGAAGAACTTTTGACTGAGCAGACCATGGCAGAGGAGTTAAAGCAGGTTTTTTTAAAACTGCCGGAACTGTTCGGGGATATTGAGCAGATCCGTCTGGCCCGGTCCATGACATCCAATCAGCGGGCATTGCGGGCCATTGACCGGCTGGAGCGGGTGCAGGAGATCCTGGACGGGTATGGGCTGGGAGAATATGTCTCTTACGATCTGGGGATGCTGAGCAAATATTCCTATTATACCGGGATTATTTTTAAGGCATATACCTACGGGACGGGAGAGTATTTAGTGACCGGAGGCCGTTATGACAAGCTGTTGGTACAGTTTGGAAAGGATGCGCCTGCGGTGGGGTTTGCCATTGTGGTAGACCGGCTGATGCAGGCGCTTTCCCGGCAGAGGATCGCCACACAAGTGGATACGGTGGAGTGGATGGCGCTCTATGAGCCGGGAGCCAGAAAGGAGGCGATCCGTCTGGCGAAGCATTTCCGGGAAGCAGGGAAAGCTGTGCAGATGACCCGCAAACCGGCCGGGCACTCGGTGACGGACTATGTGTCCTATGCCAGGCGGCAGAGAATGAACTGGCTTTTGTACCTGGCAGGGGAAGGAAAACAAGTGGCAGAGTACCAGGTGGACAGCGGGAAGATGAGAGTGAAAAGCATAGAAGAATATTTCAGGCAATAGAAAAATGAGGCAACGGCCCGGGAGGAAGGGCAGCTGCCGGAAGGATGGGAAGGATGAGATATCTGACTTTTGCCCTTGCCAAGGGCAGGCTGGCCAGCAAATCCCTGGAGATGTTTGAAAAGATCGGCATTACCTGTGAGGAGATGAAGGATAAGAATTCCAGAAAGCTGATTTTTACCAATGAGGATCTGAAGTGCCGTTTTTTCCTGGCCAAGGCCAATGATGTGCCTACCTATGTGGAGTACGGGGCTGCAGACATCGGGATTGTGGGAAAGGACACGATCCTGGAGGAAGGCAGGAAGCTATATGAGGTGCTGGATCTGGGGATCGGCCGCTGCAGGATGTGTGTGTGCGGGCCGGAGGAGGC
The DNA here is from genome assembly GCA_910588875.1 of uncultured Lachnospiraceae bacterium. Lineage (GTDB taxonomy): Bacteria > Bacillota > Clostridia > Lachnospirales > Lachnospiraceae > Brotaphodocola. The sequence goes on from CAJURT010000011.1 coordinate 24,672, forward strand.
AAGGGAGTATCTAAAGCACCATGAGATGATCCGGGTGGCCACCAAGTACCCGGCCATTGCCAAGGATTATTTCTATAATAAAAAGCATCAGACCGTGGAGATCATCAAGTTGAACGGTTCTATCGAACTGGCGCCCATTGTGGGGCTTTCTGAGGTGATCGTGGATATTGTGGAGACCGGATCCACCTTGAGGGAGAACGGACTGGCAGTGTTGGAGGAGGTCTGCCCTCTGTCTGCCCGGATGGTGGTGAACCAGGTGAGTATGAAACGGGAAAATGAGCGGATTGCCAGGATTATACGGGAGATGAAAGGGCTGGTCCAGGAAAACTGTGGATGACGGAAGGTTGCTTAGCAGAGAGTGGAGGAAAAATGAGAATTGTCAAATTAAATGAGGAGAGCCGGCAGGACATCCTTGCCAATTTACTGAAACGGGATCCCAACAATTACACCGGTTATGAGGACAAGGTTCGGGAGATTGTAGAAAATGTAAAGAACCGCAGGGATGAGGCTCTTTTGGAATATACAAAGAAGTTTGACGGTGCGGATTTGACGGCGGATCGGCTTCGGGTGACAGAGGAGGAGATCCGGGAGGCTTTTTCCCTGGTGGAGCCGTCCCTTTTGTCGGTGATGGAAAAATCCATGAAAAATATCCGGGAATATCATGAAAAGCAAAAGCAGTACAGCTGGTTCGACAGCCAGCCAAACGGCACCATACTGGGACAGAAGGTGACGCCTCTGGCCAGTGTGGGGGTGTATGTGCCAGGAGGAAAGGCGGCCTATCCCTCTTCAGTGCTGATGAATATTATCCCGGCCAAGGTGGCGGGAGTGGAGAGGATTGTGATGGTGACGCCTCCGGGAAAGGACGGAAAGGTGAACCCGGTGACCCTGGCAGCGGCCCATCTGGCAGGGGTGACGGACGCGTATAAGGTAGGCGGCGCCCAGGCGGTTGCGGCCCTGGCTTTCGGGACGGAATCCATACCCCGGGTGGATAAGATTGCCGGGCCGGGCAATATATTTGTGGCTCTGGCAAAAAAGGCGGTTTACGGGCATGTGAGCATTGACAGCATTGCCGGACCCAGTGAGATTCTGGTGCTGGCGGATGAAAGCGCCAATCCCCGGTATGTGGCGGCAGACCTTCTTTCCCAGGCAGAGCATGACGAACTGGCCAGCGCCATTTTGGTGACTACCAGTATGGAACTGGCAGAGCAGGTTTCGTCTGAGGTGGAGGGATTTGTGAAAGAACTTTCCCGGAAGGAGATCCTTGAGAAGTCCCTGGAGAATTACGGGTATATCCTGGTGGCAGATACCATGGAGGATGCCATAGAGGCGGCTAACCAGATTGCCTCGGAGCATTTGGAGATTGTGACGAGAAATCCCTTTGAGGTGATGACAAAGATTCGGAATGCGGGAGCGATTTTCCTGGGCGAGTACAGCTCAGAGCCTCTGGGAGATTATTTTGCAGGCCCCAACCATGTGCTTCCCACCAATGGGACAGCGAAGTTTTTCTCGCCTCTGGGGGTGGATGATTACGTGAAGAAATCCAGCATTATTTATTATTCCAAAGAAGCACTGGAGCCGATCCATAAAGATATCGAGATCTTTGCCGAGGCAGAAGGACTGACAGCCCATGCCAATTCGATCCGGGTGCGGTTTGAAAAATAGCAGGAGCAGAAAAGGGCAGGGAGAAGAGGACGAGAAAGAGAAAGAAAAGGGAAAAATGGAATTGCTGAATTGGATAAGGGGAAAGAAAAAACAGGATAGCGCCCAAAATCAGGACACACGGCAAAAAATGTACACTTTTGTTGTCCAGGACATATTTACGATTAAAAGCCAGGGCTGTGTGGTGGTCGGTATGGTGGAAGGAGATACCATCCGTGTGGGAGATCCCGTTTATATTGTAAAAAGGGGCAAGCGGTTTTTGCAGTCAACCGTGACCGCTATGGAGAATCAGGTCAACGGGAGAATGAAGGAGGCGCCGCCAAAGGTGAATGTGGCACTGATGTTTCGGGATATCTCCTCTTCGGAACTTGAAAAGGGAGATGTGATTTGCAATGTGAAGCCGACGTTTGTTTATAAGGACGGGGAAGTGAATCCGCGGCTGCAGGGGCTTTTGGCGGAGAGAAATCACACGATCCTTAAAAATCTGGAGGAATATATCCAGGAGGAGATGACCTTGTACAGGGAGCCGGAGACCGCCTGTGCAGCAAGGGAGGAAAAAGGGGGAGCGGAGTTGCCCCGTTAAGGGACACAAAAATAAATGGATAACAGGGAGGTTTGCCCCTATGGACAAAAAAACGGAGCAGAACAGGATTGCCGCAATCACCAGAACGACAAAGGAGACCGACATTTCTCTGACCCTGAATCTGGACGGAAGCGGCCAGGCAGAGATTGATACGGGAATCGGTTTTTTTGATCATATGCTTCATGGTTTTGCCCGGCATGGATTGTTTGATCTGCAGGTAAAGGTAAAGGGAGATTTGCAGGTGGATACCCACCATACCATTGAGGACACGGGAATTGTGCTGGGAAATGCTATCAGGCAGGCCGTGGGGGATAAGGCAGGGATTGTCCGTTATGGTTTTCGGATTCTACCCATGGATGAGGCTTTGATTCTCTGCGCTCTGGATCTGTGCAACCGGCCTTATCTGGTCTATGATCTGAGACTGGACCGGGAAAGGGTGGGAGATTTGGAGACGGAGATGGTGCGGGAGTTTTTTTATGCGGTCGCCTACGGTGCGGCCATGAATCTCCATATCAAACAGATGGATGGCAGCAATAACCACCATATTATTGAGGGAACTTTTAAGGCTTTTGGCAAGGCGCTGGACGAGGCCACCAGGCGGGACGGGCGGATTTTAGGCGTGTTGTCCACGAAAGGGAGTTTGTAGAATAACAAAGGAGCAGAATAACTATGCAGCTATATCCGGCAATCGATATGAAGAATGGCAAATGTGTCCGTCTGACACAGGGGCTTTTTGACAAGGTGAAGATATATGGGGACAGTCCGGCAGACATGGCAAAGCTGTGGGTCAGCCAAGGGGCCTCTTTCCTTCATTTGGTGGATTTGGATGGGGCGCTGGCAGGCCGCTCAGTAAATGAGAATGCTATCCGGGCTATTGTGGAGCAAGTGGATGTGCCGGTGGAACTGGGGGGCGGCCTCCGCAGCGCCGGGGCAGTCCAATATATGCTGGATTTAGGGGTAAGCCGGTGCATTATCGGGACAAAGGCAGCAGAGAGGCCGGAATTTATCCGGGAACTCGTCGAGCAGTTTGGCCCGGAGAGGATTGTGGCCGGGGTGGATGCTAAGGAGGGTTTGGTGGCTGTGGATGGCTGGGAACGGACCAGCCAGGTGACAGTGGTGGAGTTGTGCCTGAAAATGAAAGAATATGGAGTACAGCATATTGTATACACAGATATTTCCCGGGACGGCATGCTGAGCGGCCCAAATGTAGCCTACACCAAAATGCTAACGGAAAAGACAGAACTGGATGTGATCGCTTCCGGCGGTGTATCTTGTATGGAAGATTTGGAAATCCTATATAACAGTGGGATTTCTGGAGTGGTGATTGGGAAGGCCTTATATGAGGGGAAGATTTCCCTGGAAGAGGCAGTGAAAAAATACCGGCAGGGAAAGGAAAAAGGAATGGCAGGAGGCAGTGTGGTATGTCGGATGTGAAGCAATTATTTGCGGGAATTGGATGCAGGGAAGGAAAACCGGTGGTTCTGGGAGATGGAAAGGAGGCGAAAGGCCGTTCCTTAAAGACACTGGCCCACTATTATAACGATAATGGAGCCGATGGCCTGCTGTTATGGGATATGTCAGAGAACGATGAAGACCATGAGCGTACCATAGGTATACTCAAAGAATTGGCCAGGGGGATAGATATTCCCATTGTCACCGGCGGCCGGGTAAAGCGGCTGGAGGATGTGAAGAAGTATCTGTATGCCGGGGCAAAGGCAGTGTTCCTGGATGGTTCGGATTTGGACAATGTGGATTTGATCAAGGAGGCGGCCGACCGGTTTGGAAGCGAGAAAATCTATGTCCATCTTCCTTCGCCCCGTCTTCTGAACCGGGTTGCAGAATTCATCCAGCTGGGGGCATCGGAGATTTTACTTGATGTGGCCGGGAATGTGGAGATTCTGGAGGCGGAGTCCTATATCTGCCAGGAGGGCCCGTTTCTCATTCTGTGCAAGGAACAGGAACTTCCTGTGATCTCCGTCTGCATGGCAGCAGAGCATTCGGCAGGTGTGGTCCTTACTGTGCCAAAGACCGGGGATGGAAGTTATATGGAACTGAAGGGAGAACTGAAAAAACGGGGGCAGAAAGTAGCCACCTTTGCCAGCAAAATAGAATGGGGCAGCTTTAAGACCAATGAGGATGGCCTGGTGCCAGTGGTTGTGCAGGACTATAAGACAGAACAGGTGCTGATGCTGGCTTATATGAATGAACAGGCTTTTGAGGATACCCTGCGCACGGGAAAGATGAATTATTATAGCCGCAGCCGCAAGGAACAATGGCTGAAGGGTGAAACTTCAGGGCATTTTCAGTATGTGAAGTCCCTGTATTTGGACTGCGACAATGATACGGTTTTAGCGAGGGTCCATCAAATCGGTGCGGCGTGCCATACAGGGAGCACCAGCTGCTTTTTTCAGGCATTGGCTGAGAAAGAACATAAGGAAACCAATCCCTTAAAGGTATTTGAGGATGTGCTGGCCGTGATCCGTGACCGGAAAATACATCCAAAGGAGGGATCCTACACGAATTATCTGTTGGACAAGGGGATCGACAAGATCCTTAAAAAAATTGGGGAAGAGGCCACGGAGATTGTGATTGCTGCCAAAAACCCGGATCCTGAGCAGGTAAAATATGAGATTTCGGATTTTCTGTACCATGTGATGGTATTGATGGCAGTAAAGGGGATTACCTGGGAAGAGATCACGGAGGAACTGGCAAACCGGTAATATCTGGATTTTAGTTGCCTGGGCAGCAGGTCAGGGCAAAGAAGGAGGAAATATGCCGAAGGTAGTGGACAGATTTTTACGTTATGTGGCAATGGATACCCAGTCAAAGGATGGAAAAGAAGAGATTCCCAGCACAGGAAAACAGCGGATCCTGGCAGATTTGCTGGCAGAAGAACTTCGTGCCATGGGGGCGGAGGACGTATGGGTAAGCGGGCAGTCCTATGTCTATGCCACGGTTCCGGCCACCACAGAGAAAGAAGTTCCGGCTCTTGGATTTATAGCCCATATGGATACGTCCCCGGATGCTTCCGGGGAGAATGTGAAGGCCAGGGTGGTCAATGGATATGACGGGGGAGACATTTGCTTAAATGAAAAGAGGCAGATCTTCTTGTCCCCAAGGGAATTCCCGTCTTTGGCGGATTATATAGGCCAGGATTTGGTCGTGACAGACGGCACAACGCTGCTGGGTGCAGACGATAAGGCAGGGGTTGCAGAAATTATGGCTATGGCAGAATATTTCCTGGCTCATCCTGAGCATCCCCATGGAAAAATTTGTATCGGCTTTACCCCGGATGAGGAAGTGGGGCATGGGGCCGATGGGTTTGATGTGGAACATTTCGGGGCCGATGTTGCTTATACTGTGGACGGAGGTACTTTGGGAGAGTTGGAATATGAGAATTTCAATGCAGCCTCTGGCAAAGTGGTAATTTATGGACGGGGCGTGCACCCCGGGTCAGCAAAGAATGTAATGAAGAACGCGTCTTTGATTGCCATGGAATTCCAGCAGATGCTTCCGGTTTTCCAGAATCCCATGTATACGGAGGGATATGAGGGCTTTTTTCATCTGTCCGATATCCGGGGAAATATGGTAAAAGCCCAGATGGACTACATTATCCGGGATCACGACCAGGGCAGGTTTGCAGAGAAAAAAGAAATGTTTTTTTGCATAGCAGATTTCCTCAACAAAAAATATGGGGAAGGAACCGTGGAGGCCCAGGTGAAGGATTCTTACTATAACATGAAGGAGAAGATAGAACCTCATAAGTATTTGATAGATATCGCTAAAGCAGCCATGGAAAAAACAGGCATTGTGCCGAAGGTGGTCCCAATCCGTGGGGGTACGGACGGGGCACGTTTGTCCTACATGGGGCTTCCCTGCCCGAATTTGTGTACGGGTGGTGAGAATTACCATGGAGTGCATGAATATATCTGTATCCAATCCATGGAGAAGGTGGCGGAACTGCTGGTGGAGATTGTAAAAGATTTTGTTCATGCTGATTGTTATGCCTAAGGAATAGGGCAGGGAATGTATCTGTTGGTACATTCCCTGCTGCTTTTTGCAGGCAAATCCAGAAAATCAAGTGGAAAAAGTCTGATTTTTAAGGTTTTTTTATCAAGAAGTTTATGGTATTATGTGAGAACCTGAAGAGATTTCAAAGCGAAAGAAAAGGGGCGGGAAGGAGACAGGCAGATGGAATTTACGGGAATGATTATTGATGATGAAAAAATTGTTCGTGAAGGGATCTGCGATCTGATTGACTGGAAGGCAGAGGGATACCGGCTGATGCCTAATGGAAAGGATGGCAGGGAAGGTCTGGCCGGAATTCTGAAATACCGTCCGGATCTTGTACTCATTGATATTAAGATGCCTGGCCTTTCCGGGCTGGAAGTGATTCAGGAAGCAAAAAAACAGGGTTTTTCCGGGCATTTTATTATCCTGACAGGTTATTCTGAGTTTGAATACGCAAAAACGGCGATATCTATGGGGGTGGAGGGATACCTCTTAAAGCCGATTGATGAGGAGGAATTGCTCCAGTATGTGCGGCAGATCCGGAAAAAGCTGGAAAACGAAGCATACTTAAGCAGTTACCATAGCAAAAATGAGGATAAGGCCAGGCAGGAATTGCTGAGGCGGGTGGTTCTCAATGAAGATACCAAAGAAAACCTGGGTCGGGACATTGGGTTATATCAATTGCCGGTTGAGGGAGGGTGCCTTTGTGTGGCAATCTGCAGGGAAGATGAGGGAAAGGCAGAAAATGAAGGGGGACGTTTCCTGGAAAAGGTAAATATTTTGATGGAAGGGGACAGTGCCTGTATTGGCATGTTTTCGATGCCGGGAGTGGCTGTGCTGGTAGCAAAATCGGTTACCTACCGCCAGTGGAAGAGCCGGATAGAGAAACGGAATAAACGTCTTGCCGGTTTTTATGGTTCCGGGTTTCGGATTGCTATTGGCAACAATGTCCATAACTGGCAGGAATTGTTTTGTTCTTATGAAAGTGCCAGCTATTTACTGGATCAATCTTTTATCTTTGACCAGGATGAGATATTGACCATTGACCTTATCTGCAGCCTGGAGGAGAGCAGGGAGGCCGTCTCTGTGGAATATCTGGAAATGCTGATTGAGGTAGGGGAGATAAAGGGGATCCGTCAGGCAATGGATATGTTCCGGGATTATTGTGCCTGGCATATGTTAAAGAGTGCGGAAATAAAGATTTTGCTTGTGCAGGAACTTTTACAGCTGCAGATGCGCCTGCAGAAAAAATATGCCTCTGAGGCATTGTCCAACGAGAGTCTGCAGCCTTCGATCCATAAGCTGATGGGGGCGGAGGACATGAAGGGGCTTTTGGAATGTTTTGAAAAAGTCCTGTCCGGGTTAAGCCAGGAGGTATGTACAGGTGGTTCCGGCAATATCATCCGCAGGGTATATTATTATATGGAGAAAAATTATGATAAAGACCTGAAACTGGAGACGATAGCCAAGAACTTCAACTACAACAGTGCTTATTTGGGAAAGCTGTTCCGTAAGGAGATGGGGGAAAGCTTCAATAATTCCCTGGATATTATCCGCATTACTAATGCCAGGCGGCTGCTGCAGGAGACGAACCTGAAAGTATACCAGATTTCAGAGAAGGTGGGATACGGGAGTATTGATTATTTTTATATCAAATTTAAAAAATATGTGGGGATCAGCCCCAAGGAATATCGGAAGAACCTGAAAGGAGAAGAGTAAACAGGGTTCGGGATATAGGAGACGGCATCTCGCCTGACGGGATGCCGTCTTTTCAAATCTCTAAAAATTCTGAAATTCAGGTGTATTTTTTTGGGTGTTTTCAGTGGCAGGCAAAATGTTACAATAGTCACAGAAGGGCATGGATATTATCAAGATAAAAGAAAGGGGAGGCAACATGAAGAAGCACTTCAAAACAAAATGGGAAGACCATTTCAAGCAGCTAACTGCCCGGGTATTGGTAGCGGCCCTGACGGTGACCACATGTATGCAGACAATGGTATTCCCGGCTCATGCAGAAAGTTATGGGAAAAACGGTGTTGTCCGGGAAATGTCATCCCAGCAGATTGTGGATGATATGGGGCTGGGGTACAATATCGGAAATACCTTTGACAGTATCGGTTCCTGGATAACCATTGACGATCCCTGGGAGTACCAGAGGGCATGGAACAATGACCCGGTGTCAAAACATTTTATCCAGAAGGTGCATCAGGCAGGCTTTAAAACCATCCGCTTGCCTGTAAGCTGGGCAAAATGGATTGACAGTAATAACCAGATTGATTCTGGTTATATGTCTGCCGTTCAGACTGTGGTGGATTGGTGCATGGAAGAGGATATGTATGTGATCTTGAATATCCATCATGACAGTGGCGCCGCAGACAATTCCTGGGTGCGCAATATTGTCACGGATTTTGATGGGATTTCCCGGAAGTATGCTGACGTATGGACGCAGATTGCCAATAATTTTGCGGGCTATGGAGACCATCTGATCTTTGAGGGCATGAATGAGGTAGAGTTCCCGGCGGCTTCAAGCAAGTCGCGGCAGTTTGAACTTTTGAATCATTTGAATCAGCTTTTTGTGGATACGGTGCGGGCTACTGGAGGAAATAATGCAAAAAGGCACCTGTTGATTCCTGGTTTTAATACAGACATCAAACAGACGAGCGACCGTCGTTTCCAGATGCCAAATGACCCGGCAGGGCACTGCATCCTGTCGATTCATTATTATAGCCCGTCGCCGTTTGCCGTGGCAGAGCATAATGTGGATTGGTGTGAACCGGTGACGACCTGGGGCAGTGAAGAGGATATCGCGGAGGTAAGGGCAAACCTGGATATTCTGGCCAGCAATTTCCTGAGCAAAGGAGTGCCAGTGATTATCGGTGAATATGGAGTGCTGACAGAGGATAATAAGGAAAAAGAAAGTATTTATGCCTATCTGAAACGGATTCCGGAACTGGTTAAGGAATATGGTATGTGCCCGGTGCTCTGGGATACCAGCAATGCTGGCGACATGAAATTTATCGAACGGAACAGCGGAGATTTTTACGATCCGCAAATCCGCGCTAATTATGCGGAACTTGCCAGGAAATTTTCCAATGGGGATATCCCAAGGAAAGATTTTTCTGTATTGAATTATAAAGAAGTAGACCTTCCGGTGAGCCCTGGTGGATGGGTGTCCCTGGAATCCTTTGAGCCGTCTAAGGTACTGGGGATCCGGTTCCGCTTAAGCTGTTCCAGCGACTGGGACAGCTATGGAGGCGGCGGGATCTGGATTGACGGGTATACCAATACGCCACAATACCGGTTTAACAGCGTATTTGATGAAGTGACCTATATGTTTACGGAAGAGGAGCGGGGGAGGCTGGGAGACCGTCTGGGGATCCTCCTGTGGTGGACAGACGAGACCAAGGGAGGCAGCCGTGTTAAGGATCTCTCCTTTGAAAATGGCCGGGTGACGCTTCTGTATGCAGAAGGAGAAAATATCAGTTCAGCAGGCCCCTATACCAATACCGGAGTCCGTGCCAGCGGCGGAGGCGGGGGTGGAGGCGGAGGTGGCAGCAGCCGCCCAAACAATAGCACAAATCCTGGGTCATTGGGGAATCAGTATGGGGACCGGGAAATCAAAGCATACCCTTATAGCATAAAAGGGCTTAGCAAAGACGGCTATAGCACAGTCGTAGATATCAGGGATCTTTGCCCGGATTTTGAATTAGGCGATGAGATCCATCTGACGATTTATCCCCTGACAGACGACTGGGCTTCTGGTGCAATTGAGATACCCGGGTTGAATGATAACGGTTTTGGTGGCGGAAAGCAGGAATTCACCTTTACTCCGGCGCAGAATAAGATGGAGGCGAAACTGTGGGTAACAGGAGACAAGCGTTCTTATTTCCACTTTGCCATGCGATGTGAAGTGACAAAGAAGGGGGAGAATACAGGAGGGTACAATATCAGCAGCGGTGGAGAAAAGAAGTTCACATGGGAGGAACTGATTGCCTTATCAGGAACATCAGCATCCCAGATAGGGAACCGTTTAGTCAGAATAACGATTGCCTCAGAAGTTCCTGATAAAAATACGGAGATTGATACTTCTGTCACGTTGATAAAGGATAATCTGGTAAAAATGACAGGTTCCCTTAAAAACTATACAGAGGATTGGAGCAATGGGGGCGCTAAAACCATTACGGATAGTGCAGCTGGACTCGTGCTGACAGGTAAACCGAAGAAGGGCTCTGATGCCGTTGTGCTGAAAAACAACAGTTCCAGGCCTGTTCATATTAAGTTTGTCAATGTGGAGATTACGGATGAGGAAGAAGATTTAGGATTACTTCATACATTTGGCAGTGGAACGGTGGAATTCGGGTCAGATATTTCCATGGAAACGGAAGTGGTTAACGGGCAGACAGAGGGGTGGAAATTTTATGTCCAGGCAGACGAACCCATTGATAAAACAAAATATGAGGGCTTGATTACTTCTTCCGGAAGCGGCGGAGCCACCTACGAAAGTTCGGGAGAGAAGCAAATTTATTTTGATTTCCGCAAGGACGGGCAGGGGGATTATATCTTTATACCTGGCGTCCTGAACACGGTAAACTTTAATCTGTGGGGCAAGCAGGAGGGGTTTGCGGTTGTGAAGATTGTGAAGGCAGTAGACGTATCGAACCTGCCAAGTGAGGAACCGGAGGTGGTGGCCGAGCCGGAGACCGATGAGTATGGAAACAAAAACTATCATGTTCCAAACCATGTAAGAAAACCTGTCGGAATTAAAATAGAGAATGTGTCAGGCGACGGGGGGATTTTATTTAACGGGCAGTGGGGAGATGATATGCTGTTTTACGGCTTGAATTCTTCAAAGGAATATGTGTTTTTTACTCAGGAACAATCAGAAAATTGTGAATTTATACAGGCACAGCAGGCTGTGAATATCGGAAAATTTACTTATTTATATTGGGAATCCCTGTATACAGAGGAAGTGGAAACCCAGACGATTGATGGTAAAAACGGATTTATACTGCCCAGTGACAAGAAACCTGTCTTAATAACTTCTGATGCAAAATTAGGAGAGGTAAATATTTATATAAGCAATGATGGGGTAAGCTGGTATCAATCATCAAATGCAGGTTATTGGGATTCATTTGCCGGTGGCGTAGACAAAAGACTTTCACCATCTCATATTGAAGGGAAATGGGATACTGTATTAGCCAGGATATCGGAGGTTGGCAATGAGGTAAATAAGGTGGCATTGGTAAGCGTGAATAATGGAGAGAATCCAACGAAACTTACATTTTACTATGATTCCGACCCGACTCCCGCCGTATCCCGTTCCATCAATACCATACAGGCCATTGAGAAGGAACAGGGCATGTTCTATTTTCCGGTTAAAAACGTTCCTGTCGGGATTCGCTATTCCACCAGTGAACAGCAGGAGGGAGAAACGGGATACGAGGATACGGCTGTCCTGCGGATGGCAGTGATCCATGAAGAAAAGGAACCGAGAGAAACGGATGGTGGCAGCAGCCAAGGGGCAGAAGACATTGCCGATGAACTTTTGTTTGTGGCAACATCCTCCAATGCCATGCTGCCATCCATAGCAACATCTGCCAATGCCATACCGGCTGAAGAGGAAGGCAGTTTTGCCAAGGCAGATCCGGTGGAGGATTTGGCCAAGGGGGAATTGGAGGAGGAATCCCTGCCTCTGGCCACGGCTGCCAATGCTTCCTGGGGCAAAGCGACCCCGGCCAATGCATCTTCTAATTGGAAGGCAGTGGCGAAGAATCTGGAAGTGAGTCCGGAGAGGGAAGAATATTACGAATTTACTCCTGCCGAAAGAAAAGCCATTGGCAGTTTTATCGACTGGGCGGAGGATAATGACAGCGAAGAACCTCCGGTGATGTATTTTGATCTGGGTACTCTCGACTATTGGGTGGAAAGGGTATTTTTGGTCTTTGAGGAGGATGAGATTCTGGATGCCGATGGGTTCGAGGATGAGGAATATCTGGAATGATGAATTCAGAAAGGGGAAAACAGATGAAGAGGAAAATTCGGCAGGCTGCTGCAGTGTGCATGATATCCCTGCTGTCTGTCTCCGCGATCCTTCCTGCTTTTGCAGAGGAAGGGACAGAGAAAAGGTATGGCTGGCGGCAGGAAGAGGACGGGCGCTGGGTTTATCTGGATACCAACGGCGACCGCAAGACAGACACTTGGATCCTTGGGTCAGACCGAAACCATTATTACCTTGACGGGGAGGGCTACATGGCAGCCGGCACCATCGTGGAAGAGGGGGATGATATCTACTATGTGGATGAAAATGGCATCCGGGTGGCAAACCGTTGGGCTTCTCAGTCGAATGCAGATGGGATTTGTGATCAGGAAATAGATACCATTTGGTATTATATCGGCCCTAACGGAAAAGCAAAAAAGAAGGAAAACCATGCCTACCACCTGCGGGACGAGGCAGGGGAACTGCAGAAATATTTTTTTGACAGTGACGGACATATGCTGAGTGGCTGGCAGAAGATTGCCAATAATGACGGGAACTATGATATCTACTATCTCGGTGACGAGAATCAGGGTCATGTCCATACCCAGTGGCAATACCTGATGGTGCCTTATGACGACGAAAAGGATATTCTGTCTGAACCGTCCAAGGACTATGACGGCTATGAGATGTTCTATTTTGGATGGGACGGCAAGATGAAGCGCTCCGATGAATCCAAGATTGAGAATGGGCAGTGGTTTGCTTTTGATGAGAATGGTGTGATGATTACTGGCTGGACACCTGGGGTGAATTCCTATAACCCAAACCGGCCGGGAAACAATACAAGCCAGGAAAATCTTGGAATTAACCGTTATTATGATGAGATTACGGGAATTATGGCCACAGGATGGCTCTATGCCTGTGACCCGGATGCTGACGGGGGCGGTGATCCACATTGGTTTTACTGCGATAAAAAAGACGGTTACCTGTACAATGAAGGCGGGAAGGACAGTGATGCTGTCCTGGCCTGGAAAAAAATAGATGGGAATGTCTATTTCTTTGATGATTACGGACATTTGGTGACAGGGTTGATCAGTACCGGGGATAATGATGTTACCGGAAGCCCGTTTGCGGAGAGTGAGTTTGATTTTACAGGAACCGGTGTAATCGGCAAGGGAGGCAGCATCCGTCCGGCAGGAATCTATTACCTGAGCCAGAATGAATCTACCATGGGGCAGATGGCTAAGGGAAAACGCCTTCGTTTGTCCGTGGGCGGGGAGACAGAGACTTACCATTTCAGCAATGCAGGATGGGCTTATGCCAATGCCCTGGCAGATGACCGCATCTATGGGGATGACGGCGCTATGCTGCATGCAGACAGCGGTTGGGAGGTCTTTACCATGAAGAATAATATCCATCGTAAGGATGATATCAGCGAGATTGTACAGAACGGCGATCACGCTGACCGTGAGGTTGGTCCCTGCCTGGACAGCAGCGGGAATGAGGTGCCTCCCGTACTTGCCGTGGGGGATCTGGCGATTATCAATAAGTCCGGAAAAGTGAAGAAGAAAGGAAGCGTCAAGATCGACGGCGTGCAATATGACGTGACCGATTATGTGGCAGTAAAACATTTGGAAGAAAATTAGTGGAATCATGTATTTGCAAATTATTGGGCAGGCCATGCATCGTTATGGCCTGCCTGCTGCCAAAAGTCGGAGGATGGGGAGCAATATTAGAATTTTCATGGAAAACCCCTCTGAATTTCGGGGTTTTTTATTTTGCCCCTGATTTTTATAATTATAGGTAAGAAAAGAGCACTCCCGGGCACAAAGAGTTTCCGGGAGTACTCAGAAAAATCAAGGGAGGTAACCCGGTATGAAAAAACCGAAAAAGAACCCGGCAACAAAAGAAAAGTTCAGCTGGGAACTGATGTACAAGCAGCGTTTTCTGCTGATGATGTCGGTTCCGTTTCTGATCTGGCTGATCATTTTCAAGTACATTCCCCTGTGGGGATGGACCATGGCGTTCCAGGAGGTGACGCCGAAGACCTTTGCCATGTCTGTATGGGAGCGGCCGTTTGTGGGCTTTGGCAATTTCGTGACAGCATTCACGGACCGTCTGTTTGCCCAGACCATGATGAATACCATCTTTATCAGTATCCTGGGGATTGGGCTGGGGACGGCGGGAGCGATTCTTTTTGCCCTGATGCTCAATGAGATCCGGATGCAGAAGTTCAAGAAATTCACCCAGACCGTGTCTTATCTGCCCCACTTTGTTTCCTGGGTAATCATCGCAAGTATTGCCAAAATGTTTCTCAATGACGGAGGCGCCCTGGAGACTATGCTGGGAGGCGCCAGGCTTCATCTGATGAGCAGCAACTCGCCCATGTTCTGGATTGTGGTGTGCCTGATCAATGTGTGGAAGGAAGTGGGCTGGGACGCCATCATCTATCTGTCGGCCATGGCGGGCATTGACCAGGGAATCTATGAGGCGGCCAAGGTGGACGGGGCCAACCGCTTCCAGCAGATCTGGCACATCACCCTTCCGGGAGTAAAGCCAACGGCCATTGTGCTTCTGATCATGAGTATCGGAAGCGCCTTAAACGTAGGCATGGAGCGGCAGATGTTGCTTAGCAACGGCATTGTCCAGGATCATGCCATGGTGCTTTCCTGGTTTGCCTATGTCCGTGGTATCGGCTCCAACAACTACGGCCTTGGTACTGCCATCGGTATGTTCCAGTCGGTAGTGGGAATCATTCTCCTGTTCATCGCCAATAAGATCGCCGGCATGTTCGGGGAAGACAAACTGGTCTAGGGAGGTGCATGACATGAAGCTTGAATCGAAAAAGACAGCGTTTGACTACATACTATTGGCAGGTTTCTGTGTACTGATCGTGATTACGGTGTATCCGTTTTTGAATGTGCTGGCCATCTCGCTCAACGACCCCATGGATACCATGAGGGGGATCAATTTTGTCATTCCCAGGGTGTTTACCCTGAGCAATTACCAGTATATTTTTTCGGAAAATAATATGCTTCAGCCTTTGATTCTTTCGGTGGTGCGTACCCTGGTGGGCACGGGGCTGGGGGTAATCTGCACCTCCATGCTGGCCTATGTGCTGAGCCGGAAGGATTTCTATTTCAATAAGTCTTTTACCATTATTTTTATCGTCACCATGTATGTGAGCGGAGGCATGATTCCGGAGTATCTGCTGATTATGCGGACCCTGCGGATGGGACAGAATTTCTGGGTATACATCATTCCCGGCCTGATCTGGGTCTACAATGTCATCCTCATGCGTTCCTTTATCGAGGGGATGCCCATGGCTCTGCAGGAGGCGGCCAAGATTGACGGAGCCAATGATTTTGTGATATGGTATAAGATAATCCTTCCCCTGTGCAAGCCGGTGCTGGCCACGGTGGCTCTGTTTGTGGCAGTGGGGCAGTGGAACTCTTTTATGGACACCTACCTGTACGCCAGGGAATTGCCTACCTTGCAGTATGTATTGTATGAGGTCATGCAGTCGGCGGAGATCAAGGTGGACACCCACGCGGCCAGTATGGGGCTGGTGCAGAATACGGTGAGCCCCATGTCCGTGAGAATGGCTGTCACGGTGGTGGCTACTTTACCGATTCTGATCGTGTATCCGTTTTTGCAGAAGTATTTTGTAGGCGGTATGACTCTGGGTGCGGTAAAGGATTGACAGAAGCAGGTCATAGATAGACGAGAGGCAGCCGCAAAAGATCGGAAGGCGGTTGTGATTGGAGGGAAAATATGAAGAATTTTAGAGGAAAACGGTGCATAGCTCCGGTGCTTGCCGCTGCTTTATGCGCTGGTGTTCTGTCCGGCTGCGGTTCGGCGGCCACGTCCGGAGGCGGCTATGCTGAGGATGGGGTTCTGGAACTGGAATTTTTCAATAAGGACGGAGAGGAGGATCTCTGGGACAACCCGGTGGCGCAGAAGCTGACGGAGAAAACCGGAATCCGGCTGAAGGTGGATTATCCGGTGGCTGCGGATGACATGAAGGTGGCTCTGATGATTGCGGAGCAGAATTTCCCGGATATGATCTATGCCAAGGGGGATGTGGCCAGCCTGGTGGAGGCAGGGGCCCTTCTGGATTTGACAGATCTGATTGAGAAGTACGGGCCAAACATCAAAAAGATGTACGGAGAGGAGTTTGACAAGCTGAAATATTCGGCAGAGGATCCGTCTATCTATCAGCTTTCCTCTTATCCCATGGGAGCGACTCCCTTTAAGGATGCGGGAAATGCCCAGATTCAATGGGCCGTGTTGAAAGAGAATGATTATCAGGTTCCCAGGACCCTGGATGATTTGGAGAAAATGTTAAAGGATTATATGGCGGCGCATCCCAAGACAGAGGATGGCCTTGACACCATCGGAATTACCCTTTCCACCTCTGACTGGCACTGGCTGATCACTCTGGGTAACCCGGCAGGCTTTATTGCAGACGGGCAGCCGGACAACGGGCAGTGGCTGATCGACGACGAGTACAATGCCATGTATAAGTTCCGCTCGGACGCGGAGCGGGAGTATTTCCGCTGGCTGAACCGGATGTACAATGAGGGCGTGCTGGATCATGAGTTTGCCACCCAGACCCATGAGGATTATATCGCGAAGATATCCTCTGGCCGTGTGCTGGCCCTGGTGGATAAGGACTGGGACTATGCGGATGCAGAGAGGGTGCTGATTGCAGACGGCAAGCTGGACAGAACTTATGCGCCGCTGCCGGTGACCATCAGCGAGGATGTGAAGTGTCCGTCCTTAATGAGCCAGGGCCTTACCACGGGCCAGGGGGTGGCGATTACCACGGCCTGCAAGTATCCGGAGGAGGCGATCAAGTTTCTGGATTATCTCTGCTCGGATGAAGGGCAGGTGCTGGTGAACTGGGGCGTGGAGGGGATCAACTATTCGGTGGACGAGAACGGAAAGCGGTATCGTTCCCAGGAGGAGATCGACGCCTCCAATTCCGATAAGGATTATGCCAAGAAGACGGGCGTGGGATTCTATGCCTATCCCTTCCCCACCTATGGAAACGGGGTGATGGATCCCACGGGCAATGGCTATACCACGGCAAGCCGGGAGGCAGTGATGGCGGAATACAACGACGAGCAGAAGGCGGCCTGCAAGGCCTGGGGCGTGGAACTTCTGCTGGACATTTTCCCGCAGAGGGATGAGTTTGAGATCCCGAAGTTTTCCCCGGTATGGGCCTATGCCAAGCCGACGGAGATCGAGGATATCACCAAAAAGCTGGATGAGATTGCCTGGTCCGGGCTGATCGGCTGTGTCATCGGCAAGCCGGAGCAGTTTGACGCCAACTATGATGCCATGATCAAGGCCTTTGAAGGCAGCGGCATGTATGAGGCGGAGAAGATGATGGGGGACATTGTGAAGGCGCAGGTGGAGATGTTGGAGGAGTAGTGCTGTAATCGTAATAGTTAAAGAAAAACACCCTAATTTTCAGGGTGTTTTTTTGGAATATAGCTTTTATAATGGTATGAGATGGATTATAGTTAGGAGGAAGGAATATCATGGGCAAAGGGATAAAAAAGGCCAGAGAAAAGATTTTTTCCCATTCCGGGGTTCAAAAAATACTTTATGGAGGGGATTATAATCCGGAACAGTGGCCAGAGGAGGTTTGGAAGGAGGATATGCGGCTGTTTCGGCTGGCAGGGGTGGACTGTGTGACACTCAATGTGTTTAGCTGGGCAGCCCTGCAGCCGGATGAGGATACTTATTGTTTTGACCGGTTGGACCGGATTATGGAACTGGTTAGGGAAAATGGTCTGTATGTGATCCTGGCGACCTCAACGGCTGCACATCCGGCGTGGATGGCAAGAAAGTATCCTGAGGTGCTGCGGACGGAGTTTTCCGGCTTGAAAAGAAAGTTTGGGGGCCGGCATAATTCTTGCCCTAATAGCCCGGTTTACCGGAAGCATTCCCGGAATTTGGCCAGGAAACTGGCAAAGAGGTATGGGCATTTTGAAAATCTGGTTGCCTGGCATGTGAACAATGAGTACGGAGGGGAGTGCTATTGTGAAAACTGTGAGAGGGAATTTAGGGTATGGCTGAGGGAAAAGTACCAGACTATTGAGCAGCTAAACTGGGCGTGGAATACCAGCTTTTGGGGACATACATTTTATGACTGGGAAGAGATTGTGGTTCCCAACCTTCAGAGTGAGCATTTTGCAGAAAACAGGACAACCTTTCAGGGGATTTCCCTGGACTACCGGCGCTTCTGTTCGGATTCCCTTTTGAGGAATTATCGGGATGAGCAGGAAGCGATCCGGGAGGTGGCGCCAGATATTCCGGTGACTACCAATCTGATGGGATTTTATAAGCAGCTGGATTATCAGAAGTGGGCCAGGGATATGGATTTTGTTTCTTGGGACAATTACCCGGCCAATGATACTCCGCCGGCAGTGATCGCCATGAATCATGACCTGATGAGGGGGATTGGAGGCGGGCAGCCTTTCGCCCTGATGGAGCAGACGCCAAGTGTTACCAACTGGCTTTCCTACAATGCACTGAAACGTCCAGGGGTTATGCGGCTCCTTAGCTGGCAGGCCGTAGCCCATGGGGCAGATACAGTACTGTTTTTTCAGATGAGGAGGAGTATCGGTGCCTGCGAGAAATATCATGGGGCGCTTATCGACCATGTTGGAAATGAGCATACCCGGGTATTCCGGGAAATGCAGGCCTTGGGAGAAGAATTAAAACAGATGGGAGGATGTATTTTAGGGGGCCGGACACCAGCTAAGGTGGCGATCTTTATGGACTGGGACAACTGGTGGGCGCTGGAATACTCGGCAGGGCCCAGCTGTGACCTTAGGTATCTGGATGAGATAGAGCGATATTATACTGCATTTTATGAGCAGAATATCCCTGTGGATTTTGTCTCGGTTGAGGAGGGGTTGGAGGGATATAAAGTGGTAGTTGCCCCGGTACTCTATATGGTGAAAACCGGGTATGAAGAGGTACTGAAACGGTATGTTAAAGCCGGAGGGATTCTGGTTGCCACCTTTTTTAGCGGTATCGTTGAGGAACATGACCTGGTGGTGGCCGGTGGCTATCCGGGACGGCTCAGGGAACTTTTCGGTGTGTGGGTGGAGGAAATTGATGCGTTACCAGCAGGGGAGCAAAATGGCTTCACCTGGAAGGGAAAGCATTATCCGGCAGAACTGCTCTGCGATATCCTGCATTTGGAAGGGGCCAGTGGGGAGGCGGTGTACGAGACGGATTTTTATGCCGGAAGCCCGGTGCTGACAAGAAATTCCTTTGGGGAGGGGACTGCCTGGTATGTGGCGTCACGCAGCAGCAGGGAGTTTTATCATGATCTGATGAAAAGAGTGGCAGAGGATGCGGGAGTAGAGGGAGTCCAGGCTTCCATTCCGGGTGTGGAGGTCTGCGAAAGGCAGAATAGGGAAGGGAGATTCTTATTCTTCCTGAACCATGGCAGGGAGGATGCGGAAGTTACGCTGGAGAAGGACGGGGTATGGGTTCAGGAGGGAAGAGGATATAAGAAGGGGGAGAAGGTTCTTTTGAAGGGGAAGGATGTGATGGTTTACCAGGTGAAATAAACATTTGAGGGGGTATACTGATGAAGGAAGGAAGAAGGAAGTTCAGGCATCTGTATGACCGGTTGCTGGGGATGCGGTTATGCTATCAAATGGTGCTGCTCTATATTATTGGCGGTGCCCTGCCGGTGATCCTGATCGGAATGTATCTGATTCAGGGAACCAGCCAAATATTGATGGAAAGGGAAATGCAGGCAGAACTATCGGAACTGGACAGGATTGGACGGGAGGCAGACAGCCTGTTTAGTACGGTTAATTCACTGTCCACGAGTTTTTATTTTGATGAGAAACTGGAACACATTTCGGAACATCCATACCAGGAATATCAGGAACTTGTCAATGATTACCGGGACTACACGGCCTTCAACACAATGAGAAACCTCTACAGCCGGCTGCTTCATTACATTACTATTTATATGGAAAATGATACGATTGTGGAGAATGCGCATTTCCAGAAGGTGGATGAACAGCTTTGTGCTAAGGAGTGGTACCAGCAGGTTGTGGGGCGTGGGGGAGGTGCAGTCTGGCAGTATCTGCCGTTCCATCTGGATCAGAAGTATTACCTGGCGCTGACCCGTCTTCTGCGGACGAAGAAGGCGGGGAATGTGGGAGTTTTGGTGATTTACCTGCGCCCGGAACGATTAGAAGAGATCTTGGGGATAAAGAGGGAGGATGTCTGTGTTGTTTTGAACCAGGAGGAATTGCTGATAGGAGGAGAAGGGCAGCCATGGCGTGAAAATATCCGGGATATTTTAAAGCTTCGGGGTAAGGGATCATTTCAGGAGCATACAGAGGTGCATGGGCAGGAGTATCTTTTAACCTGTGTGGCGGTTACTTCCCGGGAGACAGAGGATGTTTTTCAGATTGTAAGCATGAAGTCCTACCGTGATATTTTAAAGGAGGTGAATGGGCAGAACCGTCGGAGTATCTGTGTATTTCTGGGAAGCGTGGTGCTTTCGGTGACGATGATCTGGTTGTTTTCCCGGGCATTTAGCGGGCGGGTTAAACGTTTCCACAGACAGATGCAAAAGGCGGCATCGGGAGACTTTGACCTGGAGAAAAACCTGGGGGGAAATGATGAAATCAGTGAACTGTACGGATATCTGTGGAGCATGATAGTGGATATCCAGCGGCTTTTGGCAGAAATCTATCAGGAGCGGCTTCATGCGGAGCAACTCTATGCCAGGCAGAAAGAAGCTGAATTTAAGATGCTGGCTAGCCAGATCAACCCCCATTTTCTTTATAATACCTTAGAGACAATCCGGATGAAGGCAAGGGTGAACCATCAGACGGAGATCGAGGAATTGGTGAAAATGCTGGCTAAAATTTTGCGCAACAATGTGCGGGCCGGGAACCGGGATGTGACACTTGGGCAGGAACTTGACCTGGTGGAGTCTTATCTGAAAATCCAGCAATACCGTTTTGATGAACGTTTGGAATACATGATTGCTGTGGAGGAAGGCCTGGAAGAGGAAGAGGTTCTTCCGCTGATTTTGCAGCCGATTGTGGAGAATTCTATCATTCATGGGTTGGAGAGTAAGGAGGGCGTAGGGCATATCAAAATCCGGGCAAGGCGGGAGAAGGAGGATTTTCTTGTAATGGTGGAAGATGACGGGATGGGGATCTCTTCAGAGAAACTGAGGCAGCTTAGAGAGCGGCTAAACAGCCGGGAACCGAACCGAACCCACATTGGCGTCAGCAATGTTCATCAGCGGCTGCGCCTGAAATATGGAAATGGCTATGGACTGGTCATTGAGAGTGAAGAGGGGTCCTATACCCGTGTGGTCATGCGGATTCCGACAGAGGAAAAACGGCAGGATAAAATGAATTTTGGATAAGAGGTGGAAAATTCTGTTTAAGAATGACAAAAGGGCGCCTTTGCTGATAGCGCCCTTTTCTTAATGGCAAATTTACAGAATGGTTTGCTTTTGGGAGATACCCATAACTACCTCCACCTGGCAGGTGCTTCCAGGATATACAGGGAGGGGATCCCCTGGTGTAAGGGGAGTGCCGTCAAAAATGAGGGAACATACTCCCTTTTCCACATGATCCGGATTGGACACATGGATAAGATAACGGCATCCCCGATAATGGCGTTCAATAGAGAATTCTTCCAGACTATCCGGAATACAAGGATCAAGGACCAATCCCTGGAAGTCCGGATGGATGCCCAGGATATACTGAGAAATATTTACAAATGTCCAGGCAGCGGTTCCGGTTAACCAGCTGTTTTTGGCTTCACCGTGCCGGGGAGCGTCTTTGCCGGCGATCATCTGGGAGTAGATATAGGGTTCCGTGCTGTGGATATCGCTGATTTCCTCAATATAAGCAGGACAGATCCTCCGATAGACCTGGAAGGCACGATTTCCCCTGCCGATGCAGGTCTCAGCAATTGAGATCCAGGGATTATTGTGGCAGAAGATACCTGCATTTTCCTTGTAGCCTGGCGGATAGGAGGAAATTTCGCCAAGATTTACATAGTACCGGCTATAGGCAGGCTGTTGCAGTAAAATGCCATAGGAAGTATCCAGCCGTTCCCGGACAGAATCCAGAGCCTGGATGGCCAGGCCTTCCTGGATACCGATACCGGCCAGTACACAGAATCCCTGGGGTTCGATGAAGATTTTTCCTTCTTCACACTGATTAGAGCCTACCTTTGCTCCGGAAGCATCATAGGCACGCAGGAACCATTTGCCGTCCCAGCCTGCATCCAGAACCCTGCCGTTCATTTCCTGCACAGCCTTTATGGCCCGGGTAGCTTCTTTCTTGTTGCCTAGCATGCGCTGAAGCTGGGCGTATTCATTGCCATATTTGACAAACATGCCGGCGATGAAAACCGATTCAGCCACCGGTCCCTCGGAAGAACCGAAGGTCTGGAAGGATTCACCCGGTTCTGTGGAAAAACAGTTTAGGTTCAGGCAATCATTCCAGTCGGCACGCCCAATGAGGGGAAGGCCGTGGGGGCCTAAGTGAGTTAGTGTATAATCAAAGGAACGGGTCAGATGATCTAAAAGAGAGGCCTTGTTTTCCGCATTACTGTCAAAAGGCACCTGTTCATCCAGAATGGAGAAATCCCCGGTTTCCTTGATATAAGCGGCTGTGCCGGCGATCAGCCACAGAGGGTCATCATTGAAGCCGCTGCCGATGTCGGAGTTGCCTTTTTTGGTCAAAGGCTGGTATTGGTGGTAGGCGCTGCCGTCAGGGAATTGGGTGGCAGCGATGTCAAGGATCCTTTGCCTGGCCCGTTCCGGAATCAGATGGACAAAACCTAAAAGATCTTGGCAGGAATCGCGGAAGCCCATGCCTCTGCCTGTTCCGGATTCGTAGTAGGAAGCCGAACGAGACATATTGAAGGTGACCATACACTGATACTGGTTCCAGATATTGACCATGCGGTTCAATTTTTCTTCCCGGCTCTTTAATGTAAAGCAGGAGAGCAGGCCATCCCAATAATTTTTCAGTTCCTGCAGTGCATCCCAAACCTGCTGGTCCGTAGAGAATCGCGCCATGGCAGCCCGGGCATTTTTCTTGTTAATAGTATTTGCTGCCTCCCATTTTTCATCTGGCAGGTTTTCACTATAGCCAAGAAGAAAAACAAAACTTTTTGATTGGCCGGGAGCAAGGGTGATATGCAGATGATGGGAACCGATGACAGCTCCGCCACTGGCCAGTGTATTTAAAAGATGGCCCTGCAAAACAGCTTGGGGATGTTCGATAGTTCCATAAGCGCCCAGAAACCGGTCACGGTCAGTCTCAAAGCTGTCAATAGCAGCATTGACCGTGTAGTAAGCAAAATGGCGGCGGCGTTCCCGGTATTCAGTCTTATGATAGATCTCAGACCCGGTGACCTCCACTTCGCCTAAGTTTAAATTCCGCTGGAAATTGGTGGAGTCATCCACAGCATTCCAAAAACAAAATTCCACATAGGAAAATAAATCGAGTTCCTGGGGTGAAGTTCCGGTATTAACCAGAGTTAGGTGATTAACTTCCAACGTTTCATTTAAAGGGACGAATGCAGTCAGTTCTGCCTGGATACTGCCTTTAGAAGAATACCAGCGGGAGTAACCGAGGCCATGGCGGCATTCATAGGAGTCCAGGCTGGTCTTTACCGGCTGCCATCCAGGGGTCCAGACAGTGTCATCCTGCTTAATAAAATAGTAACGGCCATTGGTGTCGGCTGGTACGTTGTTGTAGCGGTAACGTGTCAGGCGCATTAGCTTGGAATCTTTATAAAAAGAATAGCCGCCGCAGGTATTTGAAATCAGGGAAAAAAAGTTTTCACAGCCAAGATAGTTGATCCAGGGTTGCGGGGTTGTGGGGGTGGTGATGACATATTCTTTGTTTTGGTCGTCAAAATAGCCGAATTTCATAAGAAACCTCCGTTTTTGTGGGGGCTTCCGAATCCTTGAAAAGAATGTGCCGGTATTTTTGGTTCGGGAGCCCGCTGATTGTTGTCTGCTGCCAAATTACAGATCCATCTTAACGGAGAAAGGCCAGAAGGGATACCAGAAAAAATGGAGGGGTTGTACTGGAAAAAGTGGAGGCTTACCCTTAAGAACGGGACTAACAGATCATCGCAGGGTGGTGATACGGGTAGGGGTGCTTGTTTTGAAAGGCAACTTGTGTTATTTCTAATATAATGGTATGATTAAATACAAGAGGAAGTATTTTAATTGCCAGAGAGGTTATGGAAGCCAAACTGTGCTTCCGGAAAGAGAGAATGAAAATGGACATAAATGAAGTAAAGATCCGGGTAGCAGCCACGGAGGATGCCGAAGAACTTTTGGAAATCTACAGGCCTTATGTTGAAAAGACAGCAATCAGCTTTGAATGGGACGTGCCGGGGCTTGAGGAATTTCAGGCAAGGATAGAAAAAACCTTAAAGAAATACCCTTATCTTGTGGCAGAGAAAAAGGGAAGACTGGTGGGTTATGCTTATACTGGTCCTTTTGTGGGAAGGGCAGCCTACGCCTGGGGTGCAGAGGTGAGTATTTACCTGAAAGAAAATCAGCGGAAAATGGGGATTGGAAAGAAACTTTATCAGGCAATCGAAGATATCTCCAGGGCACAAAATATCAAAAACCTGAATGCATGTATCGGCAGCCCGGAAACGGAGGATGAGTATCTAACCAAAAACAGCATAGAGTTCCATACCCATATGGGTTACCGCATGGTAGGGGAGTTTTATAAATGTGGGTATAAATTCGGGCGTTGGTATAATATGGTGTGGATGGAAAAAATCATTGGAGAACATGAGGCAGAACCGGAGCAGGTGGTCCCCTTTGCCAATTTGGTAATGCGATAGCTTACACCATCAATAAAACTATACATCGAATAGGGCAGATGCGGAGTAATATGTTTACAGCGTCTGCCTGTTTGATTTGCCAGGTGATCATTTCCGTAGGGATAAGCAAAGATTGATCCGGCTTAAAATATAGGTAAAGGTTAAAAAATAGGGGCATTTATATACAAAAAACTCGGGTGTTTTTCTTTGTGATGCTATGATAGAGTGTGCGTAAACAAAGGCATTATGAAGGCGCTAAAATATGTAAATGTTAAAAGATTTATGAGGTTTTTTATAACTTTAGAAGGAAGAAAGGACGATTGTGCGATGAAGTTTCATAACGGATGCTGGCTTTTAAAGGAAGGCTTTGCCGGATTTTCTCCTCAGGAGATCTATGATGTGGAAAAGACGGAGAGTGTTTTAAAACTGTGTGCTCCGGCGAGGAAAATTGTGAAAAAGGGTGATACCCTGGATGGGGTAAATCTCAGTATTCAGATCACGGTTCCGGCGCCGGAAACATTCCGGATACAGGTGGTGCATCACAAGGGAGTGAGGAAAAAAGGGCCGGAGTTTGAACTGAACCTGGATTTGGACCGTCCCATTTCTGTGGAGGAAGAAGGGACGCTTCTGCGGGTGGTGGATGGTGCCATGAGCCTGGTTATTGACCGGAGGAATGGTTCCATGGAGGCCTGCCGGGAGGGAAAAGTGCTGACCCGGTGGGAGGGCAAGGATATGGCCTATATCCGGGGGGACTGGACAGGGATGGCCTATGATGTCCATGAGAATAAGAAAGCCTGGATGAGTCAGAACATGGGGCTGTCTGTGGGAGAACTGATCTATGGGCTGGGGGAGCGATTTACGCCCCTGGTGAAGAATGGGCAGTCTGTGTCTATCTGGAATGAGGACGGGGGAACCAGCACGGAGAAGTCCTACAAGAACATTCCCTTTTACCTGTCTGACCGGGGGTATGGGGTGTTTGTGAACCATCCGGAGCGGGTGGAGTTTGAAGTGGGGACTGAGCAGGTGTCAAAGCTGGGATTTTCCGTGGAGGGGGAGAGTCTGGATTATTTCCTTATCGGCGGAGCATCCATGAAGGAAGTGCTGGTGCGTTACACAGACCTGACGGGAAAACCGGCCATGACACCGGCATGGAGTTTTGGGTTGTGGCTGTCCACCTCCTTTACCACGGATTATGACGAAAAGACAGTGATGAGTTTTATCGACGGCATGGAGCAGCGGGGGATTCCCTTAAGCGTGTTTCACTTTGACTGCTGTTGGATGAGGGAATTCCACTGGACGGATTTTATCTGGGACGAGCGGGTGTTCCCTGACCCGGAGGGGATGTTGGCCAGGATTAAGGCAAGGGGAATCAAAATCTGTGTATGGATTAATCCTTATATTGCTCAGGAGTCGGCGCTGTTTGAGGAGGGTATGGAGAAGGGGTATTTGATCAGGCGTGCGAATGGGGATGTGTGGCAGTGGGATATGTGGCAGCCGGGGCTGGCTATTGTGGATTTTACCAATCCGGAGGCAGTGAAATGGTATCAGAGGGGGCTGGAAAAGCTTCTGGATATGGGGGTGGACTGCTTTAAGACGGATTTTGGGGAGCGGATTCCCACGGAGGTTGTGTATGCCAATGGAGCAGACCCGAGGAAAATGCACAATTTCTATACCTATCTTTACAACCAGGCGGTGTATGAGGTACTGAAAGAGAAAAAGGGGCAGGAGGAAGCCCTGGTCTTTGCCCGGTCAGCCACAGCCGGAGGGCAGAAATTCCCGGTTCACTGGGGCGGGGACTGCTGGTCCAATTATGAGTCTATGGCAGAGAGCCTGCGGGGAGGATTGTCTCTGACATCAAGCGGTTTTGGATACTGGAGCCATGATATGGGGGGCTTTGAGCAGCAGTCCACAGCAGATGTGTATAAGCGCTGGGCAGCCTTTGGACTTTTATCCACCCACAGCCGGCTCCATGGCAGCACCTCTTACCGGGTGCCCTGGGTGTATGATGAGGAGGCTGTGGAGGTGCTTAAGTTCTTTACCCGGCTGAAGCTGGAACTGGTGCCTTACCTGTATGAGCAGGCGAAAAAGACCAGCCGGACCGGCATTCCCATGATGCGCAGCATGGCCCTTGAATTTGAGGAGGACAGAAATTGCCGTTATCTTGATCGGCAGTATATGTTGGGGGACAGCATTTTGGTGGCGCCGATTTTCAATGATCAGGGGATTGCCGAGTATTATCTGCCAAAGGGGGAATGGGTGAATTACCTGACCGGGGAGCGGGCTCAGGGCGGAGAGTGGCGCCGGGAGAAGCATGGATATTTGTCGATTCCCTTGTGGGTCCGGGCCGGAAGCCAGATTCCTGTGGCGCCGGGATGCAAAGACGCAGCAAAGGCGCTGGAGGGAGAGATTGAGGTGAGGAAGTTTTAGAGAAATGGTATCATGGTATTGGTTTTGAATAAGAAAAGGATATGGTGTGGGTATGGAGAGAAAGGTTAGAGATAGAGCGGAGGATTTGGCGGCGAGGCTGACGCTTGAGGAGAAAATCGGCATGGTTCATGGTGCGGAATTGTTTGCGACAAGGGGGGTGGAACGGCTGGGGATCCCTCCTTTGCGGATGTCGGACAGTACTATGGGTGTGCGGCAGGATTTTGAGCCGGATTCCTGGCATGCTGTGGGCTACAGCAAGGATTTTGTTACTTATCTGCCCTGCTGCAGCGCCCTTGCGGCCACCTGGAACCGGGAGTTGGCAGAGAAAGCAGGTTCTGTGCTGGGGGAGGAGGCCAGAACTTTGGAGACTGTGGGACGGGGGGAAAGTCTGCCGGGCGGCAGGGTGCCTGTGGTGGTTTGTGAGGTTGCCAACAGCGGAGGATGTGCCGGGAAAGAGACGGTGCAGGTGTATTTGCGGCAGAAATTGCGGGATAAGAATATGCCTTATCAGGAACTGGCAGGTTTTGAGAAGGTGGAGTTGGCACCGGGGGAGAAAAGGATGGTTCAGATTCGTTTGCATGGGGATGTGCAGGGGAGGAAAATTGTTGTGGGGAGTTCTTCCCGGGATATCCGGGTTGTGGTGGATTAACCTGCATTTTATCGTTCGGGAGTTGGCTATGGCCGGCATTGCCGACAGGCTGGTTTTCCACGGGCCAAGTCCTTTTAGATGTATCCCTGAGAGAAGGAGGAAAAATGAATTATTTAATAGGAATTGATGTGGGCACATCAGCCACCAAGACGGTATTGTTTGATGAAACAGCCAATGTGATTGCTTCGGCTTCCCTGGCCTATCCTTTGTACCAGCCCCAAAATGGCTGGGCAGAACAGAGACCGGAGGATTGGCGGGATGCGGTCTTTACCACAGTCAGGGAGGTGATGGAACGTTCAGGCGTGAACCCGGGGGCAGTCAGGGGAATCGGCCTTTCCGGGCAGATGCACGGCCTGGTTATGCTGGATGAAAGCAAGGAGGTGATTCGTCCCTCCATCATTTGGTGTGACCAGAGGACAGGTGCAGAGGTGGAGGATATGCTGAGGCGGATGCCCAGAAAGAGGTGGATTGAGATTACGGCGAACCCGCCTCTGACCGGATGGACAGCGGCTAAGATTCTGTGGGTAAAAAAGAATGAGCCGGAGAATTACAAGCGCTGCCGCCATATCCTGCTGCCCAAGGATTACATCCGATATGTGCTTACCGGGGAATTTGCCACTGAGGTCAGTGATGCCAGCGGGATGCAGCTTCTGGATGTACCGGCTAGGGGCTGGTCAAAAGAGGTTTTGGAGGTGTTGGATATTGATCCCGGGCTCTTGGGACAGGTGTATGAATCCTGCCAGGTGACAGGGACTTTGACTGAGGAGGCAGCCAGGAGAACCGGGCTCTCTAAAGAGACCAAGGTGGTGGGGGGCGCCGGGGATAATGCAGCTGCGGCAGTGGGAACCGGTGTGGTTCGGGACGGAAGGGCTTTTACCACCATCGGTACCTCTGGGGTGGTATTTGCCCACAGCAGCAGGGTGGCGATTGACCCTGAAGGCCGGGTTCATACCTGCTGCTGTGCGGTGCCGAATGCCTGGCATGTGATGGGGGTTACCCAGGGAGCCGGGCTTTCCCTGAAATGGTTTAAAGATCAGCTGTGCCAGGATTATTCCGCCAGGGCAGAGAAGGAAGGCAGGGATGTATATGACTGGATTAATGAGGACGTGGCTGCCGTGCCGGCAGGCAGCGACCGGCTGATTTATCTTCCCTATCTGATGGGAGAGCGAACCCCTCACCTGGATCCGGACTGCCGGGGAGTGTTCTTCGGCCTTTCTGCGATTCATCAGCGAAAACATCTTTTGCGGGCAGTTATGGAGGGCGTGGCTTATTCCCTCTGTGACTGTAAGGAGATTTTACAGGAGATGGGCATTGAGGTGGAAGGGATGATGGCCTGCGGCGGTGGGGGAAAAAGCCCGGTCTGGCGGCAGATGCTGGCAGATCTGTACCGCTGTCCCGTGAAGACGGTGAGCCAGGAGGAAGGTCCGGCCCTGGGAGCCGCCATCTTGGCCGGGGTGGGCTGCGGGCTTTACCCGGATGTGGAGACTGCCTGTGACCGGCTGATTGGGGAGAAGTGCGCCACAATGCCAAAGGAAGGGCAGGCCGAGGTTTACGAGAAATACCACCGTTTGTATCAGAACTTGTACCAAAGCCTGAAGAGGAATTTCAAGGAACTGGCCAGACTGTGACTTTTCAGGCAGCCAGGAAAAGGGGTGTAGAGATTTACAAGGTAAGTGACCCGGAATTCATAGAATAGGGAAGAGCGATTCCAGGGTATGGCCTGGAAGAACTGATTGAAAAAATAAAAAACTCCGGTACCGGAGAATGTGGAGGAGGATTTTTAATTATGATAGCAAACATTCCCCAAATTAGGGCAGGAATCGTGGCAGTAAGCCGGGACTGTTTCCCGGAAAGCCTTTCCGTGAACCGCAGAAGGGCTGTGGTGGAGGCTTATGAAAAAAAATACGGCAGGGAGAGCATTTACGAATGCCCGGTCTGTATTGTGGAGAGCGAGTTGCACATGCTTCAGGCACTGGAGGATGTGAAAAAAGCAGGATGCAATGCCCTGGTGGTATATCTGGGGAACTTTGGGCCGGAGATAGCGGAAACTATGCTGGCCAGTAATTTTGAGGGGCCTGTGATGTTCGTGGCTGCGGCAGAGGAAAGGGGAGATAACCTGATTCAGGGACGGGGGGATGCTTATTGCGGTATGCTCAATGCCAGCTATAATTTAAAGCTACGCAATGTCCGTGCCTATATTCCTGAGTATCCGGTGGGAACAGCAGAGGAATGTGCGGACATGATTCATGAGTTTCTGCCTATTGCCCGTGCAGCCGTAGGTCTGAAAAACTTAAAAATCATCAGCTTTGGCCCCAGGCCTTTGAATTTTCTGGCATGCAATGCGCCGATTAAGCAGCTGTACAATCTCGGCGTAGAGATCGAGGAGAACTCAGAATTGGATCTCTTTGAGGCCTTCCACAGCCACGCCGGGGATCCCCGGATTCCGGAGGTGGTAAGGGACATGGAGGAGGAACTGGGGGAAGGGAACAAGAAGCCGGAAATCCTTGTGAGGCTTGCCCAGTACGAACTGACGCTGCTGGATTGGGTGGAGTGTCATAAGGGGAGCCGGGAGTATGTGGCCATTGCCGGGAAATGTTGGCCGGCATTCCAGACCCAGTTCGGTTTTGTGCCTTGCTATGTGAACAGCCGACTTACCGGGCGGGGAATTCCCGTGTCCTGTGAAGTGGATATCTATGGGGCGCTCAGTGAATTTATCGGCACCTGTGTCAGCCAGGATGCAGTGACTCTTCTGGATATTAACAATTCCGTGCCTGCGGATCTGTATCAGGAAGACATTGCAGGAAAATTTCCCTATGAGCATAAGGAGACCTTTATGGGTTTTCACTGCGGGAATACCTGTTCGAAAAAGCTGGCATTCTGTGAAATGAAGCATCAGTTCATCATGGCCCGCTCCCTGCCGGAGGAGGTGACCCAGGGCACCCTGGAGGGAGACATCGCTCCCGGGAATATCACTTTTTACCGGCTCCAGAGTACAGCAGACTGTAAGCTTCGGGGCTACATTGCCCAGGGGGAGGTGCTTCCGGCCAGTACCCGTTCCTTTGGCGCCATCGGAATTTTCGCTATTCCCCAGATGGGACGCTTTTACCGCCATGTGCTGATTGAGAAGAATTATCCCCATCACGGGGCAGTGGCCTTTGGGCATTTCGGGAAGGCGCTGTATGAAGTGTTTAAGTATATCGGAGTGGAGGCAGAGGAAATCGGATTTAACCAGCCAAAAGAAATGCGTTATCCCGGGGAGAATCCCTTTGGGCTGAGTTGAAGCGCTGAAGGCTCATCTTTCGGGAAGGGCAGATGCATAAAACAAATGCATAACTGCATAAATTCCGGAGAAACCTTTGACGTTTCCTGTTTTCCATGGTAGGATTCTATTGTAGAAAATGATATGCAGAAGTATTGGGAAAGGAGAGTAGGAACATGAGATTTTTTGTGGACACTGCCAATGTGGAGGAGATCCGTAAGGCCAATGACATGGGGATTATCTGTGGGGTGACCACCAATCCCTCCCTGATTGCCAAGGAGGGGCGGGATTTTAACCAGGTGATCGCAGAGATCGCCTCCATCGTGGACGGGCCCATCAGCGGTGAGGTGAAGGCCACCACCGTGGATGCAGAGGGGATGATCCGGGAAGGGAGGGAGATTGCCGCTATCCATCCCAACATGGTGGTGAAGATTCCCATGACCGTGGAGGGGCTCAAGGCAGTGAAGGTTCTCCATGCAGAGGGGATCCATACCAATGTGACATTAGTGTTTACCACCGCCCAGGCTCTTTTGGCTGCCCGGGCCGGGGCTACTTATGTGTCCCCGTTTTTGGGGCGGCTGGATGACATTTCCATGCCGGGGATAGGACTGATCGAGGAGATTGCAGAGATATTTGATATCCATGGCATTGAGACGGAGATTATCGCTGCCAGCATCCGCCATCCGATCCATGTGATCGACTGTGCCCGGGCCGGGGCACAGATCGCCACCGTGCCCTATAAAGTACTGGAGCAAATGACAAAGCATCCCTTGACGGATGCAGGGATCCAGAAGTTCCAGGCAGATTACCGGGCAGTGTTCGGGTAAAGTTCCTGTGATAAAATCAAGGGGACAGTGAAGGAGGAGAAGGAATGCTGTATCCGACCATCGGTGTCCCCTTTATGGGGACAGATTTATTTTGCCGTTATCAGCAGTATAAATATACCCGCTGCCTGCGGCGTTCAGGAGCCCTTGTGCAGATTTTGATGCCGGACACTTCATCGGAGGCCATGTCTGCTGCCATAAACCAGTGTGCTGGTTTTTTGTTTCCCGGAGGCCCGGATATAAGGCCGGACAGGTACGGGGAGAAGCCTCAGCCTGGCTGTGGAAAACCGGATCCGGTGAGGGATGCTTTTGAACTGCAGTTTTTAGGGGCTGTCCTGGCTGCGAGAAAGCCTTTGTTTTGTATCGGACGGGGAATGCAGCTTTTGAACGTGGCATTTGGCGGTACCCTGATCCAGGATATGAAAGGAAGACAGGAATATCCACATATGGATTTTGCGAACCGGGCATCGGCGACGCATCCCATTGAATTGGATCCGGATAGCCTGGTATCCCGCCTTTTGGGTTCAGATGCTGTTACGGTGAACAGCCTGCATCACCAGGCTGCTGATACCATCGGGGAAGGGCTTTGGATTGCTGCTGACAGCCCCGAAGGCTTTCCCGAAGCGCTGGAGATTGAGGATTACCCCTTTTGTCTTGCCGTACAGTGGCATCCGGAGTATATGGCTGCAAGGACTTTGGTGCAGCAGAAGCTGTTTCAGGCGTTTGCAGATGCCTGCCGGAACAGTGGAGAGAATTAAAATACAAGAAAGCAGTTGCACTCTCTGCAATGATTTGGTAGTATATAGCGTATGTGTTTGGATTTGGAAAAAATTGTCAGATGATAAAGGAGAGGGCGATGGCTGGGATTGCAAGTGTGCTGGCGAAGGCAGCGGCGTTTGTTTTGATTATTGTAACCGGGTATGTATTAAAGAAAAAGGGATTCTTCCACCCGGATGATTTTTATCTTTTTTCTAAGGTGGTGGTACGCATTACGCTGCCCTGCGCCATTATTTCAAATTTCAGCAAGGTGTCAATGGAAAACTCCCTGCTGTTTATGTGCGTGCTTGGCCTGGTGGCAAACCTTGTGATGGTAGCAGCAGGGTTTCTTTTGTATCTGCGCGGGAGCAGGCAGGACCGGGCATTTGCCATGATTAATCTGTCCGGTTACAATATCGGGAATTTTACCCTGCCTTTTGTACAGAATTTTTTAGGGCCGGTGGGGTTTGCGGCAACCAGCCTTTTTGACGCCGGGAATGCAGTCATGTGTACCGGGGCGACCTTTACGATGGCTTCTATTGCGGCAGGGGAGGGAGAGCGCCCGTCCGTAAAGAATGTGCTGAAAAGCCTGTTTTCTTCCCTGCCCTTTGATGCTTATTTGATTATGACCGTGCTGGCGGTCTTCAGGGTCTCCTTGCCGGAACTGATCACCTCCTATGCCGGGACGGTTGGAGGCGCCAATGCATTTTTGGCGCTTTTGATGATCGGGATCGGATTTGAGATCCGGATGGAACGGGAGAAGCTTGCGAAGATCCTCCAGATCCTGGCCTGGCGTTATGGGACGGGAATCCTGATGGCAGTTGCCGCCTATTTTTGGCTGCCCTTTGCCTTAGAAGTGCGCCAGGCAATTGCCCTCATTGCATTAGGGCCGGTTTCCTCCGTTTCCCCGGCATTTACCGGCAGGGTGGGCGGCGATGTGGAATTGTCAAGTGCCGTTAATTCCCTTTCAATTGTAATCAGCATTGTGATGATCACCGGTGCATTGGCGGTGCTGTTATAATGGTCATACACCCCCCCTGACGGATGTTCTGCATCCGTTTGGCCATGATTCGCGGAAAAGCGTGCAGAAACAAGGTTGTGGTAACCGTGGCTGCCGCCAGGTCTGCGACAGGCTCCGAAAAGAAGGTGGCTTCTGCAGAAAACAGGGCAGGCAGCAAGAGGAGGCTGGCCAGGAATAGGGTTTTCCGGAAAATAGAACAAAACAGGGCTAACCGGACCTGTCCCAGGGCAGTTGTCTCATCCACCAGTGGATATTGGACGGCCAGGGGGATGACCATTGCCGTAAACCATTTAATATACCTTACGGAACGGGAGAGGATCTCGGCATCTTTTGTGAACAAGGCCACATAGAACGGTGAAAAAATCTGGGTGATAACTGTCATAAAGGTGCAAAAGGCAATGCATAATCCCACAATCCAGAAAAAGGCCTGTTTAATCCGGGGGACATTGCCGGCTCCGTAATTAAAGCTGACAACAGGCTGGCTGCCAAGGGTGATCCCGCCCAAGGGCATTGTGATAAGGAGCAGGTAGCTTTGCACAATGGTGGCACAGGTGATCAGGATATCCCCCTCTTTTGGCCCGCCGTACTTTTGGAGAACCGTGTTTAAGGCAATGAGCAATATGCTGTCACTGGCAATAATCAAAAACGGCGAGAACCCGAATGAGACAATCTGCCGTATTACCGGCCAATGGAAGCCGCCCCATCCTAAGCGGACGGGCATTTTTTTATGGTACAGTGACAGCAGAACAAGGGCACATGAGGCCATCTGGGAAATGACGGTGGCAGCTGCAGCACCGGCCACGCCCATATGGAAGGCAAAAATAAGGATCGGATCCAGGACAATATTCAGTACGGCACCCAGAATTACCGTTGCCATGCCTAGGCCGGAAAAACCCTGTGCAATCAGGAAGCTGTTCATTCCTGCAGACATAAGGGCAAAAAAGGTTCCCGCCGCGTAAATGGTAAGGTAAGTATTTGCATACCCAAATGTAGCCTGGCTGGCGCCGAACCACATAAGAAGGCGTTCCTTGGATGCCAGGAAGAGTACGGTCAGAACAAGGGAGAGGACCAGCAACAGAAAAAAACAATTGTTCAGGATTTGCTGTGCCTCTTTTTTTCTGTTGGCTCCCATACGCATGGCTAACAGGGGAGAGCCTCCCAGGCCAACTAAGGAGGATACGGAGGACAGCAGGGTGACAATAGGCCCACATACACCTACCCCGGCTAAGGCAAGGCTGCCCACACCGGCACCGATGTACATACGGTCAACAATGGAGTAAAGCACATTTACTAACTGGGCCAGCATGGTGGGGATTGCCAGCCGCAGCACAAGGCGGGGGACGGGGTCATGTCCCAAATCGTTCAGTCGTTTCATACCTCTGTTATCACTGAAACAGTGATGGCTCCTCATCTTTCTTTTGTTTTATGTTTACGGAAAAGCTTCCAAGTATAACAAAATAACACATTTATATGGGGGAGTCAATTGGTATTTGTAAATTTTTATAAATTTTGGCCGGCTTCCTTAAGCAGATAAAAAGTGAGACAAAATATGTATATTGCAGATTTACACATTCACTCCCGCTATTCCCGGGCTACAAGTAAGGAATGTACTCCGGAATATCTTGATTTATGGGCCAGGAGGAAGGGGATTGATTTGCTGGGGACAGGGGATTTTACCCATCCGGCATGGCGGCAGGAGTTAGGAGAGAAGCTGGTTCCTGCCGAAGAAGGGCTGTATCAGTTGAAAACAGAGTTCCGGCTGAAGGAAGAATTTCCCGGGCAGGGGAGTTTTCCCAGATTCGTTATTTCCGGGGAGATCAGTTCCATCTACAAGAAAAACGGGCGGGTGCGGAAAGTCCACAATGTGATTTTGCTGCCCGGGCTTTATGAGGCT
Organism: uncultured Lachnospiraceae bacterium; assembly: GCA_910588875.1. Lineage (GTDB taxonomy): Bacteria > Bacillota > Clostridia > Lachnospirales > Lachnospiraceae > Brotaphodocola. The sequence continues at coordinate 60,608 of CAJURT010000011.1, forward strand.
GAACTGTTGTCGAAAAGGCTGGAGGCTATCGGCAATATCCATTCGGACGGCAGGCCTATCCTGGGGCTGGACAGCCGGGATTTGCTTGAGATTACCCTGGAGGTCTGTCCCAAGGCTATTTTTGTGCCAGCCCATATCTGGACACCGCATTTTTCAATGTTCGGAGCCTTTTCAGGGTTTGATACGGTGGAGGAATGTTTTGAGGACCTGGCCCCTTATGTCCATGCCATTGAGACAGGGCTTTCCTCAGACCCGCCGATGAACTGGCGTTTGTCGGCCCTGGACCGGTTTCAGATGATATCCAATTCGGATGCCCATTCACCGGCTAAGCTGGGACGGGAGGCAAACCTTCTTGATATCCCCATGTCTTATGAGGGGTTATATGGGGCAATACAGGAGGGAAAAGGGCTTGCAGGGACGATAGAGTTTTTTCCGGAGGAGGGGAAATACCATTATGACGGGCACCGCAAATGCCATCTGTGCCTAAGTCCCCGGGAAGCGGAAAAATATCAGGGGAAATGCCCGGTTTGCGGGAAGAAGCTTACCCTTGGGGTTTCCCACCGGATCCAACAGCTGGCAGACCGGGAGGAGGGATATGTGCCCACGGCGGCGGTGCCGTTTGAGAGTTTGGTGCCGCTTCCAGAGGTGATAGCCGCCTCTACAGGCTATTCCGCTGCCAGCGGGAAGGTTCAGAAGAAGTACGGGGAAATGCTGCACAGGCTGGGAACGGAATTTTCTATTTTGCGGGAGCAGCCCATCCCTGTGATCCAAAGCCTGGCCGGCTACCATATTGGCGAAGGGATAAGGCGCCTTCGCCTGGGTATGGTGAGGCGTTTCCCTGGCTTTGATGGGGAATATGGGACCGTCCAGCTGTTTGAGCCGTCGGAATTGGATACCATAGAAGGGCAGATAAGCCTGTTTGAGGCGGATATGGGCGGGAAAAAGCCCAGGGCGGCAGGAAGGGATGACAGCCGTACCGGGCAACCGGTGTTTGAGGAATCAGTGGCGAAGAAAACAGCTGGTCCAGAGACAAAGGCAGAAGAAAAAAGGGTTTCTCTCAATGAGGAACAGCTTTTGGCTGTCCGCTCTGTTTCGGGCAGGATCGCTGTATCAGCAGGGCCGGGAACCGGCAAAACAAAGACGTTGGTATCCCGTATCCTTTACCTGCTGCAAGAGCGCAGGGTAAAGCCGTCAGAGATTATGGCAGTCACGTTTACCAACCAGGCAGCCGAGGAGATGAAGACACGCCTAGAGCAGCAGCTTGGGAAAAAGGGTGTCTCAAAAAAGCTTCGGATCGGAACATTCCATGCGCTTTGTTATGGGCAGCTGAAAGCAGCGGGAGAGGAGTTTGTACTGGCAGAGGAAAGCATGGCGTTGGATCTGGTAAGAGAGGTGGCCGGGGAACTGGGGGCCAAAGGGAGTGCTAAAAAACTGAGGCAGAAGCTGTCGGAGAGAAAATTAAGGATAGCAATAGAAAAAACAGGGGAAATTAGGGAAGGCTATGAGGAGAAGAAGAGCCCCGAAGGGCAGGAAGACCTGGAAAGTCCGGAACTTAGCCAGGTGGCTGCTGCTTACCAGAGCCGTCTTAAAGCCCTAGGCGCTCTGGATTTTGACGACCTTCTCATAAAAGCTTTATGGATGGCAGAAAAGGAGAAAAAGCCAATCCCTTATCTTCTGGTAGATGAATTCCAGGATCTCAGCCCGCTGCAGTACCGCCTGATCCAGGCATGGAACCAGGGAGGGAAGGAACTCTTTATCATTGGGGATCCGGACCAGGCGATTTATGGGTTCCGGGGAGCAGATGATAAAAGCTTTTCCCGTTATTGCAGGGAAAAGCCGACAGAAGTGATCTCTCTGCGGAAAAACTACCGTTCCACTCCGGAGATCCTGACAGCATCTGCAATGGTGCTGAGAAACGGAAGGCCGTTTTGGGAGAATGGGGAGCCGGGAAAAAACAGGAAGGCAGCAGAGGGAGGCGTGGTTCTGGAAACGGTGCAAAAATCAGGTTTGCCTGTACGCCTGGTACTGGCGCCGAATCCAAGGCAGGAAGCAATATTTGTTGCAAAAGAGATTAACCGCCTGGTGGGCGGAATGGACATGCTGGACGCGCAGGAGGGATTTTTTTGCCCGGAAGAACGTGTCCTCAGAAGCTTTGGGGACATTGCGGTTCTTTACCGTACCCACAGACAAGCGGAACTTTTGGAAGCATGCCTGAAAAGAGAAGGGATTCCTTATGTGGTGACTGGCCGGGAGAGTTTTCTGGATGAGGATGTGGTTCGGGGCAGCCTGGGATTTTTCAGAAGCCTTATCAATCCGGATGACCACCTGTCCCGGGATTTGTGCCTGAGGCTTTTGTGGAAGGGGGAAGAGGGTTTGGCTTTCCAGGGCGGATATCAGGCCCTGGCAGAAAAGTATAGAAGCTTATGCAGACGGGGAAAGCCCCAGAAGCTATGGGATTTATGGCGCGGGGACATGGGGCTTTTGGAGAACCCGGCTATGGAGAAGCTTGCCGCCATGGCTGTGTTTTACAAAACCATGGAGGAAATGCTGAAAGCCTTGGCTTTTGGACGGGAAAGTGATATAAAAAGATGGGGAGGAAAACACTATACCTCGGATGCAGTCACGCTGATGACCATGCATGGTTCCAAGGGGCTGGAATTCCCGGCGGTTTTTATCTGCGGCCTTTGTGCGGGGACAGTCCCCCTGGAGTATAAAGGTATGGAGACAGATCTGGAGGAGGAAAGGAGGCTGCTTTACGTGGCCATGACACGGGCGGGGGAAGAACTGATCCTGACAAGTCCCGGGGATGCCTCTATCTTTGTAAAGCAGCTGCCGGATGGCATCCTTATCCGGGAACAAGCCAGGCAGAGGGAAAAAAGCTGGGATGCAGGGCAGCAGTTAAGTTTGTTTGATAAAAAGCCATAGGCAGTGGTGCCTGCGGCGGCCTGAAAACAAAAACAGGAAGAGGAGGGGATGCTATGACCTTTTATGAGATGATTGAAGACCTGTCCCTGGCCTTAAGCAGGGAGAAGCTGGTGATTTTCGTGGGGGCAGGGGTGTCGAAAAATTCAGGGCTCCCTACCTGGGGGCAGATCGTCCAGGTGTTTGCCAAGGAAATCGGGTACCCCACAAGGGGACGGCTGGCGACAGAAGAGTATATCCGGATTCCTCAATACTATTACTGCCTGGATGAAAGCGAGAACCATGCAGATTATTATTCCCTGATCAAATCCCTGATCCCGGAGGGCATCCAGCCGAATCTTTTAGATAAGTTAATTGTATCCCTCCGCCCCAAGCACATTGTGACTACCAATTTTGATACGCTCCTGGACCAGGTTGCCCGGGGATATGAGATTATCCGGGAGGACCGGGATCTGCTGACCGGGGTTTCCGCCCACTATCTGCTGAAACTCCATGGTGACATCTGCCAGCCGGAAAAGCTGGTGTTTAAGGAGGATGACTATCTGCACTATTCCCATACCCACCGCCTGATGGAGACCTTTCTTAAGTCTCTGTTGATTGACCATGTGTTTTTATTTGTCGGTTATTCCCTCAATGATTATAACCTGAAAACATTTGTCAGCTGGATTGATTATATTGCCCAGGAAATGCAGGTAAAGCGGGAGATGCACCGCAACTATTTTCTTTCCAGCAGTGACCATGCCGGAAAGGATTACCTGAGAAAGTATTATGAGGGAAAAGGATTGGAGGTAATCGATTTGTACCGTCTTCCTGCAAAAGTGGATGCACAGGCAAAGTCTGTCCCGCTTTCCGAAGAATTAGGGCGGAAGACGTATGCGGTTCTGGATTTACTCTTGTGAACCCTTGCCTAACTTTCTTTGCCATGTTATAATGTGTTTATGATAACAGGCTTCCAGATTTTGGATTTAACAGGAAAATCAGTGATAGACATGAAGAAAAAGAAGCCAGGTTGAGGAGAGCAGACATGGAAAAAATATTGATTGTTGATGACAGCCCTACACAGGCTGCTCAGCTGAAGTCCATTTTGGATGCTGATTATAATGTTTCAGTCGCCCAAACAGCAGAAGAAGGTCTTTCTTATGTAGGTTCTGAGGATTTTTCCCTGATTTTGTTGGATGTGGTAATGCCGGGGATGGATGGTTTTACCCTGCTGAAGAAGCTGCAGGAGGAGGTCATTACCCAGAGCGTACCGGTGATTTTGATTACAAGCCTTTCAGATATCCAACATGAGCAGCTTGGGCTTACGCTGGGGGCGGTTGATTACATATCAAAACCATTCCATCCGCTGATTGTGAAAGCAAGGGTCAATACGCATATCAAGCTATACAGGTACCGCAAGCAGGTTGAGTACCAGTCTATGACTGACCAGCTGACCGGGATTGCAAACAGGCGGCAGCATGATTGTTACAGTATTATCAAATGGAATGAAGCGATCCGCCTGCAGGTTCCTTTCTCTGTCTGCATGTTTGATATTGACCATTTCAAGGCATACAATGACACCTTTGGCCATCCTGCCGGGGATAAAGTGATTGCCAGTGTGGCGAGGGTGGTATCCTCCCATTTACAGCGCAGCACGGATTTTGTGGCCCGTTACGGCGGGGAAGAATTTGTGGCATTATTTTTAGGCGAAAACGCAAACCGGGCATTTTCCTATCTGAAAAAAATCCGCAAAGCGGTAGAAAATCTCCGTATTCCCCATGACCCGTCCACTGCCGAATGGGTGACCGTCAGCATCGGGGGCATTACCCTGGTTCCACAGAGGGAGAATTCCTATGATGTTTACTTGAAAATTGCGGATACCATGCTCTATGATGCCAAGAAGTTTGGGCGGAACAAGGTTGTATGGGCAAATGAGAAGATGGTACAGTGGTATGAAGATTAAAATATGGTGGAAAATGTGATAAAAGTAGCAATATGCGATGACGAACCGTTTATGGCGGAGGAGATTTCAGGCCATCTTTCCGGATATATGAAAGAAAAAGGCATAACCTCTTACTGCGTCAGAGTTTTTTTCGATGGCCGTTCCCTTTTGGAGAGCGGCTGTGATTTTGATATGGTTTTTCTTGACATCCGGATGGAACCGACGGACGGCATGGAGACTGCCCGGATGCTGCGTCAGCAGGGCAGCCACAGCCTTTTAATTTTCATAACCATATTGAAGGAATGTGTATTTGACGCTTTTGAGGTGGAGGCATATGATTATCTGGTTAAGCCGATAGACGCTGTTCATTTCCGGCGGACTATGGACCGGGCAACTCAATTTTGGGAACAGAGGGCTGCAAAGAGTATTATCATCCAAAAAGGAACTTCATGTGAAGTGGTTTTGCTGTCAGATATTGTATATTGCGAAGTACAGGGCCGGAAAATCTATCTGCATCAAAAAGACGGGAGAATCATTGATTATTATCATAAGCTGAGTGATTTTGAGGAACATGTGGACGGACGCTTTTTCAAATGCCACAGGAGTTACCTGGTCAATCTTGATTATGTCCGTGGATGCAATGCCGGGCAGGTACTGCTGCCGCAAGGGGATGCAATTCCTGTTTCCAGGCTGCGTGAACGGGATCTGGCCCGGGCGCTTCTGCGCCATATGAAGGGAAGGGAATTGTGATATGGATTATTTCAGCTTATGCCTGAACGGGATATGCCTTTTGGGGCAAGGTGTTCTGCATATGGCATTTATCAGCCGCCTTGCCGGGAAAAGGCAGGAATTGCGGTATTTTGTGAGTTATTTTTTTCTGCTTTGTATTATGGACCGGATTTTCAGAAGAATTCCTTTTGCAATAGGCGCCCAGCTGCTTGTTTTATATGGTATAAACCGTTTTGCAATGGGGAGCCAGCCTTGCCTTTCCTGCGTGTCTGCCATTCTTGCGATTTATGTCTCACAGTTTTCCTTTGGTATTGTCAATTCTTTAGAGGCGGTGGTTTTTCCTGGCCTGATGGGAAAGCCTCTGCTCTATATCCTGATACTTGCGGCAACCCTGGCTGCTTTTGTGGTTTGCGCCTGCTGCTATGGCATGGTGCTTAAGTTTTTATCTTTGGCAGAGGGCTGCCATATGCCATATATCGGGCTTCTGCTGTTTCCCGGGCTGTTTATCTTTATCAGCGAACTCTATATTCTGCATACTTCCTATGGAAGTCTGCCTGCCGTCCTGTCCCTGGAAGAAAAAGGGATGCATGCCATGCTGATGTCTTTTCAGGTGTTAGGGCTGGGTGCCCTGCTTTGCACTCTATATGCCTACCAACGTATCTGCCAGGGATTTCAGGCACAGGCCGCATTGGACTCCCTGGCCCAGGCAGCCGGGGCACAGAAGGCATACATTACCGAGGCACAGATACGTTATGAGAAGACAAAGGCGTTCCGGCATGATATCAAAAACCATCTGTCCGTGTTGGAAGGCCTGTTAAACGGCGGAAGATGGGAAGACGGCAAAAATTATCTGAAAAAGCTGGAAAAGGCCTCGGCCTCCTTGTCTGTCCCTTGCCAGACAGGAAATCCGGTAGTAGATATCCTGCTGGGGGAAAAGCTGGGGCTGGCAAAGTCGGAAGGCATCACAACAGAAGTGTCTCTGTGCCTGCCACAGCCCTGTGGCATGGATGATTTCGACTTATGCGTTGTTTTTGCAAATGCGCTGGACAATGCAATCCACGCCTGCCGGGCAGACGCGGGAAGAAGCGGGAGGTTTATCCGCATCATCGGCGAGCGTCAGGGGGATTTTTACCGTTTGGCATTTGAGAACACCTGTCTGGACGGAGTATTGCCCCCTATGGGAACCGGACTTTCCAATATCAGGGCTATATCTGAAAAATATCAGGGGTCAATGCTGGCAGAGCAGGCAGGAGGTTTTTTTTCTTTGAATATCTTGCTGGATATTTCATTACAAACAGAAGACAGTTCAAGACAAGGCTATTGATTTTTGGGTAAGGAGTTGTTATCCTTGAGGCAGGAGGTGATTTTATGAACATTTCTTCTGTCAACCCGAGCATTCCGTCAAGCGTTTCAGGAGCGCAGCAAGGAGGCAATGCAGAGGCAAAAATACGTGCATTGGAGCAAAAGCTGCAGACATTGAATGCGGAAAAGCAGAAAGCAATCCGGAATAAGGACGAGGAAAAGGAAAAGAAACTGGAAAAACAAATCCAGGAAATCGAAAAGCAGATCCAGCAGCTGAAACAGCAGGAAAAGGCAAAGAAAAAAGAAGATGCCCCCGCCGGGGCTGGGGTAGAGGACACAGCCCTTAAAAAGGCGGCTGTAAGATTATCCGGCGCCGGAAACAGCATGGATGTTTATGCGTAGAGGAAGAATGGAATATTTGATTGGCAATGACAGCCAGGGAACCTGAAAACCGGTTCCCTGGCTGTCACTGTATATGGGAAAAAACAGGCAGCTTTCAGGCTGGAAATATAGTGCAAACAGAAAGCCTTTATGGTAAAATCTTAAAAGGCAGATAAGGAAACATGGAAAAGGCAGTAAAAGAAGGGAAAACAGCAGGGCTGTGAAATGACAAAAAACGGATGGAGATGCAATAAGGCGTGAATAAAAAGAAGACAAAAAAGCTTCCCAGGCTCTTGTTTGCGGCCCCTGGCAGCGGAAGCGGGAAAACGGTTATTACCTGTGGGATCCTGGCACTCCTGCAAAGGAGAGGGATCTTTTGTGTATCCTATAAGTGCGGGCCGGATTATATAGACCCCATGTTCCACCAATATGTGCTGGGGATACCAGGTTATAACCTGGACAGCTTTTTCCTGCCGCCGGATCAGGTGCATAGCCTGTTGGAAGAAAAGTCCGGGGGCGCAGATATGGCTGTGATGGAAGGGGCCATGGGTTATTATGACGGGGTTGCCGGAACCACCACCCATGCCAGTGCATATGAGATTGCACAGATTACAGATACCCCGGTGGTATTGGTTGTGGACGGAAAGAAAAGCAGCCTGTCCCTGGCAGCAATGGTGAAGGGCTTCCTGGAGTATAGAACGGACAGCCACATAGGGGGAGTGATCCTTAACAAGGTTTCGCCGGGGATGGCAGAACGTCTGCGGCCATGCCTGGAGGAACTGGGGATCCGCATGTACGGCGCCCTTCCTTTCTGTGAGGAGGCCAAGTGGGAGAGCCGCCACCTGGGACTGACTCTGCCGGAGGAACAGGGGAGGCTGCGGGAGAAGGTGGAGGCTTTGGCAGACCGGCTGGAGCCATGTCTGGATGTGGAAGGGCTTCTGGAATTGGCAGGTACTGCGCCGTCTGTGCACAGGTGTGGCATCCGGCCGCCTTTGCCTGGCCATAGAGGAAAGGAACTTCGCAATATTGCCGTTGCCAGAGATGAGGCCTTCTGTTTTTATTATCAGGAAAACCTGGAATTGCTGGAGAGGAATGGATGGAAACTGGTTCCCTTCAGCCCTCTCCGTGACCGTCACCTCCCTTGTGCCGGGATTTCAGCAGTCCTGCTGGGGGGAGGGTATCCGGAGGCATATGCCAGGGAACTGTCGGAAAACAAAGCCATGTTGTCAGAACTTCGGACCGCGTACAGGCAGGGCACAAAGATCCTTGCAGAATGTGGGGGGTTTCTTTATCTGCATGAAACCCTGGAAGGGCTGGATGGTGTTTGTTATCCTATGGCCGGCCTGATAAAGGCAAAGGGTTACCGGACAGAAAAGCTGTCCCGGTTTGGCTATATCATCTTGTACGGAAAGGATGGGCAGAGGCTGGCGCGGGGGCATGAATTCCACTATTGGGACAGTACCCTGCCAGGGAGGGATTTAAGGGCAGTAAAGCCGTTTGGCACCAGGGGATGGGATTGCATGCATGTGACAGAAAAGATGATTGCCGGGTTCCCCCATCTGTATTACGGGGCAAATCCGGATTGGATCCTGAAGTTTTTAGAGAGCATGTGACAGGTGCATGATACGGGAGCAGATCATTTTGGAGAAAGGGGAGCGGGAATGGCTTCAAGGATGGAATTTGTTGAATTTATAGCTGACCAGTTAAAAGAGGCAGGGGCAATCACCTGCAAAAAAATGTTTGGCGAATACGGTGTCTATTGCGAAGGGAAAATTTTTGCTGTGATCTGCGATGACCAGTTCTTTATCAAGATCACAGAGGCCGGGCGGAAACTCTGCCCGGATTTACGGGAGGCACCTCCTTACAAAGGGGCAAAGAACTATTTTCTTGTGGAGGATGTGGAAGACCGGGAGAAGATGGTCAGGCTGGCAGTTGCAACCTGTGGGGAGTTGCCGGCTCCAAAGGCAAAAAAGAAAAAACGGGAAAAGGGAAAATATCAAAAGAGGAGTGATGAGAGGATGGCAAAACCTGTGATTGCCCTTACAATGGGGGATCCGGCAGGGATTGGGCCGGAGATTATTGTGAAAGCCCTGGCAAACCATGCTGTCCGGGAACATGCAGTGTGCATTGTGATTGGGGACAGGAAGGTACTTGGCCTGGCGATGGAGACAACGGGTATGGAACTGGAGATCCATAAGATAGGCAAAGCAGAGGAGGCCAGGGATGAAAAGGGTGTGTTAAACCTGATAGACTTGGACAATGTGGATATGGGGGCATTTGCCTGGGGGAAGGCCAGTGCCATGTGTGGCCGGGCAGCATACGGATATATTGAAAAAAGTATTCAGCTTGCCAATAAAAAAGAGGTGGATGCAGTCAGTACAGCACCGATTAACAAGGAGGCGTTCCATGAGGCAAAGATCCCCTATATTGGCCACACAGAATTATTCGGAGCCTTGACAGAGACAAAAGATCCCCTGACCATGTTTGAGACAAACGGAATGCGTGTTTTCTTTCTGACAAGGCATGTTTCCATGCGCAAAATGCTGGACCTGGTCAAAAAAGACAGGATTGTCGATTATGTAATCCGTTGTGAAGAAGCCCTTAAGCGTCTTGGGGTATCAGAAGGCACGATGGCAATCGCCGGGCTGAATCCCCACAGTGGCGAGCACGGGCTGTTTGGAGAGGAAGAAACCCTGGAGATCGAACCTGCCGTCAGGGAATTAAGGGCAATGGGATACGATGTGGCAGGGCCTGTGGGGGCAGATTCCGTATTCCATCAGTGTGCAACGGGGAAATATAACAGTGTTTTGTCGCTCTATCACGACCAGGGGCACATTGCAGCAAAGACACTGGATTTTGACCGGACCATCGCCATCACCAACGGTATGCCGATTCTGAGGACATCCGTAGACCATGGAACCGCATTTGACATTGCAGGGACGGGAACGGCAGGGGCAGTCAGCATGGCAGAGGCAATTTTACTGGCAGCCAGGTACTCTCCCTGCTTCCGGGATTTCACACCGAAAAAATAATGTTTTTCATGGGCTGCCCAGGCGGCCCTTCTTTTTGTCATTGAATCTCCGGGCTGTCTGTGGTAAACTACTAGAAAACCAATCAAAAACAGTATTATACAAGGAGAAAATATGCTAAAAGAGGGTTTGCTTCCGGAAATTCTTAAAATTGTCCAGGAATGTGGGGATATTATGTTAAGCGCCACAGATATTGAACGTAAGACCCATCAGAAGGAGGGAAAAGGGAATTTTGTCACGGACTATGATTCCAGGGTGCAGAAAGCATTGAAAGCCCGGCTGCTAAACCTGGTTCCAGGAGCCGCATTCCTTGGCGAAGAGGATCAGATGGACCATACGGATATTTCCAAAGGCTATGCATTTATTGTGGATCCGATTGACGGTACGGCCAACTTTATCCGGGGCTATAATGCCAGCTGCGTCAGCGTGGCATTGGCAAAAGACGGATATCCTGTATTGGGGGTGGTCTATAATCCATACCAAAAGGAAATTTACTATGCCGAGAAGGGGAAGGGGGCTTATATGAATGGGCAGAGGATTTATGCCTCAGAGAGAAGCCTGGAAGAAGGGGTGGTTCTGTTTGGGGTAGCCCCTTATAATAAGGAACTGATGCAGAAGTCTTTTGAAACTGCTTACCGTTATGTGTCCTGTGCAGAGGATCTGCGCAGAAGCGGATCAGCGGCCATCGATTTATGCATGGTGGCCAGCGGGAAGGCCGAGTTCTTCTTTGAGATGGTTTTGTCTCCCTGGGATTATGCTGCGGGCGCATTGCTGGTGGAGGAGGCTGGCGGATTTACCAGTGACCTTGAGGGAAGGCCGTTGACCTATGACCGGAAACAGACGGTAACGGCCAGGGCGCCTAAGGTGGAACTCTTAAAGCTGTAAAGGGAGTGCAGCCTGAAAAAGGGGATATAAAATGTTACCATAAAAAATGCAAAAGCAGAAAGAAAAAGGAGAAAAGACATGCCAGACAACCAAACATTAAACACAATTTTCAGCCGTTCAAGCTACAGGGGAAAGTTCAAAAATGAACCGGTTCCGCGGGAAGACCTGGTTGCGATCCTCAAGGCAGGGATAGCGGCTCCATCCGCCTGCAACAGGCAGACAACTTCCTTTATTGCGGTGGATGATGAGGCGTTGGTAAAAGAAATCAAGAATATTTTCCCCAATCCCTCCTGCCAGACGGCCCAGGCGTTTATTGTGGTATTTACGCAAGAGATCGCCGGGGTGGATGGCCGTTTTTATAGTGTGCATGACTACAGCGCGGCAGTCGAAAATATGATGTTGGCGATGAAATCCCTGGGATATGACACCTGCTGGTACGAGGGGGGAGTCAGAAAGTATGTGGATCAGTTTGTCGATCTTCTGCGCGTTCCGGAGGAATTGCACATGGCATGCCTGCTGCCTGTGGGAGTAGCGGCAGAAGAGGTGGTTCCGGTAAAAGGAAAGAAACCCTTTGAAGAACGGGCATGGTTTAACCTTGGTTCATAAAGGGGAAGGCTGCCCAATAACAAGGCTGTGATGGCGATGCAAAGGCCCAATAAACCAACCCAAGGACGAATGAGGAGACAAATCGTGGCAGAACATATATTGGAATTGGACGAAATCAAGAAAAGCTTTGGTAAGACCCAGGTACTAAAGGGGATAAGCCTGTCTGTCCGGCAGGGAGAATTTATAACCTTCCTCGGTGCCTCTGGCTGTGGAAAAACTACTACTCTGAGGATCATTGCCGGGCTGGAAGTTCCGGATGAGGGGAAGGTTTTTCTGAATGGAAAGGATGTAACGGCACTGGAGCCTAATCAGAGAAATGTAAATACCGTTTTTCAGAATTATGCCCTGTTTCCTCATATGAATGTATTTGCCAACATAGCCTATGGGCTTAAGCTGAAAAGGATGCCAAAAAAGGAGATCGCCAGGAAAGTGGAAGAAATGCTGGAACTGGTGCAGCTATCCGGATATGAAAGGCGGATGCCATCGGAACTTTCCGGCGGGCAGAAGCAGCGGGTTGCCATTGCCCGGGCAGTAGTCAACAATCCTCAGGTGCTTTTGCTGGACGAGCCCCTGGGAGCCCTGGATCTGCAATTGCGGCGGCAGATGCAGGTGGAATTAAAGCGCATCCAGAAACGCCTGAAAATCACCTTCATCTATATTACCCATGACCAGGAAGAGGCGCTTAATATGTCAGACCGGATTGTGGTGATGGACCGTGGACAGCTGGAACAGGTAGGGACGCCAGACCAAATATACTATCATCCTAGAACCAGTTATGCGGCGCGCTTTGTGGGAACGGCGAATATTCTGTCCGGGCGGTTTTGCAGGGAGGAAGCAGGGATTGCCTGTGTTGAAGTTGCCTGCCGTCCCGGTGAGGCGGCAGTTCCTGTCCGGGCATCCCTGACAGATGCCCAGGCTGAATTAATCCGGCGGGGAGAGGTAAAGCCTGGCCAGCAAGTATCTGTGGCAGTGAGAAGTGAAAATATCCTGCTGGGAAAGGAGTCGGGGCCGGGACTGCGCCTTCCGGTAATTGAGAAGAATTTTGCTGGGGGAATGCTGAGAATTTGCCTGGACGGGGGAGAGTTGGGCGAACTGGTAGCAAGCCGCCAGGGGATCGATTCCTCTTTTCAGGCTGGAGACATGGCCACGGTATACTGGGAACCGGAGCATGGGGTACTGGTAGATATGGAGGGAAGCAAGGAGAATGGGACATAATACAGGAAAAAAGAGAAGCGGTTGGTGGATGACGGTGATGCCATTATACCTGTTTACCATCTTTTTTGTTGCCCTGCCGATGTTATATCTGCTGGCTTTAAGCTTCCTGACCAGGGCACAGACCTGGGGAGTGGTGAATGAATTTACACTGGATAACTATCTCCGTATTGCCGACCCGGTTTACTTAAATACCTTTAAAGAGTCGTTTCAGATGGCGATTCTGACTACCGCAGGCACATTGCTGATCGGATATCCCTTTGGGTATCTGATGGCCAGGCTGCCCGGGAGGGCAAAAAGCCTGATGATGCTTTTGGTGGTGATCCCTTTTTGGACCAGCGCCCTGATGAGGATGTATGGCTGGATTATTATTTTCCGCAGCAATGGGCTTTTGGATAAGCTGCTGATGGGGCTTGGCATCACAGATTCGCCCTTAAAGCTATTATACTCCTATCCGGCAGTATTGGTGGGGATGGTATATTCCCTTCTGCCTTTTATGATCCTTTCTGTATATTCCAGTACAGATAAGATGGATTGGAGCCTGGTGGAGGCAGCCCGGGATCTGGGAGCCACCAGAGGGGAAGCGTTCTTTACGGTCACTGTAAAATTGACCTTGCCGGGAATTTTGTCAGGGGTTGTGTTGGTATTCATTCCGTCCATGGGGCTGTTTTTTATTGCAGATATTTTGGGGGGAGGTAAGGTTATGCTGGTGGGAAACCTGATCCAGAACCAGCTACAAAGCGGCAGGGACTGGCCGTTTGCTGCAGCATTGTCTGTGGTGCTGATGATATTTACTTCTATGATGATCTGGATTTACCGCAGGGCATCAGGGGTAAGGGATTTGGAGGGGCTGCTATGAGGAAAAGAATCCGCTTTTCTGCCATTTACCAGGCAATCCTGCTGATCCTCATGTATGTCCCGATTTTCGTAGTGGTGGTTTATTCCTTTAATGAGTCGAGGAATTCCACAGTTTGGGGCGGGTGGAGTTTGGGCTGGTACCAAAAGCTGATGAAAAACCGTTCCCTGCTGGAGGCGCTGAAAAACAGTGTGGTTCTGGCCGCCTTAAGCAGCGGGGCGGCAGGGATTATCGGGACCCTGGGGGCAGTCGGCATGGCCAGGATGAACTGGCGGAGTAAGGGGGCGGTGGAGTATGTATCCACTATTCCGATTATGATACCGGAAATCATCCTGGGGATGGTGTTTATGGCCTTCTATGCTATGTTGGGCCTGCCCTTTGGCATGGTAACCCTGGTGCTTGGCCACACTACTTTCTGCATACCCTATGTGTATATGATGGTTAAATCCAGCCTGGTTGGGATTGATAAATCTTTGGGGGAGGCGGCAAAGGATTTGGGGGCTTCTGAAAGGAAGGCATTTTTTGACATCACCCTGCCTTTGATCTTTCCGGCGGTGGTTTCCGGGATGCTTCTGGCTTTTGCCATGTCGCTGGACGATGTGGTGATCAGTATTTTTGTGACGGGAGCCAGGACTAACACGTTGCCGATCCGGATATATACCCAGCTGAAGTCAGGAGTGACGCCAGAGATCAATGCCCTTTGTACGATCATGCTGGTGGTGACTTTTTTGCTGGTAGGTTTGTCCAGGATTTTAGGGGGAATCCGGGGAGGGCAAGGCAAGGGCTGAAAACCCCTAGTACACTGAGGGTAGCCACAGGCAATTGTACCAAACATTTGAGGAGGAAAAATTATGAAAAAAACTACAAGATTATTTGCCGCATTGACAGCATCAGCTGTGATGGCGGCCAGCCTTTCTGGTTGCGGCAAAAGCAAGGAAAACGTAGATGGGAATGGGCCCTCCCGGGCAGAGGTGGTTTCCCAAGGAGGAAACGAAGGCAAGGGGGATCCGGGAGAACTGAATATTTATACCTGGGCAGAGTATGTTCCCCAGGATGTGATTGACCAATTTGAGGATGAGACGGGAATTCGAGTGAATTATACGAATTTTGAGGCGAATGAGGAAATGCTGGCAAAGCTGGAGACCAGTAAAGGCGGAGACTACGATATTATCATTGCCTCTGATTATATCATTAAGATTGCGGCAGATGAGGGACTGGTGAAGGAACTTGATAAGGAGCAGCTGCCGAATTTTAAAAATATTGATCCTGTTTTCCAAAATTTCTTTTATGATCCGGAGAATAAATATACGGTACCCTATGGCCCGGGTATCCCTCTGCTGGTCTACGATCCGTCGGTGGTCACCTGCGAGATCACAGGTTATGGCTCTTTGTGGGATCCATCTCTGGAAGACAGCTTAGCGTTAATGGACAGTGAGCGGGTGGTCATGGGGATGGCATTAAAAACCATGGGAGAATCCTTTAATACAGAGGATCCGGACGTGATTCGGGCGGCTGGGGATAAGCTGATGAGCCTGGCGCCGAATGTGCGTGTACTGAGCCAGAACCAGACGCAGGATTATCTGCTCAGCGGGGAAGTGGGGGCTGCTTTTCTCTTTACCTCCCAGGTTGTTCTGGCTCTAAGCCAGAATCCGCAGCTGCAGGTGGTATACCCTAAAGAAGGGCTTGGCTTTGGCGTAGATGCGGCATTTATCCCATCACAGGCTCCAAACAGCGATAATGCTCACGCATTTCTCAATTTTATCCTGGACGGGGAAATCGGGGCACAGGTGGCTCAGCAGACATATTATCTCTGCCCGAATCAGGCTTCCTACGAATTTTTGGATGAAGGGTTTAAGCAAAGCCTGGTTATCAGCACAGATGATATCCCCAACGGAGAATTTATCCAGGATGTGGGGGCAGAGGCAACAGCGCTTCATGAGGAGATTTGGACGGAATTTAAGTCAGTGCTGGATTAAAACAAGCAAAATGGCGATGAAATGATGGCTGGTTATCCGGTGGCAGTTTCTGAATAAAGAGGCAGAGGGGAAGAGGATGGAAGAAAAAACGAATGTCATGCGGATCCTGGAACAGAAGAAGATACCATATCGGCCGCATTTTTATGAGAATACCGACGCAGTAAACGGAACTGAGGTGGCAAAGATACTGGGAGAAGACCCTGGCCGGGTCTTTAAAACCTTGGTCACGGAGGGAAAAAGCGGGCAGCATTATGTATTTGTTATCCCGGTAGAAAAAGAACTGGATCTGAAGAAAGCAGCAAAAGCAGTGGGGGAAAAATCAGTTGCTATGCTGAAGGCGAGGGAACTTTTGCCCCTCACAGGCTATGTCCACGGCGGCTGTTCACCTATTGGGATGAAGAAATTTTTCCTGACCACGATTGGCCGGCAGGTGGAAGGGCTGGAATATTTCTTTTTCAGCGGCGGGAAGATTGGGGCACAAGTGGAGATGGCGCCGGAGGACTTGAAGAAGGTGATCTCTTATCAGGTGGCAGACGTGACGGCAGAAGCATAAAAATACTATGGCTATAACAGGGAGAGGTTACATATATGGTTACAGAAGGAGAGTTGGGAAGCTGTGCTGAGACGCGGGGAAAGTCTGACAAAAAAACGGGGAAAGCAAAAGAGCGTTTTCCCGTGACCAGAATATATTTCGTCCGCCATGCGCAGCCGGATCATAGCTGGAAGGATGACAGAACCAGGCCCCTGACAGAGGAAGGGAAAACCGATTCAAAGCTTGTCCTGGATTTTTTGAAGGACAAGGAAATCCACGGCTTTTACAGCAGCCCCTACAAAAGAAGCCTTGACACAATCGCAGATTCGGCCGCTTATTTTGGAAAGGAAATCCTTACGGATGAGCGGCTGAGGGAGCGGGAGAGCGGGCCTTCTGCCAACAACCGGGAACTGTTTGAAAAGCGCTGGAGGGATCACGATTACCATGAGGAAAAGGGGGAGTCCATCCGGATGGTACAGGAGAGAAACCTGGCAGCCCTCAGGGAGGTTCTGGAGGAGAACAGAGGAAGGAATCTTGTGGTCGGCACACATGGGACAGCCCTCAGCGCTGTGATCAATTATTACCGCCCGGAGTTTGGCCTGAGGGATTATCTGCGTATCCTGGACTGGATGCCCTATGTGGTGGAACTGGATTTTGCCGGGGAGGAACTGGTGGGGATAAAAGAGCACTGCTATGTGGAGAAGGAGTTTAAAGGGGGAGTTTAACTCCCCTTTTTGTGTGTCTTCAGACTTATGCCTCCCGGATGATCCGTAGCTTTACACTGCCCAATCTGCTTTCCCGGCCAAGGGGATTGCAACACCTCTCCACATTCTTGTCCTGTGAAGCTTAGTTTACTTTTTTTAAATATACTTTTGCTGCTTCTTCTGTCAAATCAAATTTCTCGCGGATTTGTTTCAGAATAACATCACTTGATATTTCTAATTCTTTTAGAGTTACTATCATAGCAGTTATTCCTCTGTCGAGTCCCTCCTGAATTCCTTTTTGAATTCCTTTCTGAATTCCTTTCTGAATTCCTTTTTCCTCCACGCCCTTACTTAAATTACACATAACTGACACCTCACTTTCTAATGTCTGGGTCATTTTAATATGAAAATCTTCCTCTAATATCTGGCGTTTATCCTGGGGATCCGTCTCTGTGGACAGAAGCACATTCAATAGCTTTAACACATCTGTGGCGGAATCTCCCTCTGTTCCAAGGCAAATCATGACAGTGGTTATTAAGTCATAATCTGATTTTCGTTCCTTCACATGGCCAGCCAGATTTTCCTCCGCAATAGAATAACGGGTAATGCTGTTTTCACGGTTCTTGGGCGGATTCATACAAATCCATATACTGTATACCTTTTTGATATTCTCATAGTGGGAGTGGATAAACTCCGTTCCATACTGGGCGGAAATCATGCGGCTGCAGTAATAGATCCCTCTTTTTATCAATGGATAACCAGGATAAAAATCATTCTGGGCTTCGATATTAATAATCAGGCGAATCAATTCCCCGGACACAGGGGCTGTTGCAAGAAACCGGATATCATAAGTAACGGTTCCCTCCGTAAGAGAAGGGTCTTCATTTCCCATCCCGCGTATCATAGAGGCCTGATTCGATTCATCCGGGGCAACGGCCACTTCCCCCACCTGCGGGGTTCCTTCGATATATCTCTCTGCTATCTCATCTACATCACAGTTCCGGTATTCTTCCAGGCAGTTTTTCATGATCCATGCTAAAATAATCTTTTCCGAAAGCAGCCGTTTACAGGCCGCATCGTAACCTGCTTTTTCATCTGCCACACCAAGATTCTTCGCTAGAGTAGTGTCTGTATTCATGGCCTCACCTCCTGTTCCTGTTTCTATTTTATCATATTCCAAGCTGACCGACTACTCCCATTTTTGCTTTTCCAGGTATCCGTTACTTTTCACGGGCAATGTCAGGAAGCTAAGCGTTTCGGAAAAACACGCCAGGGAAAGGGGAAGAGGAGGGCGGCGGATGTTTAACCATTTACTACAAAATCCATATCATCTGTCAGATCTGCCAAAGTCTGGGGAAAATCCGCCGATATTAAAAGCAAAGGGATGAGAAAATGAGGATAGGCATATGTGAGGATGAAAAGGTTATAGGGGATCAAAAGACCTTTTGACCCCAATATTTTGATATACAAATGGAGGGAGTAAACGGAATACAGGCAGCGAGGGCGCTGCGGGATAAAAAAGAAGAAGCACTGCTGATCTTTATTACCGGTTTCAAAGAGTATGTGTTTGAAGCCTTTGATGTAGCAGCCTTTCACTATCTTTTGAAGCCTGTTGAGGAAAAAAACTTACGGAGGTATTTGCCAAAGCCGTGGCAGAGGTGGAGAGGAAAAAGTGAGGTGGGGAGGAGTCCTTTCTTATCAAGTCAAAGGGCAGAACGATTCTTTTAAACCGGAAGGATATCCTTTGCCTGGAAAACCAGGGTCGAATCCCAAGGGAATGTGACACCCTCATGTCACATTCCTGGTGATAAAATAGTGCATAACAATAGGCTCTCGGAATCTTGAGCCTGCCGACCAAGGTTCAGCGGTCGGCTGAAC
>CAJURT010000012.1 GCA_910588875.1 uncultured Lachnospiraceae bacterium
CGGAAGTTTGACAGTTGAATAGAAAGAAAAACACCTGCAGGCCGCATAAAGCCTGTATTTTTTTGTCAAATTTTATTGATTTTGTTGTAGCTATTTATGGCTATATATGGTATAATCGGGGGTAGGAGGTATTTATCATGAAACTTACCGTCAGCAAGTCAAAAAATTCCGCATCCTTTTATGTCCAGAAAACCATACGCAAACCCAATGGCAGTGTCACTACCATTACCATAGAAAAGCTTGGCAACTTGACCGAAGTTACCGCAAAAGCCGGTGGAAAAGATCCCTATGTCTGGGCTCAGGAGTATGTCAATGCATTAAACCGCAGGGAGTATGACGAAAACAAAGAAATCCTAATCAGCTACTCTCCTTCCAAACTCCTCAAAAAGGACGAACAGAAGCTGTTCAACTGCGGCTATCTCTTCCTCCAAAAGATTTATTATCATTTAGGGCTGGACAAAATCTGCGGGGAAATCGCCTCACGCCATTCCTTTGCTTATGATCTGAACGATATCCTCTCCAAACTGATTTATACCAGGATCCTGTTCCCTTCTTCAAAACTCTCTTCCAATAAGCAGGCCGCAAACTTTATTGAGCAGCCCACCTTCGAACTCCATGACATTTACCGGGCCCTTTCTGTCCTTTCGGAAGAGAACGACTTTATCCAGGCGCAGCTCTATAAGAACAGCCAGAACGTTCTTGCGCGGAGGAAAGATATCCTCTACTATGACTGCACCAATTACTTCTTTGAACTGGAGGAAGCCGATGAATTGCGCCGTTATGGGAAAAGCAAGCAGCATCAGCCCCTGCCGATTGTTGGCATGGGCCTGTTCATGGACTATGACGGCATCCCGCTGGCATTTGACATTTATCCTGGAAATAAAAATGAGCAGCCTACCCTCAAGCCCCTGGAAAAGAAAGTGATCCGTGATTATGGCCTTGGACAAATCGTTGTCTGTACCGATGCCGGGCTTTCTTCTAAAGCAAACCGCAAGTTCAATGACCTTACGGTAAAAGGGATACCTGTCCGCAGCTTTCTCACGACCCAGTCGGTTAAGCAACTCCCTGATGATCTGAAGGCATTTGCCCTCGACCCGGATGGCTGGCATCTGCCCGGCTCAGACGAAATCTTTAACCTCAATGATGTGGATGAAACCAGGGATTACCATAAGATTTTTTATAAAGACCGATGGATAAAAGAAGATCTTTCACAAAGGAAAATCAAGAGCGGCGCCAAGCCCCTGGAGCAGCATCTGGTGGTTTCCTTTTCACCAAAGTACAAGCATTACCAGAGAAAAATCCGAAACGGGCAGATTGAACGGGCTAAACAGCTCATTGACAGCGGGAATTATAAGCAGAGGCCAAAAAACCAAAACGATCCCCACCGGTTCATCTACAGGGAAAAAGCGACAGCCGACGGGGAACTCTGTACAGAAGAGATTGTCTGCCTGGACACAGGCACCATCCAGGAAGAAGAACGCTATGATGGCTTCTATGCGGTATGTACAAACCTTGATGGCATAGGGGTAGATGAAATCATCCGGATCAATAAAAAACGCTGGGAAATTGAAGAATGCTTCCGGATCATGAAGACAGACTTTAAAGCGCGTCCGGTATATCTCCAGACGGAGGCACATATCCGGTCGCATTTCCTCACCTGTTTCCTCTCATTGGTTATTTACCGGATTTTAGAAAAAGAGTTAAATGAGGCATACACCTGCGAAGAGATTCTGGACACGCTGAAACATATGGTGATGGCACGTCCTGGTGAAAAACTGGGATACACACCTGTTTATACAAGAACCAATTTGACCGACGCGCTGCATGAATCAGCCGGATTCCGAACCGATTATCAGATCATAACGGATGTAAATATGAGGAAAGTGATACGGGCATCAAAGAAGAAAAAGTAATAATATATAGCTACATTTTGGATAGCTAAAAAATCCGTAGAAAGCCTTGTTTTGAGGCGATCTACGGATTTTTACTGTCAAACATGGGATTGTACCATCTCGCCGGGTTTTTTTCAACCGGTCAGTTAGGCCTTATCTTTATCTTTATCTTTATTGCCAAATAAAAAATCCTATGAAACGAAAAAACGGCCAGCACACCAATGTGTGCTGACGCGTTTACTTTCACTGCCTGGCATAGGCTTTGGGCGGCTCTGATGCGGCC
The DNA here is from genome assembly GCA_910588875.1 of uncultured Lachnospiraceae bacterium. Classification (GTDB taxonomy): domain Bacteria; phylum Bacillota; class Clostridia; order Lachnospirales; family Lachnospiraceae; genus Brotaphodocola. The sequence continues at coordinate 2,176 of CAJURT010000012.1, forward strand.
TCCCCTATCACACGGTCATACCGGTAAGCCGAAAATATAAATCCCAGCAGCGCCATATTAACCAAAATACTGATCCTTCCCTCAGATATCAAAGGAAGATTGGTAAAAGAAGCATACTGATATCCAAAATTCCCGAGCGTATAGAGAATCCCCTCCATAAGCAGGCAGATTCCACAACAGCAGGACAGGGAGAAGGCCAGATTTCCCCTTATTTTCCGGATACAGGCAAACAATAACAGATAAAATCCGCCAATAGCCCCCAAAAACACTGCCCCTGCCAACCATCCGAAAAGCAGAATGCAAAGGGCAATCCAATAGTTATTGTGGTAATGCTGAGGCAGGATATCCCATAGCCGGACATTGGATTCATCAAAATGTACATAGCGGGGACTCCCTCCTTCCTCCCGCGCCTTCATGACCGCTGCCTTAAACTCCTGCTCTTCTTCCTCTGTATGATAGACGGCATAAATGCCGACCTGCTTGGGATCCCTCCTTTCAAAATACCAGGCGCCGGTTCCATAATCCATCAGTTCCTGGGGCGTCAGACTGATCCCCCCAATCAAGGGCGTCTCTGAAAGCAGGCGGCGGATCAGGGCGCTGTTGTAGGTGTCGTCCCAGGTGGAACGGATATGCCCGTCCGGATTCACAAACTGCTGGAACGTCTCCCGCCTGTAGCCTGTACAGACAAACAGGCAGCCCACAACCGCCGATCCCAAAAGAATGGTTCCATAAATCCCCTTGCGCCCCAGGCTGTCCCCAGTAAAAATATCCCGGCGGTTCATCATCAGCAGAGTTCCTGACACACCTGCTGCCAGAACGGCACATGCGGAAAGGTCACGTCCATAGTTCTTATAAAAACCAGGCAGGAAAATACAGGCGCCTCCCATTGCCAAAACCAGCAATATTATTTTCCTTCCGTGCCGCCGCAGGCGATAGGCCAGAAGAATCAAAAACGGGGCAAACAGCAGAATCCCAAAATACCGGAAATATCCTATTCTCCAAAAGGGAACCGCCTTCTGTGTGCACAGGCATTCCCCAGCCAAAAACAAACCGCCAGCCAGGGGCAGCAGCCATTTGGAATGCCGCAGGATAAAGGGATATCCTTTCCAGGACACCAGCGCCAAAGTCAGGAATCCGGGTATATAATACAAATATCCATTGGAAAACTGCTCCGGGCTCCAGAACATGGAAGCAGTCCCGGCAAAACCTAAAAAGAGCAGCAAAAAAGTGACGGTTATGAGAGCCGGTGCCTTCTGGATCTGGTGGACCCTGTTGAGTTGTGTGCCAATCACAACCGGATCCCCCATGTCCCGGACCGCCAGCTTTCCTGCCTCCTCACGGGGAATTCCCTGAGCCTCATATTCCTCCGTCCTGTCAAAAATATGTTCCTCCAATTCCTGGCTAAGAACACCCCGCAGAGGTTTATAAGCGATCTGCTCCTCCACTGTTTCCAAAAAATCCTTCCTATAATCCGCCAAAAAGCACACCTCCCATCACCTGGTTAACCGCTGCCTCGTAGGTCTTCCATTCTTCTGTCTTCTCCCTGAGCAGTCTTTTCCCATGGGAAGTGATCTCATAGTACTTTCTGACCCGCCCGTTCTGGGCTGTTTTCTGGAAACTGGCCACAGCCCCCTGCTGCTCCAGCCCATGCAAAACCGGGTACAAAGTACCCTCCTTAAGTTGGAATACCATCTGGCTCTGCCGTTCCAGTTCCCGGATAATCTGATATCCATACATGCTCTCCTGCTCCAAAAGACGCAGCACCAGCATAGACGTGCCAAGCGCCATGTAACGTTTGTCCATAGAAAACTCCTTTCTTTGGATACCAAAGCAACAATACCTTGGTAATCTATGTATATACCCCATTATACATAGATTACCAAGGTATGTCAAGAGTTCCTTCTCCGGCGTAAACGGGGACATCTCCCAGCGCCAATCCCCATCCCAAAAACGCTTTGCGGGCCAAAAACAAAAAGTTTTGGAATTCGCCACAAAACCGTAAGCGAAAATAAATACTTTTTCCTCCCGTTTCCTGTATACTAAAGTAGTATCTGATCAAAAATCTTTTGGCCAATGCAGGATGCCATAGTTGGGAGGAGTCTATGATAAAATACAAAGCCTGTGCTCTGGGAACCTTATGTGTACTGTTATTCACTGCCTGCGGAAACCAGGGCAGCGCCCCGCTTCCCCCTGGGGAACCGGGGATTCTTAAAGTCGAAACGTCAGACCGCCAGGTCATCACAGTGAACAGCCGGGAAACCGTAAAGGTGGTGCCGGATCTGGCAGAGATCATCTATGCCGTGGCTACCGAGAATAAGGATGCTTCGGCCTGCCAAGCCGAGAACAAAGAAAAGTTAAGCCAATTGGTGGAAACGCTGAAACAATTGGGTGTGGAGGAAACTTCCATACAGACCTCCGCTTTTGACTTGAATCCCAGGCATGACTGGGAAAGGAATGGAGCGATTATCGGCTATGAGGCAATCACCCAGGTGACCGTAACCGGCATCCCCCTGGAACAGGCAGGCCTTGTGATGGAAAAATCGGTGGAATCCGGGGTAAACCAGATCCAGTCTGTATCCTTCCTTTCCAGCAGCTACGATGAATGTTACCAGGAAGCACTGAAAATGGCCGTGTCACAGGCTGAGGAAAAAGCCCAGGCACTGGCAGAAGCCAGCGGCTGCACTCTGGGCAAACCCGTACAGATTCTGGAACACACCGCCGATGACCGTTACCGTTACGCCAACGAAGCCAAACTGAGCCGGAACACTGCCGCCATGGACAGCGCCGAGGCGGAAGTTATGCCTGGTGAAATTGAAGTAGAGGCAAACATCAGCGTGGAATATGCGATCCAATAAAAGGGCCGCAATCACCACTCTCTTCTGATCTCCTTCTCTTCCACTCCATACCAATTCAGGAAATTTTGAAGATCTTTCTCTCCCCGCACCACCATCAGGTCTTCAAATTTTCCTGTTTTTTCATCCCGGAACCCCGCCACCTTCTCCCCGGTGCAAATGCTGGCCCGGATCACCGGGATCTTCCCCGCCTTGTCATACTCCACCTGCTTTTTCCCATTCTTTTTCCAGAACATTCCTTTCTCCTCCTATGCTGTCCCCGCTTCTTTCCCCTGTATAAAACTGTACCAGAATCCCCCGTCAAAATCAAGTAATCCATCCTTATTTTACTTCAAACCCGCAGCACCTTACCCCTGCCAGAATTCTCCTCTCCCCTTCCCTCTCCCCAAGGCGTACCTGCCTTGAAAAATAAATATTTGATTAAATTCTTCTTGCTTTTTCATAAAAACAACTCTATAATAATACTGCGGTGAATTTTGGGATTCACCAGTACTATACATAAGGAGGTTAACCATCATGGGATTTACAGAAGCAATTTCCAGCGCATTCCGTCAGTATGTGAACTTTTCCGGCCGCGCACGCCGCAGTGAATTTTGGTATTTCTACCTGTTCAATGTAATCATGAGCGTTATTATTAATATACTGACTTTCGTCGTACCGGCATTTGCCATTGTAGGCGGGATTTATTCCCTGGCTGTGATGCTGCCGAGCCTTGCCCTGGCATGGCGCCGGATGCATGACATCGGCCGCAGCGGTGCATGGAATCTTATCAGCCTTGTTCCCCTGGTAGGCTGGATTCTTGTTCTTGTCTGGTATTGCAAGGACAGCGAATATGCAGAGAACAAATATGGCCCTGCACTCAAAAGATAAAAAACAGCCCTGGAACCCGCATCTTTACGGAACCTCCAGGGTTGTTTTTTGATTTTATACCACCCGCACCATCGGCAGTTCGTTGTTTACTCCCTTTGACATCAGGATCTGATGCAGATCCACGATCCCTTGATGGAATGCCGCCCCGCAAGCTGCCAAATATAACTCCCACATCCTCACAAATTCTTCTCCCCGCTCTTTTGTAATCCTCTCCCTATGCTTCCGGAAATTATCCAGCCAGCACAGCAGCGTCCTCGTATAATGCAGGCGCAGGCTCTCCACATCCAATGTCCGGAAATCATATTCCGGAAGAAGATCCACCACCTCCCGGAGGCTGGGGATCACCCCGCCCGGGAATATATATTTGCGGAGAAAAGGATCCCCGGCATGTTCCTTCTGTGCACTGATAAAATGCAGCAAAAACAGCCCCCCTGGCTTTAATATCTCCCCAATATGCTTTAAAAACATACCATAATTGCCACGTCCCACATGCTCCAGCATTCCCACGCTAACCACCCGGTCAAACTGCAGCCCGCTCTTAGGGAGTTCCCGGTAATCCATCAGCCTTACTTCCAGAAAACCTTCCAGGTGCTGTTCCTTAATCTCTTTGGAAAATTGCTGGTACTGTTCCTTACTCAACGTAATCCCCACCCCCTTCACCCCGTAACGCCTGGCTGCCCTCATCAGCAGAAACCCCCATCCGCACCCCACATCAAGAAGGGTCATCCCCATCTCAAGATGCAGTTTTTTCAAAATAAGGTCTGCCTTGGCCACCTGCGCCTCAAACAGGCTGTCTCCCGGGTTTTTAAAGTAACCGCAGGAATAACTCATGGTTTCATCGAGCCAAAGACGGTAAAAATCGTTGCCGATATCATAGTGGGAAGAGACCTCCTGCTGTTGCTTTTTTGCCGCCAGCGAGGAATGCAGCAGGCCATGCAGGGCAGCAGGGCTTAACCGGAAATGCTCTATCTGCCCCAAAAACATGTCCAGTACCTCATAAAGATCCCGGTCAATCTCCACATCCCCCCGGATATAAGCCTCCCCCAAAGCCAAAGAAGTGCTCCTTAACAATTCTCTTTTGGGGATATCCCGGTTCAGCTTAACCTTAAACTGGGCCGGCCCCGTCCCAAATGCCTGAAATTCCCTGGCGGTTTCCAACTCAAACGCCACCGGGACTAAATCCTTAAGATACTGGCTGATATAACTCCTCCTGCGCATACTGTCACCTTTCCGAAGCTTTTTTCTGTATGACAGTATTCCCCTCCCGGGGCTCCCCTAAACCAAAAGGCAAGGGTTATTTAAAACAATCTCCACCCTCTCCCCATCAGTTCCCGGCACACCCGTCCAACCGGCAGTCCGACCACATTGTTATAGTCTCCCCGGATCCCTTCAATGAAAGCGGCAAAATATCCCTGGATCCCGTAAGCACCCGCTTTATCCATCGGCTCTCCCGTAGCCACATACCATGCAATCTGCTCCCGGCTCATCGGGCACACCTGCACATCTGTCCGCTCCGCAAAGGCCAGCCGTTCCCCCGAAGGGCCAAATATCATGAAAACCCCCGTGTACACCTGATGCTCCCTGCCCTGTAAAAGCCCGATCATCTGCACTGCCTCCGCCTCTGATCCCGGCTTCCCCAGGATTTTCCCGTCCACGGACACCACCGTATCCGCACCAATCACCACCATCGGGCCTTCCCTTTTCTCACATACCGAAAACACGTCTTCCGCTTTCTGCCGCGACAACTCCTGCACAATCTGCCCCGGCTCCCTGCCGGTAACCGCCTCTTTAATCCGGCTGGGAATGATTTCCGGCATCAGCCCTACCTGGTGCAAAAGTTCCCTGCGCCTTGGGGATGCGGACGCTAATACCACCAGTCCATTCATCCTTTTCCCTCCTTTCCTTTTTCCTCTCTGCCGCCCCATTATATCCTGAAAAAAATATCTTGTACAGAATATTTTTTCCCTGCCCTGCTAAAACTAGGGAAAACAACTAAACCATCAAAAGTCTGGAGGTTTCTCTATGTGGGGATTTCTGATTGCACTGCTCTCCGGCGCCCTGATGAGCATCCAGGGCGTCCTAAACACAGAAGCCACGAAGCAGACCGGGATCTGGGTCGCAGCCGGGTGGGTTCAGCTGACAGCCTTTTTCACCTGTGTTGCCCTATGGTTCTTTGCTGACAAAAGCCCGGCCCTGGCCATCCTGCAGGTCCGGCCCTGGTATATGCTTTTAGGAGGCCTGATCGGCGCCTTCATCACCTTTACCGTAATCAAAAGCATGGACGGCTTAGGCCCCGCCAAGGCAACCCTGCTGATCGTGGTTACCCAGATCATTGTCGCCTACGCCATCGAACTGTTCGGCCTTTTCGGCGTGGAAAAAGCTTCCTTCGAGTGGAAAAAACTCATCGGCGCCGCAATCGCCATCGCCGGAATCATCGTATTCCGCTGGGGTTCCTGAGGCACTGCTGCCAAGAGGCCTCTTTTTAGGCAGCCGGCTTTTCTTTCCGCCAGCCTTGTCAAAGCGTGCCTCCCTCCAACCCAAAGGGGCCTGCCGCAAAATGCGGCAAGCCCCTTGTTCTACTTTTCCTCCGCCAGGTTTACCCCGGCAATCTTGATATTTACATCCAGCACTGTAAGCCCGGTCATATTCTCAATCGCTGACTTTACCTTCTCCTGTACCTTTTCGCTGACCTCCGGGATATTGTAGCCATACTTGATGTTGAGGGACAAATCCACTGACACATGTTCCTCCGTCACATCTACCTTTACGCCCTTGGACAGATTCTTCATTCCCAGCTTTCCTACCAATTCATTGGTAATGTTCCCGGCCATGGAATCCACGCCGCCCACCTCGGTAGCCGCCAGCCCTGCAATGATTGCCACCACCTCATCTGCAATCTGTACCTCTCCGATCCCATCTTTTTCATATACCTTTTGGGTATTTTTCTCGTCCTTGTTCTCAGCCACAATCCTACCTCCTGCTATTCTGCTGATCCCTTATAACAGTCCAGAAGATCTGGAACTGCCAAGTTCCCTCACAGTTTCTGATATCATTATTATAACAAATGGAGGCAGTTTTGCATAGGGAATCTTTGGGATTTTTCCTGGTCACTCCAGATTCAGGAGCGTAATCACAATCCCGTCCGCCGCAACTTCTGTTTTTCTTTTCACAATATCCTCAATCTGGGCACGCTGCTGGTCGGTAATTGCCGTAGCATTGATCACCACATCCACCTTCCCATCCGTGAGGCTGACCACTGGATCCGAAAATCCTTTTGCCTGGAGCAGGGTCTCCGCCGCATTTTCCTTTTCCGCCACCGCTGTCATTGCAATCATATTTTGGATGGCCTCCTGCTTGGCTGCCTCCTCAATATTCGTATTATTGATAATGCTGTTCAAAGTCTCCTTATTTTTGGCCCGGATCTGCTCCCGGTTCAGCTGTACATTGGCTATGTAGTCGGAAACCGTCATACCGCTGGTCAGCACTGCCTCCCCGGGGTTCTCCATTCCGGCATCCTCCCCCTCATCCCAGCTGTCTATCTCCGCGTATTGCCCATTTTCCTGATAGCCATCCGCGGAAACCGGGTACTCCTCCCCTGCCATGGACTCTGCCTCCTCGATTTCACCGGTAAAATTGGATGCCGCTGCCTGGTTCTCCCTCAGTAAATCCTCATCGGAAATCTCCATCAGCCCGGCCTCATAGACCATGTCATCACTGCTGGCCTCCAGTTCCTTTTTTCCCGCATAGTTCAGATACCCTGCCGCTGCAATCATAATCGCTAAGGTCGTGATGATAATCTGATTCCTGCGGAACAGCTTTTTCATGTTGCCGTCCTTCAGCTTCATTCCAAATTTTCGTTCTCTCATAATCTGACACTCCTTTACTCCACCCGCTTTAGTACTTTTATCTTATGTGCCGGCAGCCCAAATAATGCTTCCATCGCAGCAGAAATTTCTGCCCGGACGCCTGGGGCACCCCCTCCTTGTGCGCTGATTATGATCCCTGAAATCTCCGGGCACAGTTCCTTGGCAACCATAGGGGTATTTTGCCCGCCCCCGGAAATCATGGCTGTATTATGCTCCTGCTCCTGGTTTTCAACCTTGCGTGTCCCCCCGCTGCTGTCCTGCTCCTCCGTGAGGGAACGGCTGCTGCTGCCATCCACATGGACCACCTTCTCTGCCGAAGACTTCAGCACGATCATCACGTCAACCTCACCTACCCCCTCCACATTCTTCAGGATTTCCCGCACCCGGCGTTCCAGTTCTGCCTCATAGCTGCTGTTTGCGCCAGCTGCCGCCGGCACTGCCCCATCCTCTCCCCAGCCGCCCCCTGCCTGGCTGCTCTCCTCTTCTCCTGCACCGCCCCCGAAACCATCAGCCCGTTTTATGCCGCCTGTACCTGGAGCGTCCCCCTCTGCCGTATTTTCCTGCCTCTCCCTTATCCCCTGCCTGGCCAAACGGTCTGCCGGGAAGGCCAGAATACATAAAATAATACCAATTGTCAGCAAAAACAGCCATTTATCCCTACCCTTCAATGACTTGAATTTCCACATAATCCTCCTCCAGTTCATAATAGGACACGATTTTCCTCCGCAGCCTTCCCACTGCCGAATATTCCTTTTCCTGCTGCCCTTTATCCGCCGCCTCCTTTTGCCCCTCCTTCTCCCCAATATTCTTTATCTCCTCAACCACTACTGGCACAACGGCCGTTTCCCCTATGGCTTTTCCTTCTTCCTCCTGGTTCTCCCCTCCTGTTATCCCCCCCTTTTCATTCTCCCCCAGCCCTATCTGCATCTCGATGCGCACCACATGGCCAAACTCTGCCTCTGTTTCTTCCTCCCCTATTTTTGCCCGGCACCCATAGACAACAAACCCCATATCCCTGGCCATATAGGTAAGATCCTCCGCCACTGCCTGTTCATACTGCCCGATGATCTGCCCGAGCCTTTGCTTTTCCATTCCCAGGATTTCCTTCTTTAAATCCTTTGCCTCATATTGGAGCACCAGCGCCTCATAAACCCTGGCAATTTTCTCCTCCAGCCCCAATCCCCCCGTCAGAGGGCGGGCCACCAGCAGAATGGTTGCCATTCCTGCAAACAGACGGACATATTTCTGATAATTTTTTCCCGGAATTAAATTGTCAAGCACTGCCAGAAACAGTAAAAAGCCAATGATGCTCCTGATCCATCCATATATCCCGTCCAAACCTGCCCTCCATCATTTAAGCCCCCAGATAGACGCCATTCGTCCCCAGGCAGACCAAAGCAATCGTTGCCGCAAACAGCAGCAGCCCCGAGGCTGCCAGGCCAAGCAGCATCCTCTGGCCCTCTGCCACACTGCTGATGCACGCTACCAGCCGCTTATCCCCCACCGGCTGCAGGATCCCTGCCACAGAACGGTACAAAATCAAAAGGATTGCCAGTTTAAGCAGGGGGACGGCGCTCAATACCACCAGCACAACCACTGCAGCCGCCCCCATGCTGTTTTTTACCAGTACCCCCGTGCCAAGCACCATTTTCGTCACTGCCCCTGCCCCGTCCCCAATCCCCGGTATCACCTGCAAAAGCCGGTTGATCCCTGCCATCTGGAGGGAATCCGCATATGGCAATACCATCCCCTGGATCAGCTGGAATCCCAATACCAGCCCCAAAAGGGACCGGCTCCCCCAGCAGGCCAGGGACCGCAAAAGTTCTGTCAGGCGGGTAAGCATGTCCTCCCTGACTATATTCCCTGCCAGGACAAGCAAAATATATACCCGGGTTACCGGCAGGATCAGCCTCAAATACAGCCACTGGACCGCTGCAATCAGTAACAGCAAAAATTCCATCCAGGCAACGGATGAGGCGCTGCCCCCTGCCCAGGCCACTACCGGAAAATAACAGGGAACCAGCACCTTCATAAATTCCACCTGATGCGTCAGCACACTCCCTACAATAGCCATACTGTCTGTAAAAGAAGAGGCCAACACCGTAAATACCAGCAGGTATGTCATAAAGAACGCGGTTTCCGAGATCTGTCCTTCCGCAAAGATATGGGAAAAATTTGCAAAAACAGCCCCAATCAGTCCCAGGGCTAAAAGTTCCCCTGCCAGGCGCCCTCCGCGGGAAACCTCCTGGAGCAGGGATTGTTTCAGCCCTCCCACCGCCATCTCCCCGGCCTTCTGCCACTCTCCTGCTGCCAGCGCTTTCGCCAATCCCGAAAAGCTGACCTCCATTCCCCCATCACTGGCCCTTCCCTCTAAAAAGTGGTCAATTCCTTCCCACTCCCCTGCCATCCTTTCCTCCCAAAGTCCAAAATCCGGCTCCTCCCTCTCTGCCGCAGCCGCTGTCAGCATCATCCATGGCATCAGAAGGCATATTGCCACTGCCCTAATCCCTGCCACTGCCCATCTGCTCATCCCTTTTACCCCACCTTATTTTCCCGGCCAGGAGCCTTTAAGCCATCAGTTCCTTAAGCGCCTCTAAAAGCGCCAGCATCACTGGCATGCTCATTGCCATAATCGACAGCTTCCCGAATATTTCAATCTGGTTCCCAATCGAACCATACCCCGCATCCTTGCAGATCCCGGCTGCAAACTCTGCTATATAAGTAATCCCTGTAATCTTTAACAATGTCATCAGATATACCTGGTTGATCTGGACCATCTCCTGGATCCGCCTTGCCGCATCCAGGATCGACTCCAGCTTTGATGCCCCGCAGAAAAAAATAAAACAGACAGCCGCGGCAGCCAGGTAAGTCCCATACTCCCCCTTTAGCCCTTTCAGCTGCACTGCCAGCATCACCGTAATTATACCCACCACACTGATGGCAATCACTGTCATATGCATCCCTCCTACAATGCAAACAGGCTTTTTATGGTCTCAAACAATTCGTAAATATAAGGAACCATCCAGAACAATACCAGAATCAGCCCTGCCAGGCTGGTTAAAAACGCCTGTTCCTCCCGTCCGCTATGCTTCAATATCTGGCAGATCACAGAAACCAAAATCCCCACCGCCGCAATTTTAAAAATCAGGTTGACTCCCATACATTCCTCCGTCTCCTTGTGCAATCACAACACCAAAACTGCCAGGAACAGGCCGCCCATTACCCCCAAGCTTGTATACAAGCGGCATTTCTCCTCCTGCCGGTCCCTCAGGCCACTGATTGCCAGATCCAGTTGTTCCAGATAAAGCAAAAGGTTCCTCTCCTGCATGTCCCTGTCCAAATAGCCCAGATGCTCCCCCAACGCTGCCAGGGACTGCCTGTCCGTTTGGGCCAGGGGGGCCTCCGGGCTGATCCCTGCCACCTCTTCCTTCCATATCTCACAAAACGTTTTGCCCTGCTGCCCGTCCAACCTCCTTGCAACCTGCAAAAAAAATTCCGGGAGCACTCCCTCCATCCGCTGCCCTACCGCCTCAAAGGCCTCCGGAAGCGGGGCATTTGCATATATGATTTGCCCTTTCAGCAAAAATATCATCTGCCTTAACTCCACAAGCATTCCAAGCCTCTGCCGGTAACTGGCTGCCATCCAGGAACCATACCCCGATGTCCCGGCCACTACCATCCCACAGCCGGCAGCTTTCAGAAAAAAACTAACCGTCATAAGCCTCCCTCCCCGGCCGGTCCAGCCTTGCCCCCCGGGAATCATAGATCTGTCCCACATTCCCCGGCCCGCCCTGGCTGTTTAAGATGACATACCGTTCAAACCACCTGTCCTGCACCATTTTCTTTAACACAGGCTTCTGCCGGATATCATCCATTGAAGTTCCATGTACCGTGGCGATCAGGCGGCAGCCGCAGTTCATGGCATATTCTATTGCCTCCAGTTCCTGCCAGCTCCCGATTTCGTCCACAGCAATCACCTGAGGCGACATGGTACGGATCAGCATCATCATCCCCAGCGCCTTCGGGCAGCAATCCAGGACATCTGTCCGGATCCCCAGGTCATTCTGCGGCACCCCCTGGTAGCAGGCCCCTATTTCCGAACGCTCATCCACCACCCCCACCGTAACCCCTGGGCACAAATTGCTTCCGTTTGACAGCTGGCGGATAATGTCCCGCAAAAGGGTGGTCTTCCCGCACCGCGGCGCCGAAATCAGCAGTGTATGTAAAACCTTCCCCTGGTCAAGCAGATAAGGCAAAACCTTATTTGCGCATCCGAGGATCTGATGGGACAGGCGTACATTGACAAAGGAAATGAACTTCATGCTGCGGATCCCCTTTGGATCCGCCACCACCTTCCCCGCAATACCAATCCTGTGCCCGCCCTGAATGGTGATAAAGCCTTGCTTTATCTCCTCTTCAAATGCATACAGGGAATACTCGCTGATATATTCCAGGGTCTCTTTTATATCCTTCCTGCTTACCCGGAAACTATCCCCTGCCCTTTTGCTCAGCTGCCCGTCAGAAGCTATATAAAATTCATGGTTGTTATGAATCATAAGAAGCGGCGAATGTACCCGCAGGCGAATCTCCTGTACCTGCTCAAAGTCTACGGATACCTGCCTGAGAATGTTTCTGATATCTTTAGAAAAAATCCGGATTAAATCATCTCTTCCAACAATAAAAATCCCCTCCCCTCATATACTGTATCCCGGAGGCAGCGCCGCAGCATGGCTGGCAGCATGTCTCTGCTTCACTCCGTAATACAATATATGAGGGGAGGGACAAAATATGCTTGTGTCCGCCCTGTCTTTCTCACTGCCCGGTCAAGACACTAGTCCTCCTCGCCTGAGGAAGAACCGCCTGACAGAATGTCATCATCCATCATCGCACCGGAATTGTCAAACTCATACTCCAGCCCGTCAATCATATAAGTCCCCGTAACCATGGCGCCGGAAGGGGTTCCCTTTTCATCACAGTAATATCTCTTATTCTCCCAGTCAATCCAACCGGTCTTCATATATCCCTGGCCATCAAACATGTAGTACTTTCCGCTTGCCGGATCCATAAACCAGCTGTTTGCCGGATATGTCCCGTCAGCCCTGCGGTACCACCAGCCCACGGCATCCTGCAGCCACTGCCCTTCGGCAGGCGCCGCCGTTCCTTCCTCCTGGTTTCCCGGGGTCTGCTGTGTGGCTTCCCCTTGGGAGGACGTCTCCGTACCCTGGGGCATCCCCGGGCCTTCCTTGCTTGTGTCAACTGCTTTCCCTGACTTGTTGTACTCTGCACGTTCTTCCGAAATATAAAGGCCATCGGAATAATCCGACCAGGAACCGTCGGAATATTCTTTGCTCTTCTCCTTCGCTAACGCACGCACCCGGAAGCTATAGTCCCCCTCCTTATCCATCTTGCGCTTAAAATTATAGGTGGTCTTGGTTCCCTTGACCTTGACTGATGCCACCCTGGACTCGTCCCGGTACAAGGCAACCTCATACTGGTTGGCATCCTCCACGGCCTCCCAGACGGCCTCCGTCCACTTGCTCTCATTCTCCTCGTCCTCGTTCCAGTATACCTCGGACACTGTATCCAGTTTTGTTTTCGCCCACACGGACACAGCTGCTGCCACCGACAAAACCATTGCCGCCGAAATAACCGCCAGCCGCTTTCCCATATTTTCCCGTTTCATCTTTACTCCTCCTGTCCTTTACTCGCCAAAGCGCCCCGTACTCTTTTTCCGCTGCCCCCGGCAATTCCAGTATAAATCAGCGGGACAGCAAATTCAACCATTTATTGCCACCCATTTCTTATAATTTCATAAACTAGTTACAATTCATGGGCAATGTCAGTAAGTTAAGGGATCGCGAAACACAGCCAGGGAAACGGGGAGAGAAGCCATCGGAAAGGGTCTGCAGATTTTGACTTTGCAGAGATTTAGAAATCCTTGAATTTTCGTTTCGTTTTTAGCAAAATTCAGAAATTTTAGGAATTCTTGATCTCGAAACCGGAAAAAGCAGCAGACCCTCTACGATGGCTTCGCTCCCCGCTTCCCTGGCGTACCTTTTGGAACAGCTTAACTAACTGACATTGCCCATGAACAGTAAGATAAACTACTTATGGTACGGCTCTCCTGCAATAATGCGGTAACTCCGGTAAATCTGCTCCAAAAGGATCACCCGCATCAGCTGGTGCGGGAAGGTCATCCTGGAAAAGCTTAACGCTTCATCGGCACGCCTAAGCACTGCCTCTGACAGCCCCAAAGAACCGCCAATAACAAACACCACCTGGCTCTTTCCCCCAATCCCCAGCTGTTCTATTTTCTCCGCCAGCCCTTCGGAACTTGCCGTCTCCCCTTCGATGGCAAGGGCTATCACATAAGCCCCCTCCTTGATTTGGGACAGGATCCGCTGCCCCTCCCGTTCCTTAATCTGCCTTTTTTGTTCCTCACTGGCTTTATCCGGTGTCTTTTCATCTGCCACCTGGAGAATCTCCAGCTTACAATACTTCCCCAGCCGTTTTGCATACTCCCCAACCGCATCCGCAAAGAACCGTTCTTTTATCTTCCCCACTGCTACCAGCGTAATCTTCATTGCCTGTCCCTCTGGCGCCGGCCTGACTTCACCCGCCTTACCACCTTGCCCTCCGGCCTGCGGCGGATCCCATAGATGATCTCCAGGAATGTCCCCACTTCCTCCCAGGCCTCCCGGCTCTCCGGAATCAGCCGCAGCGCCATCTGGAACTCATGGAACATTCCGTCATACACGGACACCCGGAGTTTCCCCTTCTCGGCCCGGATCTTATCTGCCACTTCCAGGGTATCGCTAAGCAGCACTTCCTCGCTGCCCACCTGCATCAGGACCGGCGGTATTTTGTCAAACCTGCCAAACACTGGTGACAGGTAAGGGTCTTTGGGGTCGGCATCCCCGATATATGCACTGTCATGGAGAAGGTTATCCGTGGTTCCCCCAAATTGGGGATCCCGGTGGAAATTCGTCTCATGGCTCTCCCCGCTGCAGGTCAAATCCGTCCAGGGAGACATGAGCACCAGGCCTGCAGGCGCCGCTGTCCCCTGGTCCCGCAGATACATGGCCAGCGCCAGCGCCAGGCCGCCCCCTGCCGAATCCCCTGCCACCACGATCTTATCAGGTGCATACTTCTTCTCTTCCAGGAGCCACCGGTAGGCATCCACCGCATCCAAAAGGGCAGCCGGATACGGAAACTCCGGAGCCACCCGGTAATCGATGGTCAGCACATCTCCGCCCATGCTTTTTTTTGAGTAATACACCGCAAAATCCCGGTAAATGTTCTTCATGGGCCCGATATAGCCTCCCCCGTGAAGCTGCAGGACTACCCGTCCTGTGCTTACCTGGGCAGGGCGCAGATACTCCATCAGAAAATTCTCCTGCTCCACAATCTCATATTCGTATTCCGCCGGGCAAATCCACGCAGGCTCCACCGGGTTCTTGCGCAGTTCCCCGGTCTGGATCCGGCGCCCCATGGCCGAATCCATCATATTGTGCATCATGTCCCGCATCAGCTTGCCCCGCAGGCTTACTTTATCCGTTCTCATCAGACCTCCTGTCTGTCCGGCACTCCCACCGGCCTTTCTCACACATGCATCCGCCTGTGCAGTTCTTCCTTCCAGTCCCTTTCCCCTGCCAGATAGCCCTTCAGCCCCCTGGCCGCCTCACCGCCGGTCTGGCCAACCTGCTTAACCATCCGCGATGCCTTCGCTTCCCCCCCTTTTTGCAGGATCAGCACCTTGCGGATACGGGGATACATGTCCCTCTTCCTGGCTGACGAAGGTTCATTGCCCTCCAGCTGGACACGGATCCCCTCCTCCTTCAGTTTGTCAAAGAAACGCCGCTGGAGATGGCTGTCCGAAAACACGGAGGTAAAGGTAACTACCACTTCCTCCCCGTAAGCACAGACCGCACACTTAAGCGGCTGCCTCCGGGACACGCCGATCATCAGATGGAACCTCTCAATTTCCTTCTCATACTCCGGCTCCATCCGGATCACCCCCACATTGGAAAGCGTCATCGTATACGCCCGGTCTTTCAGGCGGAACACCAGATTCAGCGCCAGCCTCTTTATCACCAGGGGGATCACCCGCAGATACCACTTTTTTTCCCTTGACACATTATAGGAAATACTTTCCTCCAGGCGTTTTTTGTCAATCTTTCTGTCCATCTGCCGTGAGATTTTTCCCAACAGCTTCTCAAAACTCACATCCGGGTTGTCAAACAGATACCCGATCATGGTAACCGCAAAGAAATTCGCCATCGTCTCCGAGCCGAAAAACGCCCGCAGGTTAATCGGCAGGTTGAGCACCACCGGCTCTGCCCAGGGCTTTCCCTCCAGGTATTCCTGCCAGATGGACCAGATCAGCGCCGCTGCCAGGTATTTTGTGATGCTGACCCCATAGCGGTGGCATACCTTTTTTAATTCTCCCGTATTCACGTATCCATGGAGCACCTGTCCTGTACCCAGCGGCAGATAATTCCCCTCCAGCCGGTAAGCGGGATGGGAACTGTATTTGCGCCGGGAAACCTGGCGGTAATTCTCCAGATAACTGTCTTCCACCGAAAACTCCTGCTCCTTCTGTGTCTTCTCGTCCTCACTTGTCCAGAATTCGTCTTCATCCCCGTGGATCAGCTGCAGGTAACGCCCGGTAAGGTCCTTTAACATATTCACCGCCCCCAGGCCGTCTGTCAGGGCGTGGAATACTTCCAGGTTAATCCTCTTCTCATAATAGGTGACCCTGAACAAAAATTTCCGGTTCCCATGGGGGTCGAAATAGCGGCAGGGGTAAGTGGATTCCCGCTGTACCTGGGGAACCCGTTTATTCTCCTCAAAATAATACCAGAAAAAGCCCTGGCGCAGCCTTACCCGGAAATTCCGGATATGGGGCAGGATATCCTCCAGTGCTTGCTGCAATACCTCCGGCTGGATCTTTTCTTTCAAGGTCACCGAGATCCGGAATACCTGGCTCATATTCTCATTGGCAATCACCGGGAAAATCTTTGCCGTATTATCCAGCCTCCTCCATTGCCCCTCAAGACTTTTCTTTTTCATGTCCTCCCTCCCCTTCCTTCCCGCAGGAATCAAATTCCAGGATCATATCATACCAAACTGCCCCTCCATGCACGGAACGGGAAACCCCCAGATTCCGGTAGCCAAATTGTTCGTAATAACCGATCAGCCTGTCCTTGCAGGTCAGAATCAGCCCTTTTTTGCCTCTTTTTTGTGCTTGTGCCATCATATGCCTCATCAGCCGGGCGGCCAGCCCCTGCCGGCGGAACTCCGGCGCCACATCCAAGCCGAAAATGCTTTGGTAGGCCCCTTCCGGCCTGTGGCAACGGATATCCTCAAACATCTCATCACAGATTACCCGGCTGTCCGTCACACAGCCATTGATAAAGCCCACAATCTCTCCCTGTCTTTCCGCCACAAAAAAGCTTTCCGGAAATGCCCTGATCCTCTGTGCAAAAGAAGCCCGGGACGCGGCTTCTGCTTGCGGGAAACAGACTGCCTCCACCCGGGCCACGGCATCCAGATCCTCCGGCATCACCTGCCTGATGATAATATCCATGCCATTTTACTCCTTTTCTTCCTTTCCGCCTCATACCCGGAAATAATAGCCGACCCCCCACTTTGTATGCACATACCTGGGGTCACTGGGGCTGGGCTCAATCTTCTCCCGGAGCCGCCGCACATGCACGTCTACCGTGCGCACATCCCCTGAATCCGTGGTCTTGTTCCCCCACACCAGGGACAGCAGGGTCTCCCGGCTATACACCTTATTGGGATTGCAGACAAACAGTTCCAGGAGGTCAAACTCCTTTGCCGTCAGGTTAATCTCCTTCTCCCCGATAAACACCCGCCTGCCCTCCCGGTCCAGCTTTAACTCCCCGGCAGTAATCATCTGGTTTTCCTGGCGCCCGCCCTTTCCTGACCTCCTGGCATTCCGCCGCATGATCGCCTTGATCCGCGCCTTGACCTCCAGGATATTAAAGGGCTTGGTGATATAATCATCCGCACCGTATTCCAGGCCTAAAATCTTATCCATATCACCGCCCTTTGCCGTCAGCATGATGATCGGCATCTCCGAAAACTCCCGAATGGCCTGGCACACCTCAAAGCCGTCAAATTTGGGCAGCATGATATCCAACAGCACCACATCGTATTCGTTCTGCTTTGCCAGTTCGATTGCTTCTTCCCCGTCATATGCACAATCCACCTCCATGCCGTCCTGCTCAAGGCTGAAGCGGATCCCTTTCACAATCAGCTTCTCATCATCCACAACCAGAATCCTTGCCATTTTCCTCCCCTTCCCCTGCTGTCATACAGTGATGTCATCCTTTATTTTCTCAAATGCAGCATTTTTAATTCCTGATATCTCCATAATATCTTCAATCCGCTCAAATCCGCCCCTCTGTTGCCGGTAACGGATGATGTCCTCTGCTTTTGCCTCTCCGATCCCTTTTAGGGTCATCAATTCTTCCTTGGCCGCTGTATTGATATTCACTTTTCCCGGAGATGCACCCGGCTGTACGCCAAATCCCCTGCCTAAGGCAGCCTGGCTTCCCGCAGGCGCCGTCCATTCCGTCGCAGGGGCCTGTTCATGATTTGGCACCTCCAGCCTCATACCGTCCCAGACAGGCTCCGCCAGGTTCAGATAGTCACGTGCCGCCCCTTCGCAAAATCCCCCTGCCATGGCAATTGCCTCAAAAACCCGCTGTCCCTCTGCCAGTTCATAGACCCCCGGATTCTCTACCTCTCCACAGACATGCACAAAACAGGATGCCCCTGCCTCCTCTGAAACAGCCGGTTCTTCCCCCGCCTCGGTTCCCTTATATTCCTGTACTTCCTCCGTCTCCCTCCGGGACACATCCTTTTGGGTTTCTTCCTGGACTTCCTCCTGGCCTTCCCCCGGGCTCTCTGCCTGCAGGGCCGCCAGCAACTCCCCCTGGTCTCTTTTGCCACAGCTATAGGAACATCCCGCCGCGGCAAAAAACACCGCCAGAGCCATCCATTTACCATATCTAAATTTTCCCATGTTCATCTCTCCTGTCCTGAGAGAATCCCAATTCAGCCTATCCCTATTTTACCGGAAGATACCCCTAAATACAAGGGAAAATTTCCGTTTCCGCAACAAATCAGGGGACCCTGTGTTACTTCCCTCTGAAAACCTCCTCCGCATAATTCACTGATGCCATAGCATCCCGGCAATAGGAATCCGCGCCCATGGAATCGGCATACTCCCTTGTGAGCACCGCACCTCCAACCATCACCCTTGCCCATGGCGCCTTTTGGCGCAGCAGGGCAATGGTCTCCTCCATGCTGGGAACCGTGGTGGTCATCAGTGCACTTAAGCCTACCAGCCTCACCCGCCTCTCCACGGCTAAGCCCACAATCTTTTCCGGAGCCACATCTTTGCCCAGGTCAAGCACCTCATAGCCATAATTCTCCAGAAGGACTTTCACAATATTTTTCCCGATATCATGGATATCCCCCTTCACCGTAGCCAGGATGATCTCTCCCTTTTTCTCCTGCTCCCCTCCGGAGGCCTGCAGGCTTTCCCGGACTATCTCAAAAGCCGCCTTGGCCGCCTCCGCACTCATCAGAAGCTGCGGCAGGAAGATTGTGCCTGCCTCAAAGCCTTTGCCCACCCGGTCAAGGGCAGGTATCATCTCCTGGTTAATCACCTCCAGGGGATCCCGTTTTGCCAAAAGTTCCCCCACTGCCCTGACCGCCTGCTCCTTCATCCCCCGCTCAATACTGACCGCCAGGGCAGAAGCTGTGTCAGCAGAACTTTGCCCATCCCCGGCTTCCTGTCCGTTCCGGGCGGACACCAAATATGCCGCCGCTTTTCCCTCAGCGCTCCCGGCCGCCGCCTTCTTCCTGGCCGCTTCCTGTGCGTAAACCCGGATATAATCCCCACAATTTTCATCCAGTGCCGCCAATGCGCGGAAACTGTGGTAGACCCGCATCATCCCGTCGGAATTGGGGTTAATGATGGCTGCGCTAAGCCCGTTCTGCAGAGCCATGGCAAAAAAAGCGGCATTGATGTTCTCCCTCACCGGAAGGCCAAAAGAAATATTGGACACCCCCAGGATTGTCTTCCCGCCAAGTTCGTCCCGGACCCGGCGCACTGCCTCCAGGGTAGTGACTGCCCCCCTGCCATCCGAACTGATGGTCATGCACAGGGCATCAACCACAATATCCTCCGCCCCGATGCCATACTCCGCAGCCCTATCATAGATCTTTTTGGCTACCTTAAGCCTCCCCTCCGCCGTCTCCGGGATCCCGCCTTCGTCCAGCGCCAGGGCTACCACCACTCCCCCATACTTCTTCACCAGGGGGAATACCCCTCTCATGGATTCTTCCTTTCCGTTGACGGAATTGATCAGCGGCTTGCCATTGTACACCCGCATAGCCCGCTCCATGGCAGCCAGATCCGAAGTGTCGATCTGCAGCGGCAGGTCAATGATGCTTTGGAGTTCCCTGACCACCTCCTCCATCATAGACGGCTCATCAATCTCCGGCAGCCCTACATTCACATCCAGCACATGGGCGCCATGATCCTGCTGGGCAACCCCTTCCTGCAGAATATATTCCAGATTATGATCCCGCAGCGCCTGCTTGAATTTCGGCTTCCCCGTCGGGTTGATCCTCTCGCCGATAATCACCGGATCCCTGTCAATCACCACTGCCCGGGCAAAAGAGGATACCACAGTCCGCCCTTTCTGCTTCACCGGCACCGGCTCTATCCCCTGGCAGGCTTTTACTGTCCGCCGGATATGTTCCGGCGTGGTGCCGCAGCATCCCCCCACAACCCTTGCCCCCATCAGGGCAATCTCCCTCATAAGGCCGGCGAAGGTATCTGCATCAATATCATATACGGTCTTTCCGTTTTCACTGCGGGGCAGGCCTGCATTGGGATTGACAATCACCGGCAGGGAGGAAAGCGACAGAATCTCCTTTAAGATCCCCTTCATCTGCATTGGCCCCAGCCCGCAGTTCATCCCCAGGGCATCCACCCCCAGCCCCTCCAGCATGGCAACCACCGAGGCCGGGCTGCCTCCGGTCAGGAGTTTCCCCTTCTCGTCAAAAGTCACGGTCACAAACACCGGAAGGCTGCAGTTTTCCTTTGCCCCCAGGACTGCTGCCTTGGCCTCATAGCTGTCGCTCATTGTCTCAATCAGGATCAGGTCCGCGCCCTCGCTTGCACCGATTGCCGCCACTTGGCCGAAAAGCCGTACTGCATCCTCAAAGCCCAGATCCCCAAGAGGCTTTAAAAGCTTCCCCGTGGGCCCCATATCTAAGGCAATATATGCCTCTTTCCCTGCCTGCCGGATGGCTTCCCGCCCATTGCGCACCGCTGCCCGCACCACTTCCTCCACGGAATATCCCATCTGTCCGTTGTATTTTAACCCGTCCGCGCCGAAGGTGTTGGTGGTCACAATATCTGCCCCCGCCTCCAGGTATGCCCTGTGGATCTCCACCAATGCCTCCGGATGGGTGATATTCCAGATCCCCGGAAGTTCACCGGGCTTTAATCCCCTGGCCTGCAAAAGGCTTCCCATGCCTCCGTCACAGAACAAGAGCCTTTCTTCCATCGCTTTTCTGATATCCACTGTTGCCTCCTTTTCTTTACCTGCGGTATTCGCAGCCTGTCCTCCCACACGCCTCACATCCCTGTATGCTGCACATCTTAGGCTTTCTGCTAAGGCCTATCACTGCTGTTACGGACTTGGAGGGAGCCATCAAAAGGCTGTCCGTCAGCGTGACTCCGATACGTTTGTTCATCTCCAGCGCCCCGGCGATTTCCTTCTGGCATTCCAGGGGGAAATCACCATAGCCCGGGCTGAAACGCGGGCGCATATACCAGCCCTTTTTTTGGTATTCCTCCCGCCAGACTTCATTGCAATAGTCACAATAGGTCTCCAGCATGGCGGCAGAGGCAGCCTGGAGAACCACTGCCCGGCTCACCGAAAGCTGCCCGTACCGCTTAAGCAGCACATCCACCCTGCTTCCCAGCGTGGCGCCGAACACCAAGATCCTCCCGCAATCCTTAAGGTTCTTTTCCAGGCTCCTGCTCTTTGTCTGCAAAAAAACCATATCAATCACATGCTCCCGGATTGCCAGGGGATATTCCACGCAGACGGATCTCGCCGTCGCTGCCTGCTCTAATTCCCTCTGGCATTCCCCGATCAGCTGTTCCACATTTTCCGGGATCTCTTGGCCCCGGTGGCCCAAATACCGCAAGATTTCCCGTTCATCCCAGGGAAACCCCTCCCCTGACCCAAGCCATTGTTTCATCCTGTCCATCCACGCCCCTCTGCCTTTTCCTCTTTCTTCCTGCTGTCCCAAGGCACTGCCACGTCCTACTTTATGATTTCGGACAAACTCTCCCGGATCCTGGCTGCCACATCCGGCTTGTTCATGGAATACACATGGATTCCATTGACCCCATTTGCAATCAGGTCGATAATCTGCTCTGTCGCATAGGCTATGCCGGCCTGCTTCATTGCCGCCGGGTTGTCCCCAAACCGGTCTACGATGGCCTTAAAGCGCGAGGGCAGGTAAGTCCCTGACATAGAGCAGATCCTCTTAATCTGTGCCTTGTTGGTCACTGGCATGATCCCTGCCACCACCGGCACAATAACCCCTGCCTCCCGGATCCGGTACAGGTAATTATATAAAATATTATTGTCGAAAAACATCTGGGTGGTCACAAAATCACAGCCTGCCTCCACTTTTTCCTTCAGATAGTGGATATCCTGGGCCTTATTTTCCGATTCCACATGCCCTTCCGGATAGCATGCCGCCCCGATGCAGAAATCCCCGCTTTTGCGGATCTCTGCTATCAGTTCCGATGCATAATGGTAATCCTTTTCCACCTGCCCGTCCGGAGGGATATCCCCCCGCAGGGCAAGGACATTCTCAATTCCCCGAGCCTTCAGTTCCTCCAAGACCGAGGTGACCTTCTCCCGGGAGGAAGAGACGCAGGTCAGGTGTGCTAACGGCGTCACCCCCTGTGCCTGAAGCGTGGCGGCGATATCCACCGTATAACGGCTGGTTCCGCCACCTGCCCCATAGGTCACACTCATAAAAGCAGGCTTCAGCCTGGCAATCTCAACCGCCGCCTGCTCCACCAGTTCATATTTATCCTCTGTTTTGGGCGGAAACACTTCAAAAGAGAGGGTCGGCCCACCCTTTGTAAGAATATCCCTGATCTTCATCTTTTCTCTCCTTGTTCCTCATCGTCACTCTTCATCGTCTTTGGCTCTTACCTGCTTTCATCCTCCGGCCCTTTTGTTTCTTCCAGTTCCCCGGTAAGGCTGACATTAAACCAATACATGCCCTCATAACCATATCCTAAAATAAAAAGGTTCCCCGCCTGCAGGGAATATCCGTTGCTGGTATCCAGGACCCGGGGCATGTCTCTCCTTACGGAATCTGACCAGTTTCCCTCTGTAAAACCGCCGTACCTTCCCAGCTGCTCCATCATTTTGTAAGACAGTCCCGCCAGCATTTCCCTGTCCTCCAGCCCAAGTTCAATCCCATGGAGCTGCCCGGTGGCCGTATCATAGCATATTTCCACATACTCCCCATAATCCCCATAATCTTCACTGCCCGCAGCTTCCCTGACCCAAATGGTAACATATGTGGAATAATCCGTATAGGTATACTCCCCGTCATAATCCTGATATTCCCTATTGCAGGAAGTTCTGCTGATCTGCCCTTCCCCGGGATCACAGCCATATTCTTTCAGGGCCTGCCTGGTAAATTCCTCTATCTCTGCTCCGGAAATCCCAAAATGCCCGTTTTCACTGCATTTCTCCCCTGCCTTAACCACATCCTCATCCGATAATTCCCGGGCAGCGCTGTCCTCGCCGTCGTAGTCATAATCCATGGTATATTCCTCCAAATCCCCATCCCACCAGTCCTCCTCAAAGGGCAGGGAATCCTCATAGGGGATGCTGACGCCGACGCTGTGCTTTATGCATAGCTGAGCCGCCACGAAAAGGAGCAGGAAGACGGCAATGCCTGCCGCCACCGCAATTACCGCAAAGGAAGAACTTTTGTTTTTATGTATTGCCCCGTCTGTGGAAGGGCTGTGGCCTTTGCCGGGATGTAAAGCAGCCATGCCCCAGTCTGGCTGGCCGGAGCCGCCTTGCATGACCCATCCTGCCGTACCCTTGGAACCATTGGCCGCCGGGGGACGTTGGTTCCCAGGCGGACTCTGGCTGGCTGCCGGAGGACGTTGGATCCCAGGCGGACTCTGGCTGGCTGCCGGGGGACGTTGGATCCCAGGCGGACTCTGACTGGCCGCTGCGGTGTTGCCATGGTAGCTGCAGGCTGCCTCCCTTTGCGGATGCCTCTCATTTAGATAGTAGTTCACTTCTTGTATGTGGGGATGTTTGACCCAGCTGCCACAATTTGGGCAGTAATGCGGATATTTCATCACCTGGTCACATACCGGGCA
This sequence comes from uncultured Lachnospiraceae bacterium, assembly GCA_910588875.1. Classification (GTDB taxonomy): domain Bacteria; phylum Bacillota; class Clostridia; order Lachnospirales; family Lachnospiraceae; genus Brotaphodocola. The sequence goes on from CAJURT010000012.1 coordinate 26,256, forward strand.
AATCTTTCGTACCATACCTGAACTCCTTTTTCGGTTGATTTCCACAAGTTCCGTATCGTTAACATTTTAACATTTTTCTGTTTTTTCCATTTTTTTCTTGCATTTTCCCAATCTTATGGTAAGATAACAAGCAACTGCTTTGACCTGGGAATGTCAAATGTGTGCCCCTTTCCCACCCTGTAATGCTGTCGGCCAATAAGCGTCAGGCTTATGCCAGGCGGCAGTCTTGCAGGCAAACCCTGGCGGACAGCCAGACGACAACCAAAAAAGGAGAGACCTTATGGCACACACTACAGTAAAAGAATTTCTGAAAAAGAAAAACATCAACATTACCGTAAAAACCTATCTCATCGATGCATTGGGAGCCATGGCCTTTGGCCTGTTTGCCTCACTGCTGATCGGCACGATCTTTGGCACCCTGGGAGACAAAACCCAGTTCGCCCTGTTCCACACAATTGCTGAATATTGCAAAAGCGCTACCGGCGCCGCGTTAGGCGTTTCCATCGCCTATGCGCTGCACGCCCCCCAGCTGGTTCTCTTCTCCGCCGCCACAGTCGGTATCGCCGGCAACGCCTTAGGCGGCCCTGTAGGCGCCCTAGTCTCCTCCGTCATTGCAACGGAATTAGGAAAGCTGGTATCTAAGGAAACCCGCATTGACATCCTAATAACCCCTGGCGTAACGATTATCTCCGGGGTATTGATGGCCCAGTTTGTGGGCCCGGGCGTGTCTGCCTTTATGGCTGCCTTTGGCAACCTGGTAAAAACCGCTACCGAGATGCAGCCCTTTTTCATGGGCATCCTGGTTTCCGCCCTCATCGGCATTGCCCTCACCCTGCCGATCAGCAGTGCCGCCATCTGCATTATGCTGGGCCTTGACGGCCTTGCCGGCGGCGCCGCCACCGCCGGCTGCTGTGCCCAGATGATCGGCTTTGCTGTCTTAAGCTTCCGTGAAAACGGCGTCGGCGGCCTTCTTGCCCAGGGGCTTGGAACCTCCATGCTCCAGATGGGCAACATTGTCAAAAATCCCCGCACCTGGATCCCGCCTACACTGGCCTCCATGGTAACCGGCCCGGTTGCCACCTGCCTTTTCGGGCTGCAGAACATTCCCGCCGGTTCCGGCATGGGCACCTGCGGCATGGTAGGCCCCATCGGCATCTATACTGCCATGGGAGGCGGCGCCAGCATGTGGCTGGGCATCGCATTGGTCTGCTTTCTCCTTCCCGCCATCCTGACCTGGATTTTCGGTGAGATCCTCCGCAAACTCCATTGGATCAATCCCGGGGATCTGAAACTCGACCTGTAATTTGAGGCATCCTCCCCAGGGGAACATTCCGCTTTTTTGTATCCTTTGGGGAGGTCAATGCATCCCGTCAAGAACCTCTATGGCTTTCTGCACCTGATTGTCCTGATCCAGGGGAACCTCCAGGGCTCCTTCAAACCCCTCCGGGACTTCATATTCGATCTCCACATCCGGATCCAATCCCTTTTTATGCAGATCCACACCCCCCGGCGTGTAATAATGGGATATCGTCATCTTTACGGCTGAACCGTCATCCAACGCTACCAGGCTTTGGACAATGCCTTTTCCAAAGGAGGTGGTGCCCACCAGCTTCGCGCATCCGTAATCCTGCAGGGCGCCGGCCAGCACCTCCGATGCACTGGCTGAATTGCCATTGATCAGCACCACCATCGGGATATCCAGTTCATGGCCGTCCTTCTTCGGATACCGGGGATCGTTCTGCCGGGAATCCGATTCAAAACAGATCTTCCCTCCCTGGCTGAAATAGCGGTCACCCTTCCCGTTTTTATCCGAGGTTGATACAATCATTCCGTCCAGCTGGTCATCGGGAAGAAGATATGCCGCCATCTCCACCACCGCGTCCAGCACCCCGCCGGGATTATCCCGCAGGTCAATCACCAGCCGTTCCATCCCCTGTTCCTGCAAAGAATCAACGGCCTCCTTAAACTGCTCCCCGGTCACCAGTTCAAACTGGGTTACCATAATATACCCTGTCTGTGCATCCAGCATCTGGGACTCCACTGTAGTCACTTCCACAATCCGCCGCTGGATATGCAGGTTAACCTCTTCGCCTTCCCGGATCACCGTAATGTCCACATAGGTTCCCTCTTCCCCCCGGATCTTTTGCTGCACCAGCACATCAAGTTCCATGTCTGACACCTCGGCATCCCCTACCTTATACAGGATATCCCCCTTCTTCATCCCTGCCTCCTCGGCAGGGGAACCCTGGAATACCCTCAGGGCAGTAATCAGACCTGAAGAAAGGTTCTGGCTCACCAGCACACCGATCCCACAATAAACCCCCTCTGTCTCCTCAGTCAGGGATTCGTACTCTTCGGGCGTGTAATATATGGTATACGGGTCCCCCAGGCCTGCCAGCATTCCTTTATATATCCCTGCCTCCATCTGCTCCGGGTCAATATCCTCCTCAAACAGGAAATTGCGTTCCACCAGATACTGCAGGGTATTCAGCTTCTGGTTCACCGTATTCAGATCAATGCCCCTCTGGCTCTCTGCCTCCTCTGTAATCTGCACCTGCGCCTGATTTTCCATCACGGTCTGTCCGATCAGGTTGATTCCCGCCGCAATCCCCACGATAATCAGGCCGACAAATGCCGTCACCAAAGATCCTGTCAGCACACCCTTCCAAAATTTATTCTTTGTCTTTGTCTCGTTTTCCACAGTGGACTCCCTCTCTCTATTTTTCTAAATTTATGCCCTAGTATGACCCACACCAGTGCCTAATCCCGGAGACATTGGCCCGGACGGGCTGCCTGGGCCTGCCCCGCTGCCGCTACGGGCTGACATAATTAGCAGGATTCACATACTGTCCATTGGCGCGGATGCCAAAATGCAGGTGCGGCCCGGTAGAGTACCCGGTAGAACCCACCTTCGCGATGGTCTGCCCCTGAATCACAGACTGCCCTTCCGATGCCAGCAGCTGGGAACAGTGCATATAAACCGTATAAACCCCGCCTCCGTGGTTAATCATCAAATAATTCCCCGCCGAATAGCTGTATGTAGAAATCACCACTGTGCCTGATGCTGCCGCCAGGACAGAACTGCCCGATGCTGCCCCGATGTCAATGCCCTGGTGGTTGGCGGATGCTCCCTCTATGGGCGAATTGCGCCCTCCAAACCCGGATGTGACCCGGCTGCTGGCAGGACAAGGCCATATAAACCTAATATCCCCAAGGCTGACATTATTATACACTTTTCCGGCAGCCTCCGCCGCCCGCCTTGCCTCCTCTTCCTTGCGCTTGATCTCCTCCTCCAGTTTCCTGACCCGTTCCTCCTGGGCCTGGATATCCCTCTCATACTCGCTGATCTGTCCCTGTGCCCTGTGGATCTGGCTCTCAAAATTCTTAAGTTCCTGGTTCTTCTGGGCCAGCAACGTCTCTACCGACTGCTGCTTCGCCTCGGTCTGGTCCTGAAGCCCCAGCAAGTCTTCATGCTCCTGATTCAGCTGCCGTTCCCTGACAACCACCGCCTCCCTGGCAGCCGCATATTCATCCATTTTTTTGCGGTCATATTCCGATATCTTCCGGATATACTCTGCCCGGTTCATAAACTGCATCATATTCTTTGACTGGAGCAGCATATCCAGGTAGCTGACTTCGCCACGTTCATACATATATTTTATGCGCAGCTTCATAGACTCATACTGCCTGGCCTCCACTTCCCTGGCCGCCTCCAACTCCAGCCCCGCTATCCTGATATCCTCCTCTTTTTGGGTGATCTGTTCCCCTAATTCCTCCAATTCTTCATTCAGGGCACTCAGGCTGCTGTCCAGTTCCCGCACATAGGCCACCGCATCCTGTTTTAGCCCTTCCAGGTTTTTCAGCGTTGCCTCCACCTTTTTCTTCTCCGTTTCCAGGCTGCTGGCTCTTTTTTTTGCATCCTCCACATCCTTCTTCGTGGCATAGGCCGGCCCCACCGCTGCTGCCAGAAGGACAGCAGCCAGCAGTCCACATACACAAGCCCGGCATCCTTTTCTCAGCCCTGCCTTCATCCTGACCGCCCCCTACACTCTCATATACTTACGGATTGTAAAATGGCTTCCGAAAAAGCCAATCCCCACACCCAGGCCGATGGCTACTGCCGCCATTACCGGATAGATCTCGTTGATGGGCAAAAACACAAAAACTCCCGATAACACCTGGAACCGTTCCAAAAGGTAAGCCACTGACCTGCTATACAAAACGTAAATCCCGGCCAGCGGGATTCCCGCACCGATCACCCCGATCAGCACGCCCTCCACAACAAACGGCGCCCGTATCATAAAATTAGTGGCACCGATCAGACGCATAATCTGGCTCTCCTGCTTGCGGAAGGCCGCTGCTACAGAAATTGTGTTGCTGATCAAAAATACGGAGACTAACAGCAGCACCCCGGTTATCACCAGGGATAAAAGCCCTATCATCCGGTTAAAACCCGCAAAGCCCTCTGCCACTGTGCTGGAGTAGTTCACCTGCCTCACACCGTCCAGTTCCTGCAGCCAGGCAGCCATCCTGTTCTGATCCTCAATATCGTAGAGGTGGATCTCATAGCTGGCAGAACCTGCTAATGGGTTATCCTCCGCAAAGCCCTCCGCCAATTCCTCATGCCCGGCAAAATAATCCGTCTGAAAAGATTCCCATGCCTCATCTGCAGACACATAGACCATATCCTTAACCTCTTTCCGGCTGCCGATGGCCGCCCCCAATGCAAGGATATCCGTCTCACTAAGCCCCTCATCAAACAGCACCGTGATCCCCACTGTGCTTTCCATATTTTTAATGATAAACTGGATATTGCTGTTCACAGAAAAAAACAGGCAGAATAAAAAAACGCAGGCAGAAATAGTCGCCACCGATGCCAGTGAAAACCAAACGTTCCTGCATATATTTTTCAGCCCCTGCTTAAAGCAGTACCAGAGCATACTAATCCTCATCATCCCATCCGTCCCTTATCTGCGCCATCACCTGACCTCATCGCCAATCACCCTTCCCCGGTCCAGGGTTATCACCCGCCCTCCCATCTGGTCCACGATCTCCTGGCTGTGGGTCACTACCACCACGGTAGTCCCCATCTGATTGATATCCCACAAAAGATCCATGATTTCAACCGCATTCTGGTAATCCAGATTGCCCGTGGGCTCGTCCGCCAATAAAATCTCCGGCTGGTTTACCAGCGCACGGGCGATAGCTACCCGCTGCTGCTCCCCGCCGGAGAGATGTTGTGGAAGTGACTTATATTTGGAGGACAGCCCGACCAGGGTCAACATCTCAGGTACAGACTCCCGGATTGTACGCGAAGAAGCCCCCACCACCCGCTGGGCGAAGGCCACATTCTCAAACACATTCCGATCCTTTAACAGCCTGAAATCCTGGAACACGATCCCAAAATTCCGCCGGTAACGGGGAATCTGCCACCGGCGCATCTTTTGCAGTTCAATCCCATTGACTATAATCTCCCCGGAACTTGCTTCCTCCTCCTTAATCAACAGCCTCAAAAGCGTTGTCTTCCCAGAGCCGCTGCGCCCCATAATAAACACAAATTCCCCATCCTCAATGGTGATGTTAATATCTCTCAGCGCCCGGTTCCCGCTTCCGTAAGCCTTACAAACATTCAAAATCTCTATCATAATTGTTCCCTGGTCTTCCCAAGCCTCATCTTCCTCTTATTATTGTTCTGCTCAGAAGTCCTGGTTCTCCATATATTTCATATATTTCACAACCATCAAGGCAATCTTAAATGTGATGGCATCCTCAAACACCCGCAGATCCAGCCCTGTGCTCTTCTGCAGCTTGTCCAGGCGGTACACAAGCGTATTCCGGTGAATGTAAAGCTGCCTGGAGGTCTCCGACACATTCAGGCTATTCTCAAAAAACTTATTGATAGTCGCCAATGTCTCCTCGTCAAAATCATCCGGTGACTTGCTCTCAAACACCTCGCGGATAAACATCCGGCATAAGGGCAGGGGCAGCTGATAGATCAGGCGGCCAATCCCTAAGTTGCTATAGGCCACTACATTCTTGCCGCTATAGAAAATCTTACCCACATCCAAAGCCATCTTCGCTTCCTTATAAGAGCGGGAAACCTCTTTGATATCTCCCACAATCGTGCCAAAGGAAACATGGACTTTGGTCATGGCCTCAGTATTCAGCATATCAAGGATCATGTTAGCCGTCTTCTCCAGATCCTCATAATCCTCCATAGGCTTTACTTCCTTCACCAGGATGATATTCTTCTCATCCACAGCAGTGATAAAATCCTTCGTCTTGCCCGCAAACAGGCTGCGGACGGTCTCCAAGGCGTTCCCATCCTTCTCGTGCTTCGTCTCAATCAGAAATACCACACGGCGCACATTCGTCTCAATATGCAGCTTCTTGGCGCGGTTGTAGATATCCACCAGCAGCAAATTGTCCAGCAGCAGGTTCTTGATAAAATTATCCTTATCAAACCGCTCCTTATATGCTATCAGCAGGTTCTGTACCTGGAATGCCGCCAGCTTGCCCACCATATATACATCGTCGCTGCCACCCCTGGCCAAAAGGATGTATTCCAGCTGATGCTCATCAAAAACTTTAAAAAACTGATAGCCCTGAATCACCTGGCTGTCCGCCGGAGAATCTACAAAAGACAGGATGGAGCTTTCATATTCTTCTGCCTCCGGAAATGTGGAGGCAAGCACCTTGCCTTCTGTGTCACAGATGCAAAGGTCGATTCTGGTAATTCCCTTCAAACCCTCAATTGTCGTCTGAAGAATCTGATTTGAAATCATAATATACGCTCCTTCTTCAAATATTGGTCACCCTATCTTATATCTTAATGCAAACTGCCAAAAAAAGCAAGCAAGTATCGCAACCTGTCCTGCTTATTTTTGCAAAATTACCCTTTCCTGACCAAGCCGCTATAAAATACGGAAAAACCGCAGGGACAAAGACAGGCGGGCATCCTTGAATGCCCTTCTGTCCCCGCCCTGCGGCCTTATACAAAGCTATAAAAACAGCTTGAATCCTTTAGTTTGTGATAACCTGCTCTGTCTCTTTATCAAACACATGCACTTTGCTCAAATCCATCGCCAGTCTGATGGTGTCACCCGGCCTGGCTGTGGTGCGCGGATTCACACGGGCAGTGCAGTTGGTCTCCTGCAGGTCAAAGTACAGATATACTTCAGCACCCAGCAACTCATACACACGGACGGTAGCAGAGAATACGCTGTCGGGAGAAGCCTTCAGATAAGCTTCCTCATCATGCAGATCCTCAGGACGGATACCCAAGGTAACCACCTTGCCCACATATCCCTTCTGATCCAGTGCCTTGCCCTTCTCCTCCGGCAGGGTGATTGTGTTGCCGTCAAAGGTCAGGGTCACGCCGCCGCCTGCTTTGCCAACGGTAGCATCTACCAGGTTCATCTGGGGAGCACCGATAAATCCGGCCACGAACTTATTGCAGGGCTTGTCATACAGATTCTGGGGAGAATCTACCTGCTGAACGATACCATCCTTCATCACAACGATCCTGGTACCCAGTGTCATAGCCTCGGTCTGGTCATGGGTTACGTAGATGATGGTGGCCTGCAGTCTCTGATGCAGCTTGGAGATCTCAATACGCATCTGGCCTCTCAGCTTTGCATCCAGGTTAGACAGCGGCTCGTCCATCAGGAATACCTTCGGGTTACGCACAATAGCACGGCCCATAGCCACACGCTGTCTCTGGCCACCGGACAGAGCCTTCGGCTTACGGTCTAACAGATGGGACAAATCGAGAATCCTTGCAGCCTCCTGAACCAGCTTGTCAATCTCATCCTTCGGAACCTTTCTCAGTTTCAGGCCGAATGCCATATTGTCATATACGGACATATGGGGATACAGAGCGTAGTTCTGGAATACCATTGCGATATCCCTGTCCTTCGGCTCTACATCATTCACCAGCTTGCCGTCGATGTACAGTTCACCAGATGATATATCCTCCAGGCCAGCGACCATACGCAGGGTGGTGGACTTACCACATCCAGATGGCCCTACAAAAATGATAAACTCTTTATCTGCAATCTCCAGATTGAAATCCTTTACTGCTACAAACCCATTAGGATACGACTTTGTTACATTTCTCAGTGACAGACTAGCCATATTCTTTTTTCCTCCTGATAATAAAGTCCTTATTTTTGATTGGCTGGGGACATTCCCAAACACCCGCCTTTGTTACTTTATTTATCATACAATAATCAAATTGTTTTCGCCATATGGCAAATGACCAAAAACCGGTTGCCCATTTTGTAACATCTGTCTATTTCCCGGAAAAAATGCAAAAAATCACAAAAGCGGATTCAAAAGAACCCGCTTTTCCTGCCCGACTTTATAAATGTCCACAAAAAACCCTCATCCATTGATTTTCCAAAATAAATCCTTGTGAATCCTGCCCAACAGATATTCGTTTTTCTTGTCTAAATTCTTTCTATGCTCTCAGATGCCGTTCTCAGGCGGCTCCTCCGTCAGGCGTCCTAGGAAATCTTCTTTGCCAATACGTTCAGCCACCGCAGATCAGAGTTTCTGTTCACATCATCCGTAATCCAGATTTTTCTGATCTCCAGACGCCCGGTCTCCCGCAGGATCCTCTCCAGCTTTTCCTCCGTATACTCACAGAAATACTGCTCGCCCTGGAAACCTTCAAAATCCCCCTCTCGGAAAGATAAAAACAGGATTCCTCCTCTGCACATAGCATCAATGACCTTTTCCAGGATTCCTCCCAGTTCATCCTCCGGCACATGGATCAGTGCCCCACTGCCCCAGACACCATCGAACACCTCATCAAACACCATGTCCTCGTATGGCATATGCAGCACTTCTATGCCGGTATGTATCTCAGCCAGCTTACACATCTCCTCAGAGGCGTCCAGGGGAGTTACATCATAACCCATCTCATAAAAGGCCAGGCTGTCCCTGCCGGAGCCGCATCCCAAGTCCAGAATGGTATCCCCCTCTTCCAGATATTTTAAAAACCTCCGGTATAGTTCCCCCATATCCAGTTCTGACGTATCCTCAAATATTTTTGCTGCATATTTATTATAATACTCGATCGTGTCCAACGCAATCCTCCTGCTATATCCGTTCAATAGTTTTCTCTGTTATGCGGATCCTGCCTTCCTTCAGGAGCCGTCCCACTGCACGCTTAAAAGCATTTTTGCTCATCTTCATCTCTTTCAGTATCGTCTCCGGCCTGGCTTTATCATTAAAGGGAAGCACCCCGCCGGACTCTTCCACTGCCTTCATCACCAGTTCCGCATCTGTATCCATCTGCACATACGCTTTCTGCCTTGGGCTTAAATCCAGCTTGCCGTCCTCGCGCACCTTAACCACCCGTGCCTCAACCGTATCACCTGGATGGAATTCTCCATACATTTCTCTTCTGGGGATCAAACCGTAATACTGATTATCCACTGCCACAAAGGCTCCTAGATTTTCATTGATCTCATAGATAGTACCGGTCACCCGGTCATCTCTTTTATAAGGAGATTCTGCACTCATATAGGAATAAACATTCATGGTAGCCGCCAGCCGTTTGCTCTTGTCCACATACAAAGCTACCAGGCACATCTCACCTTCCTGGACTTTATGGTTCTGCTCCTTAAAAGGAAGCAGCAGGTCTTTCTCAAGCCCCATGTCCAGAAATGCCCCTACCTTCGCCACATCCTTCACCTGCAGCACGGCCACCTCGCCCACCTGGAGTTTCGGCGTCCCGGTAGTTGCTATCAGCCGGTCCTCCGAATCCTTGTAGATAAAAACCTCCAGCATATCTCCGGGCTTCGTCCCTTCAGGAACCTGTTTTTTCGGAAGCAGCACAGAACTTGATTCGTCCTCTGCCTCCCCAAGATAAACACCGAAGCTTTTTGCTCTCTGGACAACCAGCTTTTGAATTTTCCCTAACTCTATCATCGAAATCTCTCTTTCCCTATCTATCGGTACCTGCATCTTACGCAGTATCTCTTCACTCTATCCTGCCATCCGCCCGGCGGACTCTTCTTTCCTCCCGCTCTCTGTCATTTTACAGCGCCCCTGCGCCTTCCTTCGATACCGTCCGCCAGTTGCCAGTGGATTCTTTACGCCCCCACCGCCTGCATCCAGACCACAGCATATATTACATCCTCCCTGCTGCATAGGGCAACCACATAGATATCTTTATCCTGGCTGATCCGGGGAATCATCACGTCGCCCATCACTGCCGCCTTTTTATATTCCACTCTCACTTCCCGGATCTCTATTCCCTCCGGCAAGGCCTCCCTTGCAACCGCCACATACTGGGCATTATTCACATGGCGGTTCGTATCAATATGATGCCGGGCCACTTTCACCGGCTCTCCCAGCTTATATGCCTCTGGCAGGGATATCCGCCTGGGCGCATATTCCATATCCAGCTTTTCCTCTTCCCCCGTTCTATAGCCCCGGATGTCCTCCTCCTCCACCTTTACCGGGCGTCCGGCCGCCGTATCAAACAGGAACCAAACCGAATTTGCTTTGACGAGAAAAGCCCCCTGCCTGTCACGGATTGTAAAATTCCGGTAACCGTACATTCCTTTAAAAGCATATGGCCAGGTGCTGACCACAATCTCCTCCCCCAGCTGCGGATAGCGCTCCACCACGATCTGCCATGATGAAAGCCACCATGCCCGCCGGCTCTGTTCCAGATAATCAATCCCCAGCTTTAAGTCTTCTGACTGAAAGGTGGAACAATCCTGCAGATAATTGACAACCCCAGGCAGCGACAGCTTACAATCTCCTCCCACCTCACTATAACGCACCCTGGCATTAAATGAGTACATGCTATCCCTCTTTTCAGACAAAAAATTCAAAATAATTATATAGTATTTCCGGGGTGTTGTCCAGATAATATTTCAATTCGCTGGCAGGCGCATCCCTGCCCGCAAGCCGCGGCACAGAGATGCGCTTACCCCAGCCGCCCTTACTTTTCGTTGATCTTCACGACTACCTTTTTCACAAAGGAAGGGGCTCCGTTGGCCGCCTTCGGCTTATGCCCGTCCCAGGGGAAGAAAATCATAAAATCGCCTTCATTGCATACTACCTGCAGCCCCGGGTTCCCGTTGTCAAACTTGACCACATCCTTTTCTGCGTTATAAGGCTCCACCGGGTTCAATGTATCTACGGGCGCATACGTCATAATCTCGGTCCCGTCAATCACATATTGGATATCGGTGTAATTCTCATGGGCCTCATACTTCGCCTCTTCCCAGGGCAATGTGGTGTAGGTCATCACATTGGCATATACATTCTTGCCGTCGATCTCATATTTCCCGTTCTCCAAAGCCGCCAGGTCATTTGCCTGCAGCCATTCAATCGCCTTGGCATAACGCCCGTCACTCCCCAGCCCTTTATAAAAATCCAGGTTCTTTGCCTGATCCAATATCATATACATGCCCTCCTTTTACCTGAGTTCCGTTGTCGGAATCGTATCCATATCATCAAATGCCTGGTTCTCGCCGCCCATCGCCCAGATAAACGTATAATTGCTGGTGCCTGCGCCTGCATGGATGCTCCAGGAGGGGCTGATCACAGCCTGCTCATTCTGCATCACGATGTGGCGGGTCTCATTGCCTTCCCCCATCATGTGGAAAACCACATTGTTTTCCGGAACCTCAAAATACATATATACTTCCATGCGGCGCTCATGGGTATGGGCCGGCATGGTATTCCACACACTCCCCGGATCCAGCACGGTCATGCCCATGGACAGCTGGCACGTCTCCAGCACATCCGGATGGATAAACTGGTTAATCACCCTCTTGTTGGAGGTCTCCATTGCGCCAAGGGGCTTTTTGGCCGCCTTCTCAATCGGAATGAACGTAGTCTTGCACGCTTTATGTGCCGGTGCGCTGACCATGTAGAATTTTGCCGGGTTTGCGGCATCATCGCTGGCAAAGGACACCTCCTTCGTCCCCTTTGTGATATACAGGCAGTCCTTGTAACCCATATGGAAGGTCTCATTGTCAGCCGTAACCACACCGCTCCCGCCGATATTGAAGATCCCGACCTCCCTTCTCTCCAGGAAATACCGGGTGCCAAAATTTTTCCAGACATCAATCCCCTTGTCTATCGGCACAGTCTCTGTCGTCGGCATGCATCCCAGGGTAACCATACGGTCCACATGTGAATATACTGCCACCACTTCATTCGCCAGGTAAAGGTTCTCAATCAGAAATTCCTTCCTGGCCTCCTCTGTCGTGTAACGCTTAAAATCCCTCTGGTTCGCTGAATAACGAATATCCATCTCTTCTTCTGCCTCCTCCATATTGATTACATGAAACCTACAACATTTATTATAATAGATTTCCAGAAATATGCAAGGGTTTCCGCTCACTGCCTGGCTACTGCACAGACAAAATCATTCCCCCTTGCCTGGAAATATTCCGTGCTGTCATTCAGCCCTTCCTTATAGGTCTCCCTGGAAGCAGGATCATAAACCGTGACATTATATTGGTCATAGCCGCAGAGGAGCAGATAGGAGCCTTCCCCGGTGTATCCGACCACCGGGATACCCTGGTCTATAAAATACAGCATCTGTGGCAACGTGCATCCCCGGGCATCCAGCACCGTCACCCCGTCATTGTAACTGCGGCTGCCGGAAAAGCTGTCCAGATGGCGCTCTATGGCCGCAAAGGAAGCCAGCGGGTCACGGATGCCGCGGGTGCTGCTGCGGTTAACCCGCCCCCAGAGAATCTGCTGATTCTGGTCTGCCACAATCCCCATCCGTTCATAAGCCATGGCAACCGCCTGGGAAAAATCGGCCGTAACCCCCAAAAGCCGGCCCCCTCCGTAGGCATAAAAACGCAGGCCCTGGAACTGGAAATTGGACTGCAGGTTCAAAATGCCAAAAGCATCTGTCCCCACACGGCCGGGGGTCCCTGTCCGGATTCCCCTGCCGCCGCGGATCTCCTTGTCCAGCTGTACAAAATATATCCTTCCCCGCTCCTGTGAAGCAAACCAGCCAATCCCGTCCAGCTTTCCCGTCCCCACCTCCACATTACAGACAATGGTGTCTTCCTGCACCAATGCATAACTCTGCTCCCCCGCCTTTGCCATCCGCTTAAGGTGGATCCGGCTTTCGTCCACAGTAACACCGTCCACGTAATAGCCTTCCTTCTCGTAGCGGGTCTCCACCTGCATCTCATCATTGACAATCTCTACCGCGTACATAGGAAATCCCTGGAGGCGCCCGTTAGCCACCCATTGCTGCCCTGCCCGGGAAATTCCGTAGACCAAATCCCTTCCCACAAACCCCAGAGTCCGTACATATTCCTGGTTCTCGCCGCGGATATCCTGCTTTTCCCCGGTCTCCAGATCCAAAAGATGCAAAACCGGCGCCTCATAGCACTTTCCGTTCTCCTGCCAGGCCAGCCGGGCCTTGTCCATGCTGACGGCAAAACTCCCCTCCTCCAGGGCATCCGCCACCACCATGGTCTCGTTGCTTTTCATGTCAATCCCGTAGACCGCATGGTCCAGATATAAATACAGCATATTGGACGCCGACTGGTAGGACAGCATCCCCAAGTCTGCCTCCAGCTGGCCAAACGAGACGCCCACAGGGATAAAAAACAGTTCCTGGATAGCATTGTTTTCCTTCTCGAATTGATATCCCACAATGCCAAACCGTCCCTCATGGTTCCCCCTGTTCTGGTAGCCGTAGACCAGGAAATAGATATCGCCATTGTCCTCCGCCCGGAGGATCCGGATCTCATGCTGGTTATAGTTGTTCCTCATATCCCGGCTGTCATTGCCGCGGAAGGAAAAAATCTGGGTTCCATGGCGTTCCTCCTGGTCATAACTCCAGAGGTCCCGGTTGGCCCGGTAAGCAATCACATTGCCGTCCGGGCTCGCCTTTGCCTCCACCCTGTCGTCGTTTGTGATGCCCAGCATAATGCGTTTCCCGGAATAAGCATTCCTGTTCCCGTCAAAGACCTGGTCCACGGTCCGCTCATAATCCATCAGGTAGGTGCGGGTCTCATTCCATTTCATGGTAAAATTCTCCTCCACCTGATACAATTCCGTGCCATCCGTCCCTTCCCGGGATGCCAGGTATGCCAGGCTGACGCATCCCATTAGCCCATCCAGTTCCTTCAGGGTCACCTGCACCTCCCCCGTCTGTTCCATCTTTAACCCTCCCCAGGTCAAATGGGAAAAACTGGAATGGATGCATGTGTGCCCATAGGAACTGTTATCCTCACTGGTATTAGGTTCCATGTAGGTCACCAGTTCCTGAGCCTGCTCATAATGGAATGTCTTCGATGCGAAATCCGTAGCCAGTTCAATCATTGGCTGGGCTTTTTCATCCGCCGTCCACATAATACGGGTATAATAAAAAACCGGCCCCATCCCCTCCGTTTCCAGTTCCAGCCTCAGCAAGTATTCCCTGCCCTCAGCCAGCAGGTTCTGGATTGGCAGCCTTACATGGATCCCATCCTCACCGGACTCCCAGGATTCAAGGCGGGTATCCTCCACCAGACGGGACAGATCCAGGCTGCGGATCTCATATCGGATCCCCAGCACAGACTCCCGGCCGCCGGTAATATGCACAGACAGGTTCCTGTTCTCCGGGAGAATTGTCAGGCTGTCCCTTGCCACTGCATTCCCCATATCCTGGCGGTAGCCGTACATCGGATTCATCTCCCGCCCAAACATGTCCACATATACAACCGGCAGGCGGGCTTCCTCAAAGGCAGTATAGGTGGCCTCCCCCTGGGACAGCCATTCCCGGTTCCCTGCAAGATACAGAATCAGCACCACTGCAAAAATACCAAAAAGAATGCTTATTTTTTTTACCATACGATTCATAACCTGTTTCCTTATCTATTCACATCCAACACCTGGCTTTCTTTTATTTTATCTGCTTTTGGCCCAAACTACAACCGCTTCTTTCTGGTTTTTGCAATTTTTCATTTTTTATTCATTTTCTCTTGTCAAACCATTGTAAATCCGTTATAATAAAAAACAACCGTTTCTGGTATTCTGGCATTTCTCAGATCTATCATTCCCTCGGAATTGTTTTCTCTGATCGATGTCCAACAATTTTATCTAATCTAGGAGGTATCTTTTATGGATTACACAGCATTCCTTGAAACCGTAAAACAGGCGCTGATGCAAAAGCTGGGGGAAGGCCAGGATCTGTTGATCCGCCCGGTTCCCAAGAACAACGGCGTTATCCTGGATGGACTAAGCATCCACTCCCAGGATTCGCCCCTTGCCCCAACCGTCTATCTGAACCCCTACTATCAGCAATTTAAAGAAGGGATGCCCATAGAAGATATCTGCGAGGATATTCTTGGCCTTTTTTCAGAAAACCCTGAGCCAAACAAGGTAACCGAAAAAATGCTTGCCGACTTTTCCCAGATGAAAACCAAGGTTATGATGCGGCTGGTCCATACAGATTCCAACTCCGAATTCCTGCAGGATGTCCCCCATATCCCTTATCTGGATTTATCCATCATATTCCACCTTTTTCTTGAGCGCAATGCTTTCGGGCAGATGACCGTATTGATCCACAACGACCTGCTGAAACAATGGAAGGTGGACGAACAGGCGCTTCTCCGCCTTGCCCTTAAGAACACCCCTGCAGCTTACCCGCCACAGATCAAGAGCATGTCCGATGTCATGAAGGATATTGCCCGGCATAATCTGGGGGACGGCTATGACGAGGAGTTATTGGACCAGCTTTTAGGGCAGAATGAAGACAACCCTCCGCTTTATGTACTCTCCAACCAGGCCGGGATCTATGGCGCCTGCTGCATCCTGTACCGGAATATACTAAAAAACTTCGCAGATTCCCTGGAAAGCGACCTGATCGTCATCCCTTCCAGCATCCACGAAGTTCTTCTCACTCCCTATGGGGGCGGACTTTCTTATGATTATCTAAATTCCATGGTAACCGGCATCAACCATTCTGAGGTTCCCGCGGAAGACCAGCTTTCCGACCATGTCTATCTCTATACCCGCACTGACGACCGGATCCATATCATCCGTGCATAAAAGCTTCTCCCTGTCAGAACAGCCTGCTGCCAACCTGGAACACCAGCACTGCCATGGCCCACGCCGCCACAATCTGGAAGCCCATCATGCCTATCGTGAATTTCCACGACCCGGTTTCCCTGCGGATGGCGCCGATTGCCGCCACGCAAGGGGTGTACATCAGGCAGAATACCATCAGTGCATAGGCGTTGACCCCGCCAAAACCTACTGCCGACAGACCGGAGGTGAGTTCCGCCATGCCGGCTGCCGAATTGATATTGCTGATGCCATAAAGCACAGAAAAGCTGGAGACTACAACCTCCTTCGCCGACAGACCAGAGATCAATGCCACCGCTATCTGCCAGGAACCCAAGCCAGCAGGCCTTAAAAAAGGCACCAGCGCCCTTCCGAAGGTAGCCGCAAAACTTTCCGTCACATCCTCCACATAACCGCCCATCCCAAAATTCAGCACAAACCAAAGCACAATGGAAGCCACGAAGATCGTTGTCCCCGCCTTTGACAGGTAATCCCTGACTTTGTCCCAGACATAGATCCACACAGTCCGGGCATTCGGCGTCTTATACTCTGGCAGTTCAATCAAGAGGGCATCCTCCGCCCCTGCTTTTTCCAGCCTGTGCATCACAAATGCAATTGCAATTGCCGCCGCAAGGCCAATCATATAGAGCGAATACGCAACCATCAGCGCATGCTCGGCAAAAAACATATCCGCAAACAACAAATAGATCGGAAGCCTTGCCGAGCAGGACATAAACGGCGTAATCAGGATGGTTCTTTTTCTGTCCCTATCACTGGGAAGCGCCCGTGACGCCATCACTGCCGGAACCGTGCAGCCAAACCCCAAAAGCATCGGCAGGAATGCCTTTCCCGAAAGGCCCACCCGGGCCATCACCTCATTCATCACATAGGCCACCCGGGCCATGTACCCGCTGTCCTCCAAAAAGGCAAGGGCAAGGAACAAGATAAAAATATTGGGCAAAAAGGTCAGGATCCCCCCCACCCCTGCCACAATCCCATCCACCACCAGGGAGATGATCCAGGAGGAAGCGTGAATACGGGTGAGGAATGCAAATACTGCCCCGGAAAACAGATCCAACCCAACCTCAAAATACCCTTTCAGGAAATCCCCCACCACAAAGGTCAGGAAAAACACAACCGCCATGATCCCCAAAAATACCGGGATCCCCCAAACCGGATGGGTGAGGATCCCGTCAATCCGGTCTGTGAAAGCCGCCCGTTCTTCTTTGTTAAACAGGCATTCTTCAATCACTTCCTCAATGTAATCATATTTCTCATTGATGATCTTTTTTTCATATCCATCCCCTACGATATGGTCAACATCAACCGGATGGTCGTTCTGCACTTCCGGATCCTTTTCCAGCATCTTTACTGCATGCCAGCGCATGTTTTCCATTTCCCCATATTTTGCATACAGGATTTTTTCAATATGGCTGATTTTCTCCTCGATTACATCGCTGTAGTGTACCACCACCCCCTGGGGCTCCTCCTCATAGTGATGGACTACCGCATGCATCAATACGTCCAGCCCGCTTCGCCTGCGGGCCGAAACCGGCACCACCGGAATATGCCCCAGCATCTCCGGAAGGCGGTGGAGGTCAATCTCCATCCCCCGTTCCTCCACAATGTCCATCATATTGAGGGCCAGTATCACCGGCTTTTTCAATTCCAGAAGCTGCAGCGTCAGGTACAGGTTCCTTTCCAGGGAGGATGCATCCACCACATTGATGATCACATCCACCTCACCTTCCTCGATGCACCGCCGGGTTACGATCTCCTCAATCGTGTAGGATGTCAGGCTATAGATTCCCGGCAGGTCAATCACCCGGATCGGCCTCCCCTTATAACTCGTGCTGCCCTCCACACGTTCCACCGTGACGCCCGGCCAGTTGGCCACCTTTAGGCTTGCCCCTGTAAAAGCATTGAAAAGAGTTGTCTTCCCGCAATTGGGATTCCCCACAAAGCCCACACGGATCTCATTTGTACTGTCCGCCATCTCTGCTGCCTCCCTTCGTACCTTCGCTCTCCGGAACGCCTTCGTTCCTGGCATTGCCTTTGGTTCCCGGTATAAATCCCATCTCCTCCACTGTGATCCCGTCGCTGATCCGCCGCCCCACTGCCAGGCGCGTGCCGCGCACTTTAAAAATCACCGAGCCGCTGCCCTTTTTATTCAAAACAGTTACAGGGGTCATCTCATTCACTCCCAATGCTTCCAGGCGCCGGGTAACCGCCGCATCTGTTGTCACATTTCTCACCAGATAAGTCCGCCCGATCTCTCCCTCATTTAACTTCATATGCTTTGACCTCACTTCCCAACAGATCTGTGAAAACTATACTCTTATTGAGAATCTTTGTCAATAACCTTCCCTCATTTTCCTCCCCGGGATCCTACACCCCCATTTTTTTCGCCGGCCTCCTCTCTTCTCTCCCCGAACAAAGCCACGTGAGCAATTTCCCCATCCCAGACCACCCTGTCCACCAGCCTGCGAACCGCCTCCCTTTTCCTTGAAATATCCATATTTTCCAGACAATTCCCAAACACAGACAAGAACTGCCGGATCCGGTCCAGTTCTTTGGCGCTAAGCATACTGCCGGATGCCTTTTCCTCCAGTTCCCGGAGGTGTTCCCCGATCAGCCTTACCTCCTCATGCAGCTGTTCAATCCTCCCGGTAATGTGGATTCTTGCACTGCTGCTCCCTATCTCCGCCAGGGAATCCACCAGGGCATTGATTTTCTTCTCTGCTTCTGCCATTTTCTGCCTCATGGCCGCTGCCTGCCCCTCAACCTCCTCATATTGTGCATGGCCGCCGGTATAATTTTTCCGGCTCTGCTCCATCCTGCCGGCAAAAACATCCGGATCCTCTTCTATCATCCCCAACAGTTCAAGCACCGCCCGATCCAGCTGATTTCCATTCACATTCCTCCCGTCGCAGATACTCCGCCTGCTATGCTCCTTCATTTTGCATACATAAGAAAAAACCTGCCTGCCATCCTCCGTCCGGCGGCCGGATATTTTCGGATACATCCTGCTTCCGCAGGCGCAGTACAAAAGCCCGGTAAGCAGCGCCTCATTGCTGCGGGGCCTGCGGAATGATTTGGACTTATTCTGCTGCAGCCTTTCCTGAACCTCTATCCACTCCCTGCCCGGAATCAGGCCCGGATGCTGGCCAACCGCAATAATCCATTCCTTTACCGGCAGATAAACCGTGGCCCGCCCCTTCTCCTGCCGGGTACGGTTGTAGGCCAGGATCCCATGCTCCCCGTCAAACCCGTTTCTGTCGGAAAACAGTTCTGCCTCCTGATCCGCAAAATACCCATATGCATCCGGATCTGCAATCAGGTAGACCGGATTCTGCAGGATCGCTTTTATGGAGAAGCGGGTGAAATATCTGCCGTTTTTTGTCACCACCTGACGCCTCATCAGTTCTGCCTCCGTAAGTGTCAGAGAACTCGTTTCCATAAACAGCCGGTACACAATACGGACTGTCTCTGCCTCCTCCGGGATCAGCTTCAGCCTGCAGGTTTTCCTTGCCTTTCCATCCACGGTTACGCTTTTCACGCTCTCCGATGCATAGCCTGTAGGCGTAATCCCTCCCAGCCACCGCCCCGTTTTCGCCAGTTCATGCATATTGTCCCGAATCCTCTCTGCTATCGTCTCCCGCTCCAGCTGCGAAAAAACAGAGGCAATATACATCATGGCCCGCCCCATGGGAGTCCCGGTATCAAACTGCTCCCGAATCGATATAAACCCAATATCCAGACGTGACAGTTCCTCAATCAACCCTGAAAAATCACTGATATTACGGCTGATCCGATCCAGACGGTACACAATAATCGCCTGGAGCCGTTTCTCCCTTGATGCTTTCATCATCGCTTTAAACCCCGGCCGGTTCAGATTGCCGCCGGAAAATCCTTCGTCTTCATACACCACTGCATCCCGATCCGCCCCTTCCCCATAATGGCTGCGGATATATTCCCTGCAAAGTTCCACCTGATTGCCAATGCTCTCTCCTTTTCCCGTGAACCTGGACTTGCGCGAATAGATGGCAATCGCCCTTTTATTCTCCGACATATCAGCATGCATCCCCTTGTCCCAGTGTCCTGTCTTGTTTGCCTTTTCGGCTTGGTTTTATTTGCCTTTCCGGCTTGGTTATGTTCATTTTGTTGGCTTTTTGTATTTAACTCCTTATGGCATTGTATTACACAGCACTTATTCTCTGACCTGTCTTTTTCATTTTTTACGGTTTTCTGCACCAACGGCAGCATAGGGGACAGACACCTTTACATAATTTAAAATAACCATATGACAGCAGGGAAGTGTCTTATATCAGATCGAGTGCCCCCGTCCAGATTACCCTCCATCCCCCTGACACAAAAGAAGGCCGGCACAAATTATCGAAGGAAGCCGCTGATATCCATGCGGACATGGCTATCCAGTATATCCAAAATCTGAATTGCCCTGCCAGGCAGAAGACTGAATTGCTGAATGCAATCTTAAAAGGGCTAAAGAGCGGCTGAACATTTTCCCTATGTTTTCCCACCGCCCATAGCGCTCCGTACCTCATATTGTGGGTTCTGCAGGTCTGGATTTAAGTAAACCTCAATATCGGGAGCATTGGCATATTCATATCCAGAGGCCGGAAGCCACTCGGTTATAATCCGCTGCTCCAATTCCCGTATGGACTGGTTTGTACCCGTTCCCGAAAAGATTGCCCTGGTGGATGCAGGTACAGTATATTCTTATTCTTCAAACTTTTCCTCTCTGTCCTTGCACAAAAAGAGAAGGGGAAAAATTTCCAAAAATAGCGCAAAAAAATATAACCTCTCAAAGTATCAAACAGACTCTGCCGGAGCCTAACTTTGAGAGGCATATTCTTATACCTATTTATTGTTTACGCGCAGCCTGTCAGCAATATCCGTTCAGCATTCCAGCAATTCCAAAGTACACGTCTTGGCAATGGATTTGCGGATTTGTGCCCGGAGCGGAAGTACCGAGGCAGGAGATACCGACAACTCGTCAATCCCAATAGCCAGAAAAGTTTCCAGTAATGACAGATCCGCCCCCAGTTCCCCACAGATGCCTATCCAGATGCCTGCCTTATGTGCAGCGTCTGCAGCAATCTTCAATGCCCGCAGAACCGCCGGATGATGGGGGTCAAAAAACTTTCCCAGATCATTGGCCTGCCGGTCACATGCCAGAGTGTACTGCGTCAGATCGTTGGTTCCGACAGAGAAAAAATCAACCTCTTTTGCCAGTTCCTCCGCAACCAGTATGGATGCCGGTGTCTCAATCATAATGCCAATCTCCGTGTCCTTTCGGTAGGGAACACCCTCCGCATCCAGTTCTGCCATTACTTTCTGGCATGCCCGTTTACATTCTTTCACCTCCCACACTGAGGTAATCATCGGAAACATGATTGCCACTTTCCCATAAGCAGAAGCCCGGTACAGAGCCCTAAGCTGGGTGCGGAATACCTCCGGACGGTTCAGGCAGATACGGATAGCACGTACACCCAGGGCAGGATTTTCCTCCTTCTGAAGTCCGAAGTAGCCTACCTGCTTGTCAGCGCCGATGTCCAGTGTACGGATGACCACCCTCCTGCCTTCCATGGCAGCAGCCGCTTCCTTGTATGCCTGGAACTGATCTTCCTCAGAAGGATAGTTATCAGAAGCAAGATACAAAAACTCCGAACGGAACAGCCCGATTCCCTGTCCGTCATTAGACAAAACAGCCGCTATATCCTCCGGGGAACCGATGTTGCAGTAAACCATGATCTTCCTGCCATCCAATGTCACATCTTCCTGCCCCTTCATGGACTGCATCAATTCTTTCATTTCCTGCTGCTTCTCATATTTTGCCTGAAAGGCCGCCAGCGTAATATCATCCGGCTCAACTGCCACCTGCCCTGTTTCCCCGTCAATGTAAGCCGTCCGCCCTGCGATCTCCGTTTTCAGCGCGTCGCCCAGCCCTGAGATGGCCGGGATGCCCATTGTGCGGGCCAGGATAGCCGTATGGCTGTTGCCCGATCCTCCCTGGGTAATAAAACCAAGGATTTTACTCTTATCAAGCTGGATCGTCTCAGACGGCGCCAGATCATCGGCAGCCAGTATTACCGGCACTTCCGAATCAATTCCCCCCTCTGTGATACCCATAAGGTTATTGAGTATGCGGCGGGTCACATCTTTGATGTCCGCTGCCCTCGCCTGCATATAGGCATCATCCATCGCGGCAAGCATAGCCGCAAATTTCTCACCGGCAATCTCCACCGCCCGTTCTGCAGTACACTTTTCTTCTTCCAGGGTTTCCATCATGCATTCCACATAATCCTCGTCCTCCACAAACATAGCATGAGTCTCAAAGAGAAGCGCCGCTTCATCTCCCGTCTCCTGCCGGACCTTTTCAGCCAGGGCATTCAGTTGGGCAATGGATTTTTCCTGGGCAGAGGCAATGCGCTCCCTTTCCGTCTCAATATTGGATGCGGAGGCATTTGTAATTGAGATTCCCGGACGTTGGAAGAAATAGACCGGGCCGTTTGCGACGCCCTTGGAAACACCCTTTCCCTGTATTAAAATCATATCTCCCTCCCTCTGTCACTTACAGATTATCCTTAAAGAACTGTTCCATGGCTGCGGCGTTAGCCTCTTCGTCTCCTCCTTCTATGATAACAGATACCGTATCTCCCTGTTTAATCCCCAGCCCCATAAGAGCCATAAGCTTGGAAGCCGTGGCAGATCTGCCGTCTGCCGTGGCGATTGTGACGGTGCTGCCCAATGCCTTGGCTTTCTTCGCCAGCAGGCCGGCGGGACGCGCATGGATGCCTACAGGATCGTTGATGGTGTACTCAAATTTCTTCATAGTAATACTTCCTTTCTTTCATTTATTAATGTAAAATTTACATTCCTCTTTATTCCCATGATTGCCCCAATCTCTGCTCCAGATAATAGAAACTGTAAGCAGGAATTGCCAAATTCTGAAGCAAATAGGTTTCCCCCGTCAGCATATCCGCAAATTCACCCGGATCATGAGGGAAAGTAACCGTTTTTTCCCACTCAGTAAAGTTAAAGACACCGATGATCTTCTGCCCCTCTGCATAACGTCCAACAGCAAGCAGGCCGTCATCACCGGTATCCAGAGTCCACACATCCGCCCCGGTCCCAAAGGCCGGGGAAGTCCCCCGCAGGGCAACCAGCGCATTCAGCCCGCAGAACACTTTTCCTTCCGGTGTCTCCAAATCATGCATATGTTCCGCCTGCTGCCACCTCAGTTTGCCCCTGTGAAGGAAGCGGCTGTCATCCGCTTTTTCAGGGTCATCCTTATAACTGTAATCATTTACCTGTGCCAGTTCGTCCCCGCTGTACAGCATGGGAATCCCGGTCTGCATAAACATCATGGCATGCAGTGTCAGGTCAAACTGTACCGCCCGTTCCATTGCCCAGTGATCTTTTTCAAATCCCGCTTTTTCGATCCCGCACAGGCTGGCTGTAGTGCCGCAGAGCCGGGCATCGCCGCTGGAAATGTCATCATTGTAAAGTTCTCCCCTGCTGGTACTGTTGCCCGCAAATCCCTGAAAATAATCATTCAGATACCGCTTATGGAGTACTTCATCCGTACCGAAATTCCGGCGGAGCCACCCATAATCCAGTCCCCAGCCAATGTCGTCATGGCAGCGCAGATAGTTCAGGAAAACATATTTTTTCGGCAAAGCGTTTACTGCATCCAACTGCCTGCGGAGCAGGCGGGTATCCCTGGTTGCCACAGTGTGCCATGTAGTACACATTGTGGTCACATTGTATAACAGATGGCACTCCGGCTTTTCTATACTGCCGAAGTACGGCACTACCTTTACCGGTTCCATGACCACCTCCCCCAGCAGTATCACGCTTGGGCAGACAATTTCGCCGATCATCCGCATCATCCGGACAATCGTGTGAACCTGCGGCCGGTTGCGGCAGTCAGTCCCCAATTCCTTCCATATGTACGGCACTGCGTCAATGCGGATCATATCCATGCCTTTGTTCGCGAGAAAAAGATAATTGTACATCATCTCATTGAACACCCTGGGATTCTGATAGTTTAAATCCCACTGGTAGGGGTAAAAAGACGTCATAACATAGTGCCCGCAGTCCTCCAGCCATGTAAAATTCCCCGGAGCGGTAGTGGGAAAAACCTGGGGCACCGTTTTCTCGTATTCTGCCGGTATGGAAGGATCGGCAAAAAAGAAATACCGGCTCATGTATTCCCCTTCCCCCTGACGGGCCCTTTTCGCCCATTGGTGATCCTGGCTGGTATGGTTCATTACAAAGTCCATGCACAAATTAATACCTTTTTTATGGCAAAGTGCAGAAAGCTTCTCCAAATTCTCCATCGTCCCCAGGTCAGAACGGACCTTGCGGAAATCCGCCACGGCATAACCTCCGTCACTGCGGCCGGGCACTGTATCCAGAAACGGCATCAGATGGAGAAGATTTACTCCGGTCTGCTGGATATAAGGCAGTTTTTCCTGAAGTCCTTTCAGATTTCCGGCAAAATTATCAATATACATCATCATTCCCGTAAGGGCGTTGGACTTGTACCACTCCGGGTCCGCTTCCCGCTCCAGGTCCCGTTTTTTCAATGCCTCCGGACGCTCTTGGGAAAATTTGTACAGATTCTGACACAGTTCTGCAAACATGGACTCATTATGGTAAAGTTCCATATACAGCCATCGCAGTTCCTCCCTATGGCGGTCCATGCGGTTTTGAAACAGCATCTCTTCTTTCTTATCCATTCCTGCCACCTTCTTTCCTAGATTAACTGCAGCTTTTCAAAAGCATGGTAAAGGCCGTTTTCCGTCACTGACGGACAGATCATATCTGCAACTTTCTGCAGGGAAGGGCTTCCGTTTGCCATACAGACGCCGATTTCCACAGCCTGGAGCATTTCCAAATCATTCATGCTGTCTCCCACAGCAATCGTGTCTGCCCTGGAAATGCCCAGAAATTCACAGAGCCTTTCCACTGCCTTCCCTTTATTGAACGCTTTGCTGGCCAGTTCACCGTTCACAATGCCGCAGGCATCTTCGCCCTGAATGCAGAAATCGAATTCATCCTGCAATACCTGCATGGGTTTTTTCAGGCGCTCTGTCCCCCTGCTCATGAAGGCCATGCCATAAATAGGCTCACCGTTATATTCTGACATGGGATGGATGCCCAGTTCATTCTCAATCTGAATCCGCCACCTCAGCAACTCGCTGTTTGCCTCAGACTGTGCATTTTCCGCCAGAAATTCCTTAAACCCCTCATCGGTATAACTGTGGTTTCTGCCCCCAATCGTGCGGTAAATGCCGCTCTCCTTAAAAACATCCAACACCCTGGCCTGCTGCTCCGGGGTCATCGGGCAGTCATAAACCACCTGGCCATTATATTCAATATAACCACCGGCGCTGGCAATCAGTCCGTCAAACCCAAATTCCAGCACAGGAAAAAGCATCCCATAATTTCTTCCGGAACATAATACCACTTTATGCCCCCTGCCCTGAGCACGGCGGACCGCTTCCACTGCAGATGAGGGGGGTACATTTTTCCCCGGTTCCGTCAGGGTACCGTCAATATCTAAAAAAATCAGCTTCTGATTCATGATGACCTCCTTATGTACACGCTTTCATTTTGTCTATTATATATTCTGTAAATACCCCTGTCAATCCACCCTGTTCTTTTTTCTGTTTTTCACAAAAGCAGCCTTTGTTTTTTATTGAAAACGCTGTTTTTTCCTTTCTTCTTTTCTGATTATTGACATTTCCGTCCTTTACATGTTATTCTCCTCTTATAATGAACACGCGTACATAACGCACATTACTATGATCCATCAAATCAAAATATTTAAGGAGGAAGCTATGAACTACGATTATGCAAAGATAGCAAAAGAAGTTATCCAGGCTGTTGGCGGGTCGGAAAACATCAAATCCGCCGCCCATTGCGCCACCCGTCTGCGCCTTATTGTAGCGGACCGTACTCTGGCTGACGATGAAAAAGTCGGCGAAATTGATGCCGTGAAAGGAACGTTCTTCACAGCCGGGCAATATCAGATTATTTTCGGCACCGGCCATGTCAACCGGGTCTATGAACAGATTACCCGGCTTGGCATTGCCGAGACCACGGCCAGTGAAGCGAAAGAAGCAAAAATGGATGGTAAAAATCAGGTACAAAAGGCCATCCGTACTTTTGGTGATGTGTTTGTTCCCGTCATCCCCGCCCTGGTGGCTACCGGTCTGTTCCTTGGGTTAAAAGGTGCTTTACTGAATGACAACTTTCTGGCTTTATTTGGCATGACAAATGCGGATATCCCCCAAACCTTCCAGGTTCTGGTAGATGTGCTTTCCGGCACTACTTTCGCATTCCTGCCTGCTATTGTATGCTGGTCAACGTTCCGTGTATTTGGCGGTTCCCCGGTGCTTGGGCTGATCCTTGGGCTGATGCTGGTAAACGGCTCCCTGCCAAATGCTTATTCTGTAGCGGACCCCTCCAGCGGCGTAACACCTCTGATGCTTTTCGGTTTTATTCCCATCGTCGGCTATCAGGGCAGTATCCTGCCCGCCTTCGTGGCAGGCGTCATCGGCAGTAAACTGGAAAAGAAACTGCGGAAAACAGTTCCGGCAGTTTTTGACTTTATGATCACACCGTTTCTGGTGCTGTTCGTTATGCTGATTTTGTCACTGTTAGTCATCGGGCCGCTCCTGCATGCACTGGAAAATGTCCTGTTAGTCATTGTAGAGTATGCACTGGAACTTCCTTTCGGCATCGGCGGTCTGGTTGTCGGATTCTTTTGGTCTATCATCACCCTTACCGGCGTCCACCATATCTTTAATATGCTGGAGATCAGCCTGCTGGCAAGCACAGGGTTTAACCCTTTCAATGCTATTTTGTGTATGTGCGGATTTTCCTCCGCCGGCGTATGCCTCGCCATCTCCATAAAGGCCAGGAAGAAAGAAATCCGCGCCATCGGCCCCAGCGCAACCGTATCCGCCCTGTTAGGTATCGGTGAGCCCGCGCTGTTCGGTGTCATCCTGCGTTATGGCATGAAGCCGTTTCTCCTCAGCTGTTCCATCAACGGCATAGCCGGTATGATCGCCATGCTGTTGGGCATGAAAGGTACCGGCAACGGCATAACAACGATTCCAGGCATGCTGCTGTACATATATTCCCCATCCCAATTGGCAATATATATAATACTTGCCCTTGCCACTTTTGCCACTGCTTTCTGCCTGTGCTGGTTTTTTGCAGTGCCTGCGGAAGTTATGGAAACCGATGCCCCCAAGAATGAGAAAAAGGAAACCCCTCCTGTTCCGGCCGCCTTCCCTGATGTGCTTGGCGCTGTGGCACAGGGAATGTTCGTTCCCATGGAAGAGATTCCTGACCCCACATTTTCTCAGGGAGTCCTTGGAATATGCTGCGGCGTTGAGCCGGAAAACGGCAAAGTCTTTTCTCCTATGGATGGCACCATCAGCCAGCTTGCCGATACCTTACATGCCGTTGGGATTGAGGCTGAAGGCGTGGAACTGCTCATCCATGTAGGCATAGATACGGTAGAGATGAAAGGCGACGGCTTCAAGAGCCATGTCAAAGAGGGCCAGACTGTTAAAAAAGGAGACCTGCTGCTGACTATGGATTTGGAAAAAATCAAAACCGCCGGCCATCCTGCCACTATTATGGTCGCCGTTACCAATTCCGATGACCTGGCCTCCGTCGAAGCAGTAGCCTCCGGCCAGGTTAAGCCCGGCGACCAGCTGATGCGTCTGAAAGCCTAGAGTGTTTGAAAATTACTTTCTGTCTGGATGAAGCACTAGTGCCGCCAAAACTAAATGCCAGTGATGTAAGCCGGCTTATCAGCAAAAAGAGCCACCCATGCGGGTGGCTTTTCTCTTCCCTTCTTGACAACAGCAGTAGTCAGGAATAAAATATTTCTATAATTAAGATTATCAATCCGACAAAATCCAATAAAAGATATTTGTCTGATGCTATATGAACCACCCATGATTCCATGCATGAAGAAAGGAGGACGCGCCGTGGTCAGTATGCAGGATATTGCCGATAAGGCAGGGGTCTCCAGAGTCACCGTCTCCAGAGTCCTTTCAAACCATCCTTCTGTCAAAGCAGAAACTCGTCAGAAAGTACTCTACTGGGTCAAAGAACTGGACTATGAGCCTAATCTCATCGCCCAAAGCCTGGCAGGAAACCGGACAAACATCATCGGCCTGCTGGTTCCGGAAATTGCTTATCCTTTTTTCAGTGAAATTATAGAATCTGTAGAAAACCAGGCATTTTATGAAGGATACAGCGTTATTATCTGTAATACGCACCGTAGCCTGGATAAAGAAAAAAACATTCTCGCCCAGCTGCGCCAGCGGAAAGTGGACGGTGTGATTGCAGTTCCGGTTTCTACGGAACAGAGCCTGGCCGCTTATCAGCGTCTGCAGGTTCCGGCAGTGATGATTACCAAGAAGATGGAGGGATTTAGCAGCGTATATATTTCCCATTATAACGGCGGCCAGCAGATAGCCAAACATTTTCTGAACATGGGTTTTCAGAAAATAGGCTATATCGGTCCCACCCAAGAATCCACTTCCGCTATAAAATATGCAGGTTTTCGGCAGTATTTATCTGCCAGCCAGATAGTTCTGACCGATGTGATTGAGTGTCCGGCGCCAGAGAATATGAATGCCAGTATGGTTTATAAGCTGGTAAAACAATATGCTGCAGATTCGGGGCTGCATTGTGAAGCATATCTGGCTAATGATGACATTACCGCCTGCGAAGCCATCGCTGCTTTCCGCGAACTAGGGTATGCAGTTCCACAAGATATTGCCATTGCCGGTTTTGATAATTCCCTGCTGTCCAAAGAAATCAGCCCTAAACTCACTGCTCTGGCTCAGCCTTTGGACGAGATTGGGAAAAAATCCGTAGAAGTCCTGCTGGATCAGATCAACAATAATACAGAGCCGTGTATGTATGAACTGGAATCCCGGGTCATTGCCAGAGAATCTACCATCCGCTTTGTATCTGCCGGGCAGTAAGGAATTAGGAATCCGGATGGCTCTTTACGTCCGCCTTTTCCTCTCTGTGTAAAACTCGTCTTGGAGCAAGGATCGAACTAAGATGGTGATAGCGGGGTTTCTTAATCCCGCTGATGATGGCAGACTCACCGGCTGCTTTCAGACGTGCTTCGGAGGACTTGTTGCTCAGTCTTAAGACAGCCAGCGCAGGGTTATAGCCCTGTTCTTTTATGGACATCCCCTCAAAGATGCGGATAGTGCCTGTGCCGTGTAGCCGCCGATGGATTTTGCCCGGTTTTTGATCCGGATGTCCTCCCACGGGGAGAACTTAAATTTATCACGCATGTCTTTCGGGTGGGTGGTATTAAATATTATTGTTATGATGCCATTAAGAAGTATATTTCTATACAAATTCACTCCCTAATGCTGAGCATACTTACAATTATATGCGGTATCAGGCTATCAAACTTGGCCCAAAACCGGGTGATGTCATGTGATTCCACAACAAATGGCACACTGTTATTTTGCCACAGTGTGCCACTCAGTAAATCTTTCTTTGCCCAACTATCCTGTAATTTCCGGCATTACAAAATATTATTTTCCTGTATCCTCTTTCTGGCCATGTCGGCAAATTGCTGTAAGTCCATCTCTTTCCTTCCTGTTTTTTGTTTGTCGCACTATTTCTTCCCTGCCTGCTTTCCCGTGGCTGCCAAATGCCTGAAAGCTTTTTCCTTTTCTCTGGATATCCTTTTTCTTTTGCTTTTTGATGCCGGCTTTCACTGCCCCCACCCTGATAAAAGAGGCGGTGTACAGTTCCCTGCCCACGCCGCAATTAAAGCACGCCCTCTTAAAGCTGTCTGATGCCTGCCCTTTCTCTTTTCCTTATAACCCATCGTTCACGTCCTGCTTGGCCACCCGTTGCCCTTCTACTCTGGCATCCTTAAAGAGGAGCAAGCTTAAGCCCCTTTCCTTCCCGGCCGCTAAGGGGAACAAGGTATCGATATACTCATACACCTGCCAGTCAGACAGCTTTCTACGGTTTAACTCCTCAGTGGCTTTCCCAGCCCGGCCATGTATTTCCCGGCATAAAGGAAGGGCTCGCATCCCGGCCAGTTTTAAGGCCACACCGGAATCCGGCGCAGCCTTTACGTTTTCCCCCAGCCCATGCCAGGGCTTTTTCTTTGTGTTAAACATGGTTTCCATTTCTGTTGACATTATTACCTCTTTTGATTGGTTGATTGTTATCATGGAGATAATATATCGGTGAAAAATGGGAGTTTTACAAAGTACCTAATTGCTCCATTCTACTGTCGAAAATAAATACCCTCTTGCCATCCACCGGCAGGCTGTACTTCCACCTTAATTCCTTCATCAATCAGAGTATAAAAAGTCTCCTGTATCAGTTGCCCCTCATAATAATTTTTATAGGAAACCTGATTTTTTTGATTATTAGTGTAAGGTAATAATTCTGCACGGGTATACCATCCTTCCTCACTGTATCCTACAAATGTCAGAAGTACTCCTGTATCATCAGCCGAAGAAATACCAATCGTCTGATCATCCTCAGAAATATAGTTTCCGACCCATCCTTGATTAGAAGGGGTTTCAATTCCTTCTACAGCTTTTATTAATTCCAGATTTGCTTTTTCATATTCATTCAAAACAGAATCATCAAATTCTTCTTGTGAAAGATAACCTTGATACCAAGATTTGGATGTAAAATACTGATTTAAATCTTCTGTTTCAAATTTACGACCATGTTTTGCATATATTTCATTTCTTGCCAAGCGCAAATCCTTTTGATCTAAGCCTGCCAGATCATCAAAATTCAGATATTTATGACTGCTTTCTGGAAGAATGAGTTCCTTTTCTGGTATATCCGTAACAGAAAATGCCGATTCCTGGTTAGAAAGAGCCTCTATTCCTTCTGCAGTTTTTATTAATTCCAGATTTGCTTTTTCATATTCATTCAAAACAGAATCATCAAATTCTTCTTGTGATAAATATCCATGATACCAAGACTGGTTACTAAAATATTCATTTAAATCTTCTGTCTGAAATAATCTGCCATGACGAGCAAATATTTCATTTCTTGCCAGTCTCAATATACTCTTGTCCAATCCGTCCAAATCCTCTTTTGATAAATATTTTGTACTGCTTTCAGGCAAAATATAGGTATAATTATCCTCATTTTTTACATTACTATTATATACAACTCCATTTTCATTCGTAAAATTATTCTTTTTCTCATTATCAGTTTTATATTGTTCTCCATATAATATTTTTGATGTGTTTGTTTTTTGATCCTCTAATGTAAAGTCTACTCTTTTTCTATTATTATAGACAACTCCTGCAATCACTAAAATAGTAAAGAACACAATTGTAAAATATCCAATGGTTCCTCTTGATTTTAAGTATGCTTGTTGAGTGTCTATTACAGAGATTAAAACACATGGGGCAAACAATATCTCTGTAATAATGATAGAATATGAAAACGGAATCTTAAATAATCCTTTTAACAAAGCAAACAACAACAGCGCCATTACAAAACAAAATAGACAAGAAAATATACTTTGCAACATTTTTCTCAAATTTCCACATGTTCTATTATCATTAGGTATCGCTAAACCTAATAATATAAAGAATATAATAACTAATGGTATATCTACCCATAGGAAAAATTTCATACTAGTTAATGTTTCACCATTAAAATACAATAATATGCAAAAATTAAGAGCAAATACAATACTCACAATATATTTTACAAATTTAAATAATCCAGATGTTGTATCACCAGTCATGATCAATAATGTAGTAATAACAAATGCAAACGAACTACACACATATGTGTCACTAATAAAGTTACGAACTATCCTTGATGCAATCAGTGCAATAATCAGTGCAATAATATTTCTAATTATATCTGGCATACATGATACATCAATACTTTCAGTACTATTTTTATTAACTGTTGCCGCTTTAGTTTTTACTTTAATATGATATGATTCGACTTTTTGCATCTCATTTTTGAAATCCGGAAGCCTTTTAACAGTCTCCTCATACATGTTCTCTGCTTCATCTGATAATTCTCCCTCTTTACTTAAAATCGGAGTATCAATTATAGATTTGACTGCACCAGCAAGAGCGCGAGTAACTGCAATCAGTTTTAGTTCTTCTTCCGTAAAATCATTTGCATCTATTTTCTTCCGGTGAAACAAACCCGTTTTTTTCTTCGTAACCCCATCCATCAATCTTGCACATTCAGAAAACATCCCATTAAGTTCGCCTAATAATCCATCGAACATATTTGATCTTCTGGTAATTGCCACACACATTGTTTCAGAAATTTTCATCTTTTCTGCTTTCGCTTCTGCTTCTGCATACATTGCTCTGGCTTTTTCCAAGTTTTCATCCGCCTTTATGCTTGATGAAATTCCTGTAAAGAGCAATGCTGGAGCTGCTATCGCCGTTAATGGTGTCATCATTGCACCAAAAGATAGTGCCGTTCCTGCCATCCCTGCTGCCATTCCAACTTCTCCAGCCATTAAAGCTGTCCCCGCTGCGGACAAAGTTCCTGTAATAACTGGTAATGACCCACTGGCTGCTAAAGCAACTACAGCACCTGTCGCTGCTCCTGCGGCTCCACTTGAAAATGTTGACTGGTATATATTAGTCATTTCCCGTAATTCGATTACCTTCTGCTGGTCTATTACAAATTTAGATATTTCATTTATCCCATCAGATTCACGAAAATTGATATGTTTTATCCTTTCATATGACTTAAGAAATTGCTTAATGGAAGTTTCCATTACATTCTTTTTTGAGTATCCTAATTTTAGCAAAGAAGTTTCTGTTACTCTTTGCGCACTTTCAAGAGATGCCCTTGCATCATCATATAATTCCTGTGCATCCTCAGACAATCTTCGTGCTTTTTCATTTGTTTCCTGTGCACTAAGATGTCCACCAACCCCTAAAATACCAGCTGCTGCCCCTAATCCTGCAAGAATAAATGGTATTGGCATAATGTTTTTTCCTTCCTTCCTTATAATTCATCAATTGAATCATCATTCAGAAAATTCTTAAATTGATCTACTGTATCAAAATAAACCCTACCTCCCAATTTTCTTGTTATCTGATTTGCGCCTGCGATAACACCATCTGCATCACCAATTTGAAATGCAAACCTAATTTCGGATAATGCTTCATCGAAACAATCTTGATAATCCCGAAAGTATTCTTCTAAATAAGCCTCCAATTCTGCTCTGTATGCCCTAGCCTCATTTGCTGCTCTTGTATACTCGGCAATAATCATCTGACGCTCCTGATGTTCCAATTCTTTCATCTTCAGGGTACTAATCAATTCATTACAATACTTACCCGTTGTCACAGAACCTATCACTGCTCCAATCGCTGCTCCTACAACTGGTATTGGTATCAGGGCTTGCCCGATAGCCATCGAATATCCAACCGTAGCATAACTGATACCCTTCTCTCCTAATTCGATAATACATTCTTGTGTTGTGATTTCACCATTTCCATATCTTTGAAGGATATCACCTGTAAGCATCACTGCCGTAATGATTTTTCCAGGGACATTTGATTCAGATAGTGCTTGTAAAAATTTTGATGACGAAGATGATAAAGTGTGAGATACCGTTGTAAGACTGCCTCCCATTGCATAACCCGTAACCGCTGCCTTTCCTGTATCAACCGCTGTATCTTTAATAGCATCCTCTGCACTCTTTTCTCCTTTAATAACTGCTGCTATATTCATAATTCCTGACATTGTAACAGTAGTAATGCCAGCATTTCCTGCTGCGTGTTTCCCCGCCTCATGTGCTGTTTTTATCACATTCTCCACAGAGGCTGTGCTAAATTTCCTATTTAAGGCTCCTTGGGCTTTTCTTCCACTTTCAAGAGCAGCTTGTTCCCCTCCCTCAGATAACTCCACACCATGTTCTTCCAAATAGTCTTTATCTTTTACATATTCATCGTTTGTACGACTTCGCTTTGGATTATTGTACTTTCTTGAAACAACCTCTAAATTATCCTCACTATTTGCTGCTTTTTTTATATCATCATTAGTCAACCAAGGATTTTTCTTTGTTTGATCATATATTTCTTCAAGTGGTACTACGTGATCCGCTTCAGCAAGGTGTTTTTGCCAATCACCACCATATCTTGACTTTGCTTCTTGTATTGTCAATACAAGTCTTTCACCTGTATATGGGTCTTTAACTATTACCCCACTATTAAAGGCCTCTCTCTTAATAGCTGCTTTTGCATTTCCATCATCTATAATCTTTCTTGTATATTTGTTGGGCTTTGCAAACTTTTGCGCTGCTTGTTCTGTCGATATTTTTGCTGCTTCTGTTGCTGATAAACCTGTAGCAGATATTATAAAATCTCTTTTTTCCTCATCATTATGTTCATTATCATCCTCAGATACTATAAGTGTAGAGTGGGTTGTCCTTTTCTTAAAAAAGTTAAACATACTTTATCATTCCTTTCTGCAAAAAGCAATTGCTTTACCCAATAAGTATTTTATTTATCTTATTTTGAAATTCTATATATTCATTAAGAATCGTCTCACACTGCTGCCCAAAACTCTTTTCAATGTCGAACTTTTCTATTATAGAACACACAAAACGCCTTTCATCTTCATCATAATTACAATCAGACATAGCCAAACCTATTACTTCAAATATAATAATTTTCTTTTCTCTTTCGCCACAAACCATTTGCATTTCTTTAATTATTTCTACAATTGGCCTGTTTACAATTTCCATATTAAAATCCATTTGCATTTCATAGCAATAACTATCTATCATCCTTTTTTCTTCAATACTATAATCCCCATCAATTGAAGTCAGATAGTATGCAAGTCCCAAAAATAATTGTTTTTGCCTTTCATTCAACATCGCTAAATACATAATTACTACCTCCCTTGTGTATTTTCTTTCAATTTACTGCATGATTTGTAATTCAAGTTATAATATTCTTCTTTGGTAATCTTATCTTTAAAACAAATTTCATACATCTCATCTACTTTACAAAATAATGGTCTGTTTTCATAAATCAAACACAAATTAGAATTTTCATCAAAATACTGGCATATCCCATCTCCTCTGTCAAGTATCTTATACACATCCGACTGTCCTACACTCATACAGCACAAGCCACATTTATCACAAACAAACACATTTTTCTCCTGATATCATATATTTTTAAGCAAGCTTCTTAAAATCCTGTCAATAAAATTCTTGAAATCTAAAGCTACATTTTATCTGTTTAATTCCCGGCGGCTGATCACCCGCACCTTATCCCTCTGGCTGCACAGCAACATGTCAATACCATCTCCGAATATCCCTGCAGCTTCCCCCGTACCTGATAGGAACTGATCTATCCGGTAGACCGCAGGGTAAGGGTATTCCCAGCCTTTCTCCTGCTCAATTTTCATACTCCATCTCCATATACCTCTGGCTTTTCACCACCTTCCCGATCTCCCATAGTTTCCAGGACAATCCCCTTATAATGGCGAGGTTCAATTTAATGTGCTCATTGCCGATCAGTCCCGCCACCTTCTCCCATACTGCAGGCTTCATCAAGAAAAAGGAACTTGTAGAACCTGATAGAGTCTAATAAGCTTCTACCAAACCTTGATTTCACTCCTTCCTTGCAATTCCCGACTATTTCCTAATCTGTATAACTGGAACTAAAATTTTTACACTCCTTACAAGCCGCCATTGGTAAGTATCGGATATGCTCTTTCCTCGGTTCATCCAGATTCCTTATGTGTCCAAGTTGGACACATCTATCTTAAAACTATCCGGCACCGCCTTTACCCTCTCCTCCAATATGCCTCCCATCCATAATTTCATCTATAACTTTACTGTATTAAACTCGGTACTTTCACTATGGTACTCAAGCAAATTCATGTCCGTTTTTCGTTTTCAGAGGCCGTCATTTCACAATAATCAGATTCTGCCTTTACTACAATTCCGTCACCGGACACCTCTTTAGACCGGTTTACCTGAATCCGAATATCATACAGACAGGAAAAATCCACATTCTCAAATACAATTCCTAAGTCATCAAAAGAGATATCTTCCTTACTTCTAACCTCAACCAAAGCTCCACATACCCCTATGTATTTACAATCGCTCACTTTTACCGGGACAGTAAAACGGTTATCGCAAAGGTAAATCTCCCTCACTCCTTCGTCCAGTAAATCTGAAAGTTCTTCCTGGTTAAAAGCAGCCTGTCCAGCCTTTTTAAGCACTTCCTCTTCATCCGTATATTGTTTTAAAAGTTCCCGCTTCCTGTTCCTTTCCTCCACACTCTCTAAATCAAGAATTTCCTCCTCTAAACATCCCACAGAAAAAATATGGCTTAGCTTCCTTTTTAGTTCCTGGAACTGTAGGCTTAATTCCCGTACCTGTTTTGCTTCCTCCTCATAATACCGATCTTCCAACCATACAGCCAGTTTGCCACTGCTAAAATATTCATATATTTTTTCCAGGTCAAAATGATTTTGGAGTTCTTCCATTGTCCGTGCCTGCTGTCCTTCTTTTAAATACAAAGGGAATTTAATCTTTTTTGCCATTCGTATCTCCTCCAAACTACATTTTTATCCTGTGTCTGGGCAACACCTGTCCCTTAAGTGCCAGAATCTTAATGTTTTATTTCTTTTACAATCCAAGTTGTCATACAACTTGCCGCATTACTTATGCTACTTCCCACTGCCTTTTCTACAAATTTCACTGTTTCCCAGCTGTTTTTATGGCACTACTGCCACACTCCTAATCTTTTCCCGTCACACACTACTTTCCCAATGGATGAACCTGCCATATAATCAGCTATGTCGCCGACTGAATCCCCACCAAGTCAGCATTTTCCCCGATATGCACCATCAAGTCCCTAACTCGGAATCGATTATACCCAACTTTCCACAGTTCCGACACTCTGGGCTTTTATCTGCAGCCCTTTCACCTGCGCATTAATCAGGCTGCTGAAAAGCACCCCTTCTTCTCATGATTCATGTCCTTTTCCTCCTTCATCCGTATCTCTTCCGGCCATCATCCGCCCCAGTGCCCTGCGGGTGATCACCCGCACCTTATCCCCCTGGCTGCGCAGCCACATGTCTATCCCGTCCCCAAACACTTCTGCACGGATAGTATGGCAGTCCCCCTCCCGCTTTAGCACTACGGCCGTGGGGAGCCTGTCTAAGGCTGCCTCCGGAGAATGCCCGGTATACTCAAACACAATCTGTTGCAGCTTCCCCCCGTACATGAACTGCACCCGCTTCCGAAACTCCCCCTCCTCAAACCGGTTCCGGTAGGGTACCGCAAAGTGGCTTTCCCGTATCCGGTAGGAGCGGATGCGGTCTATCCGGTAGACCGCAGGGTACGGGTACTCCCGACCTTCCTCCGCCTCCTGCTCAATGTAGGCAATCAGGTAAAAATAATACTCGGAAAACATAATCCCCACCGGCCTTACTACCCGCATGACCGGCTCTGCTGTTCCCGGCTTTTCATACTCCATCTCCATATGCTTCCGGCTTTTCACCGCCTTCCCGATCTCCCATAGTTTGGGGACAATCTCCTTATGGTGGTGGGGCTCAATATAATGGTACTGCTCATTGCCGATCAGTTCCACCACCTGCTTCCTGTCGGAAGGGGGCATGCAGTTATCCAGCAGTTTCCCAATCATGGGCTCTAACTCCTTTTTGGTGAGGGCACGGCTTTCTAAGAGGATTTTGCATACCGCTAACATCTCCCCTCCGGACATCTTCCGGCTCCCGCAGTCTAAGACATACCCCTTCCTTTTCCGGTCATACAGGATGGCAGGGCTTATCCCGGTTCCCGATGGCTGGTTTGCAAAATACGCCCGCAGATCATCGATATCCCTCTGCACGGAACGGGCATTGACCTGGAAAAGGGCGGCGATCTCCTGCTTCTTCACCAGTTCCCCGTCATGCAGGCGCTGGTAAAGAGTAAGCATTCGTTCTGTTTTGCTCTCTGTGAAATGTGCTGCCATGGCAGCCCCTCCTTTCTCTCCCTATGCCTTTAGTATACCTCACGCCTATAGACAAGTCCTGTCACTGTGAAAAAAAAATTATTTTCTTCCTAAATTTTACAATAGATGTTAATAGCAGTCAACACATAATAAAATAGACATTATAAACATGCATTTTTCTCCCGCTTTATCCTATGATTATAGCCAGAGGTGAATATATGGACACAACATTTATCAGGGAACGCATAACAGAACTGCGGCTAAAAAAAGGGGTCTCCGAGCACCGCATGAGCATGGATTTGGGGCATGCCCGCAGCTATATCCATGGCATCGTATCCGGAAGGGCTCTCCCCTCCATGGGGGAGTTTCTGGCCATATGCGACTATCTTGAGATCGCTCCGGAGCATTTCTTCCAGGAAGGGGCTCCCGATGGCACCCTGCTTACCAGGCTCGCCAAATATGCCAGACTGCTGTCAGATAAAGACTTGGCCTATTTAGCAGACTTAGCGGAACGCCTGTCCCAGTAAAAAACAACAGCCTGTATGGATGTCAGAGTATAGGGGAGTACCCTGGTGGCCTGCCTTTCCCTGGCCGGTACCCTATCTGCCATCCACCAGCAGGCAATCCTACAACTTGGGCTGCTATCTCAGGAACGGATACGGGCAGTTCTGGCCTTCATCAAATATTTAGAGGAATCGGGGGACAAAGAGGGCGGGGGCAAAAGCCCCCGCCAACCCTGTCTTTCTTCCCCGTAATTCCCGCTATCTTCATGTACTGCAAACAGTATCTGGTAACGGTCTGCGTAATAGCTGGCAATATCATAAGCCAGCCTCCATGCCTTCCATGGCGAAACCCATTCTTCATACAAAAAGACAGCAGGAATGCCGGATTTGCCTTCCCCCTGTCTTATGCCATGCCTGTTTTACAATCTCCATCTGTTCAATAATTCCATCCGCCCCCTAAGCAAAAGGTTATATCCCCCAATCGGCCCATGTTCTGTCTTTTCCGGTTGCATTACATAATAGCGCCGTAAACCTTAGATCATCTCCGGATTCCAGGGACAAGATAACCCTCTTTGCAGAGTAAAAGATGATACGAAAACATACAACAATAATGATGATCCAGAAAACGCCTTTCCTTTGTTCTTTCATATCATCCCATCTTCTTCCCCCATTCTGAATAACTCAATAAAAAGGGTGGTGCCTTTTGCTGCTTTTTGTTTTCTATGCTTCCTTTGGCCTATGGGCTTTCTGCGTGCTTAACTTTTTGTATGTGCTGACATACAAAACAGCGGCAAGCAATATGGAAAGTATATCGGCCACCGGCTGCGCCCAAATTAGCCCGGTAAGTCCTAAGACTGCTTTCAGAATGAACAGGGCGGGAATGAAAATGATTCCCTGTCGGCTCAAATTGATAACCAGGGAAGCTGTGGCTGCTCCCATAGCTTGTAAAGCGTTGGTAAGAACATAGAACACACCGAAAATGGGACTCGTTGTAAGTAAGATTTTCGCAAACCGGACGGCGTAATCAAAGGCTGTCACATCAGCTAAAAATGCACTGACGATTTGGTTTGTAAACAGGTAGCAGATAACGGTCAAGACAACGCCTAAAATGAAGGAAAAAATGAAAGAGAACTTAAACACGTCCTTGAACCGTTTCCATAGCTTCGCGCCTACACAATATCCCAGCAGAGGCTGTACGCCCTGCCCCAGCCCAATACATACCATACCTGTTATCGTTACAACTTTCATCGCAACGCCCATTCCGGCAATCGCCATATCGCCGTATTCTGCCATTTGGCTGTTGATAATGATTTGTGAAACGCTCATCAGCATAGAGCCTAATGCGGCGGGTACGCCAATGGCAAGCACGCTGCTGCAAACCTTTTCCCTTAAGGTAAAATCTTTCAGCCGGACACTAAGGCTTGATTTTCCAAGTCGAAAATAGGAAATGTAATATCCTGCCCCGAACACGTTCCCGATCACGGTGGCGATAGCAGCCCCGGCGATATTCCACCCAAAACCTAAAATCATAATGGGGTCAAGAACTACGTTCAGCAGGTTTCCTAAAAGCTGCCCCATACAAGCCCGCCCCGATTCTCCCTCTGTACGGATTACATTGGCGTAACAGTTGGAGATCAGCACAAAAGGCCCGCTGCATACAACAATCATCAGATAGGTTTTCGCTAAATCCCATGTATCGGAACTTGCCCCGATAAGGGAAAGTATCTGCTCCATAAAAATCAAGAACAGAGCCGCCATAACCACACCCACAATCACGCAGCCCCACATACAGAAAGAGCATACTTTCTTTGCATAGTCCTTTCTTCCCTCTCCCAACGCACGGGAGATAACCGAAGTGCCGCCCATTCCGAACACGGTTCCTACTGCCATAAACATCAGAAATACAGGCGTTGCAAGGGAAACTGCGGCAACCTGTAATGCGTCATGGGTCTGACCAATAAAGAATGTATCAGCCAGATTGTAGACCAATACCATGAGCATGGCCGCCATAGCGGGCAGGGCGTTCTTGAATACTGCTTTGGGTACAGGCATTGATTCAAATACTTCCAGTGATTTCTGTTCCATAAATTTTCCTCCTTGTATACTTTTCAAAAGCAAGCTATTGAATTGGTTTTTATAAATACCCGCTTTATAACGGGTTTCTATCAACGACAATCCTCTTTTTGATTCTTCATCAGCCTTTTATGAAAGCACGCTATCAATTTGTTTGGGATAAATGCCCGCGAGTCTGGCGGGCATTTATTTCATGTTCTCGTATATCCTTTGGAGCAGACTGTGAAACGTGGCCTGTTCTTCTTCAGATAGTCCGTGAAACATGGTTTGTTCCACTTTTCTGCTATTCTGTATAGCGTCCTGGCAGCATTTTTCACCTGCCGGGGTAATTCGGACAAGTTTCATTCGCTTGTCGTTTGGGTCGGTAAAACAGTCAACCAGTTTCTTTAATGCAAGCCTGTTTACGATTCCGGCGCAGGTGGATTGTGCTACCCCTAAAATGCGTTCCAGTTCTTTGAATGAGTAGGTTTTTTCGTCTTTTTCGTTCAGTGACAGCAGCACCCATACTTGAACCATAGTCAAGTCGTTCTGACGCAAGGAATTATTTGCCTGTCTTTCGATTGCGTCATGGAGCTGTTTTATGAGTTGCCCGCTGGTGGGGTTGTCATTCAATTTGGCACCTCCTTCCTTTTCAAGAGGTATCATAGCATATTAAAAGTAAGCTGTCAATACCTTGCTTTTGATTTTTCGGTAAAATATAAGAAAAGGTCTATATTTGAGCAAGAGACTCTGTTTTGCTGGATAAGATTTTCTTTACCTGCTCGGACGCTACCTCATAGGGGACAAATGTATTTTAGCAACAGACACCCCTCCACAAAGGGAAAATACTCCCTCATCTTTTCTTCTGCCTGGAATCTTCTTTCGAAAAGCACGGCAACCGTCTCCACCGTGCCTTCTGACATGGGAACCAGCAGGTATTTTCCTTCCCGATCCATTACCCCGGCAACCACCAATAGCTGTTTCCTCTTGCCTTTTTCCTTCTTGGCACTGCTGTCAATGGGTAACGGCTGGCCTTTCGCACTGTTTGATGTCTCTGATGATGCCCAGGACAGTTCTTCCAGGAGAATCTGTTCTCCGGTTACCTCTGTGCTGCCGAACAATGCCTCTGCCAGATCTTTGCTCAGCACACAGGCGTCTTCTCTCCCTGTCAGTCCCCAGGTTCCTGAGAGAAGATCCGCAGAAAAGACCTGATCCAGGCTGCCGTATACTCCTAACGGCCGGGCGCTTTCCTTTCTTTTGGTGCTGACTGCCAGGATTTCCTCTCTGCTTCCCACCTGCCAGGCGGCCATCTTAAGAATTCCCTGTCCGCCATCCTTCTGTTGTTCCTCCCATTGCTTCAGCCATTCGGTATCCGCCCCGCAGCCCCGGCAATCTGCCTCCAGGCGGCAGGGGGTGAAAAACAGATACAGCCGGATTGCTGTCGCTGCCAGAAAAACAAGATTTACCGCGGCAAACATTGCCATTCCTTTCTTTCCTGTCATTCTTTCTCCCACACCTCTTTGTTATTTCCACAGATAATGAGTTCGCGCATGTTTGATCATTCATTCCAAGACACGCCCCGCTTTGCAGGAGATTCGGCTTTCCTTCTCAGAATTCCTTCACCGGGCGTACCCGCATCCCTGCTCCGATGATCTGATTGCTGCGCACTATGATCTCGTCTGAATTCTGCAAAGCGCCTTCTACTGCTGCCTCCGTATCTCCAAACTCCAGCACACGGACCTCTACCCGTTCTGCCACAAACTCCTCCCCCAGGATCGCTCTCCTCGGTCTTGCGATCAGACAATAATAGCCCTTCGTATCCTTTCGCAGGCCCTGCAGCGGAATTACCTTCTGGTAGGTCTCTGACTGCTTGATGCATTCATAGCCCGTCACGGTTCCCAGAAAAAGTTCCGTTCCCGCAAGTTCGGCCCGAAAGCTTCCCATCGTCTCGCCAAGCAGATTCATTTCCCGGATCCTCACCTCCTGCTTCCGTCTGCTCCCCGGAACCGACAGCTGCAGCAGATCTCCCACGGCCAGCCTCTGCTCCTCCTTTACAAACTCTCCCTCAAAACAGAAGCTGTCTGATGCCAGAATCAGGCGCTCCTCTCCGGTGGTTGTTCTTGCCGTCAGCAGTTCACACGCCACGACTGTCCCGTCCTGCTCTGCCAGAACCCTTCCGCCGGCGGCAATCAGGGCTTCCAGCCTTTTCAGTTCCTGCTCCTTCTTTTGGATATCCATCTGAATTCCCTTTTGTATCAACCCGGACAGCCTTTCTTTCTGATCACGGTTCAGCCTGGCCTGCTCATCCTTCCGTGAGGCAATCTCCAGATTCCATCGGGCCTGCTCTACTCTTTTTTCCCGTTCCTTTAACGCCTTGTCCTCCTCCTTTTGTCTCTCCTCCAGCTGGCGAAGCGCCTCCTCATAGGTTTCCAAAAGAGCCATCTGCGAACTGTCTGAGCCTGAGCGGATCCGTTCATTCCGGTCATCAATCCAATCCATGCGCAGTTCCACATCTTCCAGCTGATCTTCCCATTCTTCCTCCAAATCCTCCAGATCCTCCCTGGCACGTTTCAGTTCCTGCTCCTTCTGTGCCCGTTCACTCTCCGTGGCTTCTTTGTTCTCCAATTCTTCCAGTTCCCGTTCCCGGTCCTCCACGGTCCGCCTCGCCTTTCTCAGCGCCGAATTCCGGGAATTCTTCGCAGATCTCAGTTCCTGCCTGGTACTTTCCTCCTCCTGATTCTGCTGTGCCCAAAGTTCCTCCCTGGTCATGGCCTGTTTGCGCTCATAATCCTCGCGAAGGCGCTCCCGCTCCTTTTCTGCTTCCTGATGATTCATTTCCTGCTCCTGCCGTCCCTCCGAAAGCTCCCGTTCTGCCATCGCCAATTCCCAGGCCGCCAACTCACTTTCCGTGACAGAAAGCGCCTCTTCTTTTGCTATCTCCTCCTTCTCAAGTTCCAGGCCCAGCTTTGCCTTCTCCTGCCAAAGCCGTTCTCTCTGCTCCGCCATTGAATCCTCCTCATAGCAGAACAGTTCCTCTCCCTTCTTCACCTGCCTTCCCGGCTCTGCAGCCACAGACTGTATCCGCAGTCCGGGAATCACCGGACTGAAAAATGTCTCCTGCTCCCGTACGGTTCCTGTCCCTGTAATCCGTGTCTCCACGGACTTTTCCTTTGCCCGTGCGGTCACTGCTTTTGGCACGGTAACACTGTCATAAATCCGGGAAAGAATCGTGCAGGAAAACATCAGCAGGAAATATCCCGTCAGCAGCATCCGGTAAAACCGGTTTCTTTTTTTCTGTGTCCTCTCCATGTCCGCCTACTCCTTCACACCGGAGGCTGCCAAACCCTGCTCCAGTTCTCCCTCCCCGTTCAGATACAGAAGCACCGGCGGAAGCATCATCACGATCCCCGCCGCAAATGCCACCGCTGCCTTGTCCGAAACGATTTCCGGCAGATACAGTGACAGAGGCCACAGGCTCATGTCCTTTAGGTAAGCCACCGGCTGCTCCAGAGCATTCCAGGCATCGATAAAACTCAGCACCATGGCTGTCACGATTCCCGGATACCCGGCGGGAAGTCCTACCAGGAAAAAGGCCTGCAGCTCTCCCGCGCCGTCCAGGTAAGCTGCCTCTAAAAGCGCCCCGGGAACCGCCTCAAAGGAGCGTGTCATAATGAATACCGGAAAGGTTGACCAGATTCCCGGCAGAATCAATGCCAGATGAGAATTTAAAAGCCCCAGACAATCCAGCACCAGATAATTCGATACCTGGGTCACCTGAAACGGCAATACCATCAGCAATATATACAAGGCAAATATCCCTCTCCGGCCGGGAAATTTCAGACGGGCAAATGCCCAGGCCGCCGGTGCGCCGATAAGAAGCTGCCCCAACAGCATGGGAAAAGTCTGAATACAGGAATTCCAGAACATCACGAAAAATCCCGGAGAACGGATCAGAAGTTCGGTAAAAGCCTCCAGGGACGGATAAGAGGGAAGCAGCGCCGCACGGACCGGCGCTTTCCCGATTCCCAGCGGGGACAGATAACGCCACAAAAGTTCATCCTCCGGCATCAGGGCCGCAGACAGCAGAAGCAGCAGCGGCAGCCAGACCAAAAGACTGGCCAGTGTCAGCAAAAGCACTGCCAGTTTTCTTTTTATTTTCTTC
The DNA here is from genome assembly GCA_910588875.1 of uncultured Lachnospiraceae bacterium. GTDB lineage: Bacteria > Bacillota > Clostridia > Lachnospirales > Lachnospiraceae > Brotaphodocola. Next base: position 71,072 of record CAJURT010000012.1, read on the forward strand.
AAAACCTTCTCCTTTCCTGCCTTTCTTTCACTGACCGTTCTTTGTTATCCTTCTTTTCCCGACCGTCTGAGCCACCGGCCAAACCCCCAGGCCGGCAATGACGCCAGAACCAGAAAAACTGCCGCTGTACTCATTTTTTGAATATCCAGTGTCAAAAACCAATGGCTGAACAGGTGGGGAAGCATGTAGATCGACAAATCCGGATAGCTGCCGGCCAGAAGATAAGCTTCCCGGTATACCCGAAAGGAATTCACCACGGAAAGCACGAGTACCAGTCCCATGGTTCCCTGCAGGCATGGCAGGGTGATATAGCGAAGCTGCGCCGGTTCCCCGGCGCCGTCCACCCGTGCCGCATCGTACAGGCTTTGGGGTATGGCACTCAGCCCGGCAAGCCACAACAGCATGTCATACCCGATATTTTTCCACAGATACGTGGATACCAGAATCGGAAACGCTGCCTTTCCATGAACCCAGTCCTGTTCCCACGGCTTTCCGGTAAAGGCATACAGCAGCTGATTCCACAGTCCGTCCGGACAGAACAGGATCCGCCATACCAGAGCCATAGCCGCCGCCGGAAGCACCATTGGCAGCACCAGGCTGGTCTTAAAAAGACGCTGCCCGGCTCCCGGGCGGTATACTAGCAGCGACAACGCCAGAGATACCAGATACAAAGCCGGGACAGCGGCGGCAAAGAAATACAGGGTATTCTTTGCCGCCATCCGAAAGGCTTCATTTCCCCATACCGCGGCATAGTTTGCCATCCCCACAAATGACCGCCCCATGGCATCCAGAAAAGACCGGCGCACCACATCCAGAAACGGCAGCGCCTGGAATAAAAGCACCCCGCACAGGCTGGGAGCCAGAAAGCATCCGGCCGTTATCCGGCTTTGCCCCTGTCTTTTTCGTCTGCGTTCCATTTTTCCCAGACAATTTTTCATGATTTCCCCGTCCCTATTTCTGTTCTGCCTGATACAGGGCAATGCGGCTGCGTATGGCGGCCACGGCCTGTTCCAGGGTTTCTTTTCCCTCCAGATAACCTTCCGCTCCTCTTACGATCATTTCCATCATCGTCTCGTCCATCAGAACCGGAACAGAAACCTTTTCCAGAAGCCTGCTGATTTCCTCACGCTCCTGGCGATTCGGCCATTCGGCGCCAATGTGGTAATCCCCATAGCCCATTCCCACACTATAATTCCCCTTATCCCGGACACAGATCGTCTCCTGTGCTGCCAGATTTACCGGAAAGCCATCGAAAAACTCCTCCTGCTGCACCTCCTGAGAGAACAAAGCATACACAAATTCCTTTGCCAGCTCCGGCTGTTCACTTGCCCGATTCACTCCTGCCATCACTCTGGGAAAGTACAACTCATTGACGACATCCAGTTCTGCCTCCGGATGCTTATTCCTCACTGCCAGGGGAATCATGGCGCTCTCCATTCCCTTTAACTCCGTAACCCCGCAATCGGATAACGCCTGGTCGTATTGGGTCTCACTTCCCAGAATACCGGTTGATGTCACGTAATTACTGACTCTCAGCTGCTCCATCTCTTCTTCCGTAAACATGGTTTTCGCTCCGTTTTTCTCCCCTATGCCTTTCACGGTCTTAAGATACCGGCTCAGCGTTTCCTCCGTGAGTCCTTCCTTACCGTCAAACAATTCCCCATATTGCAGGCTGGCCACCTCACGAAGCAGATTCTCATAGTTTGCGGCTGCCAGTAGCGGCGCCTCTCCCTCATAGGCAGCCATCGAATCCAGGCTCTGAAGCGCCCTGACTGCCGGCTTTTCTCCGATTACCATGGGAACCGCAATCCGTGCCGGCATCTGATAGACCGCACCGTCCTCCTCCGTAAAATTCTTCCGTACCTGCTCCCTCATCGGGTCCTCCTTTTGCAGCCTTGCAAAAACCTCCTGCAGATCCAGCAGAATCCCCTTTTCCTGATACGATTTTACCGGCAAACCATCGAGAATAAGCACATCTGCCCCTTTCCCGCCCAGAAGTTCCGTATTCAGAGCCCGTATTGTATCCTCCGAAACATTTCCCTGCGCATCCTCACCGTTTAAAACCTCAATCCACACCTCCGGATGTGCCTGCTGGAACAGTGCTGACGCCTGTCTCACAGTCGAATTATCCTCCAGCCCGTACACCGTCAGCCTGACCGGAGGCACTGCAGACATTTCCGGATCATAGACATAGTGAAAAAGCAAAAATCCCCTGCCGCCGTTTTTGGAAAAGGCTCCGTAATAATCCCCGTCGTCTCCTTCCAGAAACTCTCTTAAGTATACGCTCTGCATCCCCAGGGTACTGAAGCCTCCGTCCAGAATCAGTTCCCACAAGCTTCCCCCGGCATTGATATGTGCCAGGCCGTTCTCATCCGCCAGGTAGATACCGCCCCTTTCATCACCAAAAAGAAACATATCCTCTCCTTTATTCCTGCCGCCGGATTCAAAAGCCAGAGGAATCGTCCCGATCTCTTTTCCGTCCTCAATCCGATATCGCGTGACCCCGCCGTCCGTCCGTGTCACGAACTCCGCTGCGGTCAGATACCCGATGCTGGATTCCGCCATCCCGCTCCAGGCCTTCTCCATTGCGAACATACGGATTCCGTCCGGACGATACATAACCGCCTCTCCCATATCGTGAACCAGGATATTCCCCCCTGTCCCCACCTCGACCTTCGGCGGAATCAGACCGTATCTTTTCCCCGGCTTCGGTGCAAAAACCTCTGGTATCAGTTCCGTGCTGCTGTCTATCCTGCCGCTTGCATCCTCTCCGACCTGATAGAGATGAAAAGCATAGTCCTCTCCCGATGTCATGACGCTCATGTAATACTTCCCATCCAGCCCCAAAAACACCTGCCGAATGCTCACATCCCGGTCTTCGGGCTTTACCCGTTCCCACCAGCCTTCATCCTCCTGCCACTTTTCCTCTTTCCACAGAAAACGCCTTGCATCCTCCCGGTCTCCCTTGTCTCCCATTCTTGCCGTGTACAACTCCAGCGTCTCATCCGGTCCCCGAAAAAAGGACACCAGGGAATCCTCTCCCACCCCTTCCGGAACCGCCATCTCCTTTTCCACATAACGCCCCATCGCCGGATTCTCTCCCTCTGCCGCATTCCTTTCCCTCTTTCCCTCCGGCCCGCCGGACTTCTCCTGTTCTGTCCGGTTACCATTAGAGGCATTCTCTTCCCAGTCACTGCCGCTTTTGCTTTCCGAACAGCCGCTCACCATATTCATTGCCATAAAAAGAGCAATTCCGGCCGAGATCAACCGTTTTATTTTGCTGTTATTCATTGTCCTCCTCCTTTTTTGAGAAAAGAGCGCTCTCGAGAACTCTTCCCGCTTAACTTCTGCCAATTGCAGCCCTCGCGGCATTCGCCAAATGCTCGTGCAAACACGGCACTTGGCTGGCTCATTGCCCGAGGGAATCAACTTCTGACTCCAACAGTATAACATTTCTTTCTCTAAAAAAACTGGAAAAGCAAATTTCAAAGATTTTTAGAGATTTCTGTGATACACTAAAGTATGTTCGAAAATGCATTCTAAGAGGAAGAAAGAAGTACTCTCAAAAACTCAGCCACAAAGATGAAGACAAAAAGGTTCTGAGAGTGCTCGAATACGAAAGGGAGGTTCCCTATGAGAATCCTGATCATTGAAGATGATAAAGAACTTTGTGAAAATATTTCCCTTACCCTGAAAGCCTCAGGCTATGAGACGGACGTCTGCCACACGGGCAGGGACGGACTTTTTCTGGCCGAGCGCACCCCCTATGACGCCATTGTTCTGGACCGGATGCTGCCGGAGATGGATGGTATCCGAGTCTTAGAACATCTGCGCCGCCAAAACATCCAGACTCCTGTCATTCTGGCCACTGCCCTCGATGAACTTACTAATCGGATCGACGGGCTGGATGCCGGCGCCGACGACTATCTGGGGAAGCCCTTTGCCGTGGAAGAACTGATAGCCAGACTGCGGGCAATAACCAGACGTTCCGGCTCTTTACCGCCGTCGGATCCTCTCTCCTTATCCGGATTATCCTTAGACCCTGAACAGAGGCTTTTGTCCCACGGCTCCGCTTCTCTGACCCTGTCTAAGCGGGAATCTTCCCTGTTGGAATTCTTTATGCGCAACCCTTACCGGACTCTGCCCCGCAGCCAGATTCTTTCCTATGTATGGGGAGCCTGCTCCGAGGTGGAAGAGGGCAATCTCGACAACTATGTCTATTTTCTCCGCCGTCGTCTGAAAGCCGTCGACGCACCGGTCTGCCTGACTACTGTCCATGGAATCGGCTACCGCCTGGAAACAGAAAACAGACAGGAAAGGATTCTGCCATGAAGCATCTACGTCTTCGTCTGACCGCACTTTACACGATCACTGCCGGCCTGATTCTGACTCTCGCCATGGCCGGCTTTCTCATGCTCCGTATCCGGGAGACCAGGCAGGAACAGCTGGAAAACTTTCACAGCACCTGGAACACGGTGGTACTCCGCATGCAGTCAGATTCCATGATTTCCCAGCACTTCCTCGCCCAGACAGAGGCCGCCAGCCAGTCCGTGATTCACATCGAAGAAAACGGGATTCCCTTTCTCTATCAGGGTTCCTGGAACCCGCTCACTCCCCGCCAGACGCTGATCGACCTGGCAAAGAAACTGGCGGCCGGGGAAGGAATCTTTCCCTCCTGTGCACCGGTTTCCTCCTCCTCCCTCACCAGCAGTCTGTTCACCATTGACGGCAATGCCAGAGAACAATATTATGCCAGAATTCTCGTTCTGGCTTATCCTGACGGGGTTCGCAGCCTGTGCCTCCTGACCTACCTCCCTCCCATTCTGCAATCCTTAAAGGAAACCATACTGGTTCTGTGCATACTGGAGATCCTGGGTATTTTGTGTCTGCTGCTGATCAGCTGGCATTTTGTCGGCTGGTCCTTACAACCGGTTGAAGAAAGTCGCAGAAAACAGGCAGAGTTCATTGCCGCGGCATCCCATGAACTGCGTTCCCCCCTGGCTGTCTTGCGATCCGCCATCTCTGCCATTCTGGCAGAACCAGAGAGCCGGGAAAGACTTCTGCACAGTATGGACTCCGAATGCATGCGGATGTCCCGGCTCATCGATGATATGCTCCTGTTAGCTGCTGCGGATGCCAAAACCTGGAGTATCCGCCCACAAAAAACAGACATGGATACCCTGCTCATCGAAACCTATGAAGCATTTCTCCCTGTCTGCCAGGAAAAACAGATCACACTCCGGCTGCAGCTGCCGGAGGCTTCTCTTCCCTGCCTCCTTGCTGACCCGGAACGGATCCGTCAGATTCTTTTTATCCTGCTGGACAATGCCCTGTGCCATACTCCGGCAGGAAAAGCCATCGGGATCTGTGCCCGGGTTGCCAAAGGACTTTCTTCAAAGAGCCTGATTCTACAGATTAAGGATCAGGGCTGCGGTATTCCCCAAGAAAGCCAGCCTTATATCTTTGACCGCTTTTACCGCGTTGACAAAGCCCGAAGCGGCAAGGCGCACTTCGGGCTGGGACTCAGCATCGCCAGGGAACTGACCACCCTCCACAAGGGAACCCTTACCGTTGCCGACAACCCTGGCGGCGGCACCTGCTTTACCGTCACACTGCCGATAACAGACCCATTCCCGGTCTGAAATATTCCGACATTTTCTACAAAAAAAGAAATGACAGCACTTATCCAGGGATACCGCAGACTGCGCAGGGGTACCGGACGCCGTCGCAGGCGGCGGAAGCACCCGAAGGGTGCCAATGTACCTCGGAGCAGGCTGTGGACTTTCCTTTTCACTTTCCGTTCCAGACGGCGACTCGCCGCCCGCTCAGCCTTTCCTCTCGCTGTCCCTCTTCTATGTCCGCTGATTCGTCTGCTGTCATTTCCGCCTCCCAGCATACCACATTGTATTCCTTTCTGCAAGCGATTCACCGTTTTTCCTCAAACCGTTTCCTCAAACCACTGTCTTTCTATGGCTGATGTGTTGAAAATCAGCAATCTCAAAGCCTTGCCCCGCAAGGGTTTCCGACCCTTTTTCGTTCAGATATTTTAGCAACTCTGATATCATGCATGAAGTCGAAAATCTCTTCTGTACCAAAGTTGTCATTCAGGACATGTATCTGAAAAAGTCTTGTCAGTAGTACGGTGAGGTAACAAATCAGAAAATGTCCGGTTATCGTATCTCTTTTTTGCAGATATGCAGGTCTCGCATCCAGCTGGAATTTCATAATGCGGAAAGACTCCTCAATCCGCCAGAGGTTATGATAGGCTGCGTATATTTCGGAAGCGCTCATACGTCATGTTTTTCAAACAGTTTAGGAATAACCTCATCATATGTTCTGGATTTTGAGCATGGATGGACAATCCTTGCTTTCTTTCTTTGTATTCCTGATTGAGTTTCCGGACTTCCTCGCCGTAAAAAGAGACGGGATCGTCAATGCCGTCTGCCTGCAGTTCATGGAGGTATCCGATGGGTTTGTAGGAACGATGAGCGCCACCTTTGTGTTCAGGATCATAATAACTTTCGTAAATCTGTAGATAAATACTTTTTTTGTTGTTTGTTTTTTAAGAAATAAGCCATAAAAATCACCCCTTTACATTACAACACTATAGCACTATATAATCGTGGCATAAAAAGGAGACTGGTCAAGTTTCTTCAAAATTAAAAAAAGCCAGCAATTATGCTGACAACCGTCATTTCGTATTAAAATGATCTCCAAAAGATTATGGTGCTAAATCCGAAAGACGGGCTTCACTGAAATACCACGATACACCCAAAAAGAGGAAGATTAACCAGATAAAGAAAGATTTACGCATTACAATAAACAATAAACATGTGTTTGGCTCTTGAATCCTGCTGCCAAATGTGCTATATTAAGCATAGAAAAAGGGAAAGCCATAGAAGCGGCTCTACCCCACAACATTAAGCAAATACCTCTGGTTAGAGGTCAGCCGTCACTATTGCGAGTAGTGGCGGCTATTTCTTTTTTCCCTTGTAAATCTGATAAATCAAATTCGCAAGGGCGACAATGAGTATACCGATCTGGATTAAATCCTGATATGTAACATACATTGCATCGCCCTCCTTTCTTTCGTCTGGAGGGCTACTTGAACCCTCCGAAAAAACAAGAGGGGTAAAGCCGCCTTTGGCTCTATGGTTTCCCATGAATGGAGTATAACACATACTTCTTTGTCAGGCAATTATAATATACTTTTTTGCTTTGGCGGCAGTGCCACCCTATATTTATTGTCGCAAGCGCGGGCGTTTGACAGCTAAATTTTAAAAAAATCTCTATAGGCCGCATAAAGCCTATATTTTTTTGTCAATTTTTTCGTTTTTATATATAGGCTTTCTGGACTTTTTATGTTATAAATAGGCTCTCGGAATCTTGAGCCTGCCGACCAAGGTTCAGCGGTCGGCTGAAC
>CAJURT010000013.1 GCA_910588875.1 uncultured Lachnospiraceae bacterium
TGCATGGTTCACACCTGCCCCTATGTAGGGCTGTCTATTTCCCGACTGCCCCTTTCTTATGGAGAAGGTAAGGCCTGAAAAGGAAAAAGGGATTAGCAGTGGCGGCCGTGCCTTTTGGGGACAGGTCAGGAAAATGAATTCTGGAAGGGGCAATAGGATGTCACATCATGTGAAGCTTCTTGAAAAGGCGCAGCAGCTTACTGCCAAAGGGCATCTCCGGGAGTTCATCCTCAGTGACAGCCCGGAAGACAACAATCAGCACGGCATAGACAGCCATTGCTAATGGTACGGCGGTCAGCATGGCGATGGTATTGCTTCCGGACAAGGTAAAAATCCCCTGATAGGTGCCCCGGGCAGCCATGCCCATGACGGAGGCGGCAAGCAGGGGAAGCAGAAAGGTGGTCCTGACTTCCTGGCGGTAGTGCAGTACCCTGCCGATGGAGTACCAGTTGAGGATGCAGACCACCAGGGCGAAGGTCACATTCCCAATCACCAGGCCATATACATTCCAATCCAGGTACTTCAGCATGGCATAGATGAAGATGACATGAATCCCCAGGGAAATAGCGGAATGGGTGACGGATTTGCTCATGCGGTCAATTCCCTGCAGCACGGCATTGGTGACGGTGGAGAGGGAGAAAAAGACCACTGCGGGGGCGCCGATCTGCATGAGGCTGGCGGAAAGCTTTGAACTGTCATGGAAGATCAGCTGCATGATGGGGCCTGCCAGCACACCCATGCCGACGGCGCAAGGTATGGCGATCAGCATATTGAACTTGACGGTCATACGGATTTTGTATTTGACTTCCCGGAGGTTGTGACGGGTCCGGGACTGTACAATGCTGGGGATCATGGAGGCGCCAAGGGAGGAGGCGATGGCAACCGGCACATTTGACAGGAGGCGGTACTCGCCGCCGTAGACGCCGAGCAGGGTGGCGCGTTCCGATTCCGCCAGCCCCTTGGCATCCATGATCTGGCCAAACAGGGAGTTGTCTACAGAACCGCTGAGTTGGTAGACAAACTGGCTCAGGATAATGGGGGTCAGGGTGAAAAGCAGTGCCGAATAAACCTGGGGCCAGGATTCCGGAGGAATCTGCTGGCGGCGGCACAAAGTCCTGGCATTGTATTTCCGGTAAAGGAGCATCATGAAGGCGAGATAGAGAAGAGCCACGAGTGCCCCGCAGAGTGTGCCCAGGGTTCCTCCGGCGGCGCCGTAGGAACGTACATTGGGCTGGTTGGCAAACCAGTCCATGAAGGCGTAGGAGGCAGCGATGCTGACCACGGCATGGACAACCTGTTCCAGGATCTGGGAGACAGAGGTGGGGATCATGTTTCCCCGGCCCTGGAAGTAACCACGGATTACCCCCATGATCGAGAACACAAAAATAGTGGGGGCCATGACCTTTAAAGGAAGTGCGCTGCTGGGGCTTTTAAAAACAGCGGCTGTGATAAAATCCCCGCCCAGCAAAAGGATCAGCGTCATCAGGCCGCCGGCGGCAGCGCTGAAGGCCATCCCGCTGATATACACCCGTTCCACATCCTGGTATTGCCGGCGGACCCGCCGGGCGGCAATCAGCTTGGACATGGCAAGCGGCAGGCTATAGGAGGAAAGGATCAGGCCTATGTTGTAGATCTCGTAGGCGGTGTTGTAATAGCCAATGCCCTCTTGTCCCAAAATCCGGATCATAGGGATTTTGTAGAGAAGCCCGATAAAACGAACCAGGATACCGGCGATGGCCAGGATGCTGCCCTGAACTAATAGGTTGCCGGTATTGGCTTTTTTTTGTGCGTCAGTCGAGGCGGGGTGTTTTGCCATGGGGGGAGGTCTCCTTGTTGTATCACAGTACAATTGGTATGCTATCGTCCCACTTAGGGTATATATAGTATAGCGCAGCTTAAGGTGGAAGGCAAGGGATGGGGTGGAATTTTGTTTTATTTGATGGTATACTGATGTGGCGGCTTATTGGGGGCCGCCGGGGAGGCGGCGGTGCGGAAGGGCACATCTGCGGTTTTTTGGCAGAGACGGAAACATAAGAAGAGACAGGGATAAAGGAGATAAGCATGGGCAGAGGCAGTGAGGCAACCTGGATGCTCCAGACGAAAAAAGCGGATTTTTTTGGGATAGCGGAACGTTTTCATATAAACCCGGTAACGGCAAGGATTATCCGCAACCGGGACGTGGTTGGGGATAAGGAAATGGAACGCTATCTGCATGGGGGGATGGGGGATCTTTATGATCCTCATTTATTAAAGGATATGGACCGCACGGTGGCGGCTTTAAAGAGGAAGATCAGGGAGGGCGTGAAGATCCGGATTGTGGGGGATTATGATATTGACGGGATTTGCTCCACCTATCTGCTCTATCAGGGGATCCGGCGGTGCGGGGGCAGAGTAGATTACCAGATCCCTGAGAGGATAAAGGACGGCTATGGGATCAATGAGTCGATTATACGGCGTGCAGGCGATGAGGGGGTTGACACTCTTATTACCTGCGATAACGGAATTGCAGCGGCAGATCAGATCCGCATGGCAAAGGAACTGGGGATGACGGTACTGGTTACGGACCATCATGAGGTGCCCCTGGGGGAGGATGGGGAGGAACTGCTGCCGCCGGCAGATGCAATCGTGAACCCCAAGCAAGGGGCGTGCCCATACCCGTTTAAAGGAATCTGCGGGGGTGTGGTGGCCTATAAAGTGGTCCAGGCGCTTTATGAGGCGTGTAATATACCGATGGGGGAATGGGAGGCAATGCTGGAGTTTGCGGCGATTGCCACAGTGGGGGATGTAATGCGGCTTCAGGACGAAAACCGGATCCTGGTGCGCCTGGGCTTAAGGCAAATGGCCGGGACAAGGAGCATGGGTCTGAGGAAGCTGGTGGAGGCGTGCGGCCTTGATATCCGGGAACTGACAGCGTATCATATTGGTTTTGTGGTCGGGCCGTGCCTCAATGCCAGCGGGCGCCTGCAGACAGCAAAGCTGGCGCTGGAACTTCTGCTATGCGAGGAGGAGGGGGCGGCGCTTCAAATGGCGGAAAAGCTGCGGGAACTGAATGAAGAACGCAAGGCGATGACGCAAAAGGGCACCGAGGAGGCGCTTTTGCAGGTTGAGGAGAAATATGCCAGTGATCCGGTGCTGGTGATTTTTTTGCCGGACTGCCATGAATCAGTGGCAGGCATTATTGCGGGCCGGGTCCGGGAGGCGTGGAACCGCCCCACCTTTGTGCTGACGCGGGGGGAGGATTGCGTCAAGGGCTCCGGGCGGTCGATTGAGGCCTACCACATGTACAGAGAAATGTGCGGTGTACAGGACTTGTTCCTGAAATTTGGCGGGCATCCGATGGCGGCGGGGTTTTCGATCCGGGAATGCCATGTGGAGGAACTGAGGCAGCGGCTGAATAGGCAGGCAGCCTTAAAGCCGGAGGATTTTATCCCGCGGGTCTGGATTGATGCGGCGATGCCTTTTGAGTACATATCGGAAGAACTGGTTCGGGAACTAAAGATTTTGGAACCCTTCGGGCAGGGGAATGAAAAGCCGCAGTTTGCCCAGAAGAATCTGGGTATCCGCAGTGCGCGGGTGTTGGGGAAGAACCGCAATGCGGTGAAACTTTCGCTGGTTACAGAGGGGGGACTGGCAATGGATGGGATGCTGTTTACCGAAGGCGACCGTTTTATGGAGGAGTTGGGCAGGCAGACCCGGATAGATGTGGTGTATTATCCGGATGTGAATGAATATAATGGGCGGAAATCACTGCAGATTGTGGTGCGGGAGTACAAACTGCACCCGTAAAATTATAACCTTGACATGGGTTGCGCTCCTGTACTATAATCAGACACATCAGAAAAGGCGCTGGAAACAAAAACCAGTGCCTTTCCGGCAGTTGTCAATGAACCGCCAGGGGCGCCGGATGCCTGGCACAGAACTGGAAGGTTTGGCAGAAGAGAAAAAGGAGAATCATTATGGTAAATGATATTATGAAGATGCTCACAGAGTATGACCCGGAGGTGGGCAAGGCAGTGGAGCAGGAAGCAGCGCGCCAGAGGAGGAACCTGGAACTGATTGCTTCGGAGAATATCGTGTCGGAGCCGGTAATGCTGGCAATGGGGACGGTTTTGACCAACAAGTATGCGGAAGGGTATTCCGGCAAGAGGTACTACGGCGGCTGTGAGTATGTGGATGTGGTGGAGACGATTGCCATCGAACGTGCAAAAAAGCTGTTTGGCTGTGACTATGCCAATGTGCAGCCCCATTCCGGGGCCCAGGCGAATATGGCAGTATTCCTGGCCATGCTGAAGCCGGGGGATACGGTTATGGGCATGAATTTAAACCATGGCGGGCATCTGACACACGGGAGCCCTGTGAATTTTTCCGGTCTGTATTTTAACATTGTGCCTTATGGGGTGAATGATGAAGGGTATATTGATTATGATGAACTGGAAAGGATTGCGGTCCAGAGCAAGCCGAAGCTGATTGTGGCGGGGGCCAGTGCATATGCCCGGGAGATTGACTTTAAGCGGTTCAGGGAAGTGGCAGACAAGGTGGGGGCCAGCCTGATGGTGGATATGGCCCATATCGCCGGCCTGGTGGCTGCGGGGGAGCATCCCAGCCCGATTCCCTATGCCGATGTGGTGACGACGACGACCCACAAGACACTGCGGGGGCCGAGAGGCGGTATGATCCTCGCCAACAAGGAAGCGGCCGAACGTTTTAATTTCAACAAGGCCATTTTCCCGGGTTCCCAGGGCGGGCCTCTGGAACACGTGATTGCCGCCAAGGCAGTCTGCTTTGGGGAGGCATTAAAGCCGGAATTTAAAACTTATCAGGCACAGGTGCGCCGGAACGCGTCCGCTTTGGCCGAGGCCTTGGTAAAGCAGGGCTTCCGGCTGCTTACCGGCGGTACGGACAACCATCTGATGCTGGTGGATCTGCGGGGGATGGAGGTGTCCGGCAAGGAACTTCAGAACCGGTGTGACGAGGTTTATATTACTTTGAACAAAAATACGGTGCCCAATGACCCCAGAAGCCCGTTTGTCACTTCCGGCGTCCGGATCGGAACTCCGGCTGTCACTTCCCGCGGCCTGAAGGAGGAAGACATGCCGAAGGTGGCGGAATGCATCTGGCTGGCAGCAACCGATTTTGAGAACCAGGCAGATACAATCCGGGCAGAGGTGACAAAACTCTGCGAGAAATACCCGATCTATCAGTAAAGCCTGGTTTCCAAAGAGGAACGTGGAAAAAACACTGGAAAACATCGGAAAATGCTTGCATTTACAGTTGATTTCTGGTAAAATAGATACCCGTGACACAATATTCCTTGCTCTTGAGACTGAAATCAAGGGCCAGAGACCACAAGGAGGTAAAAGCAATGAACAAGTACGAGTTAGCAGTTGTTCTGAGCGCAAAACTCGAGGATGAAGAGAGGACAGCGGCATTGGAGAAGGTACAGGGTTATATCACCCGCTTCGGTGGTACCGTGACCAATGTGGATGACTGGGGCAAGAAAAGGCTTGCCTATGAGATCCAGAAGATGAAAGAAGCTTTCTATTACTTCATCCAGTTCGAGTCTGAGAATTCCGATTGCCCGAACGAAGTGGAAGCCCACGTTCGTATTATGGAGCCGGTGATCAGATATCTTTGCGTTAAGCAGGACGAGCAGTAGGGAATAGATGACCAGCTTAAAAAAGGAAGAGTGATGGTATGAATAGAGTAATTCTTATGGGAAGGCTGACCAGGGATCCGGAAGTCAGGTATTCGCAGGGGGAACGGTCGATGGCAATTGCCAGATATACCCTTGCCGTGGACCGCAGAGGCCGTGCCCGGAGCAACCAGGACGGTGACCAGGGGCAGACCGCTGATTTTATCAATATCGTGGCATTTGACCGGGCAGGGGAGTTCGCAGAGAAGTATTTCCGCCAGGGGATGCGGGTATTGGTATCCGGGCGCATCCAGACAGGCAGCTACACCAATAGGGAAGGCCAGCGTGTTTATACCACAGATGTTATTGTGGATGATCAGGAGTTCGCCGACAGCAAGAATTCTGGCAGCGGGGACAATGGCGGCGGTTATGGCTATCAGCCAACTTCCAGACCGGCCCCGTCCAGCGCAATCGGAGACGGGTTCATGAACATCCCGGATGGTGTAGAAGATGAGGGGTTGCCCTTCAACTAGTGCGTTGGTGCATTTGACGAAATGGAAACGTGCCAGTACACTAGGACGGGGGATTGCGGTTGAGAGACACGGATTAATCGAAGAAGGAGGCAGTACCAATGGCATTCAATAAAGCAGATAAGCCCGAAGGCGCCAAGGTGAGAAGAGGCGGCGTTCGCAGAAGGAAAAAAGTGTGTGTATTCTGCGGTGAGAAAAACGGTGTGATAGATTATAAGGATACCAATAAGCTGAAGAGATACGTATCGGAGAGAGGGAAGATCCTTCCGAGGCGGATTACCGGCAACTGTGCAAAACACCAGAGGGCGTTGACAGTTGCAATCAAGAGGGCACGCCATATCTCCCTGATGCCTTATACCTGTGATTAACGGATTTTTAAAACCTGGCGGAGCATGCCGGCGGCGTGCCCTGCCGGTTTTTTTATGCCTGCAAAACCGTGTGTCCCCTTGTACACTGAGGGTATCTACTCATAATATAAGTAAATGAAAAAGAGAGTTGTAAAATTTTGTCAATTATATTAGTATTGTAGGTACAGAGGTGATCGGGGAAAGAAGGAGGTGGAAAGATTCAAAACACCACACTATTTGGAAAATATCAGTTATGCAGGGTTTTAGGCCGCGGAAGGAGCGGGACAGTCTATCTGGCGAAGCATAACGAACTGGAAGAATACCGGGCGATCAAGCAGGTACCGAAGACCTGTGTGGACGCCAGGCAGTTCCGAAAGGAAGCGTTGATCCTGAAATGTATCCGTCATCCGGGAATACCGGTTGTGTATGATCTGGAGGAGGATGAGGATTTCTGTTATCTGATTGAAGAATTTCTGGAAGGAGATTCATTGTACGCCCTTGTTTCTGACATGGGGCATTTTTCAAAGGCAATGACGGTCCGGTACGGGATTCAGATTTGCCATCTGGTGAATATTTTGCATTCGGCAAAACCTACCCCTATTTTATATCTGGATTTACAACCAAGGAACCTGTTGGTATGTGGCAACATCGTAAAATTAGTGGATTTTGACCATGCGATTCATTTGGACGAGGCGGAATACCTGACGAAGAGCTATGGAACCGTCGGCTGTGCCGCGCCGGAACAATATACAGGAGAAGATTTGGATGAACGGACGGATATTTATGCCATTGGTGCTGTCCTCTATTACATGCTGACCGGAAATTATCCGGGAAAGACCCCTGTATATCCGCGGGCGCTGGTTGACCGGAAGCTGGCGAAGGTGATTCACACCTGTCTGAAGGAGGATCCGAAAGAGCGGTATGAATCGGCATATCAGCTTAGTGGTGAATTGGAATGCATTCAAGAGCAGATGTTAAAGAACAGAGAAGGTGTTTTCGGGGAGGACCTGGGATCATCTCTGACGGTTGCGGTGGCAGGGGCTTTTCCTGGCGCAGGGGCAACCCATATAGCAATCAGTTTTGCCGCGTATCTCTGGCGGCGGGGAATTTCCTCACTTTACGAGGAAAGGAACGAATCTGATGCAGTCCGTCAGATGGCGGATTGCGCGGGAAGCAGTATGGACCGATATGGGATTTATCGAATCCACGGTTTGCCTATGCTTCCGTTTTATGGAGAGGCGGCTAAGCTGGAACCACATCCTTACTCTGTGGTGATCAGGGATTGCGGCGCATCTCTAATAAATTTTTCACAGGAATCAGCGGATGGATATCTGCTGGTATGTGGAAGTAAACCCTGGCAGTGGAGGTGTGCCGGGGATGCTGTTCAATTTCTGGGAAATCTCCCAGGGATGGCGGTTATCTACAATCAATTCTGTGGGCGCCTTGCAGTCAGGCTGCCTGGTCCGGCAGGGGAGACGGAGTGTTTCCTGATGCCAGATAGTCCCAATCCATTTGTACACCCAAAGGCGGTGAAGCAGGTTTATGATGAAATATTTTTTTCATTGGCCGGCAAACGGCCAGGGGGCATATTGCGAACATGTTTGACAAAAGCAAAAAGATTTTTGAGCAGAAAAGAGTAAGCAGGAATTGGCGTACTCTGGGGATCATAGGAGCAGGCAGAGGGACAGGGGTCACACACTTGTCTGTTTGGGCGGCCAATTACCTGACAGGGGTACGGCGGGGACGGACAGCAGTTCTGGAGTGGAACAGCCATGGGGATTTTATGCGTATGGCGGAGTTCTGCGGCAGCCCGGGCAAAGGAATACCATATAAAATACTGGAAGCAGATTATTATGCGCAGGCAGGAGCCAGGGAACTGGCAGAGTGCCTGAACAAAAATTACCGATACGTCATTGTGGACTATGGGGAAATCACCGGACAGGGATTCGCAGATTGTGCCCGGTGCGACTTGAAAGTGATTGTCGGCTCATTGAGTGAGTGGCAGGCAGAGGCATTTCTAAAGATCATAAGAGAGGATGAGAAACGGGATAGAAGCTGGAAGTATGCCGCTGCATTTGGAAGCGAGGAGACCAGAGAGAGTATAGAAAAAAGTTATCGTATTCCTGTCTGGAGGATCCCCTGTGCAAAGGATGCCTTTGCCATCACCCATGCTGACATAATTTTTTTGAAAGAACTTTTAGGAGATTGAACAGGCAGTGCAATTCGGGGATTTGTGTCACGGCTTATACCTTGTGGGATTGTTTGGGAGATACCGGAAAGAATACTTGATGAGGGTATTTTCAGAAAACCGCCTGTGTGGATCCGGAAAGGGAGGGGCAATTGAGAAAAAAATATAAATTGTATGGGAAGAACAGGAAGGTGTTTCTGGATGGTTTACAGCGGTATCGGGACAGAGGAGTTGTGATTCGGGTAGACGGGAAGGAGGCAGAGCCTCCGGAATGGATGAAAATATTGGAAGAGCAGCCGGATGGCAGTTTTTATATGGGTGATTATATTGTGGAGGACATGGCAGGCCTTGGGGAAAAGAGAGAACAGGAGATGGAAGAAAGGAAAATCCCGGCAGCATCCATGATATGTGAAGAAACAAAACAATATCAGGCATTAGAAGGACAGGCAGACAGCCAGGATCAATATTATGTGGGAATATTAAAGGAAATCCGGTTTGACCGGGTATATAACCGATAAAAATATTTTTCAACGGGAATCCCAATTCAGCCTGGGAAGAAAAATATAACCGAAACCCGGAAAAAGAATTTCCCACGAACCAAAGGAGGTGTGGTATAATCTCGTTAGAGATTATACCGCACCGATTTGCGTCCGGCCGAAGGGCGGACAATTACAGAAGCAAATCGTGTGCATCCCCCAATCACCCACCACCCTACAGGAGGCATCTCATGAAACGGTTTTTCGTGTCAATTGTAACATTTTTTTGTGTCCTTTTCCTCACAGGTGCTCTTGGCGCTGGCTTTTTCTTCTACCACAAATATATGCCGACCAATGAACTGGCAGATCAAAACGAGTGGTTTGGCGTAGCCGGTGACCGCGTAGCGGTTCTGTTAAATAACGAATTAATCAGTGACGCCAAAGGCCGCTATATAAATGGGGAAGTATATCTTCCTTTAGATTGGGTAAACCAGGCACTGAATGAAAAGTTTTACTGGGATTCCACGGAGAAGATTCTGGTGTATACCTTGCCAGAGGAGATTATCTATGCCGATGCCGCAACGGCAGGGGCCAACGGCAAGCCCCTGGCCATAGAGCAGGAAAACAAGGTCTGGCTCCTGGCAGGCCTGGTCCTCAACTATACGGATATCCGGATGGAGTTTTTTGCGGAAGGAGAAGCAAAGAGGGTATTTATCGATACGGTATGGGATTCTGTCCCCGCAGCTGTCACAAAAAAGGCAGGAAAAATCCGGGTGAGGGGCGGTGTTAAGAGCCCGGTCCTGACAGAGGCGGCAGAGGGGGAAGCCATGCAAATCTTAGAAGAGATGGAAAACTGGACAAAAGTGCGCACAAGTTCCGGATATGTGGGTTATATCCAGAACCGTCTCCTGGAACAAAGCCAGAGCCATCATTTTGTAAGCAGCTTCCAGGCGCCGGAGTACACCAGCATATCCTTAGGGAAACCGGTATGCCTGGCCTGGCATCAGGTGTTTTCCCAGCAGGCGAATGACGCTATGGAACAGCTCATGTCTGCCACAGAGGGGATAAATGTGATTGCGCCCACCTGGTTTATGCTGACAGACAATGACGGAAATTATGAGTGCCTGGCAGATCAGGGGTACGTGGATAAGGCACACGATATGGGGGTCCAGGTATGGGCAGTGCTGGATAACTTTAACAAAGGGGAAAACGTCCGGTCCGAGATCTTGTTTTCTAAAACCAGTGTGCGTAAAAAGCTGATTGCGTCCCTGATGTCAGATGTCAAGGCCTACGGCATTGACGGAATTAACCTGGATGTTGAGGGGATCAAGGAAGAAGCAGGTGTCCACTATGTGCAGTTTATCCGTGAACTTTCGGTAAGCTGCAGAAAAGAAGGGATCATCCTCTCGGTGGATAACACGGTTCCTGCCGCCTATTCTTCCTTCTATAACCGGGAAGAACAGGGGCGTGTGGCAGACTACGTAATTATTATGGCCTACGATGAACATCATGCAGGCGGGGAGGCAGGATCGGTTGCGTCTTTGGGCTATGTAAAAAAGGGCATAGAGGATACCCTGCAGATTGTCCCTAAGGAAAAGTTTATCAACGGAATTCCTTTTTACACCCGTTTGTGGAAGGAGGAGGGAGGGGAGACAACCGCCACTTCCATGGGAATCGCCGCAGCGAAGAACTGGGTGCAGGAGAAGGGAATGGTCCTGGACTGGGACGAGGAATTGGGGCAGTATTATGGGGAACTGCAGGAGGGGGATGTGGTTTACCGTTTGTGGATGGAAGAGGAACAATCGGTTAGCAGGAAGATGGATCTGATCTGGGAGAATGGCCTGGCAGGAGTGGCATGCTGGAAGCTGGGGTTTGAGACCCCGGAATTCTGGAAAATTGTGAAGCCTAAGCAGCAATGAGGAAGAAGAACGAAAAAGTGAAACAGCAGAGGTGAAGCGGGAGGATGAAAGGACATAGAGGGCGGCAGCCCATGGGGAAAGTTTTGGGGGCCTTGTTATGCATATTGCTGTTGGGAGCCTGTTCGAAGGAGGCTAAAGCGCCGGCAGGGACAAATGGGACAGACCAGGAAACAGAGGCCACGTCAACAGAGTTGGAGATAAAGCTGCCGGAAGAGGAGACGGTAGAATCTAAATCACAAGAACCAATTGAGCCGTTTCCCGAGGAGGAGACTGAGCCGGAGGGATCGGAATATAAATGGGAGAAAAAAGCAATTATTGGAACCGACATCCATTATCTGTCAAGGGACCTGACAGACGGAGGAAGCAGGTTCCAGTATATGGTAGAGCATGGGGACGGAAAGGTAGTGTCTTATGTGGAGCAGATCACGGATGCTTTTTTGGAGGAGGTGATTCAGGAGAAGCCGGATATGCTCATATTAAGCGGAGATCTGACTCTGGATGGGGAGAAAAAGAGCCATGAAGAACTGGCAGGGAAATTATACCGGGTGGAGGAAGCAGGGATACCGGTTCTGGTGATTCCCGGCAACCATGATATTAATAACCGCCATGCAGCACAGTATCAGGGGGAGGAGCGCTTCCCGGCAGAATTTACAACACCGGAGGAATTCCGGGAGATTTATAAGGACTTCGGATATGACGAGGCGGTCAGTGAAGATCAGGCATCCCTCAGCTATGTCTATGAAGTGGATGACTACAATTGCCTGCTGATGCTTGACACCTGCCAGTACCGGCAGAAGGCCCTGGTTGGCGGGGCGATTATGACCAGCACTTATGAATGGATCGAGGCCGAACTGGAGAATGCCTGGGATAACGGGATGAATGTGATTCCGGTAGCACACCATAACCTTCTCGATGAGAGTGAGATTTATGTTGAGGACTGCACTATAGAGCATGGGGAGCAGCTGGTAGAGATCCTGGAAGGATGGGGGGTGCCGTTTTTCCTGAGCGGGCATCTCCATGTGCAGCATACGAAACGTTCTGAGGAAGACAGGGGCATATGGGAGATGGTGACCAGTTCCTTATCGACGCCTGCCTGCCAGTATGGGAACCTGGTCTACCGGGATGACGGAAGCTTTTCCTATTGGACACAGTCCGTGGATGTGGAAGGATGGGCCAGGGAACATAACCGGACAGAAGAGGATCTGCTGGAATTCAACAAATTTAAGGAGCCATTTTTGCGAAAAGTGTTTTATAACCAGTCTTACGACAAGCTGCAGATCATTTCAGGGCTGACCAGGGAACAGCTGGATCGGATGTCAGAATTGTACTCGGAATTGAATTACCATTACTATCAGGGAACGGCATATCGGATCCGGGAAAAAACCCTTGAGGATCCGGATTATCAGCTGTGGATAGGAGATGGTTCCTTTACCGTACTGACAGATTATGTAGAATATATTATCAGTGATGCCAAACGGGATTACAACCAGGTATCGGGAGACTGACGGCAGGAATGTACTAATTATTGGTTCTTTTTTCAACCGCCGGCTGATATATTGAAATGGAGTCAGACCGATGGGTGGATGGAGAATGAACAATCGAAAACCGGAATTATGGATGGGAGCCATGCTGCTGTTATTTGTCTTTCTGGTATCCCGGCATGCGGGGATGATGGTATCCGGAC
Organism: uncultured Lachnospiraceae bacterium; assembly: GCA_910588875.1. Classification (GTDB taxonomy): domain Bacteria; phylum Bacillota; class Clostridia; order Lachnospirales; family Lachnospiraceae; genus Brotaphodocola. The sequence goes on from CAJURT010000013.1 coordinate 12,777, forward strand.
AGAATGTGGTGGCGGGAAGGGCGAAGCCGGTAGTTGTGATTGACAGCGGCCATGGAGGGAATGATCCCGGCAAAGTGGGGGTGGACGGGAGCCTGGAAAAGGATGTGAACCTGGAGATTGCCAGGAGGCTTAAGGCATATCTGGAGGCATCGGATGTGGAAGTCGTGATGACCCGGGAGGCGGACAAAGGGCTTTATGGGGAGAAGGACAGCCACAAGAAAATGTCAGACATGAAAAACCGCTGCGATCTGATCAATGAGGCCAGGCCGGAACTGGTGGTCAGCATCCATCAGAACAGTTATCATGAGGAAAGTGTTTCCGGCGGCCAGGTCTTTTATTATAAAGACTCGGAGAAGGGGAAACGGCTGGCAGAGATCCTTCAAAAGCGTTTTGATTTTGTGCTGGGGGAAAAAAACAAGCGACTGGCAAAGCCAAACGGGAATTATTACCTGTTGCTGCACGTCAGGCAGCCCATTGTGATTGTGGAATGTGGTTTCCTGTCTAACTGGAAGGAAGCGACTGCATTAAACACAGAGGAGTATCAGAACCGGATGGCATGGACCATCCATATGGGGATTATGGAATACTTGAACAGCCAATGAGGGGAGGGAAGAATCCCTCCCGGATAGTTGGGTTATTATGATTCCATAGAAACAGGGTTAGCCTTTTCGTATTCTTTTAGAGCAAGGGTAAGCTGGTCAGGGCAGGAGGTGGGCTTAAATCCACAGCGTGTCCCTTCCAACCGCTTTATTACATCGCCGATGTCCATGCCTTCTACCAGATGGGAGAGTCCCAGGGCATTGCCAGGGCAGCCGCCGATAAAGCGGACATTGGTAAGCTTGTGGTCTTTGACATCAAAGTGGATTTCCCTGGAACAGACCCCGTGTGTTTTATAAACCATGATTTTTCATCCTCCGTTAAAAATATTAAACATTATTATTTTGTGTTCAATTATATCTAGGTAACAAAGCGATTGTCAAGACTATTATTTATGGTATAATCACGATAGGGATTATACCTGCGCCGATTTGCATCCGGCCGAAGGACGGATAATTACAAAAGCAAATCGTGTGCATCCCCCGGAGGGTGGCATGTCCGGAGGATATGGCATAATAGGGACGCCGAACAAGGTTTTTGCAAGCTTAGCGGATACCCTCAGTGTACAAGGGGTGTGGGTCCCCTTGCGCACTGAGGGTAAAATCACAGGGGTATTCAGAACGGAGGTTTTTATGCTAGGTATCATAGGAGCAATGGCAGAAGAGGTAGAACTGCTGAAGGAAGAGATGGAACAGCCCAGGATTATTTCTGTGGCCGGGATGGATTTTTATAAGGGCATGGTCGGGGGCAGGGAGGCAGTGGTAGTCCGTTCCGGCGTCGGCAAGGTGAACGGAGCAATGTGTGTGCAGATCCTGGCGGACCGGTTTGGGGTGGACGGGATTGTGAATACCGGCATTGCCGGTTCCCTGAAGGCGGAGATTGATATCGGGGATCTGGTTTTGGCCACAGATGCCGTGCAACATGACGTGGATGCGACACAGTTTTCTTATCCTCTTGGGCAGATTCCGCAGATGAAGGTATTTTCTTTTGAGGCGGATGGGCGCCTGAGGGCGGCTGCAGCTGAGTGCTGCCGGCAGGTGAATCCGGATATCCATGTCCATGAGGGCAGGATCCTGACGGGGGATCAGTTTGTCTCCTCCAAAGAGAAAAAAGCATGGCTGGTACAGAATTTCGGCGGGGTCTGCACAGAGATGGAGGGGGCGGCGATTGCCCAGGCCGCTTATTTAAACGGAATTCCTTTTTTGATCGTGCGGGCAATATCGGATAAGGCGGATGACAGTGCCCAGATGGATTATGAGGAATTCGAACGGCTGGCCATAATCCATAGCACAAACCTGACGAGGGCATTGATTAAAGCAGTTTAAAAGGAGAGAGGCCTTTCCCCTTAGATTATACTGGAACTTCAGAATCGAATTGAATCGAACTTTGGCGAACGATTCTAGGCTCCCTGAACTTTCCAAAACAGATTTGGGCGGCTATAATGGTGCTTGTCTGAAAAATTCAGGAAAGAAAGGGGAGCTGTTTTTATGCTGCAATTTTTAGAAACAGGACAGGCACTGTATGTGCTGGCAGGCATTTGCCTTTTGGGAATTTTTACCAGGGCGATGACAAAAAACCTATACAAAAGACTGATTAAGGAAAGCGGGAATATGGCAACCACTAAGAACAAGAGCCTTAAAGAGTTGAAACAGAGGACAGAGAATGCCTACCGGATGAACCAGGGGCTGAGGGACAGCGGCGCCTGGCTGGACCATCAGCTATGCGAATTGCGTTTTCGGGGGCTGACACTTGCCGGATGGGGGAACCTGTCCCTGCAGCTGACCTGGCTTTGCCTGCTGCTTGGGGGGACGGGAGCATTTTTTTCTTATTGGTACCGGCTTGACACGGTCTACATTGTAATGTATGGAGGCGGATCCGTGCTGATGGCTATGCTGACCATGCTGTTTGACAATGGGATGGCGGGAGGGAAACGGGAACTGCTGGAAGCCTCCCTCCAGGATTATCTGGAAAATGTGCTTTGCCCACGCCTGGAGAGGAATGTATTGGAGGACGGGATCCGGGGGGATGGAAAGGAACCGTACCGGTCAAAGGTCAGGAGCATTGTGCGGGTGGCTGACCGTACAGGCCAGGCAGGGGAAGGCGGCCTGGAATTTTCAGAGGATGCCGTGCAGGCAGGCCAAAAGGCCGCAGAGCGGGGGCGGAAGGCAGAACGCACAGGCCAGGAACGTGCCGAAAGGGCGGGGAATGATGAACGGACGGGAGATGGGGCGGCTGTCCGTGCGGTTCCGGCGGGAGGCGGGAAGAAGAACGGCAGGAACGGCAGAAGAGAGGCAGCGGCAACCGCCGCGGAATTCCAGGAGGAGCAGCACGGAGGGATCCGGGATGTGGATTATCTGAAGAGAAGCCTGGAACAGATTGCCGCCAGCCGGGAACGGAATAAGGATGGGGATGAGAACTGGATGAAGGAATTAGGGCCGGATGAGGTTCAGCTTTTGGGGGATATCCTGAAGGAATATCTGGCATGAATATAGATAAGGGACGCCATGAATTTTTCCTTATGGTGTTTTGCGGACCGGATTTTGCCCCAGGGCAATGTGGAGGCCGGTACATAAAAACCGCGTATACCTTGGAGGGCAGGTATTCCAGGAATGGGATATCTGCCCTCCGTTCATTCCTCAATGACCTGCAATTCCAGAAAGTCAAAGGGGATTTTCTCAATAAAACTGTCCTGGGTAAAACGTGTTTTCGCTATCCGCTGAAATTCGGAGATGTTGGAATCCAGCCAGATTGGTTTGCTTAAATCAAACTCATAGCAGATATCATCCAGAGCCTGAAAGACCATGGCAGTGCGGGACAGGCTATAGTCGGTAATGCAGATGACGGTGTCCCGGACCATACGGTTGTTTTTCCAGATTTTGCCCCACATGCGAAACATAAACGTGCCTCCGTTTTGTAAAGAAATATTTTTAAAAGTATAAACGATTTTGGCAGGAGTGTAAAGGGATTCTTTTTGGCAAAGCCTTGCGGGGGCGTGTATTCTGTAGTAAACTAGAGAAAAGCGAACTTGCAAAGGAGGACCGGATATATGGTGCAGACCATGGGGGAATGCCTGATATTTCTGAATGAGGCACGGGATGCGCTGGATGAGTTGTCACTTCTGGAAGAGCAGGAGAGGCAGCTTATGCAGGAGGAGGAACGTCTGGAGAAAAATCTGGAGACAGAGAAAAAGCTGGTGGCGGACACGATCCAGCAGACGGTAAAGCAACGGCGGGATGAGATTAGCATTACCTATGAGAAGGAGATGGCCAGGGCCCAGGATCAGCTTAAGAAGACCCGCAGCAAACGGGAGCGGGCAAAGAGCGAGGGAGTGAAGGAGCGGATTGAGGAGGAGACAGCGGTGTTCCGGGAGCAGATCCGGGATCTGAAGGTGCAGCTGAGAACCATGATGAGGAAGGAGCATGTGCCCGGATACTGCCGCAGCCCTTTGTATTATGGCCTGTATTTTCCCCACTATTTTAAAGAATATCTGCTGCTTTTTCTATATGTGCTGGTTCTTTTCCTGGCGGTGCCGTGCGGGATATATTTTCTGATACCAGAGAGGAAGCCATGGTACCTGGTAGGGATTTATCTGGCAGACATCCTGCTGGTGGGCGGAAGCTATATTGCGGTGGGGAACCGGACCAAGATGCTGTATATGGAAGTCCTAAGGGAAGGGCGCCAGATCTACGACCAGATCCTTTTAAACCGGAAAAAGATCAAAAAGGTCACTTCGGGAATCCGGAAAGACCGGAATGAATCCTTGTATAACCTGGAGCGGTTCGACGACGAGATCGCCAGGCTTCAGCAGGAACTGAGTGATGTGGCGGTAAAACAGAAGGATGCCATCAATGCTTTTGAGACCGTGACCAGGACAATCCTGGTAGACGAGATTGAGCACAACCACAAGGCAAAGCTGGATCAGCTGGAGGAGGAGCACAGGCAGACGGAAGAGGAATTGCGCACAGTCATGCAGCAGGTTAAGGAGCAGAGGCTGCAGGTGACAGAGCGCTATGGCACTTATCTGGGAAGGGAGTTTATGGATTCCCAGCGGATTGTGGAATTATCTGCCATCGTCCAGGAGGGGAGGGCATCCAATGTAAGCGAGGCGATTTCCGTGTATCAGGCCCAGAGGCAGCGGGGGTAGCCATTTTGCCAGGGCCAGTGGGAAATCCTTTGGTTGAAAGTATAAAATCTATGCCTGATGCTTATAATAAGAATAACAAAATGAGTACAGGCAGGGCAGCATGAAGACAGGTTGGCACAGAAAATGGAGGACGGACAGGAAAATCTACTATTTTGATTCCGGCAGGGATTTTGAAACAGAGGAGTTTGCCCGGATGCTCCATGGGATGATTGATGAGATCATACAGGAACAAGGGAAAAGAGGGGTATTGGTGCTATGCATCGGTACGGACCGTTCCACAGGGGACAGCTTGGGGCCGTTAATCGGATATAAGCTAAAGGAGCAGCGGGTACGCCGGATCCAGATTATGGGAACCCTGGAACGACCCGTACATGCCATGAACCTGGAACAGTCCCTGATCCGGATCCGCATGAAATACCCGAACCATGTGATTGTGGCGGTGGATGCCTCTGTCGGAAGGCAGGACCATGTGGGCTGCATTACCCTGGGCAAAGGGGCTTTGCGCCCGGGGCTGGGGGTATGCAAGGATCTGCAGGCAGTGGGGGATATCTTTATCACAGGGATTGTAGGGGGATATGGGAGTTATGACCCGTTGATGCTGCAGAGCGTCCGCCTGTCAATGGTGATGAAGATGGCGGACTATATCTGTGAAAGTGTATTTCTTGTCGAACAGTTTTTGGATCGTGCGGCTTTGGTTTGACAAAATCAGCACCCTGGATGTGTTATGATTGATCCATATATACAAGAATGAAATCATAACAGAGGGGTGAGACATATGGGAGAATTTTATGCTCCGTACCCAAAGCTGCCGAAAAATATCCGTCAGATTGGGGAACGGGATTTAAATGTAAAATTATATGTGGAGGATTATGTCAATACATATCTGAAACGTTTATATCCGGCCGGCGGACAGGCTTTGCGGGTCGGGCTTTTGCTGGGGGAGATGCGCAGCCAGGAGGGGATACCCTACCTCTTTGCCGATGGCGCACTGGAGATGGAGGGCGTTGTACAGGGCGGGGAAAATGTGGAATTTACCGAAAAAGCATGGGAGGAGGCATACCGTGCCGTAGACCGGCTGTTTCCCAAAAGGAGCGTACTGGGATGGTTTTTGTGCAGTGCGCCGGACCGCCCTTTGAGCCCGTTAAACTATTGGAAACAGCACAGCCGGTATTTCCCCGAGAAAAACCAGCTGATGTACCTAAGCTGCGGGCTGGAAGGGGAAGAGGCGGCCTATGTGGCATCGGAGGATGGCTTTTACCATCTGAGGGGATATTGCATTTACTATGAACGGAACCAGATGATGCAGGATTATATGGTTTCCCGCAGGGATGTACGGCGCGTGGAGTCCGGGAACCAGGATACGGTGATCCGTGATTTCCGCCAGAAGATGGAAGACAACAGGGAGGAGGCGCTGCGGCGCCGCGGAACCTTGAGCGGCCTGCAGACAGCATGTGGGGTGCTGTCTGTGTTGGTGCTGGCCTGCGGGGTGACGCTGTTTAACAATTACAACCGTATGAAGGAGATGGAGGCAGTGATAGCCTCCGCATTGCCGGAGGAGGTGGAGCAGCGCTGGTCGGATTTCGTGGGCAGGGATAAGGATGGGGATACGGATAAAAGCGGGGAACTGGTGTTTGAAGAGGTTGAAGGTGAGATTTATCCCACCAGGGGGGGACTTGTAATCGAACCGGAAAGCATGGCAGGGGAGCCGGGACAACAGGCCGACGGCGGACAAGCCGGGACACCGGCAGGAACAGATGGGCAAAAGGCCCAAGGAACAGGACAGGCCCGGGAGGAACAGCCGGCGGAAATGCAGGGCAACGGGGGACAGGCAAGCCAGTCACAGCCGGAAGCAGCGGCCGGGACACAGCCGGAAGCGGCCGCCGGGGCACAGCCGGAAGCAGCAGCCGGGACACAGCCGGAAGCAGCAGCCGGGACACAGCCGGAAGGCCAGGATTTGGAAGGGGAAGTTAAGCAGACGGAAACTCCCCGGGCAGAGCCGGTCCAGGTACCCTCTGATGCAGTCGTCCACATCGTCAAGGACGGGGAGACCCTCTATGGGATCTGCCTGGAGTATTACCATAGTGTCAACAATCTGCCGGTGATCTGCCAGTGGAACCAGCTAAACGATGAAAACCATTTGTCGGTGGGGCAGGAACTTTATCTGCCGCCGGCCCAGTGAAAACGGTGTTTTTAAAATCCTTTGACCCTGTAAAAGAAATGATGTATACTAAAAGTCAATATCTACAAGCAGGGGATAAAGCCATGAATGATATGAGTTCCATGAGCAGGGAAAGTAAAAAGCAGCAGCTGCGCCGCCAGATGATTACTCCTGAAAAAGATTATCCTCCAAACAGAAGGAAGCAGGAAGAGGAAGAGATGCATGCCAGCCGGCAAAAAAAACACCGCCGCCATATGGTTTTGGCCATATTGGCCCTGGCGCTGGTTTTTGCCGGCGCCGGATGCTGGTTTTATTACCAGCAGATTTTCCATTATACCAGCTATGAGACTGTCCGGCAGGTTTCCCTCAACCAGGGCAGCCTGGTGGGGTATGAGACCTTTGGCAGCAATGTGCTGAAATATACCCGGGACGGGGCTTCTTATATCGACGACCGGGGAAATAATGTCTGGACAGAAAGCTATGAGATGAAGATGCCGATTGTGGCGGTCAACGGGAATTTTGCCGTGATTGCGGATCAGCAGGGAAATGATATTATTATCTGCAATACTGAGGGGAAGGTGGGGCAGGCTCTTACAATCCTTCCCATAACCAGGGTTGCGGTGTCCGGCCTTGGAATGGTAGCGGCAGCGGTTGAGGATTCCACCTCCAGTTATCTCTACTTTTTCCGCAAGGATGGCGGGGAGATGAAAGTGAATATCAGGAGCAATATGTCAGGGAACGGGTATCCGCTGGATCTGTGCCTGTCTAAGGACGGCACACAAATGATGTGTTCCTATGTTTATCTGGAAAACGGGGAGGCCAAAACCAGGGTTGTATTTTACGATTTTTCGGAGATCGGGAAGAACGTGCCCACCCGGGTGGTAGGAGGGTTTGACGAGCCGTTTGCCAATACGATTGTGCCGCGGGTTGCCTACCTGAAGGAACCCTATTCCTGCGCATTCAGCAGCCAGGGCCCGGCCTTTTTCTCTTCCAAAAACCTGGCAAAGCCGGAACTTGTAAAGGAAGGGACATTGCCCGGGGAGACCATCGCAGGGGTCTTCCATTCTGATGAATATGTGGCTGTGATTGTATGGAATACCACGGGGGAAGGGGAGAAACGGCTGGAGGTATTCCGGGCAGATGGAACCCATGTGCTGAGCAAGGAATTTACGTATGATTATCTCCATGCAGATATTGACGGAGAATTGATATTTTTGTATAATGATAACTCATGCAAAGTGTTTAACATGGCAGGGGTGGAAAAGTTAGACACTGCCTTTGATTTTTCTGTTTCTAAAATCCGCAGGGGACGGCTTCCGAACACATTGCTGGTGATGGGACCACAGGAGATGCGGGAGATCAAATTGAGGTAACAGTGAAAATTTACATATAGGATATGAGGAGGGTACCAATGAGTGAGTTAGACATGATGTCAGTCAATGCAATCCGCGTATTGTCAGCGGACGCGATCCAGAAGGCAGGCTCCGGCCATCCGGGCTTACCGCTGGGCTGTGCCGCGGTGGCTTATGAACTGTGGATGAACCATTTAAGCCATAACCCGGCCGACCCGGAGTGGGAGAACAGGGACAGGTTTATTCTCTCAGGCGGGCATGGCTCTATGCTGCTGTATTCCCTGCTCCATCTGTTCGGGTATGGCGGCTTGTCAAAGGACGACATTATGCAGTTCCGGCAGATGGGGGCAAAGACACCCGGACATCCGGAATACCGCCATACCGTGGGTGTGGAGGCGACAACAGGGCCTCTGGGAGCCGGGATGGGCATGGCAGTTGGCATGGCGATTGCAGAGGCACATCTGGCCAGTGTATTTAATAAAGAGAATTATCCGGTGGTGGACCATTATACCTATGTGCTGGGCGGGGACGGCTGCATGATGGAAGGGATCTCTTCCGAAGCCTTTTCCCTGGCAGGGACATTGGGGCTGGGAAAGCTGATTGTCCTGTATGATTCCAACCGGATTTCGATTGAGGGAGATACGGACGTTGCCTTTTCGGAGGATGTGGCAAAGAGGATGGAGGCTTTCGGCTTCCAGACCCTTTTTGTGGAGGATGGCAATGACCTGGCGGCAATCGGGCAGGCGATCAGGGAAGCCAAGGCAGATACCTCCCGCCCGTCCTTTATAAAGATCTGCACAGAGATCGGTTATGGATGCCCGGCCAAGCAGGGGAAGGCCAGCGCCCATGGGGAACCGCTGGGGGCGGAGAATGTGGCGGCGATGCGGGCTAACCTGGGCTGGGAATACCAGGAGCCCTTCTTTGTGCCCGAGGAGGTATATAGCCATTTCCGGAAAGCGGCAGAAGAGAAGGCAGAGGCAGAAGCTGCCTGGAAGGTAATGTTTGCCGCTTACTGCGGGGAGTTCCCTGAGATGGAAGCATTGTGGGACGAATATCATGGGGAAGGCAGGAAAAAGGCAGTGGCAGCGCTTCTGGCGGATGAAGAATTGTGGGCCGGAGGCGGAAAGCCGGAAGCTACCCGAAGCCTTTCCGGGAAGATGATCAACCATATCAGCGGATTGCTGCCGAACCTGGTAGGAGGGTCGGCGGATTTAGCTCCGTCCAATAAAACGGTTATGAATGGCACCGGATATTTTTCCGCAGAAGACCGCAGCGGGCGCAACCTGCATTTCGGGGTAAGGGAACTGGCAATGACGGCGATTGGCAATGGCCTGATGCTGCACGGAGGCCTGCAGGCTTATGTGGCAACTTTCTTTGTGTTCAGTGATTATACCAAGCCCATGGCGCGTCTGTCGGCGCTGATGCAGCTGCCTCTCACTTTTGTGTTTACCCATGACAGCATTGGCGTGGGGGAGGACGGGCCGACCCATGAGCCGGTGGAACAGCTGGCGATGCTGCGTGCGATTCCTAATTTCCATGTGATCCGGCCCTGCGATGCAGTGGAAACAGCGGCGGCATGGTGCGCGGCTATCGCTTCGGAGAGGACGCCGACGGCGTTGGTTTTAAGCCGCCAGAACCTGCCGCCGGTGGCCGGGACAGGAAAGGGAGCCCTGCGGGGCGCCTATGTGGTAAAAGACTGTGAAGGTCTGCCGGAACTGATTCTGATGGCGTCCGGTTCCGAGGTGGCGCCGGCTGTGGAGGCGGCGGGAGTGCTTGCCGCCGAGGGCCGGAAGGTACGGGTGGTCTCCATGCCTTCGATGGAACTTTTTGAGGAACAGGGCAGGGAATACAAGGATTCGGTGCTTCCCCCGAAGGTGCGCAGACGTGTGGCGGTGGAGGCTCTCAGCGGCTTTGGATGGCACCGCTATGTCGGCCTGGACGGCGCCCTGGTGACCATGGACGGATTTGGGGCAAGCGGCCCGGCAGAGCAGTTGTTTGAGCATTTCGGCATTACGGTTGAAGGCATTCTGAATGCGGCAAGGGGGTTGCTGGCAGAGTAAAGCCTTAATCTCTCAGGGAAAAAGGCGGCAGTTTTACGGATGGGTTGTTGCGGCAGCGACGTGCGAAGACACGGCTGTCCACGAAAAACCTGCCGTGGCTGCCGTCTTTTTCCCTGAGAGGCAGCCCGTCCGGAAACAGGAGCAAAACCTTGTCCTCCCCTGCCATAAAGAAGTTGTATTTTTGCTTGCAATCGAATATACTTTCTTTTATACTACAGATAGTGACATCCGGCGCCATATGAATTACTGCCGGGTGGGAAGGAGGAGAGGATGAAACACTGTATCGGTATTGATATAGGGGGCACCACCGTAAAGCTGGGGCTTTTTACGGAAGAGGGTGAATTGCTGGATAAATGGGAGGTACCTACCCGGAAGGAGGAGGGAGGCAGATACATACTTTCTGACGTGGCGGCTTCTATTAAGAAAGTGCTGGCGGATAAGGGGATTGGCCGCGAGTCTGTGGCCGGAGCCGGCATGGGCGTGCCGGGGCCGGTGATGCCGGACGGTCATGTGGAGGTCTGTGTGAACCTGGGATGGCGGGATATGAACCCGCAGCAGGAACTGAGCCGGCTGCTGGACGGGCTGTTGGTAAAGAGCGGGAACGATGCCAATGTGGCGGCCTTAGGTGAGATGTGGCAGGGCGGCGGCAAGGGTTATACGGATATTGTGATGGTGACGCTGGGCACCGGCGTGGGCGGCGGTGTGATTATTGATGAGAAGATCATTGCCGGGAAGCATGGGCTGGGCGGAGAGATCGGGCATATCCATGTCCGGGATGAGGAATGGGAACATTGCAATTGCGGTGGGGTGGGCTGTGTGGAGCAGATTGCCAGTGCTACCGGGATTGCCAGGGAAGCCAAGAGAAAGATGGCTGCCTCGGACGTTCCTTCTTCTATGAGAAAATACGGGGATGGGATTACGGCGAAGGACGTTATGGATGAGGCCAAGGCAGGGGATGCCCTGGCGCTGGAGGTGGCGGAGACTGTGGGACGTTATCTGGGAATGATGCTGGCACAGGTGGCGCTGACCGTGGATCCGGAGATGTTTGTGATCGGTGGCGGTGTGTCCCGGGCCGGGCAGTTTCTCATTGAACGGATAGAGAAATACTATGACCACTATTCTCCGATTTCCCAGAATAAGGGGAAGATCGGGCTGGCCAAGCTGGGGAATGATGCCGGGATCTATGGTGCGGCACGCCTGGTTCTGTCTTAAAAGCGTCCGGGAAAGGAAAGGGAAACGGTAAGGGACAGCCCGGCTGCGGCCCGGGCTGTCCCATGACATGAGGAGACCCCGGAGGACTTTCGTCCAACCGGGGCAATTATGAAAAATCTATGTGCAATTTGACTAGTGAACTAAATTGTTTCTCTGACTTTCTATACATTTAGTATAAAAATAAGATATGGACAGAATATGAACACAATGTAAATAGATTGTAACGAAGGGAGGAAATTATGCCGGAGGAAAGAAAAACCGTTGTAATCGGCCATAAGAACCCGGATACGGATTCTATCTGTTCAGCGATCTGTTATGCAAACCTGAAGAAGGAAGTGACCGGCAGGGAGTATGAGCCGGGCCGGGCCGGGCATATTAATGAGGAAACGCAGTTTGTGCTGAAGTATTTTGGGGTGGAGGCGCCGCGTCTGGTAGAGAATGTAAAAACCCAGGTGAAGGATATCGAGATCAGGGAAACAAAAGGGGTGGACAGAAGCATTTCCCTGAAAAGGGCCTGGAACCTGATGCAGGATGTGAATGCGGTCACGCTGCCTGCAGTCAATAGCCGGGGAGGCCTGGAGGGCCTGATTACGGTAGGGGATATCACAAAATCCTACATGAATGTCTATGACAGCAGTATTTTGTCCAAAGCAAAGACACAGTATAGCAATATACTGGAGACGCTGGAGGGAGCGTTGATGGTTGGGGATGAGACAAAGTATTTCCAGGAGGGGAAGGTGCTGGTGGCAGCGGCGAACCCGGATATGATGGAGTATTATATTTCGCCCCATGACCTGGTGATTTTGGGGAACCGTTATGAGTCCCAGCTCTGTGCCATTGAGATGGAGGCGGACTGCATTATTGTCTGTGAGGGTGCGGCGGTTTCCATGACCATCCGCAAGCTGGCCCAGGAGCGGGGCTGCACGGTCATGACAACCCCTTATGATACCTACACGGCTGCCCGCCTGATTAACCAGAGCATGCCCATCAGTTATTTTATGCGGACGGAAAACCTGATTACCTTCGAGGATACGGATTATATTGATGAGATCAAGGATGTGATGGCCAGCAAACGGCACCGGGACTTCCCGATCCTGGATAAGGACGGGAAATATAAGGGGATGATCTCCCGCCGGAACCTTCTGGGGGCAAGGGGAAAACAGATTGTTCTGGTGGACCACAATGAGCGGAACCAGGCAGTGGACGGGATTGAGAATGCCGAGATTCTGGAGATTATCGACCACCATAAGCTGGGGACCGTGGAGACGATTTCACCGGTATTTTTTCGTAACCAGCCTGTAGGGTGCACGGCCACGATCATCTATCAGATGTACAACGAAAACAATGTGCAGATCGATAAGGTTACGGCGGGGCTTTTGTGCAGTGCGATCATTTCGGATACTCTGCTGTTCCGTTCGCCCACCTGCACACAGATTGATAAGCTGGCGGCATTGGCGCTGGCGGGGGTGGCGGGGATCAATATTGACCGCTATGCTGCAGAGATGTTTGCAGCAGGAAGCAACCTGCGGGGAAAGAGCGATGAGGATATTTTCTACCAGGATTTCAAACGCTTCAGTGCAGGCAAGGTGTCTTTTGGGGTGGCTCAGATCAGTTCCCTGAATGGAGACGAACTGTCAGACTTAAAGGACAGGATGGTACCCTACCTGAAAAAAGCCCAGGCAGAACATAAAGTAGACATGCTGTTTTTCATGCTGACCAATATCCTTACAGAATCCACGGAACTGCTGTGTGAGGGAAGCGGTGCAGAAAGCCTGGTCCGGAAGGCGTTCCACCTGGATATGGAGGATGATGGTCCCTTAACAGAAGGCGTGGTGGAACTTGTGGGGGTGGTATCAAGGAAAAAACAGCTGATTCCGGCAATTATGATTGCCAGTGAGGCATAAAAGGATGGCAGGCCAAAGAGCGGAAAGGGAGATGTGGAAGCCGGGCAACATGCTTTATCCGGTGCCGGCAGTGATGGTAAGCTGCATGAGCCCGGGGAAAAAGCCGAACATCATTACTGTGGCATGGGCAGGGACGGTGTGCTCGGATCCGCCTATGCTGTCAATTTCTGTGCGGAAGGAACGGTATTCTTATGGCATGATCCGGCAGAGCGGGGAGTTTGTGGTGAATCTGGTAAACCGGAGGCTGGTTTACGCCGCGGATTACTGTGGGGTGAAGTCAGGGCGTGATGTGGACAAGTACCGGGAGACGGGGCTGGAGCCGTTGGATTCCAGGAATATCGCGGCGCCGGGGATTGCCCAGAGCCCGGTGTGCCTGGAATGCCGCGTGGCACGGAGGATCCCCTTGGGCAGCCATGATCTGTTCCTGGCAGAGATCCTGGGGGTATCGGTTGATAAGCAGTACCTGGACAGGAACGGAAGGTTTAATCTTAACAGCTGCGGGCTGGTGGCCTATTCCCATGGGGAATATTTTGCCCTGGGGCAGAAGCTGGGGAGTTTTGGTTATTCTGTGAGGAGGAAAGGGGTAAAAGGGCCTGGCAGGAAAGGGAAGGAAGGGAAGAAAAATGAAGCCAAACATAACTCTGATCGGAATGCCGGCCTCCGGTAAAAGCACAATCGGTGTGCTGCTGGCCAAACGCCTGGGATATTCCTTCGTGGATGTGGATATTGTGATCCAGGAAAGAACCGGGAGGCTGTTAAAGGAGATTATCGCCAGGGAGGGCACGGAAGGTTTCCTGCAGATAGAAAACAGGGTTAACCAGGAACTGGATGTCACCCACAGCGTGATTGCTCCCGGGGGAAGCGTGGTTTATGGCAGGGAAGCGATGGAACACCTTAAGCAGATCAGCCAGATTGTCTACTTAAAGCTTACCTATGAGGAACTGAAACAGCGGCTGGGGGATCTGGCAGACCGGGGCGTAGTGCTGAAGCCCGGGATGACTTTGAGGGATCTGTATGAAGAACGGGTGCCATTGTATGAGCGGTACGCACAGATTACGGTCAGCGAGGGGAGGCGCGGGCCGGGGGCGGTGGTAGATGAATTGCGGGAGATTATGGAAAAAAACATGGCGGCAAGGAGGATTGTATGAAGTACATTGTGATGTTGGGAGACGGGATGGCAGATTATCCGATTGAGGCATTGGGGGGCAAGACGCCGTTGATGGTGGCAAAAAAGCCTAATATTGACCGGATGGCCAGATGCGGGGAACTGGGGATGGTAAAGACGGTTCCTGAGGGGATGAAGCCGGGGAGTGATGTGGCAAACCTGGCAGCGATGGGATATGACCCGGTCAGCTGCTATACCGGAAGGTCTCCCTTGGAGGCGGTCAGCATTGGGATTGAGATGTCGGATACGGACGTGGCATTCCGCTGTAACCTGGTGACGCTGACAGAGGAAAAGGAATATGCGGATAAAACCATGGCGGATTACAGTTCCGGGGAGATAACCACAGAGGAGGCGGCAAAGCTGATGGAGGCTGTGAATGAAGCTTTCCGTTCAGAGGAACTCTTGTTTTATCCGGGCATCAGCTACCGCCACTGCATGATCTGGCATGGAGGCCCGGTGGGATTGGAACTGACGCCTCCCCATGATATTTCGGACCGCAAAATCACAGAATACCTGCCGTCAAACCCAGTGATCCTTGACCTGATGCGCCGAAGCTATGATGTGCTTAAGGATCATCCGGTTAACCAGGCCAGGCGGGCAAGGGGGTTAAACCCGGCCAATTCAATCTGGCTGTGGGGAGAGGGGACGCGCCCGGCAGTATCCCGTTTTCAGGAGGCATATGGCGTGAAGGGCTCCGTGATCTCGGCTGTGGATCTGATCAAGGGGATCGGGATCTGTGCCGGGATGAAGGTGATTGAGGTGGAGGGTGCCACCGGGAACATTGACACAAACTTTAAAGGCAAAGGGGAAGCGGCCCTTAAGACGCTGCTGGAGGGGCAGGATCTGGTTTATATCCATGTGGAGGCCCCTGACGAGTGCGGGCACCATGGGGATCTGGAAGGAAAGATCCAGGCGATTGAGCGGATTGATGAAGAGATTGTGGGGCCGTTGCTGGCAGGGCTTGAAAAGGCAGGGGAGGACTATGCAATACTGGTGATGCCTGACCATCCGACTCCGATTGCCATCAAGACCCATATTGCGGATCCGGTCCCGTATCTGCTTTACTGCAGTACACAGGAAGGAAACTCCGGAGCGGATACCTATACGGAGGAGACAGCAGCCGCATCCGGAAATTACGAGGAACATGGCTATGAACTTATGAAACGCCTGCTGGGAAAGAAATAGAATCGAGGTTTTTATGATAGAGAAATACAGGCATAATATTATGGTCCGCAGGATAATCACCATTTTGGCGGTGGTTGCATCGGCGCTTTTGCAGACTTTTGTGATCCAGTCGTTTATCCGTCCGGCACAGCTATTATCCGGAGGGTTTACCGGGATAGCGATTCTGATTGATGACATTGCATCCCTGTATGGGAAAAGTTTTTCCACATCCCTGGGGATCCTTGTTTTAAATATCCCGGTGGCGGTGATGTGCAGCCGGAGCATCAGTATGCGTTTTACCTTTTATTCCATGATCCAGGTGTTCCTGGCCAGTTTATTCCTCAAGGTTTTTCATTTTCCGGCATTGTTTGATGACCTGATGCTGAATGTGCTTTTCGGCGGTTTTTTGTATGGGATTGCCATTGCTATGGCTCTGCGGGGGAATGCCTCCACCGGCGGCACGGATTTTATTGCCCTATATGTCTCCAACAAGACAGGCCGTTCCATCTGGGAATATGTGTTTGCGGGGAATGTGCTGATCCTGTGTGTGTTTGGGTATATGTTTGGATGGCTATATGCAGGCTATTCCATCTTGTTCCAGTTTGTCTCCACAAAGACAATCTCCGCCTTCCATCACCGCTACGAGCGTGTAACGCTGCAGATAACGACGATGAAGGCGGAGGAGGTAATACGGGCTTATGTGGCTAACTGCCGCCATGGGATATCATGCGTGGAGGCAATCGGCGGTTATAGCCGCCAGAAGATGTATCTGCTCCACACTGTGGTGTCTTCCTATGAGGTGTCAGAGGTAATGGCAGTCCTGAGGGCTCAGGATCCCCATATCATTGTCAATGTGATCAAGACGGCAGATTTCTACGGCGGGTTTTACCAGGCGCCGATGGAGTAGGGCTTACAGCATTTCCATATAGGCAAGAAGTTGATCCAGCAGATCCAGGCCGATATAGACGAGGATTCCCAGGATTAAGACGCTGAGGATCAAAAACACCAGTTTATAAAAAAGATAAGCCCGGGCAAAATTCCTGCGGTCACAGTATTTTTTGTTGAAAGCCAGATAGAAAAGGTATATCCATCCTATAATAGGTATATTCATGCACATAAAGGTGAAAAACCAGTGGTGGACCTGAGAGGGTTCCTCCCTGGTTTTTTCTTTGTTTTCTTCAGGGCTGCTGTCAGGGAGGTTCTGCAGGGCATGTGTTTCATGGTCTGTAATCTGTTCGATGGCTTCCTGGATCTGTTGGGTTTCCGCCTTTTGCCCAGGCTCCATCTGTTTCTGTTCTGACGTTTTGTGTTCCATGGCCTATTCCCCCCCTTCCCCGGATGTGATGACGGCGCTGGCGCCAGGCCCGCTGGCGGCGCTGCCTGACGGATTGTTCCATTTCCAGCGTTCCCGCTCCAGCGTGGCAAAAAGCCGCTGCTGCTGGAGAGATACCTGCTGCTGAAAAGCGGTCTGTTCCTGGTTCTTTAATGACTGCCGCGAAGACTCTGATTTTTGCCATTCCTCTGCTGTCGGCAGGGAGGATATGCGGGTGATGGCAGCGTTTAGCCGCTGGCTATAGGATTCGGCCTCCGCATAGCTGGACACCAGCGGCAGTTTGCCGATAGCTGCCTGTACCAGTTCCTGGGCGTCAGGAGCCTGGTATTCCAGGGCTTCCACAGCCTGCAAGGCGGCCAGGAATTCATTCTTGCGGGTTTCAATCTCCAAAAGTTCTCTCTGCCGGGCGGCTTCCTGCTCGGCTTTTTTCTGCGCCTCTGCCGCCTCCCTGGCCTTTTGCACTTCATATAGGGCGATGGTCTGTTCCATCTCCTTGATGGTGGCTGAGAATACCTCGTACCGCGCAGTTACCCGTTCCAGGAGTTCCCCGCGCAGGATGCCTTCATCCATGAGGTTTAGCTGGCTGACCATTGTCTGGTAACGTTCCTTTACCCAGTAGGTGTCCTCAACGGTCTCAATCGTCTTTTTTTCGAATTCATTCACACCGGCGGTCAGTTCCTCTTCCAGGCGGCGCTGCTCCTTGTCATGGAGGCTCTGCTGAGCCCGGCGTTCCGCGGTGGTGCTGACCAGGTCGGTAATTCCCGTTTTAGGGTCTTCCTTCTGCTCTACGGTGGAGGGCTGCTCCCAATCCCAGGGCTCTTTGCCGGAATGGAGTTCATCCATGGTTTTTTTCCAGATCCGTCCGGCATAGGTGCTGCCAAAGATGCCCGGCATGGCCCGCGGGATATCATATCCGACCCAGACGGCAGTGGTGTAATAGCGGGTATAGCCGCAGAACCAGGTGTCCTTGCTGCTGTTGGTGGTGCCGGTTTTGCCGGCAGCAGGCATGCCCCCGGATAAGGACAGCCCGCGCCCGGTGCCGTAGGGCTCTGTCAGGGTGCCTTTTAAAATATCCGTGATCATATAAGCGGTGTCTTCCTGGTAAACCTGCTGGGCCTGGGGTTTGATGTTCTTGCTGATATCCCCCTGCTGTTCATGCACAATGCGCAGGATGCAGGTGCGGTCATTGTAGATGCCATTGTTGGCGAGGGTGCTGTAACCCTTGGCCATATCCACCACCCGAACCCCGTTGGTGAAGCCGCCTATGCTTAAGGAGGGGATATTGTTGTCTATGTAGGTAATCTTCTGGAACTGCATTCTCCCTAAGTATTCCAGGCCGAAATTGACGCCGATATCGGACAGGATCTGCCAGGCAACTGTGTTGAGGCTGCGGTTCAGGGCTTCGCGGACAGTGACCTCGCCATAGTAGGAGCCGCTGCTGTTGGAGGGGCCGTCCTCCCATTTGTGGTCATCCACCAGCCTTGCGGGATAATATTCCCCCGTATCAAAGGCAGGCGCATAGTCAATCAGGGGCTTGATGGTGCTGCCCGGCTGGCGGGCGCTTAAGTAAGCCCGGTTAAAGGGGTCGTCCTTTCCCCGCCCGCCCACAATGGCCACCACATAGTTGCTCTGGTTGTCCACGATAACACCGGCACCCTGGAGGGCATATTTGCCGTTGTCCTGCAGTTCCGTGTAGGAGGAGAGCCCCTCATCAATTTTGGTCTGGAGGATGGCCTGCAGGGAGGGATCCAGGGAGGTATAAATGCTGAAGCCGCCTGCGCGGATCTCCTCATTTTTGGCATTGTACAAGGCCTGATAGCGTTCCATGTAGGAGGTGTAATCCTCCTTGTTTTCATAGGTATAACGAAAATCGAAGCCCTCCATCTTCATCAGTTCCAGGGCGGCGCAATGGATGGCATAGCTGCTTAAATAGTTCTCATCCGTGCCCTCCATCTCCTCCTGGACGATGTTTAAGGGCTGGGAAGCGTAGGAGTCGTACTCTGCCTTGGTCAGGAGGTTGACCTCATACATGCTGTACAGGACATCATTGCGTTTTTCCCGTGCCGCATCCGGGTTTTTCACCGGGTCATAGGCAGTGGGACTGTTGCTGATGCCGGCTAAGACAGCCGCATCCCCGGGGGTCAGTTCAGAGGCATCTTTGCCGAAATAGTAGCGGCTGGCCGCCTGCACCCCATAACAATGGTTGCCGTAAAAGTTGGTGTTGCAGTAAAATTCCATAATGTCTGCCTTGGAATATTCCTTTTCAATTTCCGGGGCCAGCAGAATCTCCACGATCTTGCGGGTAAAGCTTTTTTCCTGGGTCAGGTAGGTGTTCTTGATTACCTGCTGGGTGATGGTGCTCCCCCCCTGGGTGATGACGCCGCGGTTTTTGACAAGGGCAAGGGCGGCCCGGAAGGTGGCAATCCAGTCCACGCCGGTATGGCTTTTAAAGCGGCGGTCTTCCTGGGCGATATAGGCATTCTGGATATTCAGGCTGATCCGGCTGATGGGGACATACTCGTAATGCCCGGCATTGATAAGGCCGATGAGCTGGCCGTCCTTGTCATAGATCTCCGTATCGGACAGCATGGAAAAATCCTGCCGCCCCATCTGGGCAAGCTTGTCGTAGGCCACCTGGCGGCAATAATCAAGTTCCGGCTTGGCCTTGGCATAGATAAAAACAGCGGACAGGGCAGCCGCAATCAGGGTGACTGCCAGCAGCTGCAAAAGGCCGTGGAGCAGCCAGCCTAAGATGCCGAACAGGCTGATCAGAAAGCTGGCAATGCATTTAAGGGTTATTTTGATGATTTTCATAAAGAGTACCTTCTTTGCTACCGGAAGCGCGGGATGCTTTTTCCGGCTTTTTCGCACTGTGTCTTGTTTACCTGGATAGTATAATACAAAACGTAGTAAAACGGTAGTGAAAAAACACTTGAAATACATAAAAATAGGAAGAAAATATTGACTTTAGGGCAAAAAAGAAGTAAAAGTAAAGAGATTGACCCGGCAAAAGGCTGTGGATGCCGGAGGAGTAGAAAAGGACGGAATAATTATGTATCAGATTGATTTTGAAAAGCCATTGCCGGTTTATTTTATCGGCATTGGGGGCATCAGTATGAGCGGGCTGGCAGAGATCCTGATGCGGGAGGGGTTTTTGGTGAGCGGTTCGGATGCCCATGAGAGCGAACTGACCAGGCATTTGGAAAGCCAGGGGGCAAGGATTTTTTATGGGCACCGGGCAGAAAACCTGCCAGAGGATGCCGGCCTGGTGGTCTATACGGCAGCCATCCATCCGGACAATCCGGAATATGGGGAGGCTGTGCGCCGGGGGATCCCTATGCTCAGCCGGGCAACGCTTTTGGGGCAGATGATGAGGAATTACCGGCATGCCCTGGCCATTGCAGGCACCCACGGAAAGACGACAACCACCTCAATGGTAGCGGAGATCCTGCTGGCGGCCGGCCTGGATCCCACCATATCCGTGGGGGGGATCCTGCCATCTATCGGCGGCAATATCCGGGTAGGTGGGCAGGAACTGTTTGTGACGGAGGCCTGTGAGTATACCAACAGCTTCCTGGAATTTTTCCCCACAATGGGAGTGATACTGAATATAGAGGCTGACCATCTGGACTTTTTTAAGGATTTGGAGGATATCCGCCACTCTTTCCGGGAGTTTGCAAAGAGGATTCCCGGGGAAGGCCTGCTGATCCTGGACGGAGCCATCTCCTGCCCGGAGGAGATTACTGCGGGGCTGGCCTGCCGGGTGGTGACGGTAGGCCACGGCCCGGGCGGGGACTATGGCGCAAAGGATATCACCTATGACGAGAGTGCCTGTCCTTCCTTTACCTTGATGAAGAAAGGGGTGCCGTGGGGGCGGATATGCCTTGGGGTTCCCGGGGAGCACAATGTGTACAATGCCCTGGCAGCAGTGGCGGCTGCTGAGGCACTTGGTGTTCCGATGGAGGCAGTCTTAAGTGGCCTGGCCGGGTTTTCCGGCACAGAACGGCGCTTTGAGAAAAAGGGAGAGGTGGGCGGTGTGGTTATTATCGATGATTATGCACACCACCCTCAGGAGATTGCCGCCACTCTGGCAGTGGCGAAGCGTTACCCCCATAAGAAGCTATGGTGCGTGTTCCAGCCGCATACCTATTCCCGGACAAAGGCCTTTCTGGAAGATTTTGCCAGGGAACTTTCCGCGGCGGACGAGGTAGTGCTGGCAAAGATTTATGCGGCCAGGGAGACGGACACCCAGGGGGTAAGTTCGGCAGATATTGCGGCGCAGATAGAGAAATACGGCACTCCGGTAAGCTGTTTTGACACTTTTGACGAAATTGAAACATTTATTTTAAAAAATTGTTCCCCAGGGGATTTGTTGATAACTATGGGTGCCGGAGACATTGTAAAAGTTGGGGAAAAGCTTCTTGGGCAATAGTTATCCACAATATCCACACAGTTTTCCACTTTTTATGTCGAGAAACTGTGTGGATTTTTTCATTTACATAATTCGGAAATCATAAAATCCCAGAACCTGGATAATCCGGCAGGAAACGACGGTTTTTGACATGTGCCCGGCCGGTGGGAAAATAGGATTATCCACGTTATCCACAATATCCACAATTCATTTGGTGGATAAATACGCCTATTTTCTTTTCAAAAAGGATGTGCTAGAATAGAAAATAACGGAGAGGATGGGAAGTTATGGAGATGATCTGCAGTTTTCGGATGGAGGCAACCCTGGTGGCGAATGAATTCGTGGAC
This sequence comes from uncultured Lachnospiraceae bacterium, assembly GCA_910588875.1. GTDB lineage: Bacteria > Bacillota > Clostridia > Lachnospirales > Lachnospiraceae > Brotaphodocola. The sequence continues at coordinate 34,624 of CAJURT010000013.1, forward strand.
CATTATATGGCAGCTGCCAATGGGGAATATGTAAAAGTGTATCTGTACCTGCTGCGGCATCAGCAGGAAAAGGTGGATATCGGCCGGATAGCCGATGCATTAGACCATACGGAGTCGGATGTGAAGCGTGCCCTTGCTTATTGGGAAAAGCTGGGAGTGCTGCGCACGGAAGGGGAGAAGGAGACCGTTGTAATACAAAATGAAGGCAGTGAAAACCCGGAGCCGCCTGAGGAAGCGCCCGCCGAACCTGAAAGAAGGGTGGTGCGGGCAGCCGGAGGCCGTCCGCATTATAGCCAGGATCAGGTAAACAGCCTGGCGGATGACGGGGATTTTACCCAGCTTTTATATATCGCGCAGAAATATATGAACAAGGTATTTACAGCCCGGGAGTGTGAGGTGTTTGCCTATCTTTATGACGGGCTGCATATGTCAGCGGAACTTCTGGAATATTTGGTGGAATACTGCGTACAGAACGGGCATACCAGTATCCGTTATATTGAAACGGTTGGGCTCAATTGGCAGGAGAGGGGGCTGAACACCGTGGAGGAGGCCCGGGCTTATGCCAGCGGTTTTACCCGGGATTCTTTCGCCGTGATGCGCTGCTTCGGGCTGACAGACCGGAAACCGGGAGACGGGGAGAAGAAGATGATTGAGAAATGGTTTTCTCAATATGGTTTTACCCGGGAACTGGTTTTGGAAGCATGCAACCGCACCATGGAGGCGACCCATTCCCCCAGCTTTCGGTATGCGGACAAGATCCTGGCCGAGTGGAAGAAGGTAGGGGTAAGGACGGTGCAGGACGTAGCGGCCCTGGACGGGAAGCGGCAGGAGAAAAAGAGGGGGGCGCAGGCAAAAAAGGCGGCGAACCAGTTCCACAATTTTGAGCAGCGGAGTACGGATTACGATGCGATGGTGCTCGACCAGGTTAAAAGCTGGATTGGGCAGTCCTAGGGGAGTGAAGGGATATGGCACTTAACAATTCTCAGTATAATGAGGTGATGAGAGGTTACGAAAGGCAGCAGCTGGAGAACCGGCACAGCCAGCAGAGGCGGGTGGAGGAGGTCTACAGGCGTCTGCCGCAGGTCAAGGAACTGGATGATGAGATCAGGACCTGGGGCGCGGCTTCGGCGAGGCAGGCCCTGGGAGGGGAAGAAGGCGCCGGCCTACGGTTTAAGGAGAAACTCCGGGATCTCAGGGAGCAGAAGCTTTTGCTCCTGGCATCGGCAGGCTATCCGGCAGATTATATGGAACTGCGGTATAACTGCCCGGACTGCCGGGATACCGGCTATGCACAGGGGCATCGGTGCCATTGCTTTGAGCAGGCAAGGATCCGCCTTTTATACACCCAGTCAAATGTGAGCCAGATGCTGCAGAAAGAGAATTTTGATACCCTTTCCTTTGCCTGGTATGATGATGTTGCCCGCTTAGGGCAGCTGGGGATGACACAGGCCGGCTACATGCAGATGGTGGTGCAGAACTGCCGGGAATTTGCTGCCGGGTTTCCGGAGAAAGGGAGGAACATCCTCTTTACCGGAAGCACAGGGGTGGGGAAGACTTTCCTGACCAACTGTATCGCCAAGGCCCTGATTGACCGTTATATATCGGTAATCTGCCTGACTTCCCAGGATTTGTTTGAATTATTGTCACGTTACCGGTTTGGCCGTGACCAGCAGGAGGATGCCGGTGAGGCATTTGGGCATATCCTGGACTGTGAAATGCTGATAATCGATGACCTGGGGACAGAGGTAAACAATACCTTTGTCTCCTCCCAGCTTTTTTATTGCGTCAATGAACGGATCAACAGGGAAAAAGGAACCATTATTTCCACCAACTTATCCATGGGGATGCTGAGGGATATGTATTCAGACCGGGTTGCGTCCCGCATTATGAGCCATTATGCGACAATTCCCTTATATGGGGAGGACATCCGCATGAAAAAGAAAAACTTCAGGGGATTAACTTGACTTGCAGGTAGCATAATGATATAAAAGAAACGTCACCTGGTTTTACACAACCATACATGGAGGATAAGCATGATTTACGAAGAAAAGACGATTGAGACGATACCGGTAGGCCCGCTGGGGCTTATTCCATTGAAAAGCTGTGCTGAGTTGGGGACAAAAGTAAATGAATGGCTGGTAGCATGGAGGAAAGAACGGGAAAGCGAGCACAAATCGACTATCGCCTTTGCCGGATACCAGAGGGATTCTTATATTGTGGAAGCGAGGACACCGCGTTTTGGCTCCGGGGAGGGGAAGGGAACCATCGAGGAGTCTGTCCGCGGGGACGATCTTTATATTATGGTGGATGTGTGCAATTACAGCCTGACCTATTCTTTGTGCGGCATGACCAACCGGATGTCGCCGGATGACCATTTTCAGGATTTAAAGAGGGTGATTGCCGCGGCGGCAGGGAAGGCGCGCCGGATCAATGTGATTATGCCGTTTTTATATGAGAGCCGCCAGCACCGCCGTTCAAACCGGGAGTCTTTGGACTGTGCCCTGGCCTTGCAGGAACTGACCAATATGGGGGTGGAGAATATCATCACCTTTGATGCCCATGATCCCCGGGTGCAGAATGCGATTCCGCTGAAGGGGTTTGAGACGGTGCAGCCCATTTACCAGTTTATCAAATACCTTCTGCGGGAGGAACGGGAACTGGATATTGACAGTGACCATATGATGGTGATCAGCCCGGACGAGGGAGGCATGAGCCGTGCCGTATATTTTGCCAATGTGCTGGGGCTGGATATGGGGATGTTTTATAAGCGCCGGGATTATACCCGTATTGTGGACGGGAGGAACCCGATTGTGGCACATGAATTCCTCGGCAGCAGTGTGGAGGGGAAGGATGTGCTGATTATCGATGATATGATTTCATCGGGGGAAAGCATGCTGGATGTGGCCAAGGAACTGAAGCGGAGGAAGGCCAGGAAGGTGTTTATCTGTGCAACCTTCGGCCTTTTCACCAACGGGCTGGCCAAGTTTGACGAGTATTATGGGAATGGGCTGATTGACCGTATCCTGACGACAAACCTGGTATACCAAAGCCCGGAACTCTTGTCTCGGCCTTACTATATCAATGTGGACATGAGCAAGTATATTGCACTGATTATTGATAATCTGAACCATGACGATTCCCTGAGCGAGTTGCTGAATCCGGCCAGAAGAATCAATAAACTGTTAGACAGCTACCGCAGTGAGAAAAACTGAGGCAAAGATCCAAAGGGATAGGGGACATTGTAGTTATGAAAGAAAAATTTAACTGGAAAAAAGAACTTTGGGAATGGCTTAAGATCATTCTCTCGGCAGCAGCGATTGCGCTGGTGCTGAATACTTTCATTATTGCCAACAGCAAGGTGCCGAGCGGCTCCATGGAGAATACGATTATGACCAATGACAGGGTGATCGGTTCCCGCCTGTCCTACCTGTTTGGGGATCCGGAACGGGGGGATATTGTGATTTTCCATTATCCGGACAATGAGAAAATTTATTATGTGAAGCGGGTGATCGGCCTGCCGGGTGAGACCGTGGACATCCGCGGCGGCCATGTTTACCTGAACGGATCAGAGGAACCCTTGGAGGAGGATTATATACGGGAACCGATGATCCCGGAGGAGCCTGCCCATTACGAGGTGCCGGAGGGGTGTTATTTTATGCTGGGGGATAACCGGAATTACTCCTCAGATGCCAGGGTATGGGACAATACTTATGTGAAAAAAAAGAAGATTGTGGCAAAGGTGCTGTTTCGGTATTTCCCTGGATTTAAAAAGATCGAATGACGGACAGACAGATGCGGGTAAAGGCTGCCAAAGCATGGCAGCCTTTATTGCGTTTTTAAAGATTGTATGGTATAGTGAAAAGTAAGAGAAAAAAGGCCAAAAGTCTGAAAGAGGGGATAAAAACAATGAAAAATACGACATTGGTGATCATGGCCGCGGGACTGGGAAGCCGGTTTGGGGGCGGGATCAAGCAGTTGGAGCCGGTAGGCCCAAACGGTGAGATTATTATGGATTATTCCATCCACGATGCCCGAAAGGCAGGGTTTAATAAAATCGTATTTATTATCCGCCATGACCTGGAGGAGGATTTCAGGCGGGTGATCGGCAACCGGATCGAGAAGGTGGCGGATGTGGCATATGCCTACCAGGAACTGGATGCTTTGCCAAAGGGGTATGCAGTTCCTGAAGGGAGGAAGAAGCCCTGGGGAACCGGACATGCGGTTTTATCCGTAAAGGGGATTGTGAAAGAGCCGTTTCTGGTAATTAATGCAGACGATTACTATGGAAAGGAAGCCTTTTGCAAGATCCATGATTATATGGTGCAGGAGATGGATGAGGGGGCATCCGTATATGATATGTGCATGGCGGGCTTCATCCTGTCCAATACCTTGAGTGAGAACGGAGCAGTGACGCGGGGGGTCTGCCGCCTGAATGGGGACGGGACCCTTAAGGAAGTGACAGAGACCTACGGCATTGAACAAAAGGGCGACGGTTTGTCAGCCAGTGATGAGGAGGGAAACCCGGTGCGGGTCAGCGGGGGGCAGCATGTGTCTATGAACATGTGGGGGCTTCCCCCGGCATTTTTGGACGAACTGGAAAACGGTTTCCCTGGCTTTTTGGACAGTGCAGCGGGAAACCTAAAGGCGGAATATCTGCTTCCCAGGATTATTGACCGGCTGATCCGGGAGGGGAAAGCAAAGGTAAGGGTACTGGAGACCCAGGATAAATGGTTCGGGGTGACCTACCAGGAGGATAAGGCAGCTGTGGTGGCATCCATCCAGGAACTGGTGAAGAGAGGGATATACGGGGAAAAGTTATATTAAGCACACGGCAGATGGAACATGAGGCGGGCAGAAGAAAGGTGGCTGGAGAATGCGGCAGTATAAGATTGACAACAGGGACGGGAAAGCATATCCATTGGGGCTCACAAAGGTAGACGGAGGGATTCATGTTTCGGTGGCAGCAGAGGCAAAGGAGTGCAGCCTGGTTTTGTTTGCACCCTCAGCGCCCCACGTGTCTGGCAAAGAGGCGGACAGGCTGCAGGTTTCCGAGGCGGAGGAACCGGTAAGGGGCGCGGAGGGTGTGCTTTGCCGGATTCCGTTCCCGGCAGAAAAACGGGTGGGCAATGTCTGGGGTATGACTGTGCTGGGAAAGGGCCTGGAGAGGATGGAATATGCCTTTGAGGCGGACGGAAAGCTGTTTTCCGATCCTTATGGGTATGCTTTTACCGGGCAGGAGGAGTGGGGAGAAGAAGATCAGATCCATGCCCTGCTGCGGTGCCCGGTGCGGCAGGAGGATTTTGACTGGGAGGGGGATACCCCTTTGCATATCCCATATGAGGAATGTGTGGTGTACCGGCTCCACGTGCGAGGGTTTACCAGGCATTCTTCCTCGAAGGTGAAGGAGAAAGGGACCTTCCGGGGAATCGTGGAAAAAATCCCCTATCTGAAGGAACTTGGGGTCACTACGCTGGAATTGATGCCCATGGCAGAGTTTTCTGAGGTAATGGCAACGGAGAGGCACGAAGGCCCTAAGCAGGGGCGGGAGGCCGACGGGAGGCTGAATTACTGGGGATATGGCAGAGCATTTAACGGAGCCCCCAAAGCTTCCTATGCAGGGAAAAAGCACCGGCCGGATCTGGAATTTAAGTACCTGGTGAAGGAACTGCACCGGGCCGGGATCGAACTGGTGGCAGAACTTTTCTTTACCGGCAAGGAATCCCCGGCCTATGTCCTGGACATGGCACGCCGCTGGGTGAGGGAATACCATTTGGACGGCATCCACATAACAGGAGATGCACCGGCGGCGCTGCTGGCCGGGGATCCCTACCTGGCCGGGAGTAAAATCTGGGCTTCTTATTGGGAAGGAGGGGGAAAGCCTTCGTCGCCCAAGTATCTGGGCGAGTACAATGACGGCTTCCTTATCGACATGCGCAGGGTGCTTAAGGGGGATGAAGGGCAGATGGGCAGGCTGGCCCTCTGCAGCAGGCGAAACCCGGCCGGGCATGGCGTGATCAATTATATGGCCAACACCAATGGTTTTACATTGATGGATCTGGTATGCTATGAGCAGAAGCATAACGAGGGCAATGGGGAGAAGAACCTGGACGGAAGCGATTACAATTATAGCTGGAATTGCGGTGTGGAGGGGCCGGCGAGGAAGAAAAAGGTGGTGGAACTCAGAAAACAGCAGCTGCGGAATGCGTATCTTTTGCTGTTCTTAAGCCAGGGGACGCCGCTTTTGATGGCTGGGGATGAATTCGGCAATTCGCAGAACGGCAACAATAATGCCTACTGCCAGGACAATGCCATCTCCTGGCTCAACTGGAACCAACTCAAAAGCAACCAGGATTTATATACGTTTGTGAAATATGTAATTGCCTTTCGCAAGGCACATCCGGTGTTCAGAAGGGACGTGGAACCAAGGATGATGGATTACCAGATGTGCGGGTTCCCGGATGTATCTTACCACGGGATCCGGGCATGGGTCCCGGAATTTGACAATTTCCGGCGCCAGCTGGGGATCCTGTATTGCGGGAAATATGGCAGGAAGACGGACGGGACGGAGGATGACAGCTTTTTTGTGGCATACAATATGCATTGGGAGCCGCATGGGTTTGCGCTCCCCCACCTGCCAAAGGGGATGGGCTGGCATATGGCCTTTGATACCTCGGACGGCGGGCGCAACGGTTATTTTGAGCCGGGAAACGAGCCGGAAGCTGCGAATCAAAAGGAGATTATGGTGCCGTCCCGCTCTATCCTGGTGCTGATCGGAAAAGACCTTAAACAAAAGGGGCCGGAAACGGCTTTGCAGGATAAGGGACAGGAGGGACAGGATGCACACATTTGAGGAACTGGTATCAGTGGTGGAGACCCTCCGTTCAGAGAACGGATGCGCCTGGGACCGGAAGCAGACCTTTGAGAGCCTAAAGCCCTGCCTTGAGGAGGAGACAGGGGAGGTTTTGGCGGCGATTGACAATAAGGACATGGAAAACCTGTGTGAAGAGTTGGGAGATGTGCTTTTCCATGTGCTGATTTATAGCCAGATTGCCAGGGAACAGGGATATTTCCGGCAGGAGGATGTGGTGGACGGGATATGTGAAAAAATGATCCGCCGCCATCCCCATGTATTCGGAGAGGCAAGGCCGCTTTCGCCGGAGGAAAGCCTGAACTTGTGGAAGGAGATTAAAAAGCAGGAAAAAGCCAAAAAACCTTGACAAACAGTAGCAAAACAGATATAAAATGTAGAGTATACTATTTCAAGGGTGCGGCAAGGGCTGTGCCAGACGATTTCAGGAGGAGTAATCATGAATAAAACAGAATTAGTAACAGCAATTGCAGAACAGGCAGAGATCTCCAAGAAGGATGCAGAAGCAGCATTGAAGGCATTTGCTGATGTTGTGTCTGCTGCTTTGAAGAATGGCGATAAGGTGCAGTTGGTTGGCTTTGGTACTTTTGAGGTATCTGAGAGGGCAGCGAGGGAAGGCAGGAACCCCAGGACAGGTGAGTCGATGCCGATCAAGGCTTGCAAGAGCCCGAAGTTCAAACCAGGCAAAGCATTGAAGGACATGGTAAACGAATAATTTATGAGATTAGACAAATATCTGAAGGTTTCCCGTCTGATCAAGCGCCGGACAGTGGCCAATGAGGCCTGTGACGCCGGGCGGGTCCTGGTTAATGAAAAACCGGCCAAAGCGTCGGTGAACGTCAAGGCAGGGGACATCATAGAGATACAGTTTGGCACCAGTTCGGTGAGGGTAGAGGTGCTGGATGTCCAGGAGACAGTCCGCAAGGACGATGCGAAGGAACTATACCGGTATTTATAAAAGTCATAAGGGAAGAGATCTCCTCATATATTGAAATCAGGTGTTTCATATAGCAGGAGGTCTTTTTGCATGGAGGAAAAATCGGGAACCCGCCCCCACGCCTGTTTTCTGCAGAACCGTGCGGCAGCCAATCTGACAGGGGTACGGGAGGTAGTGGCGTTTGATGAAAACCAGGTAGTCATGGATACGGATCTGGGGCTTTTGACCCTGAAAGGGAAGGATCTGCATGTCAGCCGCCTGTTGGTGGAAAAAGGGGAAGTGGATGTCACAGGGACAGTGGACAGCATGGCCTATTCCTCCAATGAAGCATACCGTAAGGCAGGGCAGTCATTTTTTGTCCGGCTGTTCAAGTAAGGGGGCGGGTGACAAGGATGAGCCCCAATATCCATTTTGAAGCCAGGCTGCTGGTGCTGGGCATGGCGACGGGCGTCGGCCTTATGGTCCTCTATGATTTGCTGCGGCTTTTCCGTGTTCTGGTGCATCATGGATGGCTATGGGTAGGCGTGGAAGACCTGGGTTACTGGATTTTTGCCGGATTTACGGTGTTTTATCTCTTATACCGGGAAAATGACGGTGCATTGCGCCTGTATGTCATCAGTACGGTGCTTCTTAGCATGATTGCATATGACCGGCTGCTTGGCGCATTTTTCCGAAAAGTGTTGAAAAAGATGGGAAGATGCTTTAGAATAGGGGTATCTAAAGGAAACCAAAGATGAATGGCAATAGGGTTGGGCTTAAAGCAGGTGGATTTATGAAGAAGAATGGCAGCAAGGCAAGAAAGAGAAAAAGGGACCGCTGGGGCAACCGGATGGCTATCATGGGCATTACACTGGTGGTGTTCTGCCTGGGAGTTGTGGTCAATGTCAGGATTACAGCCATGGAGAAGAAGGATTTGGAGTACCAGGAACGGGAACTGCTGCTTCAGCAGCAGTATGACAAGGAACTTGGCCGGGCTGAGGATTTAAAGGAGTACGAGATCTATGTGCAGACGAAGCAGTATGTGGAAGAGGTGGCAAAGCAGAAGCTGGGGTTGGTGAAACCGGATGAGATTCTGCTGAAGCCGGTTCCGAAGAACTGATGGGAATAGAATCCCTTCCTGCCGCATATAATGTGGTTTAGGAGGGGATTTTTGTGTGGAGACGACCAAAACGCCGGGATATGGCGGATGTGAACGTATATACGGCCAGCCGCTTAGAGGAGATGGCCCGCTCACTGGGGCTTCTGGCAAAGTCCTGCCAGGATGGCCTGGAGGACAAGCGGGGCCTGACAAAAGAGGATGCGCTGGCAGCCATGCAGATGTCAGCTGCCATGGTGTGCGGCGGCTGCAGCCGGTGCAACCTGTATCACGACAGCAGCAAAGAGGATAGCTATTATCTCTACTATCTTCTGCGGGCATTTGAGCAGAAGGGGAAGGTGGAGTTTGAGGACATGCCCCGGTTTTTTATGGAGACATGCCGGAGGAGAGAGGCTTATGTGGGACAGCTGAACCGGAATCTGGGCCGGGCCACCATGAACCTGGAGTGGAAGAACCGTTTTTTGGAAAGCCGGGATACGGTGATTGTGCAGTTCAGGGAACTGGCGGTGATCCTGGAGGAATTTGCCCATCAGATGGAGGCGGCGTCAGACATTACGGACAGCAAGGCGGATGCAGTGAAAAAGATGTTCCGGCAGCACCATATGATGGTGGAAAACCTTTTGCTTTTGGAATATGAGAATTCCCAGCGGGAAGCCTACCTGACGGTAAGGACATTGAACGGCCGCTGCGTGACGGCGCGTGAGGCAGCAGAGGTCCTGGGGCATGCGATGGGGAATAAGGGATGGTACGCCCCGAAGGATACCCGGGCCCTGGTGACGAAACAGGCGGCGACGGTTCATTTTTCTGAAGCGGGAAGATATCGGATGATGGTCGGTGTGGCCCGGCTGCCCCGGGAAGGGGAACGGTTCTCCGGCGACAATTTTACCTATTCGGAGGAAGCGCCGGGCCAGGCCATAATGAGCATATCCGACGGCATGGGAAGCGGGGAGCAGGCATCCTCCGAGAGCAGGCGCGTGGTGGAACTGGCACAGCAGCTTCTGGAAACCGGGTTCTCGGCCCGGGCAGCCCTTAAAATGGTCAATACGGTGCTGATGCTGACCGGGGAGCAGCAGCACCCGGCAACCCTTGACCTGTGCTGTGTGGACCTTCACACAGGGGTGCTGGAGGCCATGAAGCTGGGAGCGGTGGCCACCTTTGTGCTAAGCGGGAACGGGGTGGAAGTATTGGAGGCCGGGGAAGTGCCGGCGGGCATCCTGTCTGGTGTGGAGCCGGTGCTCCTGTCCAAAAAGCTTTGGGATGGGGACCGGGTGGTCATGGTGACAGACGGTATTCTGGAAGCATGCCCGGGTGAGGATAAGGAAGGGAGCCTTAAAGAATACATAGAGGGCATGGAGGTGCACAGTGTCCAGGAGATGGCAGAGGATATCCTGGCCTTTGCCAGCCGGGAGGAAGAGCCCCGGGATGATATGATGGTGCTGGTGGGGGGGATCTGGAAACGGTAGGGGAGCGGCGCAGCCGCTCTCTTTTGCTGTCCGGAACGGTATTTAAGATGAAGGATAGGCTTGCAAGGGGGAGAAAATCCAGGTATAGTAAAAACAGCGAAAAGCAAGGCGGGCAGGAGGGCATTATGCGGGAGAAGGTGTGGGGATTTATAGAAAGGCATAAAATGTTAAGGCCAGGTGACCGGGTAGTGGTGGGGGTTTCAGGAGGTGCGGATTCGGTGTGCCTGCTGTTGCTGCTGGCAGAAAATGAGATTGGGCTGCAGATCCGGGCGGTGCATGTGCACCATGGGATCCGGGGGGCAGAGGCAGATCGGGATGCGGCGTTTGTGGAAGGACTTTGCGGGCAGCTGGGAGTGCCCCGGAGGGTAATTTACCGGGATGTGCCGGGATATGCCAGGGAGCATGGCTTGTCCGTGGAGGAAGCGGGGCGTATCCTGCGCTATGAGGCGCTGGAGGAAGAGGCAGGGCGCTGGCAGCAGGAAGAAGGGGCCGGAGAGGAGGAAAAGGGCCGGCGGCCGGTATGGGTGGCAGTGGCACACCATCAGGACGACAATGCAGAGACGATCCTGCACCATCTGCTTCGGGGCAGCGGGCTAAAAGGGTTGGCGGGGATGAGGCCGGTGCAAAAAAACAGGATCCGGCCTCTTTTGGCAGTGCGCCGCCAGGAGATCCAAGATTACCTGGAAGCAAGGGGGGTAGGATGGAGGGAGGATTCCACAAACCTGTCTGGGGAGCATACCAGGAACCGGATCCGGAATGAACTGATCCCTTATATGGCCAGGGAGATTAACGGCCGTGCGGTGGAAAATGTGCTCCGTGCGGGGGAGATCTTCCGGGAGGCGGATGATTATTTGCAAAAACAGGCAGGGAAGGTTTGGCAGCAGTCCGGCAGAACTGGCAGAGGGCCGGGCAGAACTGGCGGGGAAGTGATGCAGGTATCCATGGATGTGCAGATTTTCCGGAGCCAGGAGCCAATCATCCGTACTTACCTGATCCGGCGGATGCTGGATGAGGCGGATGCCGGGCATAAGGATATCACGGCCAGGCACCTGGAATTGATCGGGAAACTCACCCCCGGCGGGAGCCTGGATCTGCCGGGGTTTTTGCGGGCGTTTTGCAGCAGCCGGGAAATCGGAGTCGAGAATTATGGAAAAACGGCAGAGGGGGCAGCTGCCCCGGACACACACAAAAACACCTGCCCTGCCCTGGTGTTGGTGCCGGGGACGGTAGCACTGCGGCCCGGCGAACTGAGGTGCAGGCTGTTTCCCCGGAAGAAAGGGACAGAAATTCCCAAAAAAGAGTATACGAAATGGTTTGATTATGATAAAATAAAGGGTACGCTGTTTGCCCGGCATCGGCAGCCAGGAGATTATTTGACGCTGCCGGGGGGCGGGCGCAAGACATTGAAACGGTTTCTGATCGATGAGAAGGTTCCCCGGGGGCACAGGGATGAAATCTGGCTGCTGGCGGAGGGAAAACATGTGCTCTGGGTAGTCGGCTACCGGATCAGTGAATATTATAAGATTGTGGAAGAGACCCATACGATATTGCAGGTGGAATTTTACGGAGGAAAAGCATATGGCAGACAAGATCCGGGTATTATTGTCAGAAGAGGAAGTGAACCGGAGGATTAGTGAGATTGCAGGGCAGATCAGCCTGGATTATGAGGGGAAGGAACTCCATCTGATCTGCATTTTAAAGGGCGGGGTGTTTTTTACCTGTGAACTGGCAAAACGGCTGACCGTGCCGGTCAGCCTGGATTTTATGTCTGTATCCAGCTATGGAGATGACACAAAATCCAGCGGGGTAGTCCGCATCGTCAAGGATCTGGACGAATCACTTAAGGATAAGGATGTGCTGATTGTGGAAGACATCATTGATTCCGGGCGCACCCTTTCTTATCTGATGGAGGTTTTAAAGCAGCGGGGGCCAGCCAGCATCCGTCTGTGCACCTTGCTGGATAAGCCGGAGCGCCGGGTAAAAAAGCAGGTGAAGGTGGATTACACTTGCTTTACGATCCCGGATGAGTTTGTGGTAGGGTATGGATTGGATTATGCGCAGAAGTATCGGAACCTGCCTTATATCGGGGTGGTGGAATTCTGAGATACCGGGGAAGGTGCCCGGAGGGCACAGCAGCGCTGGTGGCGCACAGCACCCTTCGAGGCATTCGCCAAATGCCCGTGCAGACACGGCGCTTGGCTCATTGCCCGCGGGAATCAAAAATGGCAGTGAACAAGGAGGCAACGATAAGTGAGACAACAGACGTTTAGAGGGACCGGAATCCTGCTTTTGGCATTGGTTCTGGTAGCAATGCTGTGGTTTACCCAGGCTTTGCAGGGGGGCAGCCAGATGCGGCTGAGCAACCAGGCATTCATGCAGATCCTGGACAGTGCAGAGATTACCCAGGCGACCATCAACCAGAACGAGCAGGCGCCGACTGGTGAGGTAGTGTTCCTGGCGGGGAACCAGGAATATATAGCTTATGTGTCAGATGTCAATGAAGCAAGGAAGCTTCTGGAGGAGCGGGACATTGATTACCTGATGAACAATGTGCCCCAGGGGAATTACTGGATCAGTGTGATCCTGCCGGTGGGCGTATCTGTGGCCATGGCCGTCGTGCTGATCATTATGATGAATATGCGGGCCAGCGCCAGCAACGGGGCCAATGCCAGAATGATGAATTTCGGGAAGAGCCGCGCCCGGATGATCCATAGCAGCCTGGTGAATTTTAAAAATGTGGCGGGGCTGAGGGAGGAGAAGGAAGACCTGGAAGAGATGGTGGACTTTCTGCGCAATCCCCAGAAATACACCGGTGTCGGGGCCCGCATCCCCAAAGGGGTGATCCTGGTAGGGCCTCCGGGAACGGGAAAAACCATGCTGGCAAAGGCTGTGGCAGGCGAGGCTGGTGTGCCATTTTTCAGTATTTCCGGCTCGGATTTTGTGGAGATGTATGTGGGGGTGGGGGCCTCCCGCGTGCGGGATTTGTTTGAGGATGCCAAGAAGAATGCTCCCTGTATTGTGTTTATTGATGAGATTGATGCAGTGGCGCGCCGCCGGGGCACCGGTATGGGGGGCGGCCATGATGAGAGGGAACAGACCCTGAACCAGCTTCTGGTGGAGATGGATGGCTTCGGTATCAATGAGGGGATCATCGTCATGGCGGCCACGAACCGGGTGGATATCCTGGATCCTGCGATTTTGAGGCCGGGCCGTTTTGACCGCAAGGTGGCAGTGGGACGCCCGGATGTAAAAGGGCGGGAGGAGATCTTAAGGGTCCATTCCCGGCAGAAGCCCCTGGCTGAGGATGTGGATTTGGCACGGATAGCCCGGACCACCTCCGGATTTACCGGTGCAGATCTGGAAAACCTTATGAACGAGGCGGCAATCAATGCAGCAAAGAATAACCGTACTTTTATCCTGCAGTCGGATATTGAGCGGGCCTTTGTCAAGGTAGGGATTGGCGCAGAGAAGAAGAGCCGGGTGATTTCCGAGAAGGAGAAAAAGATCACGGCCTACCATGAGGCAGGGCATGCAATCCTGTTCCATGTATTGCCGGATGTGGGGCCGGTACACACGGTTTCCATTATCCCCACAGGGCTCGGGGCTGCCGGTTATACGATGCCGCTGCCCAGCGAAGATGAGATGTTTAACACCAGGGGGAAAATGCTTCAGGATATTATGGTTGCCCTGGGAGGGCGGATTGCAGAGGGGATCATCTTCGGGGATGTGACCACAGGGGCATCCCAGGATATCAAACAGGCCAGCAAGATTGCCCGGGCGATGGTGACGAAGTATGGGATGTCAGATATGGTGGGCATGATTGACTATGGCAGTGATGAAGATGAGGTATTCATTGGCCGCGACCTGGCACATGCCAAGAGTTATAGTGAGGGGGTTGCCGGGATCATTGATGCAGAAGTGAAGAAAATCATCGATGAATGCTACCAGAAAGCAGAGGCGATTATCCTGCAGCATAAAGATGTCCTGGAGAAGTGCTGTGACCTTTTGATGGAAAAAGAGAAGATCGGGCAGCAGGAATTTGAGGCATTGTTTGGGGAAAATCCCCAGGGATTGTAAAAAAGAACGGCATTTTTTAGTAAGGGGGAAGAAACAAGAGGAAAATGTGCATAAAAAAAAGAAAGAAATTTATGCAAGTTTGTGCACACTTGTTTTGAGGTTTATGGTATTATAATAGACGTAACCCCCCAATACATTATATAGTTTTTGCTACACCCCATAAGAAACGAAATACCTTCTCCTGAAAGAGCCGACTACCCCGTCGGCTCTTTCACTTTTATGTCCTCCGGGGGAGAAAGTTGGAAATTTTTTGCAAAAATATGAAGAAACTGGTTGTATCTAAACAAAGAATTGGATAAAATAGGAACAGCGACAACGAGAGGATATGTAGAGCAGAATGAATGAAGGGCAGAATACAGGGCTGAACCAAAGGGCATTGTTTGCGGATGGTACATCGGATTACCGCAGGCCGGAGGAACCAAATGTGGGGGACCGGGTAGTGCTCCGTTTTCGGACTGCAAGGGATGATGCGGATGCTGTTTTTTATGTGGAGAAGGAAAAGCAGCTGGAAGCCCGGATGATCAAAGTATTTTCCAAGGGGCTGTTTGATTTTTATGAATATGTAATTGTGGCAGGGGAGAACCCCAGACATTACTGCTTTAAAGTGGTAAAAGGGGAGGAGACCTGCTGCTATAACCGCCTGGGGCCGGTAGAGGAAGGCCAGGCAGAGCATGATTTCAGGATCACACCAGGGTTCCATACGCCGGAATGGGCAAAAGGGGCAGTGATGTACCAGATTTTTGTGGATCGTTTTTGCCGCGGCAATAAGGACAATGATGTGCAGTCCTGCGAATATGTATATATAGGAAGGCCGGTTTACCATGTGGAGGACTGGGGCAGGAACCCGTCCACTATGGATGTTGGCTGTTTTTATGGCGGGGATCTCCAGGGAGTGTGGGACAAGCTGGATTATTTGCAGGATCTGGGGGTGGAGGTGATCTATTTCAATCCCCTGTTTGTTTCGCCTTCCAACCACAAATATGATACCCAGGACTATGACCATATTGACCCCCATTATGGGGTGATTGTGAAGGACGGCGGGGAACTGGTGCCGCCGGAGGCCACGGACAATGAGGGGGCTACCCGGTATCAGATCCGTGTTGCTTCCATGGAGAATTTGGAGGCCAGTGATGCTTTTTTTGCCCGGTTTATGGAAGAGATCCATAAGCGGGGGATGAGGGTGATTATTGACGGGGTGTTCAATCACTGCGGATCCTTTAACAAGTGGCTGGACCGGGAACTGATCTATGCCCGTCAGGGCAAATACGAGCCCGGGGCCTATGAGTCGGAGGACAGCCCTTACCATACCTTTTTTAAGTTTTACCAGGAGGGATCCTGGCCGTACAACACAAATTATGATGGCTGGTGGGGACATGACACATTGCCGAAGCTAAACTATGAAGAGTCCCCCAAATTATATGAGTATATTATGGAGATTGCCCGTAAATGGGTTTCTTCCCCGTATTGTGTCGACGGATGGAGGCTGGATGTTGCGGCAGACTTAGGGCATAGCAGCGAATACAACCACAAGTTCTGGCATGATTTCCGTGAACAGGTAAAGAAGGCGAACCCGGATGCGATCATCCTGGCAGAACATTATGGGGATCCTGGCAGCTGGCTGCAGGGGGATCAGTGGGATTCCGTGATGAACTACGATGCCTTTATGGAACCGCTGACCTGGTTTTTGACAGGGATGGAAAAGCATAGTGATGAATATAACGAACATTTATGGGGGGATGGAGCCGCATTTTTTAACAATATGAGGTACCACATGAGCCAGATGCAGACTCCTTCCCTGATGGTTGCCATGAACCAGTTATCGAACCATGACCACAGCCGATTCCTGACCCGGACAAACCAGACAGTGGGCAGGATCGGTACCGTAGGGGCTGAGATGGCCAGCGTGGGCATAAAGAAGGGTGTGTTTCGGGAGGCGGTGCTGATCCAGATGACATGGCCGGGAGCCCCCACTTTGTATTATGGGGATGAGGCGGGGGTCTGTGGATGGACGGATCCGGATAACCGCAGGACTTATCCCTGGGGACAGGAGGACTATGAACTGATAGAGTTCCACCGTTATATGATCCAGCTGCACAAGGACCTTCCGGCTTTGCGCAGGGGATCGGTGAAGCCTCTGGCGGCAGACAGGCACCTGATTGCTTATGGGCGTATGAGAGGCTCCAATCAATGCGTGGTGGTGGTGAATAATGCCGAGGAGGGCCGGAGGGTGGAAGTCCCGGTATGGGAACTGGGCATTGCCGACGGGCAGGAACTGCGGCGGGTTATGCTGACCCATTCGGAGGGATACAATGCCGGTATTGAGAAGTATAAGGTGGAAGAGGGCAAACTTGTGCTGGATATGCCGGGATGCTCAGGGGCGCTGTTTTCCGTTGGGGCAGGCAGTAAGTGGTGCGAAATTTAACATACAGAATGGGAGATACAAAAGGTGCAGCCGCATATTCTGAATGCGGCTGCACCTTCTTTCATGGAGTATCAGCATGTGAACGGATGCTTTTATTCCTTAAACAGGGTTACTGCTGGACAATCCCGTTGGTATCTACAGTCCAGATTTTATCATTGGTATCCTTGTAATCCTTAAAGCCTTTTCCGAGATCAGGCTTTTCCTCTGACTTGGAAGAAGAGGATGCCTTCTGGATTGTGCCGGAGGCATTGACCAGATAGCGGACACCGTCCAGTTCAACCGGGGCATAGCGGAGATCGCGGTCAGCATCCAGGCGGAGACCCTGGCGGTATACATTATTGTCGCGGACACCGTGGAAACCCTGCCCCTTGTTGCCGCCGTCAGTCAGGAAGAACCAGGTTTGGTTTTCATCCAGGTCTTCATCATAGATGGTCTGCTTGCCGGTTTTCATGACGCCGTCCTCACCAAAATAATAGTTTACGGTTCTTCCGTCTTCGGTAGTCACAAGCTGCAGGCCAGTCTCCATCTCACCTCTGGTGTTGAAGCCGTAACGGCGGGAATTGATGTTAAAGGTCTGGATGCCGGTGGAAGCATAGTAGGGAACTCCCTTTTTAAAATAGAAGGTAAAGATCTCGCCCTCTTCGCTGATATTCGGGGCGCCTTCTATCTGGTACCAGCCGTCCGCACGTTTGCCGTCTTCCTCATAATACTGGTAGGAACCAACGGTGGGCGCCTGGGCAGCGCTGTTTTCGGCACCGGCTTCCTCCGCGGCGCCGGCCTCCTCGGTTTTGCCGGAGGGAAGCAGGTACCACCCGGTCTGCATAATTCCGTTTTCAAAGGTATAGTAGTTGCCGTTGATTTTGCGGTCCACCTCATTGATTACCATCCGGCCTTTGCCGTCAAAGTAATGCCAGATGGTGTCGGCATCCAGGGTATCGTCTTCATTTTCCAGCTGGATCCAGCCGGTTTTCATGGCGCCGTCATCACCCAGGTAATAAGTGAAGCCATCCAGTTCCAGCTTTCCGGACTGCATGTGGCCGTCCTCATTAAAATAGTAATTCTTGCCGTCAATGGCCTGCCATTCAGAAACGGCAAATTTGCCGTCATTTCCAAAATAGTACCAATTATTTTCTGCGGCATCCTCATCCCAGTCATCATTTTCTTCGCTGATCCACTGGTTGTAAATGCGCTTGCCGTCTTCATCTACATAGTACTCATCTACCATCTGGGAGCGGGCAATAACACCATCATCATTCAGGTAGTACCAGTCGTTGTCTTTCTTTTTCCAGGCATCTGTGATGGGATAACCGTCGCTGTCGAGGTAGCGCAGTTCGCCGTCCTCCTCCGTCCATCCTGCTTTGGAGGCAGCATACACATTCTGTGCGAACCCGGGAATAGCCTGAAAGGCGCCAGGGGCTACCGCAGTCATCACTGCCGCGGTGGATAATACAGCCAGGAATTGAACTTGCTTTTTCATAAATTGATTACTCTCCTTTTTTGTGTGTCGGGACTTGCCTGTCCCGGTATTGGTTGGTGGCCGAAAATCCATATTTGCATTACTCTGCGATTATAGTTGATCTTGGCTGTTTTGAAAAGTGAGTGTTGCTGGCAGAGTTGGAAGAGCGTGGCGAGGGAGGGGTGGGGTGGAAAGCGTAAGATTTAGGGAGTAGGATTTTTTGGAAGGATATGCTATAATCGAAAGAAAACCTCCCTTCCGGGAACGAGAGGAGCTGTTATTATGAAGATAAAGGTGTCCAATTATATAGCGCAGAAGCTGGTGGAATCGGGGATCCGCCAGGTATTTACGGTGACCGGCGGCGGGGCGATGCATTTGAATGATGCACTTGGCCATCAGCCGGGGCTGCGGTGCATCTACCAGCACCATGAGCAGGCCTGTGCGATTGCGGCAGAGGCTTATGCCAGGATCCACAACAGGATAGGCCTTGTGTGTGTGACCACCGGGCCGGGGGGGACGAATGCCATCACCGGTGTGGTAGGGGGGTGGCTGGACTCGATCCCGATGCTGGTTTTGTCAGGGCAGGTGAGATACGATACCACTGCACGGTGG
The DNA here is from genome assembly GCA_910588875.1 of uncultured Lachnospiraceae bacterium. Taxonomy (GTDB): domain Bacteria; phylum Bacillota; class Clostridia; order Lachnospirales; family Lachnospiraceae; genus Brotaphodocola. The sequence goes on from CAJURT010000013.1 coordinate 53,555, forward strand.
TCCGGGGTGGGGATCCGCGCTATGGGAGACCAGGAATTTGATATTGTGAAGGCAGTCAGCTGCATGACAAAATACAGCGAGATGGTGATTGACCCTCTGAGGATCCGTTTTTGCCTGGAAAAGGCATTGTACCTGGCTTATTCCGGAAGGCCGGGGCCGGCATGGCTGGATATCCCCCTGGATGTGCAGGGGGCTTATGTGGATACGGAACAGCTGGCGGGCTTTGACGCCGCGGATTATGAGGCCGGAGGGACAGGCTGGGCTATGCATGCGGTAGGAGTGGATCACACGTCCGGAACCCCGGTGGTGGCGGCCGCTGCCCAAAACAGTTTGAAGGCAGCAGTCTTAGCCGGGAGCCGGGGAGCGAAGCCTCTGACCGTGGAGGAGCCGCCCCACGCGGCAGAGGAGGATTATGCAGGCAAAGGGGAGATCCGGCAGGTACTTGCGCCAAAGGTAACGAAAGAAACGGCAAGGGAGATCATCGAACAGATCCGCAAAGCCAGGAGGCCTGTGATCAATGCGGGGAACGGGATCCGGATCGCAGGCGCCCATCCGGCTTTTATGGAGGTGGCAGAACGGCTGGGGGTTCCTGTGGTCACCGGCTGGAACAGCCAGGACTGTATCTGGGACAGCCATCCCTTGTATGTAGGGCGGGCCGGTAATATGGGAGACCGCCCGGGCAACTTTGCGGTCCAGAACAGTGATTTGGTGTTTTCGGTGGGGAGCCGTTTGAGTATCCGTCAGGTGGGGTATAATTATCAGACATGGGCCAGGGAGGCCTATGTGATTTATAGCGATGTAGATGAAGAAGAACTGAAGAAACCAAGCGTGCATGCGGACATGCGGGTGCATGCAGATGGGAAGGACTTGCTGGAGACCCTCTGCCAGGTACTCAGGGAGGAATATCCATCGCCGGTATTTGACGGCGGCAGCGGGCTGGAGGGAATGACCTGGAACGAGACCTGCCGGATGTGGAAGGAGAAATACCCGGTGATCCGGCCGGAACATCTCAAGCCAGACAGCACAAAGGCGGCCAATGTCTATGCCTTTGTTAAGGAACTGAGCAGCAGGCTGAAGGAGAACCAGGTTACGGTGGTGGGCAACGGCTCTGCTTGTGTGGCCGGGGGACATTCCTATATCATAAAAAAAGGACAGCGGTTTATCAGTAATTCGGCAATCGCGGCCATGGGCTACGACCTTCCGGCAGCCATCGGCGTCTGCCAGGCAATAGGGGAAAACCAGGAGGATGACAGGGAAGATATTATCCTGCTGACCGGGGACGGAAGCATTCAGATGAATCTCCAGGAACTGCAGACGATCCTCCATCACCGTATGCCGGTTAAGATTTTCCTTATTAACAACGGAGGCTACCACTCCATCCGCCAGACCCAGAAGAATTATTTTGGGGAGCCGTTGGTGGGCATCGGAGTGGACAGCCATGACCTGAGTTTTCCGGATATGGGGAAGCTGGCGGCGGCTTATGGCTATCCCTATGTGGCGGCCAGGCATAACGAAGAACTGGCGGCAGCGGTGGAGGAGACCCTGGCGGTGGAGGGGCCGGCCATCTGCGAGGCGTTTGTAACCATGGACCAGAATTTTGAGCCGAAGTCAGCGGCAAAACGTTTACCGGATGGGACGATGGTTTCGCCGCCATTAGAAGATCTCTCTCCGTTTTTGCCGGAGGAGGAGATGGATGCGATGATGATCGTTCCCAGGATCCGGGAAAATGAGTGACGGCAGGAAGGACAGGGCCATGAATGTAGTGGTGACAGGGGCAACCAGCTTTATCGGTGCTGCAGTGGCAAGACAGCTTTTGCAGGCAGGCCATAGGGTGTTTGCAGTGGTGCGCCCGATGTCTGGCAATCTGCAGCATTTGAAGGAACAGATACCAAAGGGCAGCCAGGAGCGGATCCGGATCCTGGAACTTGACATGGAGGAGATTGCCGGGATAAAGGAGGAACTGCCCTGCCCGGCAGATGTCTGGTTCCATGCTTGCTGGGGCGGGGCAGGCAGCGAAAACCGTACCCTGCGCGGCGTGCAGCAGGCAAACGTGGAGGGATCACTGGAAGCGGTGAGGGCAGCGGCAGAAACAGGCTGCAGGCGTTTTTTGTTTACCGGATCCCAGGCGGAATATGGGATCTGCCACCAGCTGATTACTGAGGAGACGCCTTGCCATCCGGTATCGGAATATGGCAAGGCCAAGATAGATTTTGCTATCCGGGCAGAGAAGCTGTGCCGGACTCTCAAAATGGATTATGTCCATGCACGGATTTTCAGTGTGTACGGCCCGGGGGACCATCCCTGGTCCCTGGTGCAGTCCTGCCTGAGGACCTGGCGGCAGGGGGGAGAGATCAAGCTGGGGGAGTGCACTCAGTGGTGGAATTTCCTCTATATTGAAGATGCGGCGGCAGCCCTTGCCTGCCTGACGGAAAAGGGATCCCCGGGCTGCTACAATGTGGCCGGCAGGGATACCCGGAGACTGCGGGAATTTGTGGAAGAGATGCACCGGCTGTGTAAGTGCCAGGGGAGTTTTTTCTATGGGGAAAGGCCGCAGAATGCGGAAGGGCTGGCAGACTTGCGGCCGGACATCACCAAGATCCATAGGGAGACGGGCTGGGAACCAAAGACACCGTTTGCGGAGGGAATATATGAGACATTGCATTGCCTGCCGGAGGATGCTCCCGGCAAAACCAGTATTTAACCTTAAGAATGCACCGGCCTCGGCACAGGACATACCGGATAAGGATCATGTGCACGAGGATCAGGGGATCGACCTGGAACTTTATCAATGCGGGCATTGCGGCCTGGTGCAGTTTGGCTGCCGGCCGGTGTCCTATTACCGGGATGTGATCCGGGCCGGAGGGTTTTCAGAGACAATGAAAAACCTGCGCCACAGCCAGTACCGCCATCTGATCGGGACATACCATCTGGAGGGAAAGCGTTTCCTGGAGGTGGGATGTGGCGGAGGGGAATTTTTGCGTATGCTGGAGGGATTCCCGGTGGAGGCCTTCGGCATGGAGAACCGGCCGCAGCTGGTGGCCCGGGCCAGGGAGTCCGGGCTGCAGGTGTGGAAGGAATTCCCGGAAACAGCCGACCAGGTGTTTGGCGGAAACGGCTGCCCCCAGGGACCCTTTGACGTGTTCTTGTCCTTTAATTTCCTGGAGCACCAGCCAGAGCCGGATGTGATGCTGCAGGCAATTTACCATAACCTGGCGGAGGACGGGATGGGGCTTATCACGGTACCGGCCCTTGAGTATATCCTGGAGCATGGAAGCTACTATGAGTTGCTCCGGGACCATATTGCCTACTATTCGTTCTACACCCTGAGGCAGCTGCTGGAGAGGAACGGCTTTGCGGTATTGGAGGAGGAGATGGTGAACCGGGATACGATCTCGGCGATTGTGAGGAAGAAGCCGGAAGGCGGGTGGGCAATGCCGGAGGAGCCCGGGGAAAAGGTTTCTTTAGATTCCCTGGCCTGGGGGTACGAGGTTACGGGCGGCGAGATCAGGGAACTGGTGAGGCGGCTGGCGGAGGACGGGAAGACGCTGGCGGTCTGGGGCGCCAGCCATCAGGGATTTACCCTGGCGGCAACCACCGAGTTGGGGAAGGCGGCCAGATATATAATTGACTCTGCGCCCTTTAAGCAGGGACGTTTTGCACCGGCCTCCCATCTGCCGATTGTGGCGCCTGACTGTTTTTTCCGGGATCCGGTGGATGTGGTTCTGATTGTGGCGCCCGGATATACGGAGGAGATTGCCGGGATTATCCGGGGGAAGACGGGAGGGCAGGTAAAGATCCTGGCTATCCGCACCAGCCATATAGAGAGCGTGTAGGGAGGAAACCAGGATGGGCATTGCAGGAAAAAAGATAGTGATGACCGGGGCGACAGGCTTTATCGGAAGCCATGTGGCAGGGCTTCTGCTGGAAGAGGGGGCTGAGGTATATGCCCTGGTACGCCCGGATTCCCCCCGCCGGGACCGGATGCCAGGGCATGGACGGCTGCATCTCGTCGAAGGACAGCTAGCAGAGGCCGGGGACTCCCTCCGGGAAGTGGGCAGGGCCGATGGCTTCCTTCATTTTGCCTGGGCAGGGGTGAACCGGGAAGAGATCGATTCCCCGGCAGTGCAGGGGAAAAATGTGGAGGATTCCCTGGCTTGCCTTAAGGCAGCCCGGATGCTTGGGTGCCGGATTTTCATGGACGCCGGATCCCGGGTGGAGTACGGGATCATGGAAGACGGGATCATGGAAGAGAGCAGGGAGTGCCGTCCGGTGAATGAGTATGGCAAGGCGAAGCTGGAGTTCTACCGCCGGGCAGAGGCATGTTGCAGGCAGTGGGGGATAACCTACTACCATCTGCGCTTTTTCAGCGTATACGGGCGGGGGGACCATCCCTGGTCGATTATCTCCACATTGGTCCGGGAACTGCCACAGGGGAACAGGGTTTCCCTGAGCGCCTGCCGCCACCGCTGGAATTTTATGGAGATTTCGGATGCAGCCCGGGCGGTGGTGCAGCTTTACAGGGAGAGCGAAGGCAGGGGCGGGGAAACCCACATAGTCAATGTGGCAAGCGTGGATACCCGGCCATTGCGTTCCTTTGTGGAGGAGGTCCGTGAACTGTGCGGAGGGAAGGGTCAGCTGGAATATGGTACCTTTGCCCAGGCCAAGGAGGGCGCCCTTTCGGTATGCCCCACAGTGGAGGTTTTGCAGGAACTGACCCGGGGAACCTGGACGGAGCAGGTCTCCTTTGCCCAGGGGATTCAGAGGATGCTGGAAAAACCCGCAGGATCTGCGGTGCGGAGGTTGGGATGAAGACAATCAGTGTACTGATACCTTGTTATAATGAAGAAGAGAATGTGGAGGCCATTGCCGGTGCGGTGATTGGGGTACTGGAAAAGGATTTGCCGCAGTATGACTATGAACTGGTTTTTATTGACAATGACTCCCGGGACAATACAAGGCCGATCCTGCGCCGGATGTGTGGGGAAAACCCCAGGGTCAAGGCCATTTTTAATGCCAGGAATTTTGGGCAGTTCAACTCTCCCTATTATGGGCTTTTGCAGGTGGGGGGGGACTGTGTGATTGCCATGGTGGCAGACTTCCAGGATCCGGTAGAACTGATCCCGAAATATGTGAAGGCCTGGGAGGAAGGGTATAAGATCGTGATCGGCATCAAGACCAGCAGCAGGGAGAACCCTCTTATGTACTGGCTGAGAAGCTGTTATTATAAGATGATCCGCAAGCTTTCCGATGTGGAACAGATTGAGCATTTTACCGGTTCGGGGCTTTACGACAGGGAATTCATCGAGGTGTTGCGCAGGCTGGATGACCCGACTCCGTTTTTGCGGGGAATTGTGGCGGAACTGGGATATAAACGGAAGGAGATCCCTTACGAGCAGCCAAAGAGGCGGGCGGGCAAGACCCATAACAATTTTTACCGGTTGTACGATGCAGCCATGTTAAGCGTCACTTCCTACACGAAAGCGGGGCTGCGGCTGGCAACCTTTGTGGGGGCAGTCAGCTGCGTACTCAGCCTTCTGGTAGCCTTTGCCTACCTGGTAATGAAGCTGGTCTGGTGGGACCGTTTCCCTGCAGGGATGGCCCCGATGCTGCTGGGGATGCTGTTTTTGGGTTCCGTGCAGATTTTCTTTATAGGAATGATCGGGGAATATGTGCTTTCGATTAACCAGCGGGTGATGAAGAGGCCGCTGGTGATCGAGGAGGAGAGGATCAATTTTGCAGACAGGAACGGCCAAACGCCTGAATTAAGGAAAAAGGGAAATGATAACCAATGAAATATAAAATAGACGTAGTAAGGATCCGGGAAAACTCCATAACATTAAATGGCTGGGTGATTGGGAAGACGCCGGAATCAAAGGCGACCTTCCGGGTGACGGATGGGTCAGGGAATCCGATCCGCTTCCGCCATGTGGCTACCCGCCGGGACGATGTCAGCCAGATCTATTATAAGAAGACTTGCGATAAGGAGTTTGGCTTTGATATCTGCTTTCCCTATGAACGGGGACGCAGCTACTGGCTGAGAATCCGATGTGACGGCAGGGAGAAGCGGATTAAGTTTAATGAGGAACTGATTGCAAAACGTTCCAGCGTGGCCCACAAGCGCCTGGAAAAGATCTGTGACCTGATGAACATGGAAACCGTGCGGGTGGCAGCGGAATTCGGAAAAAAACACGGGCTGAAGGCACTGTTTTTAAAATCAAAGCATAAACTGCAGGGATTGGACAATGATTATGATTATAAGGAGTGGTATGATTTAACAAAGCCCGGGGAAGAGGAACTGGGGAGACAGCGGACACAGCCCCTGCCGGTACGTCCCCTGCTTTCGGTGGTGATTCCGGCCTATAAGACCCCGGAGAAATATCTTCGGGAAATGATGGATTCCATCCTGGCCCAGACTTACAGCAACTGGGAGGTTTGCGTGGCCAACGGAAGCCCGGAGGGAGAGGGCGCTGGGGTGGAGAAGGTTATGAGAGGGTATGTGAAGAAGGACAGCCGGTTCCGCTATAAAAACCTGGGAGGGAACAGGGGGATTTCCGGCAATACCAACGCCGCAATAGAGATGGCAGGGGGAGATTATATCGTGCTGGCAGACCATGACGATACCTTGCCGGAACATGCCCTCTATGAGGTGGCAGCGGCGGTGGCGGCCCATCCGGAGTGTGACATGATCTACTCGGACGAAGATAAGCTGGACATGGATGGGGGGGCATTGTTTGACCCCCATTTCAAGCCGGATTTCAACCCTGACCTTCTGACCAGTGTCAATTATATCTGCCATCTTTTGGCGGTGAAGCGGGAACTGATGGAGCAGGTGGGCGGCCTTCGGCACGAATTTGATGGTGCCCAGGATTATGATTTTATTTTCCGCTGCAGCGAGGCAGCACAAGGAATCTACCATATCCCCAAGGTATTGTACCATTGGCGGTGCCACCAGGGCTCCACTGCCAGCAACCCGGAGAGCAAATTGTATGCATTCGAGGCTGGTTCCCGTGCAATTATGGCCCATTACCAGCGTTGCGGGATCGCTGCCGAGAAGGTGGAGAAGGGAGTGGACTATGGGATTTATCATACCACCTTCTGCATCAAGGGGGATCCCCTTGTCTCTGTGGTGATCCCCAATAAGGACCATACGGAAGATCTGGATCTTTGTATCCGTTCCATCTTGCAAAAGGCCACATACCAGAACCTGGAGTTCGTGGTTATCGAGAACAACAGTACCAAAAAAGAGACCTTTGCCTATTATAAAAATATCCAGGAGGAACTGCCCCAGGTGAGGGTGGTGGACTGGGAACGGGAATTTAATTATTCCGCCATCAATAACTTCGGGGCTTCCCAAGCGAAGGGGGAGTATCTCCTCTTTTTGAATAATGACACGGAGATCATTGAGCCGCGTTTGTTCGAGGAGATGCTGGGCTTCTGCCAGAGAGAGGATGTGGGGATTGTGGGGGCCAGGCTTTTGTACCAGGACGATACAATCCAGCACGCAGGTGTGGTGGTAGGTTTTGGGGGGATAGCCGGCCATACCTTTATTGGTCTGCACCAGGCGGAAAACAGTTATTTCCACCGGGCAATGTGTGCCCAGGATTACAGTGCAGTGACAGCTGCCTGTATGATGACAAAGGCCAGTGTTTTCCGTAAGGTGGGGGGCTTTACGGAAGAGTTGGCGGTGGCTTTTAATGACATTGATTTTTGCATGAAGGTCCGCGCTGCCGGGCTGTTGGTTGTCTATGCCCCATATGCGCTGATGTACCATTACGAATCGAAATCACGGGGGCTTGAGGACACACCGGAGAAGGTGGAGCGGTTTAACCGGGAGATTGCGGTTTTTGCGCGCCGATGGCCGGATATCCTTGAGAAAGGAGATCCCTATTACAATCCAAACCTGACCCTGCGCAAATCCAATTTTGCACTCCGGGACCTTTTAAAAGAAAAGGTGGGGGAGCCGTATAAGCTGGAAGTGAAGGTTTAAGGAGCATAAAAGATGAAAAAGATCACCATTATTATTCCCAATTATAACGGCCTGAAATTTTTGCCGTTATGCCTGGAGGCCTTGTCCCGCCAGACCAGCCAGGATTTTACGGTTCTGGTTGTGGATAACGGGTCTGAGGACGGAAGCGTAAAATGGCTGCAGGAGCAGGGGATCCCGGCCCTGTTCCTGCCGGAAAACACGGGGTTTTCCGGCGCAGCCAATGCGGGGATCCGTGCTGCACGGACACCTTATGTGATTTTACTGAACAATGACACCGAGGCGGATCCGGCTTATGTGGAGAATCTGTTGGCTGCCATCGAGGGCTCCCCCCGGATTTTTTCCGTCAGCCCCCGGATGGTCCAGATGTACCACCGGGAACTGATTGACGATGCGGGGGATATGTACAGTGTGATGGGCTGGGCGTACCAGCGGGGGGTAGGGCAGGAGGTGGAGCGTTACAGCCGCCCCTGCCACATTTTCTCTGCCTGTGCCGGGGCGGCGATTTACCGGCGGGAAGTATTTGGGAAGATCGGTTATTTTGATGAGATGCATTTTGCCTATCTGGAGGATATCGATGTGGGATATCGTGCCAAAATTGAGGGATACTATAACCGGTACTGTCCGGAGGCGGTGGTATACCATGTGGGGAGCGGTACCAGCGGTTCCAAATACAACCCATTTAAGGTGCGCCTGGCAGCCCGCAACAATGTTTACCTCAATCATAAAAACATGCCTTTGCCCCAGCTTTTGGTTAACAGCCTCCCGATCCTGGCCGGGGTGGCCGGAAAGTATGTGTTTTTCCGGAAAATCGGCTTTGGGAGGGAATATCTTGCCGGTTTTTGGGAAGGCCTCGTGACGGCACATAAGGCGAAAAAGGTGCCGTACCGCAAAGAAAACCTTGGGAATTATCTGGCAATCCAGTGGGAACTGATGTACGGGGCAGCATTATATATCTGTGAATTTACCCGCCGCCAGCTAAAAAAAAGGCGGGAGAGAGGGGAAAACACAGAGATTTAAGAGAAATTTAATAGTACAACCGGAAAAATTCGTGTATAATCGTACCGTCAGAGGCGCCTGTGTCCCAGGGGCCGCTTAACAATTCATGCAAGGTAAAACACTATGATAAAAGATAACCAAAAAAGATTGAACCGTCTGCACGTGCTGATTGACGCGATGGTAATTGTGGCGGCCTATATCTTGAGCTGGTATATCATCATCGGCAGCGGCTGGTTCCGGGCTGCCAATGAGGTGCTGGGCCCGGAGATTTATCTGGGGGTTCTGGTGATTATTGTACCGGCATATCTGTTGTTATATACGATTTTCCACCTGTTTACACCAAAACGGGTACAAGGGCGCAGGCAGGAATTTGCCAATATATTCAAGGCCAACCTGATTGGGCTTATGCTGTCTGGCATGGTGCTGTACCTGGGAGGGAAGAACCCTTATTTCCAGCATTTTTCCCGAAAGCTGGTGGTGTTCTTCTTTGGGGTGAACATTGTTGCTGAGACCGTGGAGCGGAATTTCATCCGTATCTGCCTGCGGTCTATCCGTTCCAAGGGATATAACCAGAAACATGTGCTGCTGATCGGTTATAGCAGGGCAGCAGAAAGCTATATTGACCGGGTGAAGGCGAACCCGGAGTGGGGCTACCAGATCCGGGGGATCCTGGACGACCATAAGCCCCGGGGGGAAGGCTACCGGGGAGTGAAGGTGATCGGCACTACAGAGAACCTGAAGACGATACTGGATATGAATCTGCTGGATGAGATTGCCATTACCCTCAGTATCCGGGATTATGGCGGCCTGGAAAGAATGGTGGCAGAGTGCGAGAAATCCGGTGTGCATACAAAGTTCATCCCGGATTATAATAAGTTCATTCCCACAAGGCCTTATACGGAGGACTTACAGGGACTGCCGGTGATCAATATCCGGCATGTGCCCTTAAACGACCTTCTCAACGCCACGGTGAAGCGGGCCATGGATCTGTGCGGTGCAGTGGCGGCCCTGATTTTGTTTTCTCCTGTGATGGCCATAACCGCGGTGGTCATCAAGCTGACTTCTCCCGGGCCGGTCATCTATAGCCAGGAGCGGGTAGGGCTCCACAACCGGCCCTTTAAAATGTACAAATTCCGTTCCATGGAGGTGCAGTCCCCCAGCCAGGAAAAGGGGCAGTGGACAAGGGCCCATGACCCGAGGGTTACCCCGGTAGGAAAGGTCATCCGCAGCACCAGCATCGATGAACTGCCCCAGCTTTTCAATGTATTGGTGGGGAGCATGAGTTTGGTGGGGCCAAGACCGGAACGGCCGTTTTTTGTGGAACGCTTCAAGGAGGAGATCCCCCGCTATATGATTAAGCATCAGGTGCGCCCGGGGATGACGGGCTGGGCCCAGATCAATGGGTACCGGGGGGACACTTCGATAGAGAAGCGGATTGAACATGATTTGTATTATATCGAAAACTGGACATTGGGACTTGATTTTAAGATTTTGTTTCTGACGGTATTTAAGGGCTTTATTAATAAAAACGCCTATTAGGATAAGACGAGGTATGTTGCATGAGCCGTGATTATGATGAGGAATTGAGACGTCCGGAACGGAAAAGCCGCCGGAACCCGAAAGCTGCAAAGCAGGATATGGGGGGGAGGCGGCCAGGAACACCGGGGCAGGTATCGGGATATGGGAGCCGGAGGCCGGCGGGGCTGAGGGTGATGAATGATGCGTCCGTGCATCCTGTCAGGGGAGCAGCCACAGGCCGCACGGCCTCTTCAGGCCGCCAGGCCTACGGGCAGACGGCAGCCGGGGCTGCAGCCAATGGCAGCCGGGGGACCGGGAATTTCCAGAGGAGGGAGCAGGACAATGCCCGCAGGCGCCGGAGGCGCCGGATCATAGGGATGATCATAGCAGAATGCTTCGCATTGGTATTTATCTTTGGATATGCTTATGTGGCAAGGCTGATGAACCAGGTAAAAAGGCCTGTGATTGACATGGAACAGGTGCAGAACCAGGATCTGGACGTGGTGACCATGGAAAAGCTGAAGGGCTACTGGACGATAGCCATTTTTGGCGTGGATGCCAGGGATAATGCGATAGAGAAGAGCACAAATTCCGACGTGAACATTATCTGCAATATCAATCTGGAGACGGGCGAGATCAAGCTGGTATCCCTGTTCCGGGATACTTATCTGAATATCTCAAAGGACGGCTCTTACAATAAGTTTAACCAGGCTTACTTTGTAGGGGGCCCGGAACAGGCCATGACTGCCCTGAACCGGAACCTGGATCTGAATATCACAGATTATGTAACCTTTAACTGGAAAGCAGTGGCAGATGCCATCAATATCCTGGGCGGCGTGGATGTAGAACTGAGCAAGGCAGAGTTTTACTATATCAACTCTTTTATCACGGAGACAGCCAAGACTACAGGAGTGGGGTCTAACCACCTGAGCCATGCGGGGATGAACCATTTGGATGGCGTCCAGGCAGTGGCCTATGGGCGTCTGCGCCTGATGGATACGGATTTTGCGCGGACAGAGCGGCAGCGCAAGGTGATTAAGCTGGCGTTTGAGAAGGCAAAGAATGCAGACTTTGAGACTTTAAACCGTGTACTTGGCACAGTATTTCCACAGGTTTCCACCAGCTTGTGGGTGGATGATATCTATATAAGCCTGAAAAATATCAACAAATACCATCTGGGAGAGACCATGGGATTTCCGGAAGCGCGGGGAGATGCCAAGATGGGGAAAAAAGGCGCCTGCGTGATTCCCCAGACACTGGAGACGAATGTGGTGAAGCTGCATCAGTTTTTGTTCGGCACAGAGGATTATGTGCCCTCGGAGACGGTAAAAAGCATCAGCAAGAAAATCGCGGCAGACTCCGGGATGTATAAAGAGGGGAATTATGTCAAGAGCGTCAACACGGACGGAGGCGTGATCCAGCCGCCCAAGACCACAGCCGCCGAGACGAAGAAGGCGGCTGAGACCGAGGATGACGACCGCTATGAATATATCAATGTGCTCAATTCCAGTGGCAAGAAGGTGAAAAAACGGGTGCCGCGGGAGACGGATGAGGACGGGGAGTATATTGAGCAGGAGACGGATGAGAATGGGATTGCCACCGGCTGGGTGCTGGATGAGGATGGGGAACTGGTACGGCGCAGGAACACCGGTAGTGTACGGGATCCCCAGGAGAGCAGTGTATCTGACCGGCCGGGTCTGCGGCCCACGGATGCAGAGACGGATGAGAACGGAGATCTGATTGACGGCGGGGAGCGGCTTCCCGGGCGTCCGGGGGATCCTTCCCCGACAGAAAGCACGTCGAGACCGGGTCTGCGCCCAACGGACAGCACGGATGCGCTCCGCCCCACATCCCCGGAGACGGGAGGCAATTCCCAGGACGGGCCGGGGGGAGGCGGCAGCAGCAATCAGCCGGGGAACACGGAGGCAATAAACCCTTCCCCTCAGACTACACCGACGCCGGGCGGGAATACAGCCAATCCGGTGAATCCCACTTCGGCTGACAACGGCAACAGCGGAGGCCCTGGAGGCGGGCAGGCTGCACCGGCTTTGCCTTCGCCGGGAGCGTCTTCACCGGGAGGAGGCGCCGGCGGGCCGACGGGAGGCCAGAACCCTGGTATGCAGGGAGGCACGGGAGGGGTTGTCTCTGCCCCCGGGCAGTAACATCTGTGAGCAGCCGCCTTGCCGACGGATGTGCCGTTCACATTAAAAATATAAATCCATCACACATTTATCACAATTTCCGTTTATATTGAATGCATAACAGGAAAGAAACCGAGGGCAGCCATTTTGGAAGGGCTGCAGAAAGGGGATTGTGATTATGTACGAAGACAATAGAGATTATAGGCAGGAAACAGAGGAAAACAAGGAAGCCCAGGAGGGGTGGAACCGCCAGGACGGATATGGCAGCCAGTGGTACAGCCAGGGGCAGGAACCGCAATACAACCGGATGAGCATGTCCCACATTCCGCCGGAACCAGAAAAGCGGCCCAGGAAGCAGCGGCCGCTGGCCGCTAAGGTTGCCGGAATTACGGCAGCAGCCTTGCTGTTTGGCACCGTGGCAGGCGGAACGATGTTTGGGGTGAACACGGCGGGAGAATACTTAAGGGCCCAATATGGACCGAGGGAACAGGAACAGGCCAGCCTGGCAACGGTGGAAACCCAAAAGGCTCAGGAAGCGACGCAGCCCACCGGGACACAGACAACGGTAATGCCGGCCCTGCAGACGGATGTATCTTCGATTGTGGAAGCAGCAATGCCGTCGGTGGTGGCGATCACAAATACGATGGTGCTGGAGCAGAGGAGTTGGTTTGGCTCCAGCCAGAGATATGAAATCCCCAGCAGCGGTTCCGGCATTATTGTGGGACAGAATGAGGATGAACTGCTGATTGTGACAAATAACCATGTGGTGGCAGATTCCAAGGAACTGACGGTGACATTTATCGATGAGACTTCCATAACGGCAGCTATCAAAGGTACCGATTCCATGAATGATTTGGCGGTAATCGCAGTGCCGGTATCCGAGGTCAGTTCCGATACCATGGCAGCGATCAAGGTGGCGACGCTGGGGGATTCGGATGAACTTAAGGTCGGGCAGGGGGTAATTGCCATCGGAAATGCACTGGGCTATGGCCAGTCCGTGACAGTAGGCTATGTGAGCGCCAAGGACCGTGAAGTGAGGACCCAGGACGAGACAATCCAGAATCTGCTCCAGACAGATGCCGCCATCAACCCCGGAAACAGCGGAGGTGCATTGCTGAATATGCGGGGAGAGGTAATCGGGATCAACTCGGCAAAATATTCTTCCACCGAAGTGGAGGGGATGGGATATGCGATTCCCGTATCTAAGGTGCAGGATATTATCAATGACCTGATGAACCGTAAGACGCGGGTGGAAATTGAGGAGAGCAGGCAGGGATACCTGGGCATCCAGGGAACCAACATTGATGATACAACAGCTGCCATGTACGGAATGCCCAGGGGGGTATATGTCTACAAGATAGTGGACGGCGGGGCGGCAGCGGCCTCTGACCTGAGGGAGAAAGACATTATCACCAAGTTTGACGGGCAGGCGATCCGTTCAATGGCAGATTTGCAGAAGATGCTGACCTACTATGAGGGGGACAGCACGGTTGATTTGACAGTCCAATCCCTGGAGAATGGGGAGTATGTGGAACGGACGGTTAAGATTACCCTGGGATTCAGGCCAAAAGAAGAAAACTAAGGAAATCAGAAAGGATTTGTATTTCAGGCGGTTTTGCGGCGGAGGCTGCAAGGCTGCCTGTTTTTTTGCGTGGCAGTGGAATGGGATCCTGGGACAGAGGGGAGGAACCGGCGGTTTCAAAAGTATTTGGAATTATTCAAAAAATATGTAAAAATAATGATTCTGCTTTGACAAAAAATGTGTTTATGCTATAATTAAAAAAATATGGTAAATGGTGGGAGTAAGGGGTGGTGGGATGATTCGGTTTTCACTGCTGAGTGATAAAGGATGCAGGGAGAATAATGAGGACAGCGTAGGAATGTACCAGGACGGGGAGGCATACTGTTTCCTTTTGGCGGACGGCCTTGGCGGGCATGGCATGGGAGAGGTGGCTTCCGAACTGGCAGTTGAGACGGCGGTTGTAAAGTTTGCCCAGGGTAGCCGGGGGGATGGCTTTCTAAAGGAAGCTTTTGAGGCAGCACAGGAATCGGTGGCGGGGCGGCAGCAGGAGGATAGGAACTGCCGTGATATGAAGACAACGCTGGTTGTGCTGGAAGTAGAGAAGGATCAGCTGCGGTGGGGGCATATCGGGGATTCCCGGTTATATTATTTTGTGAAGGGGAAGCTTAAGGAGCGCACCCTTGACCACAGTGTTCCCCAGATGCTGGTCTCGGCAGGGGAGATCCGGGAAAAGGAGATACGCCGCCATCCGGACAGGAACCGTTTGCTCAGGGTGTTGGGGACAGATATGGACGAGGTGAATTACCAGGAATCCCAACCGGTGAAGCGAACAGGGCATCAGGCATTCTTGTTGTGCTCGGATGGTTTTTGGGAATTGATTGAGGAGAAAAAGATGGAAGCAACTCTAAAGCGGGCCTCTGACCCGGAACATTGGCTTGCTTCCATGGAGGAAATAGTTTGCAAAAACGGCCGGGGGACGAATATGGATAATTATTCGGCAGTTGCGGTTTGGATTGACTGATAAAAGAAAGGGCGAACGGAGGAGTAAGTTATGGCAATAATAAAATGCAGTAAAGGGCACTATTATGATAATACAAAGTTTTCTCAGTGCCCACATTGTGGCGTGCTCCCGATTATGGAGCAGGAACAGCAGCAGGAGGCGAAGCCGAAGCGTTTTTCTTTCTTCCACAGGCCGGAAGGAAAAAAGCAGGAGGCAGTGGTGCCTGCACCCTATATGGAAGAAGAGGATGATGACCACACGGTGGCGATGCCGGTTGCGCCCGGGCCCTTTTTGGCAGAGGATGATGAGGATGACGACCACACCATAGCGATGC
This sequence comes from uncultured Lachnospiraceae bacterium, assembly GCA_910588875.1. Lineage (GTDB taxonomy): Bacteria > Bacillota > Clostridia > Lachnospirales > Lachnospiraceae > Brotaphodocola. Next base: position 69,053 of record CAJURT010000013.1, read on the forward strand.
CGAGGATGCAGGAGCCGGTGAGGGAAGAAGAGCCGGATGAGGACGACGACCACACCATAGCGATGCCGAAGGTGCAGGAGCCGGTGAGGGAAGAAGAGCCGGATGAGGACGACGACCACACCATAGCGATACCGAAGATGCAGGAACCGGTGAGGGAGGAAGAGCCGGATGAGGACGACGACCGCACCATAGCGATACCGAAGATGCAGGAGATGGTGAGGGAGGAAGAACCGGATGAGGACGACGACCGCACCATAGCGATACCGAAGATGCAGGAGACGGCAGGGCGGGAGGAACCGGAGGAGGCTGGCGGCCGCACCATGGCCACACCGAAGAGACAGGAGGCGGCGCCACAAGTGGCAGAGGAAAAGCAGCCGGGTTTTGTAGCCGGGTGGCTGGTTTGTGTGAACGGGCCGGAACGGGGCTGCGATTACCGCCTGTACAAGGGTTTTAACCGTTTGGGGAACGGGGAGCGCACAGATATCCTGGTGAGGGATCCCGGCCTGGCGGCTGTGGCTGTGGCCGTGGTCTATGACGACAGGAGCAATGCATTTTTTGCAGTGCAGCAGCCAGGAGCGCAGGCTCTCTTAAACGGGGAGGAACTGGAAGGGGCAGTCAGGATTTCCTCCGGGGATCTGATTAAAGCCGGGGAAAGTGAATTTGAGTTTGTTGCATTCTGCCGGGAAGGAAGAGTGTGGGATTCCTATGAGTGAAAATAATATCCTGCGGTTCAGAAAGGGCTCTGCTTCCAGGCAGGTGGTGGCCGAAGCATACAGCATCCTCGGGAACCGCAAGTCCCAGCAGGATTTTGCGGGAATCCTGGCTTATCCGGATAAAACCCTGGCAGTTTTATGTGACGGCATGGGGGGCCTTAAAGGCGGGGAGCAGGCAAGCCGTGCAGCAGTTACCATGCTTTTGGAGGATTATGACAGGAGGCGGCCCGGAGGAAGGATGGTGGATTTCCTTTGTGAGGAGGCGGCCCGTATGGATGCCCGGGTGCATGGGCTGGAGTCGGGGGACGGCAGGAGTTTGGATGCAGGGACCACCATGGTTGCTGTGGTTGTCCGGGAGGATGGCCTGGCAGAATGGGTCTCTGTGGGAGACAGCCGGATTTACCTGCTGCATGAGGGTGTGCTGACCCAGCTTACAAGGGACCACAATTACCGGAATTATCTGGAGGATGCTTTAAAGAACGGGACCGTTACCCAGGCACGCTATGATCAGGAGATAAACAGCAGGATGGCAGAGGCGCTGACCAGCTACCTTGGCAGCGGGAAGCTTTCCCAGATTGACAGATGCCGGGCACAGCTGCGGCTTTGGCCGGGAGATCAGCTTCTGCTTTGCAGCGACGGCCTGTATAAAAGCCTGAATTCACAGCAGATTAAGGCTATGCTGACAGATAATCAGACGGATGCGCGTGTCAGCGCAAAGCGCCTGGTAAATATGGCTCTTACACAGGCTGTGAAAAAACAGGATAATACCACGGTTGTGTTGATTCAGTACCGTGACGGAAAGACGGAGGGGCAGTAGCATGGCACGTTGCTATCATTGTATGCAGGAATACCAGGAGGAGGCGAATTTCTGCCCATACTGCGGCTATAGCCGGAAAGCCAAGGCCCATGACCTGTATTATATGGAGCCAGGGACCATGCTTTCAGACGGACGTTATATGATTGGCGAATCTGTGAATGCCGGAGGCTTTGGTATTGTATACAAAGCCTGGGACAATACATTCGGCAAGATGGTTGCCATAAAGGAATATTATCCGGGGAGCATTGTAACCAGAACCCCCGGCACCATGGAGGTACGTTCTTATTCCGAGAAAAACGCCCAAGAATTTGAGAAAGGCAAGACACGTTTTTTGAACGAGGCCCGGAAGATGGCTAAGTTTAACGACCATCCGAACATTGTGGACGTATATGATTTTTTTGAAGAAAAAAATACGGCATACATGGTTATGGAATATATGGATGGCATGACGTATAAGGAGTACATAGCAGGGCAGGGAGGCAAGGTGAGCCAGGCCATGGCGGTGGGGGTGGCTTTGGCGGTACTGGACGCTTTGAGGGAGGTCCATAAAGAAAAGATAGTCCACCGTGATATTAACCCGAACAACATTTTTATTTTCAATAATGGTGTGGTAAAGCTGTTTGACTTCGGTGCGGCGCGCTTTGAGGCCACGGAGATGTCAACGGTGCTTACTCCTCATTATGCCCCGCCGGAGCAGTACAGCACCAAGGGGATACAGGGGCCGCAGACCGATATCTATGCAGTGGGGGCGACGACTTATTTTGCATTGACCGGCATCAAGCCGGAGGAATCAACAGACCGGGTCCAGAAGGACCATCTGGTGCCGCCCCATAAGCTTGACCCTAAGATCCCCAAAGGCCTGAGCAATGCCGTGATGCGGGCAATGGCGCTGAAGCTGGAATTGCGTTTTCAGAATACGGACCAGTTCAGGGATGCCCTGGTGAGCAAGAAAAGGGTGTTGGACGTGGAGGAGGAACTCCGCCGCCGCCGTCGGCTGCGCCTGGTCCAGATCGCAGGGACCCTGGTGGTACTGGCGGGGGTGGGAGGATATTTTTTCCACCGATACCAGAAGCAGGGGGAGGAAGCCACGCTTCAGCCGACAACGGTACACATTTGGGTGAAGGCTGAGGGGGAGGACACCCCGGAGGCGGCCAAAGGGCGGATGGAGGCCATGACAGAGGATTTTTTGGAAGCTTATCCCCAGGTGGCAGTTGAGATTGAAGCTTTTGAGGCTGAGGATTATGAGGCGAGGCTCAGCGCAGCGGCGGATGCGGGCACATTGCCGGAACTGTTTGAGAGCAGCAGCCTTGGGGCCGGATATATGGGTCAGCTGGAACCCCTGGAGACGGCCATGGCCATGATCGGGGATCCGGGACAGTACTGGTTTTTGGATCAATATGAGGAATTGTTTCCGGAGAAGAAACAGATGCCCTTATGTTTCCAGGTACCCGTCGTCTATGTCCGGACGAATGCTGAGGGCAAAGAAGGGAAGCACTGCGTGCGGGGTGAGGATCTCCTGATTTATCAGGAAATGATGGGTGAGGAATGCATTGAGGAGTACCGGCAGCTGGCCATGGAGGAAGGGAAAGATGCCCGGAAGGAAGCCTATGAATTGTTTATGGAGGGAGCGGCGGAAAGCTATCTCTCGGATACAGGGGACTACCGGCGCCTGACAGAGGACCTGCCGGCCCAGTTTAAGGTGGAGATACCAAAGGGGGATCTGCGGATCCGGTTTGACCATCTGTGGAGTGTCAGCGCATCCTCCGACAAATACCAGAAAAAGGCTGCCCAGTGGCTGCTTAGTTATCTGCTTTCCGGCAATGCCCAGAGCATACTGGGAGTCCGGGAACTGGAGGGAGTCCCCATGAACCGTGATATGTGTGAGGTATTTGCAGATGTCTACCAGGCCGACCTGGCGGCAGCAGTTGGGAAGATACCGGAGGCAGCGGCAGGCGGGAGCGGGTGGCTGGAAGAAAACAAGGCATATCAGGAAGGTTTTGAATAATACATTGGCCACGGGAGCGTTCAGATGAAGCGTTGTTTGAATTGTATGGAAGAGTATCAGGAAAAGGAAGAAGCCTGCCCTTATTGTAAAGGACAGGGGGTTAGCGCACCGGCGGATGCCATGGAGGCAGGAGGTATCCTGGACGGACGCTATATTGCCGGGACATTCCGCTGCCGGGGGGACAACGACTTCTGGTATATCGGATGGGACGCCTTGTTTTGCCGCCGGGTATTGGTTATGGAGTACTTTCCGCGGAGGATGGTTTGGCGCACCGCCGACGGAGGGGTGAAGGCACAGGATGCCGAGGGAAAGGATTATGCAGGATCCCTTGGCAGGTTTGTGGAGGACAGCAGGAAACTGATCAGCCTGGACGGCACGCCGGGGCTGCTGAATGTGCTGGCGGTGGCAGAAGACCGGGGAAGCGCCTATGCGATCCTGGAATACCCAGAGGGAGATTCCTTACAGCAATTGCTGGGGGATCAGGATGTCTGCCCTCCGGAGCAGGTGCAGTGGCTGGTCCAGGAACTTTCGGTCCCCTTGTCGGCGGCACACCGTTTGGGGGTCTGCCATGGGCAGATCCGTGGGGAACGGATTTTCATATCCCCGGATGGGTGCTGCCAGATCGGCGGTTTTTGCGGCAGTCTGCCGGGGAAAGACAGGCAGTCAGGAATTGAGAAGGATATCAGGGCGCTGGCAAATCTGGCGGGGAGCCTGCTTGCGGGACGGCAGCGCTGGGCGGGGAAAACCTTTGAAGAAAATCTCCGTTTCCTGGGACAGTCCGTGCCGGAGTGCATCACTGACGCACTTCGGGCAGCATTGGGAGAAGACAGGGACAGAAGGCCGGGGAGCATACGGCGGTTTGCCGATCTGTTTTTGGACGAAGCGACCATCGAGATGTACCCGGGCCAAGGAGAGCAAATAGGGAGGGAACAGGAATGAACCTGAAAAGATGTGGCAATGGCCATTACTACGATGCGGATGAATATCCCTCCTGCCCCAAATGCAAGGGGCAGGAAAAGGAACCAGAGAAAAAGGAACCCGTGACCGGCTGGCTGGTGTGTACGGAGGGCGGACACTATGGCCAGGTATATGAGTTAAGAAAGGGCAAAAACCGGGTGGGCGGATCTGCAGATATGGATATTCCGCTGACAGCGGACAGTCAGGTGCCCGCCTGCTGCCAGGTGGCTGTGGCTTATGACGAGGAAAAGAAGGTATTCCTTGCCACTGTGGGGGAGGCCAGGGAGTTGTCTTACATCAACGGCCAGGTGCTGCTGTTTGAGCAGGAAATCCACAGCCGGGATGTGATTTTAGTCGGCGGGAGCAAGCTGATGTTCATCCCACTGTGCGGGCCGGATTTTTCATGGGAAGACGGAACTGAAAAACATTAGATAAGGGATGGGGATATGGAGACGCTTTGTTTAGGATGTATGCAGGAGTATGAGGGGGATTTTAATGTCTGCCCTTACTGCGGCTATGAGCAGGACGCTCCGGCCAGGGAGGCCTATCACATTACGCCGGGGACGGTGGTGAAGGAACGCTACATTGTGGGGCGGGTGCTGGGATTTGGCGGTTTTGGCATTACCTATATCGGATTTGATATGACGCTCCAGCACAAGGTGGCGATAAAGGAATATTTTCCGTCAGAGTTTGCCACCCGCATGCCGCAGGAGACCATGGTGCGGATTTATGCCGGGGAGAAGAGGGAACAGTTTGAGGCCGGCATGAGGAAAACCCTGGATGAGGCGAAACGCCTGGCAGAGTTCCGGCAGGTTCCGGGGATCACGCAGATTTATGACTTTTTTGAGGAAAACAATACCGCTTATATTGTCATGGAACTGCTGGAAGGGGAGACTTTAAAGGAAAAATTAAAGAGGGACAAGAGGATGGCAGTCCAGGAGGCGCTTCCGATTGTCCTGTCCGTCATTGGTGCGCTGAAGGAAGTGCACACCAAGGATATCATCCACCGCGATATCTCGCCGGATAATATCTACCTGCTTAAAGACGGCCAGGTGAAGCTGCTGGATTTCGGGGCAGCCCGGCAGGTTACGACGACACACAGCAAATCCCTGACCGTGATCCTGAAGCTGGGCTATGCCCCGGTGGAACAGTACCAAAGCGGCGGAAACCAGGGCCCCTGGACAGATGTATACTCGCTGGCAGCCACTTTTTATAAGATGATTACCGGGGTGCGCCCCCCGGAGGCGCCGGACCGCCGGGTAAAGGATACGCTTAAGGAACCCTCAAAGCTTGGGGTAGCGATTGGCAAAAACATTGAGAATGCCCTGATGAACGCATTGCAGGTGCGGATTGAGGACAGAACGAAGACGGCTGCAGAATTTGAGAACCAGTTGAATTCCGATAATGTGAAGCGCACGGCTGCCACCGTGGAAAAGAACGATATGGGCAAATGGCCCTGGTGGCTGAAGGCGGCCTGCGGCCTGGCCGGTGTGGCGGTGCTGGCAGCCGGAGGGCTGGTTATGACAGGGGTGGTTGATTCGCCGTTCCCCGTGCTGCCGGTGTTCCAGCAAAGGGAAGGGACGGTGTGGATGCCCAGCCTGGTGAATATGTCCCAGGAATCGGCCCAGGAGCGGCTGGAAGGCCTGGGGCTGGGATGCAGGATCGGGGATACCCGCGCATCGGATACCATCATTGAAGGCTATGTGCTGGGGCAGACTGACGGGGAGGGGAATGTGATCTCTCCCGGGACAGAGATGGAAAAGGGCACGGAAGTTTTATTGGTGCTTAGTTCCGGCAGCGGCAAGGCCGTCATCCCGGACGTGGTCTGGATGAATGAGGAGACTGCGGCTTCGCTGCTTTCGGAAAACGGCCTGATTGCTGTCAACCAGGTTGAGGACAGTGAAAGCTGGGCGCCGGCAGGCATTGTGACTGCCATTACGCCCGAAAAGGATACAGAGGTGGAAAAGAGCGAACTGATTACCCTCAGTATTTCAACCGGCGGCCAGGAGGCAGGAAGCGGGGAAACAGAGGTGCCGGATATCACAGGCACCATGGAAGCAGAAGGCTTAGGAAGGCTGAAGGCTGCAGGGCTGTATCTGGAAAAAGAGGATCTGCAGTATAGCCGGGAGATTCCCAAGGGGCAGATCATCAGCCAGGATCCCGCTGCCGGCCGGAAGGGCAGCCGGGGGGACACGGTTAAGGTGGCAGTGAGCCTTGGGGCGAAGCAGGTTCGCTTGGTCAGCATAGTGAACCAGGAGCGGGAGGAGGCTGTTGCCAACCTGGAAGGGCTGGGGATGGTCGTGAACGTGACTGAGGAATACAGCGATTCCACCGAGGAGGGCAGGGTGATTTCCCAGAGCGTGGAACCAGGCCTTGTGGACGAAGGGACAGAGGTCACGATTGTGGTAAGCTTAGGAAAAGAGCCGGAGCAGGCGCCTCAAAGGACACAGGAGACAAGGCCGGCAAACAGGCCCAGCCAGAATAACAATAATACCCAGAGGCAGACCCAGCCGGCGCAGCCGCAGACCCAGGCGGAACCGCCTCAGACCCAGCCGGCACCCCCGCCACAGACGGAAGCGCCGCCGCCACAGACGGAACCGGCAAACCCGGCGAGGGATCCGATTTTTGATCAGCTTTGATTCATTATTATATAGGCTCTCGGAATCTTGAGCCTGCCGACCAAGGTTCAGCGGTCGGCTGAA
>CAJURT010000014.1:0-69855 GCA_910588875.1 uncultured Lachnospiraceae bacterium
AAAGAAAAAGGATATACCTCTCATGACGTGGTGGCGAAAATGAGAGGTATTTTGCAGATGAAGAAGATCGGGCATACGGGAACCCTGGATCCGGAGGCAGAGGGCGTGCTGCCGGTCTGCATCGGAAAAGGGACAAAGCTGTGCGATATGCTGGCGGATAAGACGAAGGAGTACCGGGCGGTGCTGCTTCTGGGACGGGAGACGGATACCCAGGATGCCACGGGAAGGACGGTGGCAGAGAGGCCCGTGGAATGGCAGAGCATGGAAAAGAACTTGCCTGCAGCCGGTTCTGCCGGAATCCCAGGGGGGATGGAGGAAGGGATACGCAGGGTGATCCTAAGCTTTAAGGGGCCGTATATGCAGGTTCCGCCGATGTACTCGGCCCTGAAGGTTAACGGCAGGAAGCTTTATGAACTGGCCCGTGCCGGGAAAGAAATCGAACGCCTGCCGCGGCCGGTGGAGATACTGGAGATAGAGGTTGAAAAGATAAGCCTGCCGCGGGTGGAGGTGCGGGTGGTGTGTTCCAAGGGAACCTATATCCGGACCCTCTGCCACGATATCGGGCAAAGGCTTGGATGCGGCGGGTGCATGGAGAGCCTGCTGCGCACGCGGGTGGGCCATTTCATGTTGGCGGACAGCCTGCGCCTGGAAGAGATTGAAGGCCTGAAGGCATCCGGGAGGATTAGGGAATATGTGCAGCCGGTGGACAAGGTATTTGCAGGGCTTCCCAAGCTTGTGATGGCAGCAGGAAAAGAAGGGGATAAGCTGGTGCATAACGGGAACCCGTTTCTGCCGGGACTGGCAGAGGGGCAGGAAACATTTCCCCGCGCCCGGGTATACGACAGCCAGGGGGAGTTTATCGGAATCTATGGATACGATGAGAGGAAGAAGCGGTATCAGCCGCAGAAATTATTTCTGGGAGGCAGCTAAGAGATGCAGGTAATCGCCGGAACGAGAGAATTTCAGATAGAGGAGCCCACGGTAGTGACCATCGGAAAATTTGACGGCCGCCATAAGGGACATCAGAAGCTGCTGCAAAGGATGCTGAGCCTTCGGGAACAAAAGGGGCTTAAGAGCGCGGTTTTTACCTTTGACATGGCGCCGGCAGGCGTGGTGTCGGGGAAGGCACAGGCAGTGATCAGCACCAACCAGGAGCGGCGGAACAATATGGAAAGGATGGGGATTGACTACCTGGTGGAGTATCCTTTTAACCGGGAGGTGGCCCAGATGCCTCCGGAAGAGTTTGTGAGGCAGATCCTGACAGGGCAGATGAGGGCAAAGGCGATTGTGGCAGGGACGGATTGCGGCTTCGGGCATCACCGGGCCGGGAATGCCGCGCTCCTTAAGAAACTGGCGCCGGAGTACGGCTATGAGGCAGTGATTATTGAGAAGGAACAGGACGGGGACCGGGATATCAGCAGCACCTATATCCGCGAGCAGCTGGACCAGGGGAATATCACCAAGGCGAATGCGCTGCTGGGGGAGCCCTATTCCATCCATGGCGAGGTGGTCCATGGCAACCATATTGGGGCGCCCCTTCTGGGCTTTCCCACTGCCAACCTGGTGCCGCCTGCAGAAAAATACCTGCCCCGGTTCGGGGTCTATGCTTCCCGGGTGCTGCTGGAGGGGAAATATTACGGAGGGGTCAGCAATATCGGGAGCAAGCCTACCATCACCGGGGAGAACCCGGTGGGGGTGGAGACTTTTATCCTGGGCCTGGAACCGGGGGTTGATTTGTATGGGAAGAACATAGAGGTCCAGCTTTTGGATTTTGAACGCCCGGAACAAAGGTTTGCCGGGCTGGAGGAACTGAAGGCACAAATCGAATTGGACAAACAGTATGCATCAGAGTACTTTAAAAAGAATCCCGGGTGGCTGTAAGACGGACCACCCGGAATATTCAATGATAAATCTTCTTGTTTTCATAAAATGGTTCTGAGGTCAGATCCAATCCCAATTTGGCAAAAACTTTAATATCCACTGCGGAAAGCATCACGGAGGTGTGCACCTGGCAGCCACGGAGTTTGGGAAGCTGCTCCAAGGCAATGCGGGCATTTTCGTCGGTGGCGGCGCACATGGAGAGGGCGATCAGCACCTCGTCCGTATGGAGGCGAGGATTGCGGCTGCCTAAGTAGCAGGTCTTAAGCCCCTGGATCGGCTCAATAAACGCCGGGGAGATCAGGTGGATGTGGTCGGCGATCCCGCCGATTTCCTTTACTGCGTTTAGGAGGGCAGCGGCAGAGGCGCCGAGAAGGGCGCTGGTCTTGCCGGTGACAATACGCCCGTCAGGCAGCTCCAGGGCAGCGGCAGGAGAGCCGTTTTTCTGGGCAAGGCTGTTGGCGGCAGAGACCACGGAACGCATTTCGGAGGTGATTTTGGACTGTTTCATCAAAAGTTCAATCTTGTATACCTCCTCCTTGCTGCCTTCGTCCTTGGCCAGGCGGTTTAATGCCTGGTAATAGCGGCGCAGGATTTCCTGCCGGGATGCTTCCTTGCAGACCTCATCATCAATGATACAGTTGCCGGCCATATTCACGCCCATGTCCGTAGGGGACTTATAGGGGCAATAGCCATAGATTCCCTCGAACATGGCGGCCAGAACCGGGTAGATCTCCACATCACGGTTATAATTGACCGTGGTTATGCCGTAGGCTTCCAGATGGAACGGGTCAATCATGTTGACATCATTCAAATCAGCGGTAGCTGCCTCATAGGCCAGGTTGACCGGGTGCTTTAAAGGGATATTCCAGATGGGGAATGTCTCAAACTTGGCATATCCGGCTTTGATGCCCCGTTTGTTCTCGTGGTAAAGCTGGGACAGGCAGGTGGCCATCTTGCCGCTGCCGGGGCCGGGGGCGGTGATGATGACGAGCGGCCGGGCTGTCTCAATATAATCGTTTTTCCCATAGCCCTCATCGCTGACTATGTGGGAGATGTTGTTGGGATAGCCTTCGATGGGATAGTGGCGGTATACCCGGATCCCCAGCTTTTCCAGCTTGGCCTTAAAGAGGTTGGCGGCGGACTGGCCCGCATAGCGGGTAATGACAACGCTGCCCACATAAAGCCCTTTGTCCCGGTATTCCTGGATCAGCCTCAGCACATCCATGTCATAGGTGATGCCCAGGTCGTGGCGGATCTTATTTTTTTCAATGTCAGCGGCATTGATGGCAATGATGATCTCTGCCTGGTCAGCAAGCTGCAGCAGCATCTTCAGCTTGCTGTCCGGCTGGAAGCCGGGCAGCACCCGGGAGGCATGGTAGTCATCAAAGAGTTTTCCGCCAAATTCCAGGTATAGCTTGTTCCCGAACTGGCTGATACGGTTGCGGATATGTTCTGACTGAGTAGTAAGATATTTCTGGTTGTCAAATCCTGTTTTCATAGTTTTGAATACCCCTTTCCATGGGTATGATTGTAACATAGAAGGGGATTTTTTGCACTAAAAATTACAGAGTGGGGAAAAAAACCGTATTTTTTCCGGTAAAGTGGGAGAAAAGCTGTTAAAATTTTGCTATTTTTGGGAATATGTGGTATAATCTGAATAAACGGAACTGGAAACCGACAGATGCTTAGGATAATTTGAGGACAGGAAAAGACCATGAAAAGAATATGTGGGCTGCTTTGGGCGGTTCTGCTTCTTCTGATCTGTATCCTGACCGGGTGCAAGGGGCTGGATGGCATAAACCAGCTGGCAACCACACCGGCGCCTGTGGTAGTAGGGCGGGGACAGACGGCAGAAGGGGAAGAACAGGAAAGCAGCAAAGAAGACGAGACTGAACCGGAACTCCAGGTCGGAGAGATCGTGATTGAGTCTGAGCCGGACAGGAAACCGGTGAAGGTAAAGGGAATTTACATTTCTGCCTATGTGGCAGGCACTCCCAGCATGGTGGATGCATTGCTGGAGGAGATCGACAAAACGGAGATCAATGCGCTGGTGATCGATTTAAAGGATGATTTTGGCCGGGTGGCCTGTGAGGTGGACTCCCCGATGATCGAAGAACTCGGCTCCACCAGGATCCATATCCAGGATATGGAGGGCCTGATGAAGAAGCTGGAGGAACATGGGATCTATGCCATCGCCCGTATTCCGGCATTCCGGGATGCTTGGCTGGGCACTGTGCGCCCGGAATGGTGTGTCCAGTATGAGGACGGATCGGTATTTACGGACAAGGACGGCAATTCATGGGTAAACCCATACAAGGAGGAGGCCTGGGATTATCTGGTGGAAATCGGGATCCAGGCCAAGCGGCTGGGGTTTCAGGAAGTGCAGTTTGACTATGTGCGCTTCTGCACGGAGACCTCCATGGATGATGTGGTGTTTGATGAGGCTGACACCAGGGGGCGCTCGCGCACGGATGTGATTTATGAGTTTATGGAATACGCATACAGGAGGCTGAAACAGCAGGGGCTGTTTGTTTCGGCGGATGTGTTTGGTGCAATTATCAACAGCGATGTCAATGCCAATATGGTAGGGCAGGTCTATGGGGAGTTGGCCAAGCATGTGGATTATATCAGCCCGATGATTTATCCGTCCCATTATGGGGACGGGTATTATGGGATTGACCATCCGGACATGCATCCCTATGAGACGATTACGGCGGCGCTTCAGGCTTCCCGCAAGGAATTGTATTTCGCCAGGGAGGGGCAGGAGCATATGGCAGTGGTGCGGCCGTGGCTTCAGGACTTTACGGCCTCCTGGCTGACCCATTATATCCCCTATGGGGCTGACCAGGTGCGGGAGCAGATCCAGGCAACCTATGACGCGGGCTATGATGAATGGCTTTTGTGGGATGCATCCTGCCATTACGACTGGGACGGGCTCTTGTCGCCGGAGGATGCAAAGGCGGAGGCAGACTGGATCGCCCAGTCGAGGGCAGCATTGCCGGAGAGCAGCTTTGCGCCGGACACTGCCGGGGCGGCGCCTACCGAGACTGCCCAGCCGTCGGCAGGCGCCCAATATACGGGGCTGGATGCGGAGACCGTGCCCACGGGATCAGCGGGACCGACGGTGGGGGCGTATACGGGGGAGTGAAAAATCGGGAAAACCTTTCCGCAGAGGGCAGGGCCCGGGAAATATATGGTTCTTTTGCGGTTTCGGAATGAGGAACTGCAAAAGGATCATATTATTTTCCGGGTCCTGCTGCCTTTTTGTCCTTCGGGGCCGGGATGTGGGGGAGGCGGCTTTGGGGAAGAAAGCATTTTGGAGGATTGCGGGGTTGAAAAAGTCGGGGGGTTTTTGTATGATGGTAGGGAAGCGGACGGAGAGGAGGGTGTGATTGGATGGAGAGAAGAGTGTGGCCGGGGGAGGTTTACCGGCATTTTAAAGGGGAACTGTATCAGGTTGTGGCTGTGGCCGTCCATTCGGAGACGGGGGAGGAGATGGTGGTCTACCAGGCATTGTACGGGGATTTTTCGGTGTATGTGAGGCCGTTTGGAATGTTTGTGGGGGAGGTGGACCGGGAAAAGTACCCGGAAGCGGGACAGAGGTTCCGGTTTGAACGGGCGGCATTGCCAGGGAGGAGGATGCAGGGGGAGGAGAGAAGGGAAAGGGAAGAAAGAGAAGAAAGGGAAGAAAGAGAAGAAGGGGAAGGCCGGGATACGGGCAGCGGCGGGGTGAGCCGGGGGCTGGAGGAATTTTTGGATGCGGGGAGTGTGGAGGAGAGGATGGAATGCCTGAGGGGGCTCAGGGATTTTGTGTCCCAGGAGGATCTGGACAGTATCTATGTGGTGCTGGATATGCAGGCCTTTCCGGGGAGTGTGGGGGAACAGCTGGATGCGGTGATCCGGTGCCTTGCCATGCAGCAGAGATATGAGGGCAGGAGGCTGCGCTGACAGCTTTGCCGCAGGAGGAGGCAGAGGATGGCCGGAAAGAGGGAGGGAAGAAACGGGGTGGATGGGACGAAGGCGGGAGAGGAGGCGCCAATGTTTGATATTGAGGAGGAATTGAAGAAACTTCCGGCACAGCCGGGGGTATATATTATGCATGATAAGCGGGATGAGATCATATATGTAGGAAAGGCAATCAGTTTGAAAAACCGGGTGCGCCAGTATTTTCAGAGCAGCCGCAACAAGACAGCCAAGATCGAGCAGATGGTCTCCAGGATTGCCCGTTTTGAATATATTATCACGGATTCGGAACTGGAGGCGCTGGTGCTGGAATGCAACCTGATTAAGGAGCACAGGCCGAAATACAACACCATGCTGAAGGACGACAAGGCGTACCCGTATATCAAGGTGACGGTGACGGAGGATTTCCCGCGGGTGTTGTTTGCCAGGACCATGAAAAAAGACAAGAATAAGTATTTCGGGCCTTATACCAGCGCGGGGGCAGTGAAAGACACCATTGACCTGATCCATAAGGTATATAAGATCCGGACATGCAGCAAGGCGCTGCCCCGGGATACCGGAAAAGACAGGCCATGCCTCAATTACCACATTAAACAGTGCGGCGCTCCCTGCCAGGGCTGGGTCAGCAAGGAGGAGTACGGCAGGAATATTTCTCAGGTGCTGGAATTTTTGAACGGGCATTATGAGATTATGCTGTCCCTTTTGGAGGAGAGGATGATGCAGGCCTCTTCGGAGATGGACTTTGAGAAGGCCATCGAGTACCGGGAGTTACTGGCAAGTGTCAAAAAGGTGGCCCAGAAGCAGAAGATCACCAGCAGCAGCATGCAGGACCGGGATATCATTGCCCTGGCCAGGGATGAGGAGGATGCCGTGGTGCAGGTGTTCTTTGTGCGGGAAGGGAAGCTGATCGGGCGGGAGCATTTTCATATGGCAGTGGCCACGGCGGAGGACATCCCGCAGCTTTTGTCAGGGTTTATTAAGCAGTTTTATTCAGGGACGCCCTTTCTGCCGAAGGAGTTGTGGGTGCAGGCGGAGCCGGAGGACAGGGAGGTGATCTGCCACTGGCTCAGTGCCCGCAAGGGGCAAAAGGTCCATATCATAGTGCCGCAGAAGGGGGAGAAAGAGAGGCTGGTGGAACTGGCACAGAAGAACGCCGCCCTGGTGCTCTCCCAGGACAAGGAGAAGATCAAGAGGGAGGAACTGCGCACGGTGGGCGCCATGAACCAGATCGGGGGCTGGCTGGGCATAGGGCAGGTGCACCGGGTGGAGGCCTTCGATATCTCCAACATTTCCGGCTATGAATCCGTAGGATCCATGGTGGTCTATGAGGACGGGAAGCCCAAGCGCAATGACTACCGGAAATTTAAGATCCGGACGGTAACCGGGCCAAATGATTATGCCTCCATGCGGGAGGTGCTGACGCGGCGTTTCAGCCATGGGCTGGAGGAGAAAAACCGCCTGCAAAAGGAAGGGGTGGGCAAAGAGGCAGGAAGCTTTACCCGCTTCCCGGATCTGCTGATGATGGACGGAGGAAGGGGGCAGGTCAATATAGCCCTGGAGGTGCTAAAGGAACTGGATCTTGAGATCCCTGTCTGCGGCATGGTAAAGGATGACAACCACCGTACCCGGGGGCTGTACTACCAAAATGTGGAAATACCGATTGACCGCCATTCGGAAGGCTTTAAGCTGATCACCCGGATCCAGGATGAGGCTCACCGTTTTGCCATCGAATACCATCGGAGCCTGCGGGGGAAAAGCCAGGTCCGTTCGTTACTGGATGATATACCTGGCATCGGGCCTGCACGCAGGAAAGCGCTCCTGCGCCATTTCAAATCCCTGGAGGCAATCGCCGCCGCCGGCGTGGAAGAACTCGCACAGGTCCCCGGCATGAACCGCCAGTCAGCGGAGCATGTATATGGTTTTTTCCGGGGATCCGGGGATCCGGTTTAAAACCATGCCCAAAACTTCATAATGACAATCCGCGAGGGATATGATATAGTGTTACCAGGGTTACAAAAAAGGGAAGAAAGGCACAAAGAGGACAGGAAGGAGCCTGGGGAATCATGTATGGTGTTACGATTACAGAACTGATTCAGAAAATGAATCTGAAAAATATCATTCCGGAGATTGATACGGACAAGGTAGTGCTGACCCATCCGGACGTAAACCGACCGGCATTGCAGCTGGCAGGTTTTTTTGACCATTTTGACAAGGAGAGGGTGCAGATCATCGGCTTTGTGGAGCAGGAGTATATAAAGACCCTGTCCCGGGAGCAGAAGGTGGGAAATTACGAGAAGCTTTTGGCCAGTGAGATTCCCTGCCTGGTGTATAGCCGTAACATGATGCCGGATGAAGACATGCAGGATCTCTGCCGCCGTTACCAGGTGCCGTGCTTGGTGTCGGACAAGACGACCTCGGCGCTGATGGCAGAGGCAACACGGTGGCTGAATGTGAAGCTGGCGCCCTGTATCAGCATCCATGGAGTGCTGGTGGATGTGTTTGGCGAGGGAGTGCTGATCATGGGGGAGAGCGGGATCGGTAAGAGCGAGGCTGCCCTGGAACTGATCAAGCGGGGCCACCGGCTGGTGACGGACGATGTGGTGGAGATCCGCCGGGTCAGTGAGGACACGCTCATCGGCAGCGCACCGGATATCACGAAGCATTTCATAGAACTGAGGGGGATCGGGATTATCGACGTGAAAGCGCTGTATGGCGTGGAGAGCGTCAAGGAGACACAGTCCATTGATATGGTAATCAAGCTGGAGGACTGGAGCCGGGATAAGGAATACGACCGCCTGGGGATGGAAGACCAGTATACGGAGTTTTTGGGCAATAAAGTGGTGTGCCATAATATCCCGATCCGCCCGGGAAGGAACCTGGCGATTATTGTGGAATCCGCAGCAGTGAATTACCGCCAGAAAAAGATGGGGTATAATGCAGCCAGGGAACTGTATAACCGGGTACAGGCCAACCTGGGGCGGGCCCTGTCGTGACAGGGCAGGACATGATCGGGAAGGAAGCAGGAAGCAAAAGAGGATTATAATTAGGGAAATCGAGAGGGATGGATGAGTAATTTTCAGCAGATGTTGAGCCAGGCGCTGGTGTCCGGGCAGCTTTGGACAGATGAGCCGATGAGCCGCCATACCACATTCCGGGTAGGCGGCCCGGCAGATTATTATGTGGAGGCGCAGACAGCGGCGGAACTGTCCCAGGTCCTGGGGCTCTGCCGCCGCCAGGAGGTGCCCTGCTATGTTGTGGGCAACGGCAGCAACCTGTTAGTGGGGGACGGGGGGTACCGGGGGGTGATCCTGTCGCTGGGGAAGCAGTTTTCCGGCGTGGAAAAAGCGGGGGAAGGGAAGCTTCTGGCTGGCGCCGGAGCCCTGCTGTCGGTGGTTGCGAAGACAGCCCTGAAGGAATCCCTGGCCGGCATGGAGTTCGCCTCCGGGATACCGGGGACTGTGGGCGGCGCAGTGGTGATGAACGCAGGCGCTTACGGTTCGGAACTGGCGGATGTCTTAGGCTCTGTGATGCTTTTGGACCCGGAGGGGGAGGTGGGCAGGTTTTCCCCTGCCCAGCTGGAACTAGGGTACCGCAGCAGCAATATCCAGGCACGGGGATTGGTGGTGCTGCAGGCGGAATTCAACCTGGAGCCGGGGGAGGAAAAGCAGATTGCAGGCCGCATGGAGGAGTTGGCAGCCCAGAGGAGGGCAAAGCAGCCATTGGAATATCCCAGCGCCGGAAGCACCTTTAAGCGGCCGGAAGGGTATTTTGCAGGCCGGCTGATCGAGGAGGCAGGGCTGCGGGGGTTCTGTGTGGGGGGCGCCCAGGTGTCGGAAAAGCATTGTGGGTTTGTGGTGAACCGGGGCTCTGCCACAGCGGCAGACCTGCGGCAATTGTTTCGTGAGGTACAGCGGCGGGTGCGGGAGCATTCCGGGGTGGAACTGGAATTAGAGGTGAAGCTTCTGGGGGACTTTTAGCAGGGGCCTGCCGGGGCACAAAAGAAAAGGTGGGAGGGAATTTACATGAAGCTGGTAATCGTTACAGGGATGTCCGGGGCAGGCAAGACGATTGCCCTTAAGATGCTGGAGGACCAGGGTTTCTATTGTGTGGACAATCTGCCGATTCCCCTTTTGGAGCCCTTTGCGCAGCTGGCGGTACAACAGCCGTCCGTCCATGAACGGATTGCGCTGGGGATTGATATCCGCAGCGGGCAAGAACTGCCCCTGCTTTTGAATGTACTGGAGGATTGGAAGCAGAATGAGATGCCATGCCAGATCCTGTACCTGGATGCCAGCGATGAGACGCTGGTAAAGCGGTATAAGGAAACGAGGCGTTCCCATCCCCTGGCCGGGCGGGGCCGGGTGGACAGCGGGATCCGACAGGAAAGGGAGCGGCTGGGTTTCCTTAAGAAGAAGGCAGATATCATCATTGACACCAGCCAGCTGCTGACCAGGGAACTGCGCCAGGAACTGGAACGGATTTTTTCAGAAGACCAGGGGTATGGGAACCTGTTTATCACCGTTCTGTCATTTGGGTACAAATATGGGATCCCGGCGGATGCGGACCTGGTATTTGATGTGAGGTTTTTGCCAAATCCCTATTATGTGGAGGAACTGCGCCAGCATACAGGGGAGGAGGCTACCGTACAGGCCTATGTCTGCCAGGGAGGGACGGCGGATGAGTTCCTGAATAAACTTTACGATATGCTGGAATTCCTGATCCCCAACTATGTGCTGGAGGGGAAAAACCAGCTGGTGATTGCAATTGGGTGTACCGGCGGCAAGCACCGTTCTGTGACCATAGCAGGGGCGGTTTACCAATATCTGAGCCGCCATGAGGAATTTGGCCTGAAAATTGAGCACAGGGATATCGAGAAGGACCGGGTGCGGAAAGAACAGGGGTGAGGATTTGTCATTTTCATCGAAAGTGAAGGAGGAACTTTCCCGGCAGCTGAGCACAGCCCGTCACTGTCAGATTGCAGAGATTGCGGCGATTATCAGCCTCTGCGGGCGGATCCAGATTTCGGAACATGACAGATTTTGTATAAAAATCCATACAGAAAATGCAGCAGTCGCAAGAAAGTACTTTACATTATTGCAAAAAACATTTAATATAAATACTGATGTTTCCATTCGTCAGGGCATGGAGGTTCGCAAAAGCCGGGTCTATACCGTGGGGATCCGCAGGCACCAGGACGCAATCCGGGTGCTTCGGGCCGTCAAACTGGTGGACCATACCGGTGAGATCGAGGAGAACCTGTCCCTGGCGCAGAACGTGGTCATTCAGCAGAATTGCTGCCGGCGTGCCTTTATCCGGGGGGCGTTTCTGGCCGCCGGTTCGATCAGTGACCCGGAAAAGTTTTACCATTTTGAGATTGCCTGTGCCACAGAAGCCAAGGCAGTCCAGCTGCAGGGACTGATCCGCTCTTTTGGCCTGGATGCCAGGATTGTACAGAGAAAGAAGTACTTCGTGGCATATATCAAGGAGGGCAGTCAGATTGTAGATATCCTGAATGTGATGGAGGCGCCGGTTTCCCTGATGGAACTGGAGAACATACGGATTCTCAAGGAGATGCGGGGGAGTGTGAACCGGCAGGTCAACTGCGAGACGGCGAATATCCATAAGACGGTATCCGCAGCGGTCAGGCAGGTGGAGGATATCACCATCATACGGGATAAAATAGGTTTTGACAGCCTGCCGGAGAATCTCAGGGAGATTGCCCGGCTGCGCCTGGAAAAACCGGAGGCAACATTGAAAGAGCTGGGGGAAGCTCTTGAACCGCCTGTAGGGAAATCCGGTGTCAATCACCGGCTGCGCAAGCTTGGCAGCCTGGCGGAGAAGCTTCGGAACGGCAGATCAGCTACAGAGGCGTGAAGGTGCGCCTGAAGAAATGAGGAGGATTATTATGCAAAAAAAGACAATCACCATCGGTCTTTCGACAGGACTGGAAGCCAGGCCGGTAGCGATGCTGGTACAGATTGCCAGTCAGTACGAAAGTGCAATCTATGTGGAGGAGCAGAATGCCAGAGTTAATGCCAAAAGCATTATGGGCATGATGACTCTTGGCATGAAAAGCGGCGATGTACTTACCATTTCTGCGGATGGAACGGATGAATTGGCTGCAATGAAGGAGATTGAGTGTTATCTTCTGGGGGCAAATTGAGGGTTTGCCCGGCTCGGGGTGTGGGCAGAGATTGGGGATGACATTTACACATATAGGGGCGGGGGCGGCTTGGCCGCCCCTGTTTTTTTCTTTCAGGCATACTCTATGAAAGAGAGCAAGATTTTGATAAAATGTAGGAAAAGGAGGCAGGCATGAGGATTTTAATGATTCGCCACGGGGATCCGGATTATGAGAGGGATACCCTGACAGAGAAAGGGCATCGGGAGGCGGCTTTGCTGGCAGAACTGGCGCCGGGGCTGGGACTGGGGGACTGTTACCAGTCACCCCTTGGCAGGGCGCAGGCAACGGCGGCCTATTGCCTGGAGAAGCTGGGGAAAGAGGCGGTTACCCTGGAATGGCTGCGGGAATTTCCGGCTAAGGTGGATATCAATGGCTCTGAAATACTTCAGGGGGCGTACACGGACACAAAAAGGGAGGGGGAGCATTTTGGCACGCGTATTGCCTGGGATATGGTGCCCTCTTACTGGGCAGAGCAGGCAGTGTATGCGGACCGGGAGGGATGGCGCCATTCAGAGGCAGCCCGGTGCAGTGACCTGGTTTCCGTCTACGATTCCGTGGCAACAGGGCTGGATAAGCTTTTGGAGCAGTACGGGTATGTGAAGGAGGGGCACCATTACCGTGTGGTGAAGGAGAACACGGGGACGGTTACGTTCTTTTGCCATTTCGGAATTACCTGTGTGCTGCTCTCCCATCTGTGGGACGTTTCCCCTTTTCTTCTCTGGCATACCTTGGCGCTGGCTCCCACATCTGTGACGGAAGTGGTGACAGAAGAGCGGCAGCAGGGGATCGCCATATTCCGAGCCCTGCGGCTGGGGGATATCTCCCATTTGTATGCGGGCGGGGAAGAGCCTTCATTTTCGGCCAGGTTTTGCGAGACGTATGGGAATCGGGGACAGAGGCATTAGCTGCCTATATACAAAGAGAGGGGAGGAACGGTTATGGAGGAGTATGGAAGACAGCTTTCAGCGCTGAAGCAGGAGGTGCTGAACACGGCCAAGAAGGCATACCGGGAGAAACTGATGGCAGGAACCAGCGGGAATATGAGCGTGTTCTGGCCGGAGCGGGGATGGATGGTGATCACACCGGGATCTTATGATTATGAGATCATGGAGGAAAAGGATATTGTGGTCACAGACCTGGACGGGCAGGTGGTGGAGGGCTGCCATAAGCCGTCTTCGGAGTGGAGGATGCATGGGGAGATCTATAAACACCTGCCCCATGTCAGGGCAGTGGTGCACACCCATTCTCCCTATGCCACCAGCTTTGCGGTGAACCACCAGGAGATCCCGGTAGTGCTGATTGAAATGATTCCTTTTTTGAAGGGGAAGCTGGAGGTCAGCGCCTATGCCGAGCAGGGAAGCGCCCAGGTGGGGCTGAATGCGGTGCCCATCCTGGAGCGGAAGAATGCCTGCCTGATGGCAAACCACGGGGTGGTGGCAGTAGGGGAGACCATGGCCTCGGCTTATACCAACAGCGTGTATGTGGAGGACACGGCCAGGATATACCATATGGCCCTCCAGGCCGGGAGGCCGGTGGTGATTCCGGGATACGAAGAATAAGGGACAGAGAAAGGAAAAAGGATGAAAGGGATCTATTATGACGGGAAAGGGGCAGTGTACCGGGAGGATCTGCCCATGCCGGTGCCCGGGGAGGGGGAAAGCCTGATCCGGATCCTCTGTGCGGGGGTCTGCAACACGGACAGGGAAGTGCTCCGGGGTTACAGACCCGATTTCAGGGGGGTCATGGGACATGAGTTTGTGGGGAGGGTGGAAGCATCCTCGGATCCTTCCTGGGTGGGACGCCGGGTGGTGGGGGAACTGAATGCTGGTTGCGGGCACTGTATCTATTGCCGCACCGGCAGGGAAAAACACTGCCTGGAGCGGAAGGTTATCGGCATGGACGGGAAGGATGGCTGCTTTGCAGAGTATATGGTATTGGCAACCCATTTGCTCCATGAGGTGCCTCCGGGGCTGCCTTCCGAGGAGGCGCTGTTGACAGAGCCCCTGGCGGCTGCCCTGGAGATCCCGAAGCAGGTCCATATGGATCCCGACACAAGGGTTGCCATCATTGGCGACGGGCGCCTGGCATATTTGATTGCCTCCGTGCTGCAGCTTTACGGCACGGATCTGGTGATTGTGGGGAAGCACCCGGACAAGCTTGGGCAGTTTGCCAATATGGGGGAGACCTGGGAACTGGAACAGGCAAAAAGGAGGTTTGACAGCCCGGATGACACATTTGAGACCGTGGTGGAGGCTTCCGGATCTCCCTCGGGCCTGGAACTGGCTTCCGGCCTGGTGCGCAGGCAGGGAACGATCATACTTAAAAGCACGTATGCGGGAAGCGTGGATGTGGATATGAGCCGTTTTGTGGTCAATGAGGTCACGGTGAAGGGAAGCCGCTGCGGCCCCTTTGAGCCGGCGCTGCGTTTGCTGGAAAAAGGGTTAGTGAAGCTTTTGCCGGTGGAATTTTTTGCCTTGGAGGACTGGGAGGAAGCTTTTGGTTCTGGGGCATTTAAGGCTGGTTTTTCGGTAGATGGGAAAGGAGGGCAACATGGAAGAGTTAAAGCAGGTCACCCATATTGACAATGTAAAGCTGGGGGAAGACGGGGCATCGGTGGTGATTATTGACCAGACCCAGCTTCCATCGAGGACGGAATACCTGGTGCTGAGGACGGCAGAGGATATCTATGATGCCATATTCGAGTTAAAGGTGCGGGGGGCTCCGGCCATCGGGATCTGTGCAGGCTTTGGCATTTACATCCTGGCAAAGGGGATTGGGACAGAGGATTATGAGGAATTTTACAGCCGGTTTTGCAGATACAAGGAGTATCTGGATTCGGCCAGGCCCACGGCGGTGAATTTAAGCTGGGCGCTTAACCGCATGGAGCGGGTAGTAACCTCCCGCCGGGAACTGGGAGTGGAGGGGATATTGGGACTTTTGAAGAAGGAGTGCATTGCCATCCAAAAGGAGGATATGGCGATGTGCCGGAAGATCTCGGAGTATGGCCTTTCCCTTTTGAAGGACGGGGACGGGATCCTGACCCACTGCAATGCAGGGCCGCTTGCCACCTCCCGCTATGGCACGGCCCTGGGGCCGTTGTTTCTGGGGAAAGAGCAGGGGATGGAGTTTAAGGTGTTTGCCGATGAGACCCGCCCCCTTTTACAGGGAGCCAGGCTCACCTCCTATGAACTGCAGAAAGCAGGGATTGACGTGACATTGATCTGTGATAACATGGCAAGCCTGGTGATGAAAAACGGATGGATCCAGGCGTGCCTGGTGGGCTGTGACCGGGTGGCGGCCAATGGGGATGTGGCC
Organism: uncultured Lachnospiraceae bacterium; assembly: GCA_910588875.1. Classification (GTDB taxonomy): domain Bacteria; phylum Bacillota; class Clostridia; order Lachnospirales; family Lachnospiraceae; genus Brotaphodocola. The sequence goes on from CAJURT010000014.1 coordinate 15,344, forward strand.
AATAAGATCGGCACCAGCGGGGTGGCGGTCCTTGCAAAGTATTACGGGATCCCTTTTTATGTGCTGGGGCCTGGTTCCACGATTGACCTTAGCTGCCCAAGGGGGGAGGATATCCGGATCGAATTGCGCAGCCCGGATGAGGTCAAGAAGAAATTTTATCAAACCCCTGTGGCATTGGAGGAGGTAAAATGTTATAATCCGGCATTTGACGTGACGGACCACTCCCTGATTACTGCGATCATAACGGAGCGGGGTATTTGTTACCCTCCGTACAAAGAGAGCCTGACAAGGTTCAAAGAAGGGTGAACAAATTGCATTAAAAAAGAAAAACATCTTGTTTTTTGTCAGATTTCATAGTACAAATAAAGGGGTGATATTATTACCAATTACCCTTTATCAAGAAGGAGGATATGGCACTATGAAAAAAATGGTTGGTTTGATGATGGCAATGGCAATGGCAGGGACACTGCTTACAGGCTGCGGCGGGGGCGGAACTTCCCAGGATGCCACCACGGCGGCTGCCCAGGGAGAAACACAGGCCGAAGCAAAAGAAAGCCAGGCTGAGGCTCCGGCGGAGAGTGAGGCAGCAGGCGGTGAGGCTGCCGGCGCTGCTTTGAAGATTGCGATTGTAAGCAGCCCGTCGGGGGTGGATGACGGTTCCTTCAATGAGGATAACTACAATGGGATCCTTGCCTTTATTGAGTCTCATCCGGATGCAACCGTAACTCCGGTGCGGGAGGAGACCGGCGACACGGCGGCGGCGGTACAGGCGGTACAGGATATTGTGGCGGATTATGATGTGATTGTCTGCTGTGGATTCCAGTTTGCCGCCATCGGCGCGATTGCCAATGACAACCCGGATGTGAAGTTTTTGCTGGTGGATTCCTATCCCTGTGATGCGGAGGGGACGGAGGTTGCCTGTGACAACGTGTATGCCATGCAGTTTAAGGAGCAGGAGAGCGGGTTCTTTGCCGGGATGGCTGCCGCTTTAGAGACCAAGAGCGGTAAGGTGGCTGTGGTTAACGGCATCGCTTATCCCTCCAACGTGAACTACCAGTATGGTTTTGAGTCCGGCGTGAATTATGCCAATGCCAAGCTGGGGGCATCCGCAGAGGTGGTGGAGATCGCTTCCTACGCAGGGACCGATGTGACCAACGCCAATGTGGGGGGCAACTATGTGGGGAGTTTTGCAGATGAGGCTACCGGCAAGGTGGTGGGCAAGGCATTGATTGACCAGGGCTGTGACATTATTTTTGTAGCCGCAGGCGGTTCCGGGAACGGGGTGTTTACCGCGGCAAAGGAAGCTGCCGGAGTGAAGGTGATTGGGTGCGACGTGGATCAGTACGATGACGGCGCCAACGGTTCCGAGAACATTATGCTGACCTCCGGGCTGAAGGTGATGGGAATGAACGTGGAGAAGCAGCTGGAAGCCATTGCAGAGGGCAGCTTTGCAGGCGGCAACGAACTTTTGGGGGCTGATACGGATTCCACCGGGTTCGTGAAAGAGGACGGGCGCCACCAGATGTCCGCGGAGACGGTGGAGAAGCTGGAAGAGGCTTATGGCCTGGTGAAGGACGGCACGATTGTCCCGGCTGCCAATTTCAATGACATCCAGCCGGATGATTTCCCCGGACTTAAATAATGCGACAAAATTCCGGCTCGTAGGATTCTGCTTGGAATGCCTATGGGCCGGTTTTCCATTTCCATGGGGATATCCTCCGTGAATAAGGGCGTGAGCACACTGGTTTACGGAGGGCAGGGGACAAAGAGATAGCCGGATGAAGGAGGGATGGTATGCCGGAGAATATTGCAAGGGGTTCCGGAGGCAATGATGGCGGCGGTTCTGGCTGGATTATTGAGATGAACCACATTACCAAGCGGTTCCCGGGCATTGTGGCCAATGATGATGTGACACTGCAGGTCAGGAAGGGGGAGATTTTTGCACTTCTGGGGGAGAACGGGGCAGGGAAATCCACACTGATGAGCATGCTGTTTGGAATGTATGAGCCAGATGAAGGGGAGATTATGATCCGCGGCAAGAAGGAGAGGATCACTTCACCCAGCTATGCCACCAGGCTGAACATCGGCATGGTGCACCAGCATTTTAAGCTGGTGGAGAATTATACGGTGACGGAGAATATTATCCTGGGGCTGGAGTGCAGGGACAGGCTCTTTGGGGTGCTGCCTTTTGTGGATCTGAAAAAGGCGGACCGGAAGGTGGGGGAACTGTCTAAAAAGTATGGGCTTGAGGTGAATCCCACGGATGTGGTGGAGAACCTGAATGTCTCGGTGCGGCAGAGGGTGGAGATCTTAAAAATGCTTTACCGGGAGGCAGAGATCCTGATCTTTGACGAGCCTACCGCAGTGCTGACCCCCCAGGAAATTGAATTTTTGCTGGATATAATCCGGGGGCTCCGGGAAAACGGGAAGACCATCATCCTGATCACCCACAAGCTGGAGGAGATCAAGAAGGTGGCGGACCGCTGCGGGATCCTGAACAGGGGCAGGCTGGTGGACGTGCTGGATGTGGCCGCCACCTCCACGAAAACCATGGCTAATTTGATGGTGGGCCGGGAGGTTTCCTTTTCTGTGGAAAAAAAGGAAGCAGAGTACCGGGGAAAGGTGCTGGAGGTGAAGGGCCTGACCGTGAAAAACCAGGATGGCTTTGAGGTTGTAAAGGATGTGTCCTTTTGTGTGCGGGGCGGGGAAATCTTTGCCATTGCGGGGGTATCGGGCAACGGGCAGGTGGAAATCGCCGACGCTATTACCGGGCTTGTGAAAGCGGCAGAGGGAAAGATTCTGCTGAACGGGAAGGATATTACGGGCTACAGCATCCGCAGAAGAAGCCTGGAGGGGATTTCCTATATTCCGGAGGACAGGCAGGCCTTTGGCCTGGTGCTGGATTTTACCCTGGGGGAGAACCTGGCTTTGAAGGATTATTTTAAGGAACCCTTTTCCCACAAGGGGATCCTGGACCAGGGAGAAATCACCCGTTATGGGGAGGAACTGATCGGGCGGTATGATATCCGCAGCGGCCAGGGGGTAGGGACGGTGGTCCGCTCCATGAGCGGCGGCAACCAGCAAAAAGCGATCATCGGTCGGGAGATCGAACTGAAATCCCCACTGATGATCTTTGTCCAGCCCACCCGGGGGCTGGATATCGGCGCGATTGAGAATATCCACCGGCAGATTATCCGGGAGCGGGACGGGGGGAGGGCAGTTCTTCTGATATCCCTGGAACTGGATGAGATCATGGACCTTGCAGATACCATCGGGGTTATTTACAATGGCAGGATCCAGAAAATCGCTGACAGGAAATCCCTGACAGCCAATGATGTGGGAGAATTTATGATGGGGGTGAAGCCGGATGAAAGGAATTAGCCGTGGATTTAAGCAGGGCATGGTCCGACTGCTGGGGGATGAGCGGCGGCAGCCAGTGTCTGTCCCGTTGTTTGCCATTCTTTTGAGTTTGCTTGCAGGGGCAGTGGTTATCCTGTTTTTGGGGAAGAATCCGGTAGCCGCCTACCAGAATCTCCTCCAGGGCTCAGGGCTTCTCCCCAAGCCTTCCTACGCAGGCTACAAGAGCATGCTGACCGATTTTACCAGTTTTATGAACGCCTGGACCCCGATGCTGTTTGCATCCCTGGCGGTGGCGGTGGCGCTGCGGGCAGGGCTTTTTAATATCGGAGTGTCGGGGCAGATGCTGACGGCAGGTTTTATCGCCACCCTGGCGGTGGGATACAGTTCTCTGGCAGCGCCGGTGGCAAAGCCATTGGTGCTGGTGGTGGGGATCCTGGCCGGCGGGGCTGTGGGCGGGCTGATTGGATGGCTCAAACACCAGTTTAATATTAACGAGGTGGTTTCTTCCATTATGGTCAATTACATTGCCCAGTATGTGATCAGCTTTTTTATCAATACCTACTATGTGAACCCGGTGTCACGGCAGTCGAATGCCGTTTCTAAGGCAGCGCGTCTGACGCTGATGGACACACCGGTGGGGAACCTAAAGATGGATATCCCCCTGGGGATCCTCCTGGCGGTGGCGACGGCGGTAGCCATCAAGTTTGTGCTGGATAGGACCGTGTTTGGCTATGAGATTAAATGTGTGGGAACCAGCAGGAATGCGGCCAGGTATGCCGGGATCCATGTGGGGAGGAATGTGATTGCTTCCATGGTATTGTCCGGCAGCCTGGCAGGCCTGGCGGGGGTGACGTATTATCTGGGGTATTTCGGGTCAATCCAGCCCCGGGTGCTTCCCGGCACAGGGTTTGATGCCATCGCAGTGTCCCTTCTGGCTGACAGCAATCCGGTGGGGATTATCTTTTCCTCCTTTTTGATAACGATTATCAGCAAGGGGAGCACATACATGAATTCCTCCTCCGGGCTGGAATCCGAGATCGCATCCGTGATTACCGGGGTGATCCTGCTGTTTTCCGCCTGCGGTGCTTTTATCCGCTATAAGGTAAAAAGTTTTCAGGACGAACTGGAAGAGGAAAGGGGGAAGGGCTGATGGAACGGATTATCATTGACGGGCTTTCGTTTTCCCTGCCGTTGTTTATTATGGCCATTGGCGGGATCTACAGTGAAAAAAGCGGGATTACCAACCTGGCTTTGGAGGGCCTGCAGGGAGTCGGTGCATTTACAGGTGCGCTGGCGGCAGTGCTGGCGGCCGGAAGGTTTTCGGATCAGTCCCAGGCGCCGTTTTACCTGGCAGTAATATTTGCAGTGGCAGGAGGGACAATATATTCCCTGCTCCATGCCCTGCTCTGCATCCGGTTCAAGGCAAACCAGGTTATCAGCGGCGTGGTGATCAACATCCTTGCCATGGCACTGACGGCATTTCTGACCAAATATTTAAACCGCAGTGTGTTTGGGGCGGCATCGGATAAGTTTGTGCTGGGGGTGTCATCGCGGGTGACGGTACCTGTGATATCCCGGATCCCGGTTCTGGGGGCAGTGTTTAAGGATCTGTATCCCTTTGAGGTTATCATTGTCCTTGTGGCGTTTGCCGCCTGGTACGTGATGTACAAAACCCGTTACGGCATGAATCTGCGTGCCTGCGGGGACAATCCCCATGCAGTGGATGCGGCAGGGGTGGATGTGGGGAAGGTGCGCTTGGCGGCGGTCATGGTTTCCGGCGGTCTGTCCGGGCTTGCAGGGATCTGCTTTGCCTACTCCATCTCCGCAAATTTTTCTTCCAGCATTTATGTGGGGTACGGGTATCTGGCCATTGCGGCGCTGATCTTTGGAAACTGGACGATCCTGCCCACCCTGGGCTCCTGCCTGCTATTTGGTTTTGCCAGGTCAGGGGGGTATTATCTGGTGCAGCGGATGCAGATGCCAAGCAGCTATTCCGATCTGGCAATGACCCTCCCCTATGTGGTAACCTTGCTTTTGCTGGTATTTTTCTCCCGCTATAACCGTTCGCCCCGGGCTCTGGGGGAGATCTATGACAAAGGGAAGCGGTAGTACGGCAGGGCATAACGGTAAATTACGGAACAAGGAAGGAGAGGGATAATGAATATCCGTTTTTATAATGGGAGGATCCTGGCTATGGACGGGGATATGGAAGTCAGGAGCGGTGAGGTCTGGATCCAGGGGAACCGGATCACCTATGTGGGAGGCACGGCCGGCCAGGATGGCAGAGCCGTGGAAAGGGGAAAAGATCCCCGGGCCTGGGACAGGGAGATCGACGTGGAGGGGAACCTGATCATGCCGGGCTTTGTCAATGCACACACACATTCAGCAATGACATTCCTGCGGTCCTATGCCGATGACCTGCCTTTGCAGGAGTGGCTGGAGAATCAGGTATTCCCCATGGAGGCGAAGCTGACCGGGGAGGACATATATGAACTTTCCAGGCTGGCCATCCTGGAATACCTCACCAGTGGGATCACCAGCAATTTTGACATGTATTTCCAGCCGGAGATGATCGCCCGGGCGTCCATAGACTGCGGATTTAGGACGGTGATGGTCAGCAGCCTGAACAATTTCACCTCATCCCTGGATGCCATGGAGGAGGAATATGTAAAATATAACCATTACCATGAACTGATCCGCTACCATCTGGGTTTCCACGCAGAGTATACCACCTCAGAGGAATTGCTAAAAGGCGTGGCAGCCCTGGCAGAGAAATACCAGGCACCGGTATTTACCCACAATTCAGAGACTGACCGGGAAGTGAAGGAATGCATCGCACGCCATGGGAAAAGCCCCACGGCATATTTGGACTCTCTGGGGCTTTTCCGGTATGGAGGCGGGGGTTACCACTGTGTCCACATGACAGATGAGGATATCCGGATCTTTAAAGACCGGGGTCTGGCTGTGGTGACGAACCCTGGCTCCAACACCAAGCTTTCCAGCGGGATTGCCAGGATCTCGGATATGTTAAAGGAAGGGGTAAGGCTTGCCGTGGGCACCGACGGGCCTGCCAGCAACAATTGCCTGGACATGTTCCGGGAAATGTTCCTGGTGACCGGCCTTGCAAAACTCCGGGAAGGGGATGCATCAGCCGTCCCGGCAGAGGAGGTCTTAAAGATGGCTACCTCCGGCGGCGCCCTGGCTATGGGGTTCACGGATTGCGGGTGCCTGGCGCCCGGCAAGCTGGCAGATTTAATTATCATTGACCTGAAACAGCCGAATATGCAGCCCCTCAACCACATCCCCAAAAACCTGGTATATAGCGGCAGCAAACAAAATGTAAAGCTGACCATGGTCAATGGGCAAATCCTCTACGAGGAGGGAAAGTTTTTTGTAGGGGCGGACCCGGAAGAAATCTACGGGAAAGCCAACCGGATCATCAAACGGATGAAAGTTTAACGTATTAAAACAAGGGACAAGGTTTCCCAAGAAAGGGGATAAACGTCCAAAGGGGCAGGAACCTGGATCCAGGTTCCTGCCCCTGTTTTTCCGGGGAAGAAAGAAACATTTGTTAGTTTGGCTTAAATGTGGTACACTGTTCACGAAAGCAATGGGCAGTGCCCGAAAACCAATAAGCAGATGAGGAAAGAAAATTATGATAAAATTGATTGTGTCGGATATTGACGGAACCCTTGTACAGGACGGCGGGAATGAACTGAACCCGGAATTATTCGGGGTGATTTTAAAACTCCGCCGGCAGGGGATGCAGTTTGCGGCGGCCAGCGGGCGCCAGTGGGTCAGCATTGAACGGACGTTTGAACCAATAAAGGAGAAGATTTTCTACCTTTCGGATAATGGGGCTTATGTGGGGCTCCATGGCAGGAATCTTTACCTGAATACGGTGGAGCCGGGGCTGGTCCGGGAAATGGCGCAGGAGATCCGTAAGGCAGGTATGACGCCCATGGTCAGCGGCCCGGATGTGGTGTATCTGGAGGAAGGGAATGAAAAGTTCTACGACTGGCTGGTCAACGGCTATAAATTCCGTGCAAAACAGGTAAAGGATCTGATGGAGGTACCAGAGCCGTTTATCAAGGTTTCGGCGTACCGCCCCACAGGGATCGACCCGGCCACCAGGCAATTGCGTGAAAGGTATCAGGACCGGCTGAAAATCACGATCTCAGGGGATATGTGGATGGACTGTATGGCACCGGGGATCAACAAGGGCGGTGCAGTGAAGCTTTTGCAGGAGAGCCTGGGGATAACCCCTGAGGAGACCATGGTGTTTGGAGACCAGATGAATGATATTGAGATGATGCAGCAGGCATATTATAGTTTTGCAGTAGGAAATGCCAGGCCCGAAGTGAAAGCAGCTGCCCGTTTCCAGGCAGATGTGAACGTGAAGGACGGGGTGCTCAAGGTGCTGAGGCTGTTGGTACAGGAGTGAGGTTTTTATGCGGAAAAAGAGAACGCAAAAATGGCGGGCAGCAGCATTTTCCTTGGCCGTGGCTTTGGCTGCGGGGGGCTGCGGGGAAAGTACCCCTATGGCATCGGAGGAAGAGGTGGTGGAAGGCTACACCGATGCCCAGATCCGTCTGGTGGTGGCTACAGAGAGGAACCGTTACAGTAAAGTATATTCCGGCCAGATATGGGGGGTCAAGGTGGGGGATGAGGAGGTAACCTTCCAGGAGTACCTCCTGGGGGAGGTGCGGCATTTTCTTGAGGAAGTGAAAACCATGAACCTTCTGGCAGACCAGCAGCAGATTGACCTGACCAGCCAGGAAAAGGAACGCCTGAGGGAATTGACGGAGGATTATTATAGCAGCCTGACGGAAGCGGACAAGGCATATACCGGTATCAGTGAGGATGAGGTCTATCAGTTATATATGGAATATCACCGGGCAGGGAAGCTGGTGGATGAATTGACAAAGAATGTGGATATGGAGATCAGCGACAGTGAGGCAAAGGTGATTACGGTCCAGGAAATCAGGGTTAGTGACAATGATAAGGCAAAAAGAATCCATACGCAGGCCATGGGGGCGGGGGTGGATTTTTCTTCCCTTGCCAGGGCTGTCTCCGAGGACAGCCAGATTGAGAAATCCGTGGGTCGCGGGGAACGTTCCAGGGAGTATGAGGATGCGGTGTTTATTTTGGCGGAGGAAGAGATCAGCCCGATTATCCGGGATGGGGATGGGTTTTATATTGTAAAATGCATCAATGAATATGATGAAGAGGCGACACTGGAGCGGAAGCAAAAGCTTGCCCTGAACCGGAAGAACCAGGCATTCCGTAAGGTCTATGAAGGGTTTGCAGCGGAGAATCCGGTAGTGCTGGAGGGGAATATCTGGGACAGGTTCCCCTTTGCCGATGAGGGATCCACCACAGCAGATTTTTTTGAGTGGTATGGGGACTATATGGAGTGAATGCTTTGGTTAGGCCAGGCAATTATGGGCGGAAGACATGGGCAGGCCAAGGGAGGGGAGAAGCTATGGTTGGGCTGAAAATTGAGGATCTGAAAGAGTTTACATCAAAATTATTCGTGGGCGGGGCCTTTGATTCCTGGCTGCTTAGGGAGGCGGAGGTAACCACCTTTAATGTATTTACCATTGACGGAAGGATCCGGAAGAGGTATTTTACGGAGCAGGAGAGGGAAGAGGGACAGATAGGGGAGTTATCGCCCTGGAAGCTGATCCGGCCTTTCTGTTATTCTCTGATTCGGGGAAAACGTTTGCCGGAGAGTTTTCGGATTACCCTGCAGCTTCCGGCAGAAGGGGTAGAGCGTTTCCTTCAGTCTGTGCAGCCGGAATTCGGGGCAGAGCAGGTGGGGGGCCTGTATTTGAATATCCGTTATGAGGAACAGACCCTGCGCTGCGTGACCGGTATTTCCCTGAAGGTATTTACCATGGATAAGCGGATCGAGCATGGATGGGATGCATGGATGGGGCAGTTTTTGAAGGAAAAGGGGATTGCATATATCAAGGAGTGAGACAGACACGTTATGGAAAAATATGGAGAGATTACCTGTCTGCTTGGCCTTGCCGGAGTTTTCCTGAGCATACCTGCAGCAATTGTTTATTCCGCATGGAAGAATACGGTAAAATACACATGGCTGTTTGCCTGCATTGCCGGATTCTGTTTTTTTACCGTTTTGATTCATGGGAATATTTTAATTTCGTATGATGACATCAGCGACCCTAACTATGAAACCTATAAGGACTGGAATACCTGGAAGTTTATTCTGTGTGATATAAAACATTTGCTTTTCTGGACAGGGATCGGAGTGCTGAATTATTTTGGCTTTATTCGGAGAAACAGAATGATTCGCCGTTTATGCATTGCGGGAATATGCGGTTTCCTGCTTCTGTTTTTTGCCATGATGGTGCTTTGCCGGGTTACTTCGCTCAGTGCATCTGTACTGAAAACCAGTATTGTTAGCACTCATTTTCAATGAGTGCTAATTTTCTGTTGACAATTAGCTGCTTCCGTATTAAAATATACTCCAGAGATTCCAGGGCAGGGAATTGCGGAGGGAATCTGGTTCTGGTTTCGGATGCGGGGGACGCCTTGAGAGGGCGGTATGTTTGGGCCAAATCCCTGCAAGGGGCGCCGGCGGTGTCCCACGAACTGCAATTTTTAGACACGTTCTGACGTGGTATGCCGGAAAAGCAAGAAAATAAAAGAACAGGAGTGATATGCGATGGGCAGCAAATCAGGCAATTTATCGATTAACAGTGAGAACATATTTCCGATTATCAAAAAGTGGCTTTATTCGGACCATGACATCTTCTACCGGGAACTGGTGTCCAATGGCTGTGATGCCATCACCAAGTTAAAGAAGCTGGAGTTGATGGGAGAGTACGCCAAGCCGGAGGATATGGAGTACAAGATTCAGATCACTGTGGATTCGGAGGAAAAGTCCATCCGGGTGCAGGACAATGGTCTGGGTATGACGGCGGAGGAAGTGGAAGAGTATATCAATCAGATCGCATTCTCCGGCGCACAGGATTTCTTAGAGAAATACAAGGACAAGGCCAATGAGGATCAGATCATCGGGCATTTCGGGTTGGGATTTTATTCGGCATTTATGGTGGCGGACAAGGTGACCATTGATTCTCTGTCCTACAAGGAAGGCAGCAGGCCGGTGCACTGGGAGTCAGAGGGCGGCCTGACCTTTGAGATGAAGGACGGGGACAAGGAGGATCAGGGTACGGTTATCACCCTGTATCTGAATGAGGACAGCTACGAGTTTTCCAATGAATACCGGGCCAGAGAGGTGCTGGATAAGTACTGCTCCTTCATGCCGATTCCGATTTATTTAAGCAATGCCAAGGCAGAGCCGGAGTATGAGACCATTGACAAGGAAGAGTTGACGGACAAGGACACCATTGTGGAGACCGTGGTGGAGCCGGCCAAGACCGAGGAGAAGGAGAACGAGAACGGGGAGAAGGAGACGGTGGAGATCGAGCCCTCCAAGGAGCGCTACAAGATCTTAAAGCGCCCGGTGGCACTTAATGACACCACCCCGCTGTGGAACAAGCATCCCAATGAGTGCACGGAGGAGGAGTACAGAAGCTTCTACCGGAAGGTGTTCATGGATTACAAGGAGCCTCTGTTCTGGATTCACCTGAATATGGATTATCCGTTTAATCTGAAGGGAATTCTCTACTTCCCCAAGATCAACACGGAGTATGATTCTATTGAGGGCACCATCAAGCTTTACAACACTCAGGTATTTATTGCGGACAATATCAAGGAAGTGATTCCGGAGTTTTTGATGCTCTTAAAGGGCGCTATCGACTGTCCGGATCTGCCCCTGAACGTTTCCCGGAGCGCCCTGCAGAACGATGGTTTTGTGAAGAAGATCTCCGATTACATCACCAAGAAGGTGGCGGACAAGCTGACCGGCATGTGCAAGACCGACCGGGAGAATTACGAGAAGTACTGGGATGACATTGCTCCCTTTATCAAGTTCGGCTGCATCAAGGATGAGAAATTTGCCGAGAAGATGAATGATTACATTCTCTTTAAGAACTTGGACAAAAAGTACCTGACCCTGAAGGACTGCCTGGAGGAGAACAAGGAGAAGCACGAGAACAAGGTGTTCTATGTGACGGACGAGAAGGAGCAGAGCCAGTATATCAATATGTTCAAGGAGGAAGGGCTGGATGCGGTGATTCTTCCCCACAATATTGACAGTCCCTTCATCAATCACTTGGAGCAGAAGAACGAGGGCCTCAAATTCCTCCGGATTGATGCGGATCTCAACGATACCTTCAAGGAAGAGGTGAAGGAGGATGACGAGGAGTTTAAAAAGACAGCGGAAACCCTGACGGAGATCTTTAAGAAGGCTTTGGGCAATGACAAGCTGGAGGTCAAGGTGGAGAAGCTGAAGAACGAGAATATCTCCTCCATGCTGACTGTGGCCGAGGAGAGCCGCCGGATGCAGGATATGATGAAGATGTACAATATGTACGGCATGGATCCCTCCATGTTCGGCGGCGCCGGCGAGACATTGGTGCTCAACGCCAACCACAAGCTGGTGCAGTATGTGTTAAACCATAAAGACGGGGAGAACACGCCCAAGTTCTGTGAGCAGCTGTATGACCTGGCCCTGTTGAGCCACGGCACCCTGAACCCGGAGCGGATGACGAAGTTCATTGCCCGGAGCAATGAGATTATGATGATGATGGCTGGGGAGTAAGGACACAGATTTGCAATTTGACTGATATGATTTCCAAATACGAATGGCGGAGCATGAAAATCAATGCTCCGCTATTTTTCTCAAAGGGAGGGCAGCTGTTATGCCGCGGTTCTGCTTCTCTGCCCCCGGTAAGTTCCAAAAGCCGCAGCGGCGGCAATAACGCCCATAACGAAAACCGCCATAACCGGGTAACTGACACACATTCCGAACACATGGAAAACCTTATATCCGCCAAATACCTCTTTTATCAGCGTGACGTTGGCCAGTCCGAAGTCTACCAGGGCCCCAAGCCTCTGCGTAACCGTATCGCTCATTGACGCCAGCCCTACATTTGCAAACAAAATCGCAAGACTTACGCCAGCCGTACCCATCTGGCTTTTCATGCGGGAGGAAATAAAACCGATCATCAGGCTGTATACCGCGCCGGTAAAAATAAGCCACACGGCCCCGACAGCGGCAAGCTGCCAGACCTTAAACGGGAACAGGGAACGGGCATAGGTGGGAACGGACTGGATGGCGGCATCCCAGCCGTGGAAACTCCCATGGGGCAGAAAACCGAACAGAAACGTAGCGGCCAGGTACAGCGCGACCACAACCGTGGAGGCGGCGAGTATGCTCAGCAATTTTGCCGTGACGATTTTCCGCCTGCCGTTTCGGGAACTTAAAATCAGATTATCCATGCCGCTGGATCGCTCTACGGCGAAAACCGGGGCAATGATGAAGGTCAGCGGCACAAACAGAAGGAACTGCATCATATTTTCTCCCCAGTTGTTGAACAGGTTTTCCCACAGCAGGATGTTGGCAAACTTCGGCTCCCCCAGTTCCTTTTGCCGCTTCAGGGCAATGGACAGTTTTCGGCAGGCAAAGGTATTCTGCTTCCCTTTACGTTCCAGTTCTGCGATTTTCTCTTGCAGAAGGGCGATGCCATAGGGGTCTTCGATGCTCTCCGGCGGTGTGCCGTTCCAATATTCCTCCACCCGTTCGGTATAGGCGTGGTAATTCACTGCCAGAATGATCTCCGGCTGATCTTTGATACTCCGGGCGATCATCCGGGCATCCGTGCCGTACCGGGCGCTGATCTCCTGATAGATTTTTTCCGCTTCCGCGGCTTTTTTGCTGTCGAACGGACCTTCCCAGCCGGCGGTCAATTCCTCGTAAGCGCGGTAACTGTCATTGCCGCCGATCAGGAACATGGTGGAAGTGAGACCCACCACACTGTAAAGGAGGAGCAGACACATCAGTAAGAGCAGGGTTTTCTTGTTAAGCAGCAGTTTTCGCAGTTCAAATCGAAACAATGACATCTCGTTACCTCCCGGCCTTTCCTGGCAAGTAGTTGAAAAGATACAGATAGGCGTCCTCCAGCGTTGGTACGGCCTGTACTGCGTCAGGGACAGGCTTTGTGTCCGCAATGATGCGGACCTCCATGGGGCCGTCCTTTGCCCTGACATTGCTGATGACAGCCTGGTTCTGATAGTCCACAAGCTGTTCGGCGGGCATTTCCGCCAGCCAGACCCGGCCCTTCATCCTGTGGATATATTCTTCGCCTGTGTGGATGTGCTGGATGGTGCCGTACTCCATCATCATGATCTGGGCGGCGATCTGCTCCACATCGGATACGATATGGGTGGAGAGCAGCACCAGACGGTCCTTCGCGTAGGCAGAGATAATGTTGCGGAATTTGATCCGTTCATAGGGGTCCAGGCCGGAGGTGGGTTCGTCCAGAATCAAAATCTCCGGGTCGTCCAGAAGGGCCTGGGCAATCCCCAGTCTGCGCTGCATTCCGCCGGAATAGGCGCTGCATTTCCGTTTCAGATCGTCCCACAGGCCAACGCTGAGGGCCAATTCCTCGATCCGCTTTTTGGCGCGGGCTTTTTCCATGCCTTTCAGCGCTGCCGAGTATTCCAGGTAATCCCTGCCGGTAAAATCGCTGTAAAAGCGGACGTCCTGGGGCAGATAGCCGATTTTTGCCCGGTATTCATCCCCTACAGCTTGGATGTCCTTTCCGTCATACAGGACACGCCCTTTTGTGGGGGACAGCACATCGGCCAGTATTCCGATCATGGTGGTTTTTCCTGCTCCGTTGGGACCCAGCAGGCCGTAGACCCCTGTCCCCATGGTGAGGGAAATTCCTTTTAGGACCTGTTTGCTCTTGTAGTTTTTTGTGACAGCTTCCAATTGTAATTCCATAAGTTACCTCCTGGTGGCGGCTCCGCCGCCCCGCATCCCTGCAGCGACCTTGATGGTGGAAAAATCCGCCCGGTCAAATTTGCGGACGCACAGCACAAAGAAAAAGGTTCCGATCAAAATGGTGATGGCCAGCCCCATCAGCGGCGTGATCACAAATCCGCCAAGGTCGAAGGCCATGCCCTGTGCTACCAGTTCCCTTGTGTCCAGCGTGCGGGCCCCCAGGGCGATATAGCGGAAGATGGAGGTGGTGTAGGTCAGCGGATTTAAGTAGACAACGGGCAGGAGAAACCCGGGTATCATGGTGGTGGGGATATACGCGCCGGAAACAAAGGTCAGGGGCATCATAATCATGGAACTGATGGTCTGGAAGGCGGGGGAATTGCGGGAAACCGTTGCCAGAAACAGGCCGATGGCGCTGAATGCCATAGCGGAAACCAGCATGACCGCTGCCAGCAAAAGGATTTGCAGGACACCCACCCGCAGGCCAAGTACAATGCCGCAGATCATAGTAACAATGCCTTGCAGCGTGGCAATGACCGCTCCCGACAGAATGTGTCCCATGGAGATCTGTGTCCGCGCAATGGGGGCCACCAGGACCTCTTTCATATATCCGCCGGAAATGTCGGACAAAATATCAGAGGAATTGTTGACGCTCACCTGGAACACGCTCATGATGATCACACCGGAAATCAGGTAATTCATGGGGGCGTCAAGGCCGCTCATGGAGGATTTCATCAGAAACGAAAACATCACCAGCATAAACATGGACATAAAGAGCGCTCCGAACACCCGCCCCTTGCTTCGGACATAATTCAGCAGATTCCTCTGCATAATACTTGTAATTGGGTTCATCCTTCTCGAATCTCCTTTCCTGTAATCGCCAGGAACACCTCGTTCAGTGTCCCGTTTTTCACCTCAAAGTCCGTAATCTCTGCCCGGTGCGCCGATAAAATTTCCAATGCAGCAGGCGCTTTTTTCGTATGGAACACCAGCTTGTTCCCATCCTTCCGGCAGGGGATTGCCTGTTCCCGCAGCGTGGCCTCCATTGGTCCGGTCCGGGCGCACACAACATCCACCTCTGTACCGGTATATTGATGCTTCAAATTCTCTGGCGTATCGTGAGCGACAATCTTCCCGTGGTCTATGATGACGATCTTGGAACAGGCCTCCGCCTCGTCCATATAGTGGGTGGTCAGGAAGATCGTCATGTTTTTTTGTCTTTGGAGCCGCCGGATATATTCCCACACATTTGCCCTGGTCTGTGGGTCCAGGCCGGTGGTGGGTTCATCCAGGAACAAAACCTTCGGGTCGTGCACCAGCCCTTTGGCAATCTCGGCCCGCCGTTTCATGCCGCCGGACAGGCTGCCCACTGCCGCCCGCCTCCACTGCGTCAGTTCCACCAACTCAAGGGCAAAGCCAATGCGCTCCCGCACCTCATTCTTTGGCACTTTGTAGAAACTGCAATGGTATCTCAGGTTTTCTTCCACAGTCATTTGGGCATCCAGGGTGGAATCCTGAAAGACGATCCCGATGTCCTTCCGCACCAGACTGCGTTCCCTGGAAACGTCATGGCCGTTGATGGTCAGAGTGCCTTTTGTCTTGTCCAGGATGGTACACAGGGTATTGATGGTCGTGCTTTTTCCCGCGCCGTTGGGACCGAGAAACGCGAAAATACTGCCCTCGTCTACGGTGAAAGAAATGTCATCCACCGCTGTAAAATCTCCGTACTTTTTTGAGAAATGCTCCACTTGTATGATGGGTTCCATGTCATTACCTCCATTTCTAAAAAATAAAGTCCTATGCGAGCAAACTCGCATAGGACTTATCTCCATAAAATCATGGTGCCTTGCCTGTTCTATTTTCTTTCTTGGTTGCCGAATTTGTCAAATTCGCGTCTGTCCGGAACCGGACCGTCATAATCCGGCGAGAATCGCTCCGCGCCCGGTATATCCATTGGCCTTTTTCCGTTCCGCAAGGGACCGAACGCCTTCTCCCGCATGGAGATCAGCCGTTCAAAGGGTTCCTCACCCATGCGCGCTCTCGCCTTTTCCATCCAGTCATCCATAGCATTTTCCTCCCAGCCAACGCTCTCTTGCGTCCGGAAGGCCACGAGGATACGTTCCAAATAATTTCCAAATTGATGCAGTTCCTCCTGGGATAAACAACCGAGGATTTCCTCATAATCCGATGGGGGCTGCTGTACGGTTTCTCCCTTTTCCGTCAGATGAACCACCATGACCCGCCTGTCCGCTTCGGAGGGTCTGCGCTCCACATAGCCGCTCTTCTCCAGCTTGTTCAGCAACTCATTCAGCGATTGCTGTCGGATGCCCAGAAGATAGGACAAGTCCTTTGTCGTAATTTCCGGCTGGATTTTCAGCATAGCGAGAACGCGGCCCTGCCCCCTTGTTGAATCTGCAAAAGGCCCGCCTTCTGCCTGACTGAACATCTGCCGGCGTTTCATGAGCCATTGCAGCGTGGATAGCTTTTCATAAATGTCTGTATAGAGATCGTTCATATCACCCGCCTTTTTATACAGGTACCTGTTACAATTGATTATACAGGTACCATTTGAATTTGTCAAGCCTCTTTATTTGACAGAAGATAAGAATCGTACTAAAATCAGAAACAGATACGGACAGGATTTTTAAGAATGGGGAATTTAGGTAAGGGGAGGGAAGGATGATGGAACAAATATATAAATATCCAAGAACCCGCCACGTGGAGGGATCGAGAAAGCAGGCAGGGGACGAGGATCTGAACAGTGTGAAATTCGGGGAGATCCGGGGAAAATACCTGGTGCTGGAGGAGAAGATTGATGGGGCCAACTGCGGGATCAGCTTTGGGGAGGACGGCAGGCTGTATCTGCAGAGCCGGGGGCATTTTTTAAACGGAGGATACGGAGAACGGCAGTTTGACATGCTGAAGGTGTGGGCGGAGTGCTTTCGGGAGAAATTGTGGCAGGTGCTGGGAAGCCGGTATGTGATGTACGGGGAGTGGATGTTTGCCAAGCACACGGTGTTTTATGATGAACTCCCGCACTATTTTATGGAATTTGATCTGTTTGACAAGAGGGAGGAGCGGTTCTTTTCCACCGCAAGGCGAAGGGAAATCTTAAAAGGGGCGCCCTTTGTCCGGTCCGTGCCGGTGCTGGAAGCGGGGCGGTATGAGAAGCTTTCGGATATCACGCGGCTGATCGGGCATAGTAATTTTATATCCGGGGACCCGGCAAAGACGCTCCGGGAGCAGTGCGAAAAATATGGCGTGGACGAAGAGCGGACGAGAGACCAGACCGATCTTGGCGGGATTATGGAAGGAATCTATATCAAGGTGGAGGAGGGGGATTATACGGTGGGCCGGCTGAAATTTGTCCGCCACTCTTTTCTTAATTCCATTCTCGATTCGGAGAGCCATTGGATGAACCGGCCCTTGGTGGCCAACCGGCTGGCAGAGGGGGCGGAGCTTTTTGCGTGAAGGCGCTTTGGCAGTGCGGTTCATGGAGAAAGTGAGACAGTGGCCCCCTCCCCGGGACAGGAAAAAGCGCAGCCCTGGGTAATGCCCCGTTCCCGGAAGCGTCTGGCCATGGTGTTTAAAACCTTAGGTTTATTGCTGCTCCAGAGGGGGGCAAGCAGCAGATTTTTAGGGCCGTCGCCAGTGACGCGGTGGATGGTCAGCCCTGGGGGAAGCAGGGCAATGCAGTCAATAACCAAATCAATATATTCCTCCATGGAAAGCACCGGGAAGGGATGCTGCCGGTATTCGGAAGCCAGGTCGGTTCCCTTAAGGATATGGAGCAGCTGCAGCTTGATCCCCTGAATATCCTGGCGGGCCAAGTATTCCACGGTCTGCAGCATTTGTTCCCGGCTTTCGCCCGGGAGTCCCAGGATTACATGGACAATGGTTTCCAAGTTCCGGCGGCGGAGGCCTTTGAGCGCGTCTTCAAAGCAGGACAGGGGGTAGCCCCGGCGGATGTAACGGGCAGTGGGTTCGTGGATCGTCTGGAGCCCCAGTTCCAGCCATACGGGTTTGTCCTGATTGAGTTCTGCGCACAGATCCAGGATCTTCTCGGAAAGGCAGTCGGGACGGGTGGCGACGGAGAGTATTTTCACATCCGGATGGCTAAGTGCGGCGCTAAACAGGGCACGCAGATAAGGGACCGGGGCATAGGTGTTGGTATAGGACTGGAAGTAAGCAATGTAGGCTTTGGGGGAGGAACCTAATTTCCGGCATATGCGGGAAGCCGCAAGGTCGATTTGCCGGTGGATGGAGTCAGCAGGGGATAAGGAGCCAAAAGGAGGGGTGTCCGGGAGGGAACCGGCAGAAGGAAACATGCCGGAAGCTTTTGCAGGAACAAGGGGAACGGCAAAATCCCCGGAACCTCCTGCGCTGCAAAAAATACAGCCCCGGGTGCCTAAGGTGCCGTCCCGGTTCGGGCAGGTCATGCCGCCATCTAAGGCAATCTTGTAGACCTTGGTGCCGAAGCGGCGCTTCATCTCATCGTTCAGGGAGTGATAGGGGCGCTGGTTTATATTTGTGGTATCCATAGGAAACTCCTTATAGCCTTTTTACTGGTGAAATGTCCGCAATGGGTAACTTATTCATTGATTATACACAGGGGAAAAGTAAAAATCAATGGTTTCCCCAGAACCATGCAGGGAGGGAAAAGCTTATGATGAAGAAAAATATGGCACTGCTGCTCCAGTATGACGGGAGCCGCTATGACGGCTGGCAGAGGCAGGGAAATACGGCAAATACCATCCAGGGAAAGTTGGAGGACGTGCTGGAAAGGATGACCGGCCGATATCAGGAGGTCCATGGGTCCGGAAGGACGGATGCAGGGGTACATGCTATGGGGCAGGTGGCGAACGTGCATCTGGAAACAGAGATGGGGGATGGGGAGATCAGGGATTACTTAAACCGCTACCTGCCAGAGGATATCCTGGTGCTGAAGGCCAAGGAGGTGCCGCAGCGGTTCCACAGCCGCCTCCAGGCAAGGGAGAAGACCTATACCTATTGGGTGGAAACGGGGCAAAGATGCCCGGTTTTCCAGAGAAAATATATTACTGTACTGGGAGAATGCCTGGATGCGGCGGCAATGGAAGAGGCCGCCTCATGCCTTAAGGGAACCCATGACTTCACAAGCTTTTGCACTGCACAGGGCAAGAAGAAATCCCCGGTGCGGACAATAAAGGAGATCCGGATTGTGCCCCACGGCAGCCAGCTGGAGTTTGTCTTTTTGGGGGACGGGTTTCTCTACAATATGGTCAGGATCCTGGCGGGAACCCTGATTGAGGTGGGACAGGGAAAACGTACTCCCGGGTCCGTGGCCGGTACAATGGAGGCAAGGAACCGGCAGGAGGCAGGATATACGGCACCGGCAAAAGGGCTGTTCCTGGCCCGGGTTTCCTATGACCCGGAAATTTTCTGAAAGGATAAAGGGAATGAGAGCATGACGGATACCAAAAACAAGGGGATATTAGACAGGATCCGGGAAAGCGGCTTCTGCCTGGACCGTCTGGCAGAATATTATCCGGAACTGGGGATACTAAAAGGAGTGAAGCAGAACCCGGAGTACCATGCAGAGGGGGATGTGTATGTCCATACAGGGATGGTTTGCGGTGAACTGTTAAAACTTCCGGAATGGGACGGCTTACCAAAACGGGAACAGGAGATGCTGTTTTTGGCGGCGGCTTTTCATGATATCGGAAAACCGGCCTGCACAAAGTTTGAAGATGGCAGATGGACTTCCCCCAAGCACACGGTGGTGGGGGAAAAGGTGTTCCGGGCCATGGCATACCGGGGGGCAGACCGTTTTGGCATGGACTTTTGGGAGAGGGAACTGGCGGCCAAGCTGGTGCGCTTCCATGGGCTGCCGGTATGGTTCTGGAAGAAAAACAGGACAGAGCATGGCCTTTTGCGTGCGGCAGAGGTGGTGCCGCTGCGGCTTCTTTATCTGCTGGCAAAGGCGGATGCCAGGGGGAGGATGAGCCAAACGCCCGGGGAACTGGAAGGCCATGGGGATCTGTTTGCGGATTACGCAAAGGAACTGGGGGTATGGGAAAATGCCTATCCCTTTGTGAATGCCTATACCCGGTATCAGTACTTCCACAAGGAAGGACTGCAGCCGGGCGCCCAGCTCTATGACGACACGGAATTTGATGTGTGGATGATGTCCGGGCTGCCCCTGGCAGGAAAGGACACCTGGATTAAGGAAAATTATGGGGGAAGGCCGGTGATCTCCCTGGATGATATCCGTGAAGAACTTGGGATTTCCCCCAAGGACGGATCCGGGAAGGTGGCAAGCCTTGCCATAGAGCGTTCCAAGAAGCTGCTGAGGAAGAAGGAGCCGTTTATCTGGAATGCCACCAACCTGATGCAGGAGACCAGGCAGCGGCTTATCCGGCTTTTTGCAGGGTATGGGGCACGGGTGCATCTGGTGTATCTGGAGGCGGGATATGGGGAACTGCTGGAAAGGAACCAGATCCGCAAGCGGCAGATTCCCGGGAAAGTGCTGGAGCAGATGATTGACAAGACGGAGATGCCGGAGCCCTGGGAGGGGTATGAGGTGAGGTATCACATGACTTAACGAGGGTGCAGACTTTCCTTTTTCTGGAATATAACGAGATAGCGCCATCCGAGTATTGAAATATCTGAAATATATGCTATAATAAGTAGTAATTAAAACTATGTATGATGGTAGGATGATTTCAGGAGGATGAACATGAAGTATAGGATTGTCGGTGACAGCTGTCTGGATTTGACGGAAGAGATGAGGAAGGATTCGCGGTTTCAGATTGTGCCGCTGACACTGCAGGTGGATGACACCATGATTGTGGATGATGAGAACTTTGACCAGGCAGAGTTTTTAAGGCTGGTGAGGGAAAGCAGGGAGTGCCCCAAGACTGCATGTCCATCCCCGGAAACATTCAAGAAGGCCTATGAGTGTGAGGAGGAGGATGTCTATGTCATCACGCTCTCCAGCCATTTAAGCGGCTCTTACAACAGCGCCATGGTGGGAAAGAGCCTGTATGAGGAGGAGCATGGCCATAAGAATATCCTGATTATCGATTCGGAGTCCGCATCTTCCGGGGAGTTAAGCCTGGCGATGGCCATCTGTGGGATGTATGAAGAAGGGCTGGGCTTTGAGGAGATCTCTGGCAGGATTTTAAAGCTGCGGGATCGGCAGAGGACATATTTTGTACTGGATTCCCTGGAATACCTGCGCAAGAACGGCCGCCTTACCGGGCTGCAGGCGTTTTTTGCCACTGCCCTCAACATTAAGCCGGTTATGGGGGCGGACCATGGAGTGATCATTAAGCTGGATCAGGCCAGGGGGATCAACAAGGCCTTTGCCAGGATGTGCGAGATCGCAGTGCGGGAGAGGGGGGATGCCGCCAATCATGTGGTGATCGCCCACTGCAATGCGCCGGAGCGGGCCAATCAGGTAAAGGAGGAACTTGAGAGGCTTGGGGTGGGCGCTGAGATTGTGGTTACCAGGACAGCCGGGGTCTCCACCTTGTATGCGGGAGACGGCGGGATTATTTTGGTGATGTAGGGACAGGGGCAGATCCGGGAATGGATTTGGGACTGTGGGGACGGAGGCCACAGGCTATGGGGATAGCCTACAGGCCTCTTTTTGTGCGTGGAGAAATTGCCAGGGGGCTGTAAGGCAATTTTGAAACTCACTCTAGCCATATGGGAAGAAATCTGTTAAGATAGTTAGGCAATCAAAAGGATTGCAGAAAGAGAGGATTGGAAAGTGGCAAAGGTATATGCAATGATTGCAGACGGGACAGAAGAGGTAGAGTGCCTGGCCGTGGTGGATATTCTGCGCCGGAGCGGGATAGGGACCGTGCTGGTATCGGTGGGCCCCTCCAGGAGCGTGGTCAGTTCCCACAAGGTGAAGATCGAGGCTGATGCGGTGATCGATGACAGCGATTTATCGGACGGCGATGTGATTTTCCTGCCCGGGGGGATGCCTGGGGCAGAGAACTTGTCTGCCTGCAGACAGCTGATTGACGCCCTTTCCCAAGCAGTGGCCGACGGGAGACGGATCGCTGCCATCTGCGCGGCGCCGGGAGTGGTGCTGGGACGCCATGGCTTTTTGGAGGGAAAGACAGCCACCTGCTTCCCGGGGTTTGAGAAGGAATTTAAGGGCGGGAGTTATACCCGCCAGGGCGTGGTGACGGACGGGAATATAACCACTGCCAGGGGGCTGGGGTTTGCGATTGACCTGGGGCTGGAACTGGTGCGCCTTCTTGCGGGGGAGGAAGCCGCAGAAGATGTGAAAGCAAAGATCCAGTATAGTTAAATGTGATGAGAGAAAGGAGAGAGAGGTGAATGACCTACTATCTGATTGATTACGAGAATACGGGAGAGGGAGGGCTGGCTGGCCTGACCGAGTTGGAGAGCAGCGATGAGGTGGTTATTTTTTACAGCGAGAATGCGGACAAGATGAGTTTTGACATGCACCGCAGGCTGCAGGAGTGCCGCGCCCTCATTGAATTCAGGAAGATTGCCACAGGCAAGAAGAATGCCCTTGATTTCCAGCTGGCGGCCTATCTGGGATATCTGATGGCAAAGGAGGAGAACGGCAGGTTCTGCATTGTGAGCAAGGATCTTGGCTATGAGGTGCTTTTGGATTTCTGGAAGGGAAAGAATATCCGGCTGATCGACTCCATAGCTTCGGAGATGAAGGAAAAGGTGGAGCAGAAAAGCGAACTGGAGGAAACTCTCAGGAAGCTGGTGGATGAAGAAGACCTTCCCACAGTGCTTGGCTTTGTCAGCAGCGGCAAGAGCAGGCAGACGGTGAATAACCTTCTGGTAAAACAGTACGGCAGCAAAAAGGCAGGGGAACTATACAAAAAGATCAAGCCGCTCTTAAAAGAGAAGAAGGGGAAATAAAAGATGGTCCGTTTGAGCACATTATGCTATATCCAGCGGGGAAGCCAGTACCTGATGCTTCACCGGACAGTAAAAAAGAACGATATCAATAAGGATAAGTGGATCGGCGTGGGAGGACATTTCGAGGCAGATGAAAGCCCGGAGGAATGCCTTTTGCGGGAGGTCAGGGAAGAGACCGGGTACACGCTCACCTCTTACCGTTACCGTGGGATCGTGACTTTTGTGTCCGGCGACGGCATTACGGAATATATGTCCCTGTTTACGGCGGACGGGTTCAGCGGGGAGGAATCCGTTTGTGATGAAGGGGAACTGGTATGGGTGGATAAGGCGGATGTGGGCAAATTAAACATTTGGGAGGGGGACCGGATCTTTTTTGCCTTGCTTGACAAGTCAGACCAGTTTTTTTCCCTTAAGCTGGTTTACGACGGGGCAGGAACCCTGGTATCGGCAGCCCTGAACGGGGAAAACCTTCCCCTTTAGGGATTCTCCGATTTGAGGAAATCATTGATCTCAGCCCCGATAAAGAGGATGCAGATACAAAAGTAAAGCCAAAACATCAGGAGTACGATGGCAGCCAGGCTTCCGTACATGTAGGAAAAATTGCTGAAATTGGAAAAATACAAAGAAAACCCAAAGGAAAACAGCAGCCAGCACACGGCTGCGAAGATGGCCCCGGGCAGCTGCTGCCAGGGGTCTTGCTTTTTTGCAGGGACAACGCTGTAGAGAAACACAAAGGCAAACAAAAACAGCAGGATGGCCAGCAGGCTCCGGAAGCTGATGACATGGCGGACGAAGTTTTCCAGGAACGGGAAGAGGCGCATAAACAGGTTCTGGAGGGAATTCCCGAATACCAGCAGCGTCAGCGATACCACACAGACAATGATAAAAATCAGGGTATAGCCGGTGCAGACAAGGCGCCGGAACAGATAATTCCTCCTGGGGGTGAAGCCGTAAATCCGGTTCAGTCCCCGTTCAATGCCCATCATCCCGCGGGAAGCGGACCATAGGGCCAGCAGGGCAGTTAGGGAGAGCATGGTTCCGGGTGACTTTACATACAAGTCATCTACAATGCCCAGGACCAGGGCATCGAGCATATCCGGCATGATCCGGACAAGGATGGCCTGCAGGTCTGATTTGTTGACGGAGGGGATGAACTGGATCAAGGTGAGGAGCAGCATGATAAAAGGGAAGAAGGCGAGCACAAGAAAAAAGGAGGCCTGGGCGGCATATACCGTAACCTCATCCCTGCCATATTTCTGCCATATTTTTATACATTTTAGAGTAAAGCTAACCATAGGCGGCCCTCTTTTAGTTTATGATTACATTTATAGTAGCATGCCAAGGGGGAAATGGCAAGGAGGGAAAAAATAAGGAGACAAAATCACATCCATGGTTCCCAAAAAGCCCTTGTCAGGATTGTCGGAGGTATGCTACAATCTTCGGGGACAGAAGAGAAAAGACACAAAAAAGTGTTTGTAAGTATGTGCAGGATGGAGGGAATCATGAGAAAACTGGTCAGATATCTGGGGGAGTACAAGCTGGAGAGTGTGCTGGGCCCACTGTTTAAGCTGTTAGAGGCCAGCTTTGAGTTGTTTGTGCCGCTGGTGATGGCACAGATTATTGATATAGGGATTAAAAACAGGGATGCCGTTTATGTCCTGAAGATGGGAGGGCTGTTGGTTCTGCTGGGGGTGATTGGGCTTGTCTGCGCCCTGACTGCCCAGTATTTTGCCGCCAAGGCCTCCGTGGGATTTAGCACGGCGCTGAGGAATGATTTGTTTGCCCATATCGGGAGCCTTTCCTATAACGAGCAGGATAAGATCGGGACATCCACGCTCATTACCAGGATGACCAGTGATATCAACCAGATCCAGTCGGGGATGAACCTGGCCTTGCGTCTGCTTTTGCGGTCGCCCTTTGTCGTGTTTGGGGCTATGGTGATGGCATTTACGGTGGATGTCAGGGCAGCCATGGTGTTTGTGGTGGCAATCCCGGCTCTCAATGCAGTGGTGTTTGGCATCATGGCATTTAGTATGCCTCTGTATAAGAAGGTGCAGCGGCAGCTGGACCAGGTGACGCTGGCCACCCGGGAGAACCTGGCCGGGGCGCGGGTGATCCGGGCATTTAACCGGCAGGAGGACGAGGTCAGCCGTTTTGACAGTTCCAATGACATGCTGGTGCATTTCCAGATTTTTGTGGGAAAGATTTCGGCGCTGATGAACCCCCTTACCTATGTGATTATTAACCTGGCAATTGTGGCGGTGGTTTGGATCTCCGGGAAGCAGGTGGATGCAGGAATCATCACCCAGGGGGAGACCGTGGCCCTGGTGAACTACATGTCCCAGATCCTGGTGGAATTGATTAAGCTGGCGAATTTGATTGTGTCGATCTCCAAGGCACTGGCCTGCGCTAACCGTGTCAGCATCATATTTGAAGAAAAAAGCAGCATCACGGATCCGGCGCCGGGAGAGGGGAAAGGTAAAGTGCTCTCCGGTGCCAAGGTTTGTTTCCGGCAGGTGGATTTTCAATACCAGGGTGCCAAGGAGGATTCCCTCTCCGGGATTGATTTTACCGTGGAACCCGGACAGACAATCGGTATCATCGGCGGCACGGGTTCCGGCAAGTCCTCCCTGGTAAACCTGATCCCCAGGTTTTACGATGTGCGGGAGGGGGCCGTGCTGATTGACGGAAAGGATGTGCGGGAATACCCGTTACAGGAACTGCGCCATAAGATAGGGGTGGTGCCCCAGAAGGCAGTGCTTTTTAAGGGGACGCTGCGGGAAAATATGCAGTGGGGGAAAAAGGGCGCTACAGATGAAGAAATTTACCGTGCGCTGGAGATTGCCCAGGCTCTGGAGTTTGTGGAGAGCAAGGAGAAGGGGCTGGATTTACCTATTGGGCAGAATGGGAAAAACCTTTCCGGAGGGCAGCGCCAGAGGCTGACGATTGCCCGTGCGCTGGTGAAACAGCCGGAGATCCTGATTATGGATGACAGTGCCTCTGCCCTGGATTTTGCCACGGATGCCAGGCTGCGCAAAGGGATCCGGGAGAGCACCCGGGGGATGACCGTATTCATTGTGTCCCAGCGGGCCACCACAATCCGGAATGCGGATCAGATCCTGGTGCTGGATGACGGCCAGCTGGTGGGAAGAGGCACACATCAGCAGCTTTTGCAGGATTGTGAGATTTACCGGGAGATATGCCTGTCCCAGCTGTCGAAGGAGGAGGTGCAGTGAGATGAAGATATCATTACAGCAGCATAAGTCAACCCTGGCCAGGATATTGGATTATATCGGGGTTTATCGTTGGCTGGTACTTTTGTCTTTGGTTTTGGCTGCTGTGACAGTTGCCACCACGCTGTATGCCCCGATCCTGGTAGGGGAGGGGGTAGACTTGATCTTAGGGCCCGGGCAGGTGGATTTCGGCAGGCTCCAGGAGATTCTGAAACGGGTTGCGGTGGTGAT
Organism: uncultured Lachnospiraceae bacterium; assembly: GCA_910588875.1. Taxonomy (GTDB): domain Bacteria; phylum Bacillota; class Clostridia; order Lachnospirales; family Lachnospiraceae; genus Brotaphodocola. The sequence goes on from CAJURT010000014.1 coordinate 41,954, forward strand.
TTTTATCACAGCGCTGGCACAATGGCTGATGAACCATATCAATAACAGGATTACCTACCATGTGGTGAAAGACATCCGCACCCGGGCCTTTAACCACTTGGAGGTCCTTCCCCTTAGCTATATCGATTCCCATCAGTACGGGGACGTGATCAGCCGGATCATTGCGGATATTGACCAGTTTTCGGAAGGGCTTTTGATGGGATTTACCCAGCTGTTTACCGGGCTTTTGACCATTGTAGGCACTCTTGCTTTTATGCTTATGGTCAATCCGCTGATTACGGCAGTTGTGGTGCTGGTGACGCCCTTGTCCTTATTTGTGGCAAGCTATATCGCAAAGCGGACATTTGCCATGTTCCAGCTGCAGTCAAAGACCAGGGGGGAACTGACTTCCCTGATCGATGAGATGGTGGGCAACCAGAAGGTGGTGCAGGCCTTTGGGTATGAAAGGGAGGCGCAAAAGCGCTTTGAGGAGATCAATGAACGGCTGCGTTCCTGCAGCCTGCGGGCCATTTTCTTTTCCTCCATCACCAACCCGTCTACCCGTTTTGTCAACAGCATGGTCTATGCCAGTGTAGGGATTGCAGGGGCATATGCGGCAATCCGCGGCATTTTAAGTGTGGGGCAGCTGTCGGTTTTCCTTAGTTATGCCAATCAGTACACGAAGCCGTTCAACGAGATCTCCGGGGTGGTGACGGAACTGCAGAATGCCCTGGCTTGTGCCGCCAGGGTATTTGAACTGATGGACGAGCCGCCTATTCCGGCAGAGGATGGGGATGCGGCAGTACTGGGAGAGGTGGAAGGCCACGTGGAATTAAAGGATGTGTCCTTTGCATACCAGCCCCAGACCCCCCTGATTGAACATCTGAACCTGGATGTAAGGCCAGGGCAGAGAATTGCCATTGTGGGCCCTACCGGATGCGGAAAGACCACGCTGATCAACCTGCTGATGCGTTTTTATGATGTGGACCAAGGCAGCATTCAGGTATCCGGCCGCGACATACGCCGTGTGACCCGGAAAAGCCTGCGGGCAAATTACGGGATGGTTCTTCAGGAGACCTGGCTGAAATCCGGCACCATCCGGGAAAATATCGCTTATGGCAGGCCGGATGCCTCCCTGGAGGAGATTGTACAGGCGGCTAAGGCGGCCCATGCCCATAGTTTTATTAAGAGGATGCCCCAGGGCTATGATACAGAGATCACCGAGGACGGAGGCAATTTGTCCCAGGGCCAGAAACAGCTTCTCTGCATTGCCCGTGTTATGCTGAGCCTGCCGCCCATGCTGATTCTCGACGAGGCCACATCATCAATCGATACCCGCACGGAGATCCGTATCCAGAAGGCATTTGCAGCGATGATGGACGGGCGGACCAGCTTTATCGTGGCCCACCGCCTGTCCACAATCCGTGAGGCGGATGTGATCCTGGTCATGAAGGACGGCCATATTATTGAACAGGGAACCCATGAGGAACTGCTGGGGCAGGATGGGTTCTATGCCGGCCTGTACCGAAGCCAGTTTGCGCAGTAGTGGGGATATATATGGGCAGAAGGAAAAAAGAAGGGAAACAACAAAGAAATGATATCTGGATGGCGGTGTCTTTGCTGGCGCTGGCAGTGTTTTTCGGAGGCTGGTACTGTTTGATGCATCAGGAGCCGGCATTATGGGCGGAGGTCCGGGTGGACGGGAAGCTGTTGGACACATTGGATCTGTCAAAGAACCAGGAAGTGACAATCACGGGGGCCGGGGGCGGAACCAACCGGCTGGTGGTGGAGGAGGGGGCAATCCGGTGCGAGGAAGCCTCCTGCCCGGATAAGATATGTGTCCGCCAGGGAAAGCAATCCCGGGACGGGGGACAGATAGTCTGCCTGCCGAACCGGATGTCCGTGAGGGTGAAAGGGGCCGGAAGATAAGAGGATACAGAAGTTTTCGGGGAGAGTGTGGGGATTGATCTGTGCAGGAGCCAGCAATAAGGAAGGTGGGGGAGATCGGTGAGAGAAGCAGTGAGCCTTGCAGGAATGGTCTTAAAGTCCGGCCCGGTGGGAGAATATGACCGGCGCCTGGTGATCCTGACCCGGGAGAGGGGGAAGATCACTGCCTTTGCCCGGGGAGCCAGACGGGCGGGAAATGCCCTGATGGCGGCCAGCCAGCCCTTTGTGTTCGGGAATTTCCGGCTGTATGAAGGACGGGAGGCCTATAGCCTGGCTTCTGCGGAAGTGAGGAATTATTTTACAGAACTGGCAGCGGATGTGGAGGCCGCCTGTTATGGCTCTTACTTTCTGGAATTTGCCGATTATTACGGGCGGGAGAATGTGGAGGGGGCGGAACTTCTTCTTCTGCTCTATCAGTCCATGCGTGCGCTCCTAAAGCCGGCGCTTCCCCATTCCCTGGTTCAGCTGGTATTTGAACTGCGGGCTATGGCAGCCAACGGAGAATACACGGCGCAGCCCCCAAAGGCCGTCAGTGATTCGGCGGCCTATGCCTGGGAGTTCATCATCGCCTCACCTCTGGAAAGTTTGTATACTTTTGTATTGAAAGAAGGGGTGCAGCGGGAACTGCGGGAGTGCGTGGAACTGAATAAACGCCGGTTTGTGGACCGGGAGTTCAAGTCATTGGGAATTTTGCGGGAACTGCAGGGGTGAGGCTGCGGCAAACAGAATTTTCAGTAAGGTATTGAAAAACAGAAGAATTGAGGATATAATAGGGCATACTGAGAAAGAGCCGGGCGGCCCATGCCATATGCTGAGGGGATTTCTGGCAGGGTATGTGCAAATATCTGCCAGGCGCTGCCGGCATCAGGAGGAGTCTATGAAAAAAGGAAAATTCCCGGGATTCCTTTTGCTGGGGACAGCCGGGGTTTTGTTGGTTTCCTGCGGGAAGCTGGGGGGCGCCAAATGGGCGGCCGACGAAAACAGCATCTATGTGACAAAAGACCTTCAGATCCAGAGTGCAATGGTGTTCACTGCGCCGGAGGCTAATGAACTGTACAGCAGGGATGAACTGGCGGCGGAAGCCGGGGAGTGGATCCGGGATTATAATGTGGCGAAGGGAGCCGAGGCAGCGTGGGAGAATACCGACGGCAAGGCAAAGCTTCCGGTGGCGCTTAAGTCCTGCAGCCTGGAAGGGCAGACCGGAAAGCTGATCTTTGATTATGGGAGCCCTTCGGATTTCGTGGGATTTGCGGAAGAGACCGGGGATACCACCCATACGGTCACGGCATTACAGACCGGGGCGGCATCCCTGGTGCTGGCTTCGGGAGGAAGCGGGGGGAATTTCATGGCCCCGGACGGAAGTACGGTGGAAGCAGGCGAACTGGTGAAGGAAGGCTATCAGGCGGTGGCTGTGGAGGGCGCCGGGGTGGTGTTTATCCAGGGCAGGCTGGTTGCCGTATCCACCGGGGTAAATGCAGTTTTGGATGAGCATACGGTAAAGACCGGCGAGGGAATGAATTATATCATATTTAAATAACGGAGGAGACTACCATGGAAAAGACATTGGATAAGATTGTGGCGCTGGCAAAGAGCAGGGGGTTCGTGTATCCGGGCTCCGAGATCTACGGCGGGCTTGCCAACACCTGGGATTACGGCAACCTGGGTGTGGAATTAAAGAATAATGTGAAGAAGGCCTGGTGGCAGAAGTTCGTCCAGGAGAGCCCCTGGAATGTGGGGGTGGACTGTGCTATTTTGATGAATTCCCAGACCTGGGTGGCTTCCGGACATCTGGGCAGCTTTTCGGATCCTCTGATGGACTGCAAGGCCTGTAAGGAACGTTTCCGTGCGGATCAGCTGATTGAGGGTTATATGGAGGAGCATGGCATCCGGATTGAGGGTTCGGTGGATGCCTGGTCCCAGGAGGACATGAAGAAGTACATTGACGAGAACAATATCTGCTGTCCCAGCTGCGGCAAGCATGACTTTACGGATATCCGGCAGTTTAACCTGATGTTCAAGACCTTCCAGGGGGTGACTGAGGATGCCAAGAATACGGTGTACCTGCGTCCGGAGACGGCCCAGGGTATCTTTGTGAATTTCAAGAATGTGCAGCGGACTTCCAGAAAGAAGGTGCCCTTCGGCATTGCCCAGGTGGGCAAATCTTTCCGCAATGAGATCACTCCCGGCAACTTCACCTTCCGCACCAGGGAGTTTGAGCAGATGGAACTGGAGTTCTTCTGCAAGCCGGATACGGATCTGGAGTGGTTTGCTTATTGGAAGCAGTTCTGCATCAACTGGCTGAAATCCCTGGGGATGAAGGAGGAGGAGATGCGGGCCCGGGACCATGAGCCGGAGGAACTGAGTTTTTACAGCAAGGCAACCACGGATATTGAGTTTCTGTTCCCCTTTGGCTGGGGTGAACTGTGGGGGATCGCAGACCGGACCAATTATGACTTAAGCCGCCACCAGGAGACCTCGGGGCAGGATCTGTCTTATTTTGATGATGAGACCAAGGAACGCTATATTCCCTATGTTATTGAGCCCTCCCTGGGGGCTGACCGGGTGACCCTGGCCTTCCTCTGCGCTGCCTATGACGAGGAGGAGATCGGCGAGGGGGATGTGCGTACCGTGCTGCATTTCCATCCGGCCCTGGCTCCGGTGAAGATCGGGGTGCTGCCCCTGTCCAAGAAGCTGGCAGAGGGTGCGGAGAAGATCTACGGCGAACTGAGCAAATATTACAATTGTGAATATGATGACCGGGGCAATATCGGTAAGCGTTACCGCAGGCAGGACGAGATTGGGACCCCCTTCTGCGTGACCTATGACTTTGAGTCAGAGACGGACCAGGCGGTGACGGTGCGTGACCGGGATACCATGGATCAGGTGAGGGTGCCGATTGCAGAGTTGAAGGCGTATTTTGAGGATAAGTTCCGGTTTTAAGGGGCAGGCAGGAAAGCGGTTATCCATATCATGATCTAAACAAGGATGGCTCTATGGCGGTGCCGCAAGGTGACGCTATAGAGCCATGTATGGTTTGGGAAATGAGGATTAGAAATATGGCATATGAGATTGTAAAGCATGACCAGGAAATGATGCGGAAGGTCAATAAGGGAAATATCCTGAACCTGATCCGGGAGAAAAAGCCGGTTTCCCGGTCAGAACTGGCCAGGATAACCGGTATGAGCCCAACTTCTGTGGGGCGCATCGTGACGGAACTGATTGGGCTTGGATTGATAAAGGAGACAGAACTGGCCTTTAGCAGGGGGGTTGGCAAAAAGGCATTGCTGCTGGATACAGAGCCGAATTCCGTGTATGTGGCCTGTGCCCAGATTGATGAGGATGTATCCCGGGTGGGCATTGTGGATTTTGATGGCACCATCATCCGTGAGAGTACCTGTATTTGCGATGCCCACAACATGAGTTGGGATGAATTTACGGATAAGGTTTGTGATGAGATTGAAAAGGTTATTGCAGAGGCGGATTTTGACAAGAGCAGGATCATCGGCCTGGGTATCGGGGTGCCGGGGCTGGTGGATACGGCCCATGGCATTGTGCTCTCCTCACCTCAGCTGAGATGGGAGAATATCCAGCTGGCAAAACATGTTGAAAGCCGTTTGGGATACAAGACTACCATCGATAATGTAATCAAGGCCAAAGCTCTTGCCGAGAATACCTATGGGTCTGACCGGGATGCAAAGAGGGTGGTGTTTGTCCATTTTGGGACAGGCGTGGGGTCTGCCCTGATCACGGATAACCGGATTTACCGGGGCGTTACCAACAGTGCCGGGGAGATCGGCCATACAACGATCAATCCCAATGGCAGGCTGTGTGACTGCGGGAGGCGTGGCTGCCTCCAGACTTATATCACTGAGCGGGCCCTGCTCCAGGAAGCCAGGACAATCCGGAATATTTCCGGTATTGACGAGATCTTTGAGGCAGCCTCAAAGGGCGAGGGATGGGCAGTCAGTATACTTGACAATTTACATACTTACATTTCCATCGCCATATGCAATATTATCTGTATGTATAACCCCAATATTGTGATTATCGGCGGCAAGATGGTGAAGAAGCCTCCGGAGATTGAGAGCATAATCAAAGAAAAGGTGGACAGGCAGATCTGGGCTCAGTTCCAGGGCAGCTATGAGATTAAATGTTCTTCCCTGGGGGAGCATGCGGGGCTGTTAGGCATGGCAGTGTTGCTTGTCAACAAGTATATTGATATTGAATTATAATGGCATATCCATAGGTATCCGGGAACTGCAGCAAAACAGACTGTGGTTCCTCTTTTATTTCCCTGTTTTTGTTAAAAATGTCATTTTTTATGTCAAAACATAAAATAGTGCAAAAAATCCATAAAAAAGGAACGAAATCCATAATAAAATTATTGACATTGCGGAATAAATATTGTATTATTAATAACATCAGTGGAGAAATTAATTAAAACAAACGACTAAGGAGGGTACTATGATGAGGAAAAGGCATAATTTACTGGCCCTTGGCCTGGCGGCGGCGATGATACTGACAGCCTGTGGTGGCAATACCCCAGGAAATAGCGCCTCTGGAGGCAGCGGTGCAGGGGGGAATGAAGGAAGCGCCAATGCCGGGGACGGGGGCGGGGAGGACAGCGGCGCCAAGGGGGATAAGAACTCCAAGCCGGTTTCGCTGAAGCTGGCACATACACAGTCAACCGATCATCCGATACATAAATCCCTGGAAAAATTTGCCGAACTGGTCAAGGAAAAGACAGACGGCCAGGTGACGGTTGAGATTTTTGCCAATGGCGTCCTTGGGGATGAGAGGAAGTATATTGAGTCCTTACAGACCGGCCTGCTGGATATGGCCAAGGTGTCCATTGATTCCATGGAGAATTTTGAGAAGCTGTATTCGGTTTTTACAATCCCCTATGCTTTTGAGGGCATGGACCATGGAAGAAAGTTTATGAACAGTGAAAAGATGGAGGATTTTTACACATCAACCATCGATACCCTGGATATCCGGGGACTTACATGGTACAACTCCGGCGGCCGGAACTACTATGCAAGGGATAAGGCCATCCTCTCCCCGGATGACATGAAGGGGATGGTCATGCGCGTCCAGTCAAGCCAGATCCAGATTAAGACGATAGAGACATTGGGAGGGAGCGCCACCCCTGTGGACTGGGGAGAACTCTACACTGCACTCCAGCAGGGGGTGGTGGATGGCGCGGACAACGGGATTGTGGCTTTTGCCGACAACAACCTTTGCGAGGTGGTAAAGCATTTTTCCTTTACCGAGCACATCCTTTCCCCGGATATCCTGCTGATTAAAAACAGTGTATATGAGAAGCTGACCCCCGAGCAGCAGGCAGCCGTCAAGGAAGCGGCAAAGGAGTCTACGGCTTTCCATGATGAGATCTGGGGGGCTGCGGAGCAGGCGGCCATTGAAAAGAGCGAGGCAGCAGGGGTTACCATCTACCGCCCGGATCTGGCTCCCTTTGCCGAAGCCTTAAAGCCTTTGCAGGAGGAACTGATTGAGAATGAGAAGGTTGCGGAGTATATGGAAATCATTAATGAGATGAAATAAAGCATAGGCCGGGCAGCTTAAGGACATGCCTGCCCGGCTCCCAGACCATGGAGGTGGCTGCTTTGAAAATGTTAAAATCAATATTCGACAAATCGCTGGCCGTTTTGCTGTGCACAACCTTGGTTAGCATGGTTTTTGTAGCCTTCTGGGGGGTTTTTACCCGTCTTGTGCTGAAAAACCAGGCGAGTTTTACCACGGAATATTTAAGGTATGCATTGCTTTGGACATCCCTGTTGGCAGGCGCGTATTGCTTTGGGGAGAAAGGGCATATCTCGATCACTTTTGTCAAGGACAAATTTAAAGGGAATGGGCTGAAGGCCCTGAATGTGGTGACGGAACTGGTCATTATCTTTTTTGCGGTGACCGTCCTGATCCTGGGAGGGATCCAGGGGGTGAGGCTGGGGATGAATGAGATTTCACCCACACTTTTTATCCGGATAGGCTATATCTATACGGTGCTTCCGATTTCCGGCGTATTTGTGACATTTTATTCTATCGTGAACCTGATGGATCTTTTCTAGGAGGGAAAACATGGCACTGCAAGTTGGGTTTATATTGTTGTTTGGTTTTTTGATCCTGCTCTTTTTAGGGGTGCCGATTGCAATCGGCCTGGCGATTCCGTCCATTGCGGCGATGGTGATTACCTTATATACCTTTGATGTGGCTGCTTTTTCCGGCGCACAGGCGCTTTTTACAAACATGTCAAGCTTTACCCTGAATGCGATTCCGTTTTTTGTATTGTCCGGCGTTATGATGTCCCATGGGGGGATTTCCAGGCGGCTGATTAATTTTGCAAAACTCCTGATCGGCAGGCTGCCAGGATCCTTAGCCCACACCAATATCCTCTCTAATATGCTCTTCGGCGCGATTTCCGGTTCGGCAGTGGCCAGCGCCACCTCAATCGGCGGCGTTATGAAGCCTCTCCAGGACGAGGAAGGCTATGACCCGGAATTTTCCACGGCAGTGAATGCCGTTTCGGCACCCACCGGGCTTCTTATCCCCCCAAGCAATACGCTGATCCTCTATTCCGTTGTCAGCGGGGGGACTTCAATCGCCACATTGTTTGTGGCAGGGTATGTGCCGGGGATCCTGTGGGGGCTTAGCTGTATGGTTATGGCATATTTTATTGCCAGGAAAAAAGGATACCCGGTGGGCGAGAAGGTAGGCATGAAGGAGGCAGCCAGGATTACCGTCCAGGCGCTCCCGGCTTTGTCCTTGATTATCATTGTGGTGGGGGGCATTATCTTTGGCTTTTTCACGCCCACAGAAGGATCTGCGATAGCGGTGTTCTATGCGCTGATCCTGATGCTGTGCTACCGGACATTTTCCATAAAAGACATTCCGGCTATGCTGCTGCAGACAGCCAAGACCACAGGCACAGTCATGTTCCTGATCGGGGCCTCCTCCATGATGATCCACATCATGACAATTGCCGGTATCCCGAATGCGATTGCAAAGGCGATCTTAAGCATCACGGAGAATCCTTACATTATCATGCTGATCCTGATCCTGTTTCTGCTGTTTATCGGCACCTTTATGGATATTGCGCCTGCGGTTTTGATCTTTACTCCCATTTTCCTGCCGGTTGTCAAAAACTTTGGGATGGACGTGGTCCATTTCGGCGTCTTCATCACCTTTGCCATGTGCATCGGCGGGATTACGCCCCCGGTAGGCAATATTTTGTTTGCGGCGTCCGCCGTCAGCAAGGTGCCGATTGAGAAGGTCATAAGGCCAATGCTGCCGTTTTTTGTATCCATACTTGCTGTCCTTTTGCTGGTGGCTTATATCCCGGCACTGAGCCTGGCCCTGCCAAAGCTGCTGGGGCTGATGTGATGTGCGGGCAGAGGAAGTGAAGGAGGCAGAGGCGGTGGAGGGAGCAGAGGAAGTGAAGGAGGCAGAGGCGGTGAAGGAAGCAGAGGCGGTGAAGGGAACAGAGGAAGTGAAGGAAGCAGAGGCAGGCAACAGGGCAGGTGCAAAAAGGTTATGGTAAGGGACAAAAGGCAGCGGGAAACAGGCAGCAGTAAATAATGAGAAGGCATGTCCCCCACAGGGACAGGAAAGGCGGTAATTATGAGAATTGCAGTAGGCTATTTTTATCAGGAATCCACGACCTTTAATCCGTTTCTGATGGACCGTGGCGCTTTCACCCTGCTGGAAGGAGAGGCAGGGAAAGAGCGTATTTCAGCGACAAAGGTGCTGGAGGGTTTGGGTGCGGAGGTGGTTCCCACGATCTTTGCCTCAGCGATTTCAGGCGGGTGCGTGACCAAAGAGGCATACCGGTTTTTCTCGGATAAGATCATTGATGTGCTGAAAAGGGAGAAGGTTGACGGGGTATGGCTGCACCTGCACGGTTCCATGGAGGTGGTGGATGTGGGGTCTGCCGAGGCGGATCTTTTGAGGCGGATCCGCGAGGTGATCCCAAAGGAAGCCCCGATTGCCATGGTGGCAGATCTTCACGCCAATCTCCATGATGATGTGCCCAAACTGGCCAATATTATCCGATCCTACAGGACGGCGCCCCATGTGGACCAGGAGGAATGCGAGCGTGTCACAGCAAAACTGCTGGTGAAGTGTATAGAGAAAAAGAGGGTGGTAACCCCTGTTTTTAAGCGTGTGATGATGATTACCCCCGGGGAAAAATCCACCACGGACACGGAGCCTATCAGGAGCATCCTGGAAAAGGTGAGGGAGTACGAGAAGCTTGAGGGCATTATGCAGGTGAATTATTTAAACGGCCATGCCTGGACGGACCGCCCCAACACTTCGGCAGCAGTGCTGGTTGTCCCTGAGTCTGACGAATACCAGGAACTGGCACAAAGGGTGGCAGAGGAACTTGCAGACTATGCCTTCAGCCGCCGTGAAGAATTTGTCTTCCATCAATTGACCTTAGGGCCGGAGGAATCCCTTGACAGGGCGCTGGCAGAGGAAGGGAGGCCGGTATTTGTCACGGATTCCGGAGACAATACCACAGGCGGTGCGCCGGGAATCAACACCCTGCTGCTCAGAAAACTGATGAAGAAGGACTTAAAGGGCAAAAAGGTGGTGGTTGCCGCGATTCTGGATAAAGGCGCATATGAAAAACTTGCCTGCCATGAGGTGGGGGAGCAGGTTGCGGTTGATGTGGGCATCAACCATGACAGGGACAGTTTCCCGGTGAGGGTGGAAGGCATACTGAAGGCAAAGGGGGATTTGATGGGATATTATTCCTCCAAAAATGATGTGACGGGCCATGTGTGTACGGTATCCATGGGGGATATCGATGTGGTGGTGGCAAACGGAGGGGACTCCTTTACCACAGTGAACCATTTTACGCGGGCAGGGCTGGACATCAACGATTACGACGTTGCCATTGTAAAGCAGGGGTATCTGTTTGCGGAACTGGCAGCCATTGCCAGCCTGCATATTATGGCCCTGACGCCGGGGGCATGCAACCTGATTATCGAAGACATGGAATTCCATAACCTGCTCAGGCCCATGTATCCGCTGGATAAATAAGGGGACGAAAAAATCAGAACAGAAAGGTAATACAGATCATGATTACAGCAAAAGATATCCAATATACCCGGGTGGAGGAACCTTTTTGGGGAGTTCCCAGGGAGATGCCCCGTATCCCGGACCAGGTATACCGGCGCAGGCTGGAAAAGACACTGGCAGAGATGGAAAAGGGCAGTCTGGATTTCCTGCTTGTCTATGCGGACCGGGAGCATTATGGGAATTTTGATTATTTGGCAGGCTATGGCCCCCGTTTTGAGGAAGCGCTGCTGGTGATAGACAAAAAGGGAAAATCCTACACCCTGCTGGGCAATGAATGCCTGGGGCTCTGCCGGTTCAGCCGGATCCCCAGCGAGGCGATCCTCTGCCAGTCTTTTTCCCTTCCCAACCAGCCGATTGAGCAGCACAAGGATCTGGAAAAGGTTTTTCGGGAGATCGGCATTTCACAGGAACACCGTGTGGGGCTGGTGGGATGGAAACTGATCTATCCCGTATACGGCTCGGTGTTTGACACGGAGGTGCCCTCCTTTATCGTGGAAGGTGTGCGCTCTATCGTGGGAAAGGAACAGGCGGTTAACGCCACGGATGTTTTTATCCATCCGGAATATGGCATCCGGGTGGTCAATGATGCCCATGAGATCGCCTATTTTGAATATGGGGCTGCCTATGCATCTGATGCGGCACAGAAGATGCTGTTAAATGCCAGGACAGGCCTTAATGAGGTGGAGATTTCCCAGTTTGGGACCCATGGGTTCCTGCCCACATCCACCTTTCCCAAGGTGCTTGCAGGCGACAGGATAGACTTAGGGATGGCCAGCCCCACCACAAACGAGGTGAAGCTTGGGGACAGGTTCCAGGTCAGTGTGGGGTTGATTGGCGGCCTGACCAACCGCAGGGGTTTTGCCGCCTATTCGGAACAGGATCTGCCGGAACAGTCGCGGGATTTTCTCAATGAGATAGTAAAGCCCTACTTTGCGGTGGTGGCCAACTGGTATGAGACGATAGGGATCGGAGTGTCCGGCGGGGATCTGTATCACATGGTGGAGACGGTTTTCCCCAAGGAAAAATATGGCTGGTTTTTGAACCCGGGACATTTGATTGCCACGGAGGAATGGCTCTCGTCACCCATCAGCGAAGGTTCAAAGATCACCCTCAAGAGCGGGATGTGCCTGCAGATGGATATCATCCCCTCGGCGCCGCCCCGTTATGCGGCGCCGAACTGTGAGGACGGACTGGCAATCGCGGATGCATCCCTGCGGCAGGAATTGAAGGAAAAGTACCCGGATGTCTACCAGCGGATTGAGAACCGGCGTAATTTTATGATCCATGTGCTGAACATTAAGCTAAAGCCGGAGGTGCTGCCATTATCTAACCTGGCAGGTTTGTACCGCCCGTTCATGCTGAACAGGGATATGGCCCTTGTTGTGGGGGCATGATACAGATAAAATCGAAGAAGTCCGGAAATTCCTGTTACAGGAATTTCCGGACTTCTTCGATTACCAGGGAAATGATATCATTCAGGGAAAGGCCGCTGCAGCCGATCACCTGATGGTTGCAGCGGTTGACCGGCATAAGCAATTGCCGGGCTTTGCTTTGCCCTACGGCCACTGCCATGGCGGGGGTCACCTCGCCGCAGAGGGAATCGGCAATCACAATGCCAATGGGGCCGATGATCAGGTCAGAATCCCTGGCAGCCACAATCACCGGGTTCTCCCCGGTGGCGCCGGAATCAGCCCCGGCCTTTAGCATGGCGGCGGTAGCCGTGGTGTTGGTACCGATGGCCAGGATCTCTTGTTCCGGAAACTGCTTTTTCAATTGTTCGATGATGCTGCGCCCCATCTTGCCCCCCTGGCCGTCAATAACCGTGATTTTTTTCATAAACGTTCTCCTTGTCTGATATTTATCCGTGTTTTCGGATACCGTCCTATCCGGAAAGCGGGCCGGATATTCCTTATTGCGGCCCTTGGTACTGTGAATCCCCGAAAGCCAGTATCATGCTGAATACAGGTTCAAAAAACAGCAGCCCCAGGGTGAAGCCGATGCCATGCCCAAATGCCTTTGACATCTTGTGGGTGGAGATGACATGGAGGACCAGGGAAACCATGGAGTTGCCAATGCACAGAAGGGCAGAGGCAGGGGAGGTGATGTCGGCCAGCTGATAAATGAACAGGATAAGATAACTGATCAAAAAGACCGGGAAAAAACAGGTATTCCAGAAAAGCTTGTACTGGATATAGGCAGTATAAAAGGGAATCAGGCTTTTCCATCCGGCTTCCCCGGCCTTTACAAAAATCTTCCAGTCTGCAATAATCAGGACAATATACCAAACAGCCCCGATGGCAAGCACGAGGAGGGGGAGAAGCAGAAGAATCAGAGAGTAATCCATAACAAATGCTCCTTTTCAATCAATGATACCTTCAGCGGGCAAAGGGATATGCCTGCAGGGAAGGATGTTCTGGCAATCATTTTACCACAAATTGCGGCGGATTTCTATAAGAAAGACCGGATTTCATTTTTCGGGAAAATGTGATAATATAGGTGTGATACAGGAATGGCAGTGGGAAAACATAAGATAACGGAGGGATCAAGATGTCGATTCGGTTAGAGCAGACCCAGAAGCAGATGGTATCACAGAAACTGATCCAGTCTGTCAATATCCTGCAGATGAGTACCCAGGAATTGGCGGACTATATCAAAGAGGCCACATTAGAGAACCCGGTTCTTGATTTTGATGAAAGGATGCCTGAGGACAAAGACCAGGAAAGGCTGAGGAAGCTGGAGTGGCTGGCAAGCCTGGATGAGCAGAACCGGTCTTATTATCAGTATGACCGGGATGATGCGGAAGAGGAAAAGGGCATGAACAATGTGGCCGGCCCCACGGCCGAGCGCCTGGAGGATGCCCTGCGGCTGCAGCTTCTCGGCGGGGCATATTCGGAGAAGGAGATGGAGGTTTTTGAGTATATTATCCAGTGTCTGGATTCCAGAGGATATTTCACGGTTCCGGCTTTGGAGGTTGCTGAGGTAAATGGGGTATCCGAGGAAAAGGCTGAGGAATGCATTGCCGTGATGCGTGATCTGGAACCGGCTGGCGTATGTGCCGCCAGTATGCAGGACTGCCTGCAAAAACAGCTGGAAAAGCGTAAGGACTGCGGCAGCCTGGAGAGGGAAATCGTGTCTGGTTATATGGAACTGCTGGGGAAAAACCAGCTGCAGGCGATTGCAAAGGCGTTGAAGGTTCCGGTCACAGAGGTTGCCCAGGCAGCCGGCCGGATCCGGGAACTGAATCCAAGGCCTGCACAGGGTTTTGACAATGGGGATCTGATGCGCTATGTGATACCGGATATAACGGTGGTCAAATTCAGGGACGGGTTTGAGATCCTTCTGAATGATTATACCTGCCCCACCCTCCACATTAATAAAGAGTATCTGGGGATGCTGAAGTCGGGCTGCGACCAGGAAGTAAAGGAATATTTGTCAGCCAAGATCCGCCAGGCGGAGGAACTCCAGGAGTGCATTGTTCGCAGGAGTTCCACATTGCTTGCCCTGGCCCGGTGCATCGTGGATGTCCAGCAGGATTTTTTTATCCGCGGGGAAGGGTTTGTGAAGCCGTTCCGCCTGGCTGATGCGGCGGAGAGGATCGGATGCCATGAATCTACGGTCAGCCGGGCACTGAAGGATAAGCACCTCCAATGCTGCTGGGGGGTTTACCCGCTGAGTTATTTCTTCCCCAAGGGAGTCAGCCAGCAGGGGCAGGGGGAGGAGGCCATTGCATCGCTGCGGATTAAACAGGCACTGGCGGCGATTATTGAGGAGGAGGACAAACAGCGGCCATACAGCGACAGCAGACTTAGTGAATTGCTGAACGGGCAGGGCATGGATATTTCCCGCCGGACAGTGGCGAAATACCGGGAGGAAATGAATATTTCCAATTGCCGGGGCAGGAAAGCATTTCTGTGAATAAGGGGAAGGCGGACATAAGGAAATGTCCGGAGGAATGATTTAGATATTCGTGGGTGAAGGGATTGAATAATCAGGTATTATGTGGTATCTTTATGGATAGATGAAACAAAAAAGCAGGGGAAATGATGGTTTTGGGTTTTTCGTAACCGCTGTGTTTTCTGTCAGGATATGAGGAGGATGAAATGAAGAGAAGGTATTTTAAGAGATTGTGTAACAGGGCAGTTTCTTTGGCAGTGGCCTTTTCAATGACGGCGTCTTTGTGCCTGGTGGCTTCGGTTATGCCGACGGCCGGGGCGGAAGAGGCAGGGGAAGCGGAGACATTTGGGGAACCTCATGTCCATACTTTTGCCTGTTATGAACATTTTGAACTGGATTGTAAGGAGGGCCATCCGGAAGACGGGCATAGGGAGAGGTGTTATACCTATTCCGGGGAGTTGGTCTGCGGCATGGAGGAAGGACAGCTGCATGATCATGATATGTCCGGATGCGAGGCGGTGGCAAGAGTCCTTGTCTGCAAAGAGGATGCGGACGGGGACATCCTGGGAGACGGGACAGACCTGATTGCCGGGGAGGAAGAGGAAGAGACAGAGGAAGAACCTGATAAAGAGGAGAGGGGCCCGGCAGGAGAAGGCGGTTCGGGCGGCGGCTCAGGCTCCGGCAATGGGAGCGGCGGCAGCAATGAAAGCGTAAGTGCACCTGAGAAGCCGGAAGGAAACGGCATAGGTTCCGGGGAAACTAAAGCTGAGGATGGCAGTGTTCCCGGGGAGAGTGAGGACAGCGGATCACAAGAGGGCGGCACCGGTTCGGAAGGGGACGGGGGCAATGTTAGCGCGGGCGGAAATGAAGGTGCAGGCGGCTCCGGCGGAAACGGGGGCAGTAGCGACATAGAGGGAGAAGAGAATGAAGGCAGCATCGGTGCAGGCGGAAACGAGAGCCAAGGCGGCGCTGATGCAGGCAACGGTCAGGAGGAAGATGGTGCCGGCTCTGGCGGGAGCGGGGAGGACGGCAGCACGGGTTCTGATGGAAGCGAAGGGAACGGCAGTACTGGCGCAGGCGGAGATGAGGATGGAGGCAGCGGCAGTACGGAGGGAAACGGTGCGGAGGCCGGGGCGGGCAGTTCTGGCACAGAGGAAAACGGCACTGGCGGAGAGACAGCTTCTGAGGGGAATGACAGCAAAAGCAATGGGGATGCAAACGAAGATCAGGCAGTCGGGGAGAATTATGCCTTGTTTACAGCCGGCAGGCTGATGCAGGGCCATGTTTCCATGCGCAGAATCGATGCAGGGAGTTGGTTTTTGGTAAATCATACGGCACCGGATCTGGCGGCAGTCGGGGATGCAGAGGAGGCAGAGGATGCTGCCGCAGAGAAGCCGGATGGGGATTGGGAGACAGAGGAGCCGGAATCTGCCCCAGAGGAAGAGGAGGAAGATCATATTTCCGGGGAAGACGGCAGGAGAGAATCTGAGCCGGACAGTAGGGAAAGTGCCGGTGAGGATTTGACGGTTTCCCCGGATGTGGATCATGTGGAAGATAAGGAAACAGAGGAGGCGGTTCCGGCAGAGGGGACTGCTGCAGGAACCGGTAACTCAGAGGAAGCGTCGGCGGGTCTGGATGAGACGGAGTCGGACCCTGGCGAGGAGGAAGAAATCAGGGAAATCCCTGCCGGGGAGGAAACCGTGGCCGGCGGGATTGCCAGTGCCTCCAATGCCGATGGGGCAATAGATGAGGAGGGGCATATCCATAGCGAGGAATGCTATGTTACGATTTATAGATGCCGCGGGATGATGCTGATGGCCGTGCGGGAAGGGAATGTCCGTAACCAGGAGGAACTGGAAAAAGCGGTGGCGGAAGGAAAGGAGATTGTGATTGCCAATAGTTTTCCGGTTAACAGTACCATTGTGCTTCAGAGCGGAAAGCCGGTTGTTATGGATTTGAATGGATATACGCTTCAGTTTGAAGGTCCGGCTGATGCAGCTATGTTTAGCGTTCCGGGAGGGGCAGCGCTGACGGTTAAGGATTCGGAAAGCAGTTGGAAAAAGGTGCAGCCTGTCAGGAAGGGGGCTGTGGATAAACCAGGGCAAACGGTTTATGATGAGGTGACAAAGGAACTGACTTATTATGTCACAGAATGCGAAGTGAACCTGGACGGGAGAAGCACAACGAATACCGTGTGGGAATATGCTGTGGATTTGGACAGCAGCGGCGTGGGTACCCTGGACGGGAACGGTAAAAAGGCTGTTATCGATTTAACTGGCGGAACATTCAATATGGAAAGCGGGAGGATCAGGAATAAGGATGGTTGGCACGGTCTTTGGGCAGAAAAAGATTATAATAACACAGTATATATAAAAGGCGGTTATATTGTTGATTGTGGAGCAAGTGACCAGGATGGTGGGGCTATTCTGATCAAGACTGGCGGGTTGACAGTTTCAGGAGGTGTGATTGCAAATAATAAAGGTAAGCAGGGCGGTGCTGTTTATGCTGACCAGTACGTAACTATGTCTGCAACAGGGGGAATCATAGCAAACAATACTGCAAGATATAATGGCGCAGGTATCCGCTGTGTTAATGCAAAAGTTGAAATTAGTGGAGAGGCTGCCATAGTAGGGAATAGAGCAAACGAGGGCGGCGGCGGCATTTTTTATGAAGGCGGCAGGGAAAACAAATATAATATTACTGTTGCCGGTGGGTGTATTGCAGGGAATCATGCAGTTCAAAATGGCGGCGGCATTTATTTCCTGAATTCGTTTTTAAAGGAAGGTAAAAGTGACAATAGTATTAGCAGATCAGCTATAATTGCTAATAATTATGCCGGGGGAAATGGCGGCGGTATTTATGCCAATAATAGCAGCGTTGCTTTTGGGAAGGACACGGAAGCGCCATCCGTTACTGGCAATACCGCAAAGCAGCAAGGCGGAGGCATTTACAGCGACGGGCAAAAAATGATCACGATAGGCGGCAAGAGCATTATTGCGGCAAACACCGCAAACGATACAACGGCCGACAGCAACAGTACTTATCCGGCCCCTTCCCATACCGCCAGTTTCACCATTGGCACGGATTGCTATGTGGAGGGCATGTGGAATACATCCTTGAACGGCGCTGTTGCATCTGTAGCTGATTTGAGGAATGCCATCAATGGGGCCAGCAGCAATCCTTTGGACACAACCGTGATTCCCCTTGGGGGCAACCTTACCATGGAAGGGGAACAAACCCTTGGTGTGGATAAGGGAAAAAATATTGTATTGGATCTCAGAGGATACAAAATAGAAGGAAACCCTGCCGATGGCGGAAGTATATTTTCCGTGACGGGGAAGGACAGCAGCCTGACCATCCGGGACAGCGAGGCGGGGGAAGATCCGGCGCCCCAGCGGGTGGGAGCAAGTGCAGGCATTCCGGAAAATGCAGGGAGGGTGGGAACCTATGAGAACGGTCTCCTTACCTATTATGTTGCCGAATCAGATTCCACCGGCATCCATACTGCGGAACAAACCTGGGAATACCGGTTAGACCCGGGGGCCAGGACGGGCAATAAAAAGCCTGGGGTTATTCAGGCATCCGGTGCGGACTCTGTTATATCTGCATGGGATAATGCCCGTATCGTTATTGAGGGCGGCATGATTACGAATCCCGGCGGCAGGCACGGCATTTCTGTGGAGAAGAATTCTGCCCTTATGATGAAGGGAGGATATATTGTAGGAAGCGGCTCGGAGAGCGGAACCGGCAGCGGGAAGGCTGACGGCGGCGGGATTATCGCAAAGGGCAGCAGGCTGCAAATGACAGGCGGAGTGATTGCCGGAAATAAAGCTTCGGGGGATGGAGGCGGCATCAAGGTTGAAGACTTCAGGGAGGAAGTGACGGCAAACGGTAAAAGAGCAGTTACCGTAACAAAAAGCAACCTGCAAATCACAGGGGGGATCATTGCTGCCAATACCGCCCAGGACCGTGGGGGCGGTTTGGGCATTGACGGAGGCAGTGCCCAGATTGGCGGGGATACGGTTATCGCCGGTAACCTGGCACATGGGCAAACGCCGCGGGAAGGCTCGGAAGAAGGAGAAGAGGATGTGGAGGATGGCGACAAATGGAAAAATGCAGTCAACTTCCATGGCGGAGGCGGCATCTTCTTTAACGGGGACAAAGAAATAGGAGAAACCCTGAAAATCCAGGACGACTGCTATATCACCAACAATTATGCAGACAAGGCAAACATACATACGGGAACCGGGGGAACCGGCGGAGGCGGCATTTTTGCCAGAGGCCTGCTTCAAATGAGCGGCGGTAATGTGACGGGCAACAGGGCAAAAGCCGCCGGTGGAGGCGTTTATCTGCATAGCTATTATGGAAAGGCAGCCACGGCAGACCAGTTCCCTACCCGGGTCGGTCAATATACGATGACCGGGGGCACGATTGCGGGAAACTACGCCGAGACAGAGGAAGGCGGCGGTTTGCGTGTGGACGGAAAAGAGGGGAGTATAAAAGGCAGCGGCATCTATATTACCAACAATAAGACTGGTACCATAGAGAACTGGGGCGGCGGAGGCATTTTTGTTATGAGCAGTGCAGGGCTTAACATAAGAAATGTCTTGATTACCGAGAATACTGCCGAAGGTTTCGGCGGCGGTGTGGCAGGGTGCAACCATGGGACGAACCGGGTTTTTGCCATTCAGGGAGGCGCCATTTTCAACAATACGGCATTTGGAGGGGGAGGGAAGCTGGAGGGCTATCAAAGCCAGGCCCTGCCGAAGAAAGACCACCGGAACCATGCCGACAGGATCGATGCCAGGACTCCGGTGATAGAGGGGGAAAAGAAGACCGAGTTCATTGCCTATTCTTATGATGGCGGGAAAAAGAGTTATCAGGATTTCTACTGTTCCAATATAAGCCAGGTATATGACAGGATGCTGGGGGGAGGCAGCGCAAACTGGAGCGGGAGTTACAGCAACAGCAGCAAGACAGAGGAACATCTCCCGGAGGCATCCCCTCTCAGGATAGAAGCAGACAGCTATGCATCTGCCAGCAATATGATAGGCCTTAATGCGAACCCTGCTTCCGGGGCCGTTACAGCAGCGAAAAATACGGCAGGGGTCTTTATTACAGGAAACCGTTCCGCAGCCCATGGCGGAGGCGTTATGAGTAACGGGACCTTTGAGATAGGCAGCAACCCGGGAGGGGAAGGAGGGCTGACCATCCGAAAAGAGGTTCAGCTTGCGGACGGGACAAAAATTTCTGATAATAATGAAAAATTCACGTTCAAAGTTTCGTGGAAGGATGAAAACGGGAGGGAAGATAACAGCGGCAGGGTGTATATAGGGCTCCTAGATCCGGCGGTTAGTGACCAGAAGCAGGAGATAGAGATCCGCTGCGGGGATACGGTGGAATTGTACAATGGCCAAAGCCTTAAGATTGCCGGTCTCCCGATAGGAGAATATGAGGTGCGGGAGATAAGCGGGGATGCTTATGTGAGGCTGCCTCATAACGGGCTTGCCAACGGGCCCTTGTGGCAGCATTTTGCCAGTGAGGCCATCTTCCGGAACATCCCCAAAGGTAAGCTGACCATCAAAAAGGCAATCTATGAGGGGGGATCCCCGATTCCTGCCGGTGACCCCAGGGAGTCGGATGAATTCCGTTTTACCGTCAAATTTACCGACAAACAAGGGAATATGCTTTTAGGTGAATATCCGGATGCATATCCCTATACCAAAAATGAGGAGGAATACACCATGCCCTCCGAGGGGGGAAAGATATACCCCACCGTCAGCAATGGCGGGGAATTCACCCTCAAACATAACGAAAGCATCACGATCCATGATCTTCCTGCCGGGGCGTATTATGAGGTGGCAGAGAAGAAGGCAGAGGGATATTTAAGCGTGCCGGTAAAGAAAGGGATTGTGGAGAATTCCGGGACAGCGTCTTATTTGGAGATCCATAACGAGAGCGGGCGCGATCCGGAGAACCCGGAAGATCCCACCCCGAACCATCCGGGAGGCGGCGGCGGTGGAGGAGGTGGCGGCGGAAGCGACCCGAAGGATCCCACTCCACCGCCGACAGAGACATCTCCGGAGACTCCCTCAGAGGAGGCTGCGGAGCCGGAGCCTCCGGCCTATCCGGAAGAACTGCCGGATCCCAATGACCCGGAGAGCCCGGAGAGGATTACCATCTTAGAGAACGGTGTGCCACGCACTTATCTGAAGATGTGGGATCCGGAGAAGGAGGAGTTTATGTATATCCCGGAGGATGAGATTCCCCTGGCATTTATGCTTCCCCCCACAGGAGACCGGTCCCGAAGGATAATATGGGCAATGGTTTGCGGGCTTTCCCTGTCCGGCATGGCGGCGCTTTCATGGGGCAGGAGAAGAAAGAAGCACTAGTGTACGGGCCGGCACACTGGTACTGGGAGCCGGAGAGAAAAGAGACGGAAGAGAAAGCCTGACAGGGCTGGAAAACAGGAAAAGAAGAGAAATACGGCAGGGCTTGAAACGCCCTGCCGTATGTTATCGATATCTTGTATTTATGCATTGTGATCCCGCATCAATGTCCTCATGACAAAGGCATAGATCTCCTGGCTGCGAGATTCCCAGTGGGAGCACATCAGTTCCGCCTGGTCTTTGTCAGGGACGGAGAGTTCCAGGCTGATCAGGGAACTTCTCCCTTCCCGGACCTCACAGTGGACAACGTAATCCTGGTTGGTGGATTTGTAGTAGTCGGAGATGGTGCTGACCTCATTGCGCATGCGGAAACGGTTCTCTTTCAGGTAATGGTCCATGTCCTCCACGATGGCAGGGGAGATGTTGCTTCCGAAAAAACTCAGAGTGTCCTCCCCCTCCCGGGTGATCTCATAGCGGGTGCTGTTGTGGGAGGATTCTGCATGGACAAGGCCGGACTCCTGGAGTTCGTTCAGCGCCTGCTGCAGGGTGAAATAGCTGGTGTATTCGTGCTGCAGGAAAAATTCCGTCAGCTGTGCATTGGTCAGTGGGAAGTTCACCTGCTTGAGCATATAGAGATTCATCAGTTTATATAGGGTCATGGGATCCGATAACATAACGCAGCCTCTCTTTGTGTCATAGAAGTCTAAACTTTTTCTTTATCATACCAATTTAAACCTTTTAAATCAAGTGAAAATATGCTAAGATAAGATGAAATGACGGAGCAGCCGCATTTTGCATGGAAAAATGTGGCAGGAAATCGGAACAGGTGATACTATGAGAGAAAGAATAAACCGGCTGGCAAAAGGGATTGTCGATCCGGAGGTTCTGAGGCTGGCAGTGAGCCCGCCGGAACTGAACGATACTGTCCACGCCGGGGAAGTGACGAGAAAAAACATAACTGTTTCAGATGAAGAAGGCCGTTATATCAAAGGCCTTGTTTACTCTTCTAATATCCGTGTCCGCGTTGCCAATAACGCTTTCGGCGGTGTCCGCAATCGCATTGCATTTGAGATCGACAGCATGTACCTGACCCAGAAGGATGTGATTACGGGTGCCTTTTATCTTGTGACCAATGCCGGGGAGCAGAAGGTGCCCTACTCGTTTTCGGTAGAAGTGGAGGCTTCCGGCAGGACATTGGAGAATCTGAATACGGCGGCAGATTTTGCTGAACTGGCGAGGAAAGACCAGGAGACGGCTCTGCGCCTGTTTGAATATCAGGATTTTATTGAAGCGCCCTTTATGCAGGACATCCATGTCCGGGCATTGTATGACGGCCTGAAAAGCCGGGGAAACCGGCAGAACCTTTTGGAGGAGTTTCTGGTGGCCCTGAAGGCGAAGGAGGCGGTCAGGCTGGAGGTGGAGAGCAGCCGCCTTTCCTATGAAAAAATGGAAAAGCCGGTGAAGGAGGTTTTGGAGGTGCATGCCAGTACCTGGGGATATGTCCAGTTCCAGGTGACGGCAGACGGGGATTTCCTGGAACTTCCAAAGAGATCCTTCGGCCCCCTGGATTTTAAGGATGGCATATGCCAGGTCACTTATGTGGTGAATCCGGCCAGGCTGCACGGGGGCAGGAACCTGGGGGCGCTGCTGGTTTCCACGATCCGGGAGACGGTTCAGGTCCAGGTGGAGGCACAGGGGGGCGATGAGGAGTTTAAATTCCCGGAGAACAGGGAGCGGGAGGAACTGGGGCATTATCTTATGTCCAGGCTGCAGTATGAACTGGGACTTTCGGAGCCGGAACCTCTTTTGGGCCGGATGAGGCAGGAGATTGACAGCCTGCGGAGAAAGAACGGGGAGACGCCCCTGAATGTGCTTTTGCAGGCGGAACAGGCCATATTGGAGGGGCAGGCCGGGCGGGCAGACGAACTGCTGGAGGGCCATCGGGGGGAACTGGCGGATTTGCGCCGGGATATGCCGGAACTCTATTGTTTTTATCAGTACCTGCTGCAGATCCTCAAGAAAAAGGAGGGGCAGAGGGATACCCTGATCCGCCTGGTGAAAAAGTGCCTGCTGGAGGATCACCGCCATCCCTACCTGTTTTTGTTGTGGCTGAAACTGGAGCCGGAACTGAGGGAAAACCCGGCAGAACTATTAGAACGGATGCGCAGGCTGTTTGAGCGCGGTTTCAGCAGCCCTTTTCTATATGCCCAGGCTTTTTTTCTTTTTCAGAGAGAGCCCCTATTGATGCACCGGTTGGGCAGGTTTGAAGTCCAGGTGCTTTATTTTGCTGTCCGGCGGGGAATCCTGGGACAGGAACTGGCAGAGAGGGCGGCACAGCTGGCAGGCTCGGCCAAGCATTACACAAGATCCTGCAGCCGGCTTTTGCAGTCCTTGTATGAGAAATACCCAAACAAGGAGTTTCTAAGCGCAGCCTGTGGGATGCTGATTAAAGGGGACTGCCGGGAGGAAAAGTACTTTCCCTGGTACCAGAAAGCCCTGGAATGGGGGGTGAGCCTGACCCGGTTATATGAATACTACCTGTATTCCCTGCCCAAGGATTATCCGTACCTGCTGCCGAAGGAAGTGCTGCTGTATTTTTCTTATGAGAAATCCATGGATGAATACAGCCGCTCCCTGTTATACATGAATATTTTAAAATACATGAAGCCGGATGCGGAATTGTATAAGCAGTACGAGCGGGAGATCGAGAAATTTACCATGGAGCAGCTTTTGGCTGCCCGGGTCAACGAACGTTTGGTGGTGCTTTACCGGCATATGATTTACAAGGAAATGATTGACCAGCGGGTGGCGCGGGTATTGCCTGCGGTCCTGCGGTCCTGCCGGATTGAACTGGACAACCCTAATATCAAATATGTGGTGGTCTGCTATGAGGAACTGGAGGAGGAAGACGCCTTCCTGGTCAGGGACAAGATGACGTATGTGCCTTTATTCCGGGAGCATTCGGTGATCCTGTTCCAGGATGGGTATGGGAACCGCTATGCCAATATTCCTTACAGGAAAGTGCCGGCCATGGAAAAGAAGAATATCCGTGAACTGGAGGAGCGCTGTTATGAGGTGTACCCTTCCCATGAGATGCTGCGGCTGCAGGAGTGCGGGGAGATCGTGGATGGGGGGATTTCCGGCGAGGCGGATGTGATGACGCTGAGGAGGATAGCGGCTGATCTGCGCTTAAAGCCTATGTACCGCAAGAAGATCCTGATCCGGATGGTTCAGTATTACCAGAAGATTGCGGAGGCGGAGGGAACGGATGCGGCAGGAGGAACCGAGTATCTTTTGGGCCTGAACATGGAACGCCTGACCAGGCAGGAGCGGGCAGGAATCTGTGAGACCCTGATCCAGCAGGATTATATACGGGAGGCATGGGCCAGGATTTGCAGATATGGATCCGAGGGAATCCGGCGGGCGCGCCTGCTGAAGCTATGCAGCCGCATGATCCTGAGCCCTTTTCATGATGAGGATGAGACGCTTCTGCTCCTCTCCTGCGACCTGTTCTCGGAGGGGAAGCACGACAGCGTGGTGCTGGACTATCTTTGTGAGCATTTTAACGGTTCCGGAAAACAGATGTACCGCATATTAAACCAGGCAGTGCGGGAAAAGATTTTGGTGTATGACATGCCGGAGCGTTTGCTGGCCCAGATGCTGTTTACCGGTGCGACAGAACGCATCGACCAGGTGTTTGACTGGTATGCGGCGGGGAAGAAGACGGAGGATAACCTGGTGAAGGCCTATTTTACCATGAAATCATCAGAGTATTTCATGAAAGGGGAGGCGGCCGGCAGCCGGGTATTTGCTTACCTGGAGAGTGCAATCCGGGGGATTACGGATTTTGACAAGATCCCCACGGTTTATCTGCTGGCGCTGAGCCGCCATTATTCTGCTCTGCCGGCATTGGAGGAAGGGCAGAGGGAACTCTGCCAGGCCATCACCAGCCATTTGCTGGCGGAAGGCAGGGTATTCTCCTGGTTTAAAGATTTGGGCAGATGGGTGCCGATGCCGGATTCTGTCATGGAGCAGGTGACCGTGGAATACCAGGGGGACCGGGATGCCAGGCCGGCTCTCCAGGTCAGGATATTGCCGGAGGAAGAGGAGTACCATTGGGAGGAGATGCGCAGGGTATATCCGGGGATTTTTATCCGGCAGAAAGTGTTGTTTGAGGGGGAGATCCTGGAGTACAGGATTTACGAAAAAAAAGAGGAAAAGCTGACATTGCTAAAAGAGGGCAGCCTTACCTGGGAGCCGGGGCAGGAGAAGATTAAAGGGAGCCGGTTTGCGGCACTGAATGAGATGGGGCTTTGCCTCGCCCTGAAGGAAGAAAATACTTTGAAAGAAAAGATGTTAAAATATGCCAGGGACAGTGCAGCCATGGAAGAGTTATTCCGGCTGATGTAGCAATACCCTGTTGTGCCCGGGAGCATGGGGATCCGGGGGGATGGGCAGTTCTCAGGCCCGGGCGGTTATGATGGAATGGAGGGAATGATGGACGGACTTTTGGCAGGGGTTGATTTGTGTGATGAGTATACACAGATCAACTGCCCGGAGGAAGAAAAACTGTGGACAGTTCCTACCGTGATCTGTCGGAATAAGAATGCGGATGAGTGGTATGTGGGAGAGGAGGCATACGCCCATACGCTGAAAGGCGACGGCATCATTGTGGACAAGCTGCTGAATCTTGCCTTGCGGGACGGTACGGCAACCCTGGGAGGGGTACGTTATGAGGGGAAGGAACTGCTGTTTTTGTTTCTGGAAAGAATCCTGAAACTGCCGGCACAGGAGTACCAGAAGGGAAAGCCGGAATATCTGGTGATCGCCGTGAAAAGGCTGGAACCCAGGCTGAACCGGATGCTGCGGGAGATTGCCCTGCGCCTGGGGATCCCGAAGGAACAGGTGCAGATAGTCAGCCATTCAGAGGGGTTTATCTACTATACGCTGAGCCAGAAGAAAGAGGTATGGAATAACACGGTGGGGATGTTTGACCTGTCTGAGGTGGGCCTGCGCTACTACGAGATGAAGGTGCAGCGGGGGATGAAGAAGGTTATGGTGGTGGCAGAATACGAGGATTTGGAGGAAGGGGTGAACCTGGATGTTTTAAAAAAACCTTCGGGGGGCCATCTGGCGGAC
Source organism: uncultured Lachnospiraceae bacterium (assembly GCA_910588875.1). Taxonomy (GTDB): domain Bacteria; phylum Bacillota; class Clostridia; order Lachnospirales; family Lachnospiraceae; genus Brotaphodocola. Next base: position 68,398 of record CAJURT010000014.1, read on the forward strand.
AGGATCCTCACCTCCTGTGCGGAGCGGATGATGGCACACAAGGCATATTCGGCGGTTTTTCTGACAGGAAAGGGTTTTCTTAACCAGGACTGGGCGGAGAACCTGATGAAGTATCTGTGTTCCAGGCGCAAGGTATACATAGAGCAGGGGATTTTTGCCCGCGGGGCGGCATGCAGGGCCCAGGAAGGAGCCCAGGAGAATCCCTCTTTTACCTGCATATGCGACGGACGGTTAAAAACCACGGTATCCATGAAGGTGCTGCACCGCGGGCAGGAGACGGATGTGACCGTGGCAGCAGCAGGGGACTGCTGGTATGACCGGGTTTCTGTGATTGACGTGATCCCAGACCGTCAGAACACGGTGGATTTTGTGGTGACTTCCATGGATTCCCGCAAGAAAAAACTGATCTCGATCCCCCTGGAGGGTTTCCCGAAACGCCCGGACCGGACGACCCGGGTGCAGATCCAGGTGATGTTCCTTGATGAGAGGACGATGGAGGTGACATTGCGCGACCATGGTTTTGGGGAACTGTTTCCGGCAAGCAATGCCCTGATCCGGCAAGAGGTAATGCTATGAGTTTATTATTGTGCAGGCAGGAACACGTAAAACGGCCTTATTTTATGGAACTGATGGGAGTCCATCTCTACTCCTCCCAGGAACTTTCCTATGTGATTTTCAATCATCCGATGCTGGTGCTGGATGATTTTGTGGACGAACGGCTGCTGACGTTTCTGAGGGAAGAACTGGACAAGGGGTTCCTGGCCCTGAAGCTGGAGAGATGGCTAAAGAGCGGGGAGAACCCTGACGAGGCACTGATGATTATTCTCCAGGACTGTGACTATTACAGCATGGCAGAAGTAGGGCGTTTCCGGCAGATGGCCGCTGCCCTCAGAAAAAAACACCCGGCAGATTTTATGCGGATGAAAGCAGACGAATTGTTTTCCCTTCGCCAATATGGCCGTGCAGTCGAGATTTACCAGAAGCTGTTGGAGTACCCACAAAGCGAGCAGGTAGACGACCTGTTTTTTGGAAGGGTCTATAACAACCTGGGCTCCTGCTATGCAAGGATGTTCCAGCTGGACAAGGCATTTGAGGCTTATGGGAACGCCTACCAGAAGAACCAGCAGGATGCCGTGTTAGAGAGGCTGTACGACTTAAGCCGCATCGATGAAAGACTGGTCCTGAGCAAGGACCTGCAGGAAGAGATCACCGATAAAAAGAAAGAACTCTGGGAACAAAAACTAAAGATGGCCAGGGAAAAAGCAAGGCAATCCAAGCAGGTAAAGGAACTGGAGGCATTATTCCAACAAGACACCGTAAAACGCCAAACCGGCGAAGCCAACCAACTCTACCAATGGAAGACGGAGTATAGAAACATGGCATAGGCATGAGCAGTGCGGAAAAAGAGCAGCAAACCCTGGCGTTGTGCTAGCACAAAAGCCAGGGTTTGCTGCTCTT
>CAJURT010000014.1:69955-75904 GCA_910588875.1 uncultured Lachnospiraceae bacterium
TTTCCATAGGGCGAAGCCCGTCCATCGAGATGAAGCGAAGCGGAATCGAGATGGGAGCACTGCGTGTCCGCCCGGAGCCTGGTCCGGTTGACCTAGCACAACGCCAGGGTTTGCTGCTCTTTTTCCATAGGGCGAAGCCCGTCCATCGAGATGAAGCGAAGCGGAATCGAGATGGGTACACTGCGGAAACCGCCCGGAGCTCGGATCCGGAACTGACCCGGCAGTTTATGGAGAGCCGCTGCCGGGAGGAATTTTACAACAAGCAGGAATTTGGAACATGAAAGGCAGAAATATGACGAAGCATCTGGCCCCACTGGCACTGGCCGTTTCCCTGCTGCTGACCTCCTGCGGGGGCGGGGCAAAGGCCGCCACCATGCATCTGAGACGCAGCGAGGGAAGGGTGTCCGTCTCCGACGGCGAAGGCAAGGACCTGGAGCCGGCAGAGAATCTGGGGCTGTACTCCGGCTACGGGGTGGACACCCGGTCTGAGAGTTACGCCTGGATCGACCTGGATCAGGTAAAACTTACCAAGCTGGACCAGGACAGTGAGATCGAGATCAAAAAAGAGGACAAACACTTAGAGATCCAGGTGTTGTCCGGATCCCTGTTTTTCAACGTGACTGAGCCCCTGGAGGGGGATGAGACCATGGACATCCGTACCTCCAACATGATCGTGGGTATCCGGGGCACCTGCGGGTGGGTGGTTCTGTCGGAGGACAAAGACCAGTTGTCTGTCTACCTGCTGGAGGGCAAGGTGCGCTGCGAGGCGGACGGCGAGAAAGAAACGGTCCGGGCCGGGGAGATGGCTGTCATGACCGAGGACGGCCAGATTACGGTGGAAGAATTTTCCGCTGCCGACGTTCCTTCCTTTGTCATGGAGGAGATCGAAGACAATGACGACCTGATTGAGGCTATTTTGGAGGATTCCGCCATGGACTTGACCGGCGGCGGGGACGGGGATGCTTCGGGTGAGTACGGGGATGTTCCGGGTGAGTATGCAGAGGCCTTGGCCGAGATCGATGGAGAGATTCTATATACAGAAATGGTGGATTTTGAGGCGGACGGCAATCCGGAATTGCTGGTGCTTCATACGCGGAACAATGAAAGAACATCCGAATTGTTTGCCGTTTCCATTTACCGGGCCGGACCGGATGGGGTTGATGATCTATATTTAAGTACACCGCAGTTTAGCAGCAGAGGAACATTCTCGCTGGTAGAATCCGGCGGCCGGATGTATCTGGAGACGTTCAGGCAAACTCACAATGAGGTGGATTATCGCGCCTACCACTACAGCTACGATGGGCCGATAGGCGAAAAAGACGGCGACAGGCCCAGCTGGAGCGGCGATGACAGGGACTGGGGTATGTTATACTCGATTTCCCGCAGCGAAAGCGCCAATCCTTATACTGGCGGCATGGGATACCGCATACTTTATAACATTTACAACAGAGGCCGCGAAGGGATTTGTACCGCCGAAGAATATGAGGAGATATATGGAAAGTTCAGCAGGGTAAAAGTCCTGGCATACAGTCCCGACGGGGAAAGCCTGATCATAGCGCCTGAGCCGTCGGAGGTGGAGGACATCCTGGAACCGGCGGTTTTGGGGGAACCGGAGGAGGGGACATTGCCCACTGACGGTGACCGGACCGTGCTGGCGGGAACCGTGGGCCGGTACACCTACAACGAGGTTCTTGCCCTCCAGGGGGAAAACGACCCCAACGCCGGTTACAGCGATCCCAGCCAGGTATTCCTTCTGATTTTGCTGGATACCCCACAGGCCGTGACGGCGCGAAGCGGAGACGGACTTAGCAGCTATGAAAGGGAGGCCACGATGATTGACGTCACCTTTGCGGCAGGACTGGAGCAGTATGAGGGGCAGCACGTGGTCTTCAGTATTGATCCGAGGGAGACCTGGTGGCCCAGCGATACCTCCCTCCCCTTGGGTGAACCGAGTACGGACAATGTTCATGTGCTGGAGTAATGTGAGCGGATGAGAAAACCAGAGGCTTATACGGATACCATCGGTCTGGGCGGTGCTTTGTCTGGGGCAAAAACGGGTGGAAGAAAAACAAACGAACCCTATTTTCCTGCTTGACAATCCCCCTAAAATCCCCTATGATAAGGACTATACGAAAAGGCAGGGAACAGGAGGAGTACAGTGGGATACCCGTCAGAGAGAACCGCTCACCGGCTGAAAGGCGGTTTTGGGAAAGCCATTGGAAGGTAGCCTGGGAGCCGGGAGTCTGAACAGGGCGGAATGTGCGGGACATGCTTTATGCAGGCCGGGACGGGAAGCCCATGGAGTAAGATCCCCCGTCTTGTCCGCGTTAAGGATTGATGGAGAGATGCCGTTTGAACGGACAGCACGACCCGCCGCAGGCGGAGAATCCTGGGGGCAGGATTCTTTTTGCAGGAGGACAGGAGGCTGGCTGAAACGGCATAAGAAAGGTGGTACCGCGGAATTTTATTTCGTCCTTTATCCGGCAGCTGGCCGAATAGAGGACGTTTTTGTTTTCTGTTTTGTTTTACCGGCTGCCGCAAAACCAAACAGAAAACCCAGGAGGTCAGACAAACATTATGAAAGAATTGGAGAAAAACTACAACCCGTCCCAGATCGAGGAGAAGCTGTATCAGAAGTGGCTGGACAACAAGTATTTCCACGCGGATGCCGGCCGGGGAAAACGGGAAGGGAAGAGGCCCTTTACCATTGTGATGCCGCCGCCTAATATCACCGGGCAGCTGCATATGGGACATGCCCTGGACAATACCATGCAGGATATTTTGACCCGCTATAAGAGGATGCAGGGCTATGAGGCGCTGTGGCAGCCGGGAACCGACCATGCGGCAATAGCCACAGAGGTGAAGGTGATCGACAAGCTGAAATCCGAGGGCATTGACAAGCAGGATTTGGGCCGGGCGGGATTTCTGGAGAAGTGCTGGGACTGGAAAAAGGAGTACGGCGCCCGGATCATCAACCAGCTTTACAAATTAGGATCCTCTGCTGACTGGGACAGAGAGCGGTTTACCATGGATGAGGGCTGCTCGGATGCCGTGCTGGAGGTATTTGTCAAATTATATGAAAAGGGCTATATCTACAAGGGCTCCCGCATCATCAACTGGTGTCCGGTCTGTAAGACTTCTATCTCGGATGCCGAGGTGGAGCATGAGGAGCAGAACGGCTTTTTCTGGCATATTAATTACCCCATTGCGGGGGAGGAGGGGCGGTATGTGGAGATCGCCACCACCCGCCCGGAGACTCTCCTGGGGGATACTGCGGTGGCAGTGAACCCGGAGGATGAGCGGTATCAGGATCTGATCGGGAAAATGCTAAAGCTGCCTCTCACCGGCAGGCAGATCCCGGTGATAGCGGACGAGTATGTGGATAAGGAGTTTGGGACCGGCTGTGTGAAGATCACCCCGGCCCATGATCCCAATGACTTTGAGGTGGGCAGGCGCCACGGCTTAGAGGAGATCTGCATTATGCATGACGATGCCACCATCGACTTTCCCGGCAGCCCCTATGACGGCATGGACCGGTATGAGGCAAGAAAGGCCATTGTGGAGGATTTGAAAAAACTGGGTCTTTTGGTGAAGGTGGTTCCCCATTCCCATAATGTGGGCACCCATGACCGCTGCAAGACCACGGTGGAACCTATGGTGAAGCCCCAGTGGTTTGTGCGCATGGAGGAGATGGCAAAGCCGGCTATCGAGGCCATAAAAACCGGTGATTTAAGGATTGTGCCGGAGAGTTTTTCCAAGACCTACCTCCACTGGCTGGAGGGCATCCGGGACTGGTGCATTTCCCGGCAGCTGTGGTGGGGGCACCGGATTCCGGCCTATACCTGTAAAGACTGCGGGGAACTGATCGTGGCCAGGGCCATGCCGGAGAAATGCCCCAAATGCGGCGGTTCTCATTTTGTTCAGGATGAGGATACACTGGATACCTGGTTTTCCTCCGCCCTGTGGCCTTTCTCTACTCTGGGCTGGCCGGAGAAGACGGAGGAACTGGAATATTTCTATCCCACGGATGTGCTGGTGACCGGCTATGACATCATTTTCTTCTGGGTCATCCGCATGGTGTTCTCCGGGCTTGAGCAGACGGGGAAATGCCCCTTCCACACCGTGCTGATTCACGGGCTGGTGCGGGACAGTCAGGGGCGCAAGATGAGCAAGTCTTTAGGCAACGGCATTGATCCCCTGGAGGTGATTGACAAGTACGGCGCAGATGCCCTGCGCATGACATTGATCACGGGAAACGCACCGGGCAATGACATGCGTTTCTACTGGGAGCGGGTGGAGAACAGCCGGAATTTTGCCAACAAGGTGTGGAACGCCTCCCGTTTCATTATGATGAATATGGAAAAGGCTCCCCTGGAGGAGCTGAGGAAATATGAGTTGGCCTGCGGCAAGGGGGCAGACCGGCAGGCGGCAGAAGCTAAGGGCGGAAATCCTGGAGAAAATGACCGGGACAGAGGCCTGGCGTTTATGATGCCGGACAAGTGGATCCTCTCCAAGGTCAACGGCCTGGCCCGGGAGATGACGGAGAACCTGGATAAGTATGAGTTGGGAATTGCCCTCCAGAAGGTGTATGACTTTATCTGGGAGGAGTTCTGTGACTGGTATATTGAGATGGTGAAGCCCCGGCTGTGGAACGAGGAGGATGAGACCCGGGGGGCTGCCCTCTGGACTCTTAAGACCGTGCTTATCCAGTCCTTAAAGCTTCTCCATCCCTATATGCCCTTTGTGACGGAGGAGATTTTCTGCAATCTGCAGGATGAGGAGGAGTCTGTCATGATTTCTTCCTGGCCGGAATACCGGGAGGACTTAAACTTTGCTGCTGAGGAGCAGGAGGTGGAACTGATCAAGGATGCAGTCCGCGCCATCCGCAATGTCCGCACCTCCATGAACGTGCCTCCCAGCCGCAAGGCCAAGGTGTATGTGGTGTCCCAGGAGGAGAAGGTCCGGAAAATCTTTGAGCACAGCAAGGTGTTCTTTGCCACCCTGGGATTTGCCAGTGAGGTGACGATCCAGCCGGATAAGAAGGGGATTGACGAGGACGCGGTGTCGGCAGTGATCTCCCAGGCTACCATTTACATGCCTTTTGCGGAACTGGTGGATGTGGAAAAGGAGATCGGGCGGCTGGTTAAGGAAAAGGAGCGGCTGACCAAAGAACTTGCCCGGGTGGACGGGATGCTCTCCAACGAGCGGTTTGTCAGCAAGGCGCCGGAGGCCAAGATTAACGAGGAGAAGGCCAAGCAGGAGAAGTACAGGCAGATGATGGCTCAGGTGGAGGAGCGGCTGGGGCAGCTGAAATTCCATTCATAAACTGGAAGATTTCACATATATTATAGTTATGTATGAACAGGCGAAAGATTATTTATTGAAAATACCATTCTGGGCCAAGGAGAAAAACACCCTGGAACAGACCAGGCATATCCTGGAGCAGTTAGGCAACCCCCAGGAGGGGCTGGCTGTGATCCATGTGGCCGGAACCAACGGTAAGGGCTCGGTCTGTGCGGATCTGACGGCTGTCTTGAAGGAGGCCGGATACCGGGTGGGGACCTTTGTGTCGCCGCATCTGGTGGATATCCGGGAGCGTTTTCTGATCAATGGGGAACTTGTGGGGGAGGAGGCCTTTGAGGACTGTTTCCAGAGGGTTCTCTCCGTGGTTCGGCAGATGGCCGGGCAGGGCTATTGCCATCCTACTTTTTTTGAATTTGTATTTCTGATGGCAATGGTCTTGTTTGCCCGGGAAAAGACCGATTATGTGGTGCTGGAGACTGGCATGGGCGGGCGGCTGGATACCACCAATGTGATTGCCCGTCCCATAGCCTGCATCATTACTTCCATCAGCCTTGACCATACGCAGTATCTGGGAGATACGATTCCTGAGATTGCGGCGGAAAAGGCGGGAATCATCAAGGCCGGGGTGCCGGTGATCTATGATGA
>CAJURT010000015.1 GCA_910588875.1 uncultured Lachnospiraceae bacterium
AATCCTGCTTATCCATAATCGCATCCGAAAACTTCTGAAATTCCTCCAAAGTCCAATACGGTCTTTCATCTGCCCGGCTCTTTCCCATGCTTCCTGCTTTCCGGCATGGATTAGAGCGTAAATCATAAAAATTAACCGCATAATTCAGAATGGCACTGAGCTGGTTGTGTATAGTTTTCAGATAGGTGGGCTTGAAACCCTTCTCCATCATTTCACCCTGCCATTTTCTTATCATAGGAGCTGTGATTTCATTGATTGGCGTACTGCCAAAGTATGGAAGAACCTTATCGTTCATCACATACTCTTTCTGTTTCATGGTCGTTTTCCGCAAGCGTTTTTCCATGTCCGCCTTGTAAATCTCCCAAAAATCAGCCAGCGTCATTGTCGGATCAGAGGACTGCTGCAATAAGAAATGCGCATACCATTCTTCCGCCTCTTTCTTTGTTTTGAACCCTCTTTTCTGCGACTTCTTTTTTGCTCCTGTCCAATCCGTCCATCGGTACTGTATTCTCCACGTACCATTTGGATCTTTCTTTGCATTACAGCTCATACGCTTACCTCCTTTGCCGCCCCATACCATTTTTCTTTGAAATAGGCTACGGGGATTTTCCCTGCGATTGTGAGAAAGCCTTTGGAAGATAATTCGCTGTTCATTTCCCGCAGAATCTTGTAAGACTTTCCCATGCTGATGCCGAGCATCGCCGCAATGTCTGCGACATTGTAATAAAGTTTTTCGTTCATGTCTTTGCCTCTCTTTCTTATATTTGTTTCTACTGCGCAACATTTGTTTCTGTTATGTTGTATGTATATACTATCGCAACATTTGTTTCGTGTCAATATCTTTTTCTTTATTTTTTTTTCTTTATGTGTTATGCTATATTTATATCATTTCAATTTTGAAAGTTACTTTGCAGGAGGTTGTTATGACTGTTGGAGAAAATATAAGAAGAATTAGGCAGGAGCGAAACTTAACACAAAAACAGCTAGGGGAATTGGTTGGTGCGAGCGAAGCATATATACGTGCATACGAAAGCGGCAGACGGAACCCCAAGCCAAAATCTCTTGAAACTATTGCTAAAGCTCTGGCTGTCAATGTCGAGGCATTAACCAACTCTGATTTTGACAGCATCAAAGCTATGCACAGGCTTTTTCAAGTGTTCCGGCAGTATGACGGGCATTTATTTGAGTATCAGGATCAATACGGTAATGATATGGTTGCTGTCAGCTTTCGTACACTTTCTTTAATGCGCTCATGGTGTAACCGTTATGAGGAATATATGAAAGAAGTGGAAAAGTGTAATTCTATTAAAGATGTGAAAAAACGTGGAGAAGCATTATTAAAGGCGGAGGCTGCTTTTAATTTATGGATGGATATTTATCCAGAATCGGAACCGTTTGATTTGAATTTGAAGATACAAAAGGCACATGATGAGGCTATGGATGAAATTGGCCTCAATTCTATACCTAAATAATTTGTTGTTGATATAAAGCTTTCCAAGAAAGGGTGGAAATAACTATGCCACATTGCAATAAGCATATGCTTTCCTTTTTTCTCACTACAAAATGTAATCTTTGTTGTCTTTATTGCTATAATGCCAACGAGCGAAATAAACTGACTGAACAATCACTATCATTTGAAATAGCCAAGGCGGGAATAGATTGGTACTTTGCAAATAATGATTGTAGACATATTCGCTTTTATGGTCCCGGAGAACCTACACAAGAATTTGAATTAATGCGTAAAATTACACATTATGCGAAACATCATATAAATGATGGTAAACGTGTCACAGTTGAAATTCAAACAAATGGCGTTTTTTCAAAAGAAGTAAGAGAGTGGATATTGAATAATATCAACATAGCCTGGCTTTCTTTTGATGGAATGAGAGAAATACAAGAGTATTATCGTCCTTTAAACCCTTGCTATACAGATATATTCAATCAAAAAACATCCACAGATATTATAGAAGATAATATTGATTGGCTTAATTCTAACAAAACATCACAAAACCTATTAATTGGTGCAAGAGTAACAATTACTGAAAAAAATGTCTGTAAGCAAAAAGAAATGGTTGACTATTTTTATGACTTGGGCATTCATCAAATTTGGACAGATCCACTATTTTCTTCAGTTGGCAATTTACCAGTTTGTATGAGTTCTAAAAAAAGTCCACACATAGACTTAAATACCTATGTTGACAATTACATTGTGGCTTACAAATATGCACAGAAAAAGGGAGTATTTTGGGGTAGTTTTCTATGTATTAATTTTGATGGCGAATCACCCTATCATTGTAGGTCTTGTACCCCTTTATCCGCTCCACACATAACAACAGATGGATTTTTATCAGCTTGTGATATGGTACTAACTGGAAATGAAGACAATCATATGAAGTGTTTTCTATTTGGAAAATGGAACGAATTTACTAAATCCTTTGATTTATATCAAGATCGAATCTCTGCCTTAAACAATCGAAAATCCACAAATATGAAACATTGCCTCTCATGTCCAGTGCAATTGCATTGTGGTGGATATTGTTTAGGAGAAACAGTTAATGAAACGGGTGCTTTAGACGGAAAAAACTCCAATATATGCGAAACAATCCGCAAATTATATAGTGACATAGGTCAAAATTACACATATGACTATCTACATCCTTAGGAGGTACTCTATCATGAAACATAAGTTAAGTAAGAATATTATTATTACATTATTTGTGCTAATTGTTGATTTAATCGGATTTGGATTCAGCTATTCTTCTGGTTATTTTATTATTCTAAAGCAAGATACACAGGCTAACTATTATATAGATAATACTATACTTGGATTATTTATAGCTTTGACAATAATTGCTGTTTTATCTTTGTATCATACATTACATAATTTAACAACAGATATACAAATGGATCAAGCTTCAAAAAAAGTAGAAACATCAATTAACGAACAACTTGGAAGAGTTGAGGCTCATCTAATTAACTATGGTGAACAATCAATTGAATACAAATATCTTTCTTCTATCGAAAATGACATAGGGGTAAACAACAACCTTATAAATAATGAAATTTGGGTAATCACTAATGATTTTGAGGAACAAAATGATACACCTGATGGAATAAAATGTCGAAATGCAATATTATCAAATTTAAATTCAAATGTCTTCTATTATTATATTGTTCCACAGACCAAACGCGAAGACATGGAACATCTATGCTTTAAAATTAAAGGAACACTTAGCAGTAATTATACTGGAAAATTTTATTATATTTTTGATGATGCTTTAGACTTTATCCCTGCCGAATATTTTGATATTGTTTTATATTTAAAAAAAGGAAAAAATGGAAAATTTATTGAGAAAAGCGATTCTATTATGTGTTATTGTTTTTCAAAAAAATCAGATAAGTATTTTTACACAATGGTTGAAAACGAAAACATTAGAAATCAAATGTTTGAATACATAAAAAAATATCAAACTAGCCATAATTTTATAAATGGACTTGAAGCACAGAACAGGCAGCAACCTAAATGCACTCCCACAAAACAAGCACGAAAAAAAACAAAGCGTAAACGAAACAGCTAAGTTTATATCCAGAGCATTGCATTTATATAAAATCCTTATAAATGCCATTGTAAATCTTATAGCCAATTTATAGTATGTGTTTTATAATTTAAATATAAAGTGTACCCAAATCGTACCCACTGCCACCCCAAAAATCCCCGCAAGCCTTGATTTCTCAAGACTTGCGAGGATTTTACTTCTCACTCGAACTCTATCGTCCCCGGCGGCTTCGAGGTGAGGTCATAAAACACCCGATTAACCCCCTCCACCTCATTAATCACCCGGTTCATCACCTTCACCAGCACATCAAAAGGAATCTCCGCCGTCTCCGCTGTCATAAAATCAATGGTATTCACTGCCCGCAGCGCCACGGCATAATCATAGGTTCTCTCGTCTCCCATAACTCCCACGGAACGCATATTGGTCAGGGCGGCAAAATACTGCCCGATGCTCTTATCCAGACCGGCCTTTGCGATCTCCTCCCGGTAGATGGCATCTGCATCCTGCACCATCCGCACCTTCTCGGCAGTCACCTCTCCCACGATTCGAATCCCAAGCCCCGGCCCCGGAAACGGCTGGCGGCAGACCAGCTTTTCGGGAATCCCCAGTTCCAGACCGGCCCTTCGCACCTCATCCTTGAACAGATCCCGCAGGGGCTCTAAAATCTCCTTGAAATCCACATAATCCGGCAGACCCCCCACATTGTGATGGGACTTGATCACAGCCGACTCCCCGCCAAGGCCGGATTCCACCACGTCCGGGTAGATCGTTCCCTGCACCAGAAAATCCACGGTGCCGATCTTTTTGGCCTCTTCCTCAAACACGCGGATAAACTCTTCCCCGATAATCTTCCGCTTCTGCTCCGGCTCCTCCACCCCCTTCAGCTTTTCATAGAAACGCTCTTGGACATTTACCCGGATAAAATTCAGCTTGTAGGGGCCATTGGGGCCAAATACCTCCTCCACCTCATCCCCCTCATTCTTTCTCAGAAGTCCATGATCCACAAACACACAGGTCAGCTGGTCTCCCACTGCTTTTGCCATCATCACCGCTGCCACCGAGGAGTCCACCCCGCCGGACAAGGCACATAACACCCTTCCCTTTCCCACTCTCTCCCGGATTGACCGGATGCTGTTTTCCACAAAGGCATCCATTTTCCAGTCTCCGGCACAGCCGCAGATCTCATAGACAAAATTGGACAGCATCTTTGTCCCCTCCTGGGTATGCAGTACCTCGGGATGGAACTGTATCGCATACAACTGCCTTTCCTCACACTGGGCGGCGGCCACCGGGCAGTCAGGGGTATGGGCAATTATTTGAAATCCCGGCGCTGCTGTCTCGATATAATCATTATGGCTCATCCAGCACACGGTTTTCTCCGAAACATTTGTGAATAATTTGCTGCTTCTGTCGGTTGTCACCTCAATCTTTCCGTACTCCCGAACCGGCGCCTTCCCTACATGGCCCCCCAATGTGTGCATCATCAGCTGTGCCCCATAGCACAGCCCCAGCACCGGAACTCCCAGTTCAAACAATGCAGGATCACAGGCGGCTGCCCCTTCCTCATAGCAGCTGTTTGGGCCTCCGGTCAGAATGATCCCTTTTGGCTTCATATCCCGGATCTTTTCCAGATCCGTTTTATAAGAATAAATTTCACAATACACATTACATTCACGAACCCGGCGGGCCACCAGCTGATTGTACTGGCCGCCAAAATCAATAATCAAAATCTTTTCTCTCTTCACAGGCATCCTCCTGTCCCTGGTCGATGTCACTCCAAAATTATTTTGCTAAAACAAACCCATTATACATAATCTGCCAAAGATATACAAGACACCAGGAAATATTTTTTTCTTTCACCATAAATCCGGCCTTCTCATTCGTATCCTATATAGAGTATACAATCAAGACTAAAAGGGAGGGGTTTCTTATGACAAAAAAAGTCCACAAAACAACGATTTTATTCCTTACTGCCACTGTCACCGCCGGTTCTCTCATCGCCTGTGGAGGCAATGCCAAATCTACAGCTGTACAGGAATCAGAAGCCTATAGTTCTTATGAAAACGGCTCCGATTTTTCCATGGCTGGCGGTGGAGGTGGGATGGCCGGCGGCGGGATGTCGGACAGCAGTTTTTATAATGAGGCCGAAGAAGTTCCTTATATGGTTGCCGAAACTACAGCTGCTGCCGCACCGGCCGCCGCTTTGGAAGCGGCTATGGCAGAAGACAGTTCCATGGAACAGTTCACAACAGAAAACCTTGCCAGGGACTCCGATAGCAGCCAAAAACCAGCAAGCAGCCGTAAGCTGATCCGCACAGTCAGCCTGGATGTGGAAACCACAGAGTTTGACAGCCTGCTTGCCACAGTCCAGCAAACGGTTTCCGCAGATGGAGGCTATATCGAGCAGTCAGATGTCAGCGGCACCAGTATTTCCTCTGGCAATATCCGAAAACGGTATGCGTTCCTGACGGTTCGCATCCCATCTGACAAGTTAGACGGATTCCTTGTACAGATGAATTCCGAGAGCAATGTGATGAACCGCTCCGAGAATGTACAGGATGTCACCCTGCAATACACAGACATTGAAAGCCGGAAAAAATCCCTCACCATTGAACAGGAACGCCTGTGGGCGCTTTTGGAAAAGGCCGATACGCTGGAAGCGGTCATTGCACTGGAGGAACGCCTCTCAGAAATCCGCTATCAGCTGGAATGTTTCGAATCCCAGCTGCGAACCTACGACAACCAGGTCGACTATAGCACCGTACATATCAGCATACAGGAAGTCGGGGTGTTTACTCCCACTGCCCCGGATTCCATCGGAACACGAATCCAAAAAGGCTTTGTCCGCAACCTGGAACGGGTGATTACCAGCCTCACTGACCTCTTGGTATGGCTGATTTCCCATCTTCCGGCCCTTGCCCTGCTGGCGGGTATTGTTGCCGGAATCGGAGCCCTGACAAGAAAAAGACTCCGCAAAAAAAGAAACTCCGGCAAGGATTCCTCCTCGCCGAGCCCCCAAAAAACCTTAACCGGTGATTCCTCTTCCAAAGCAGACGAACAGTCACCGAAAGATCCAAATTGACATTTTTCTCTTGCGTATTGCCCTGTATTGGGCGTATAATCACATTGGCTGCCAGTTCCGGAAGGAGTACGGTATCTGCTGTATCGGAGGTGTCCGGTCTCACATGGATAATCCCGGGAACACGCTCCGGCTGGCAGCCTTTTTCCCTGTTCTCTTTTCCCAAAGAACCGGCTCCCGCCCCGCATCTCTTTCTTGTCTCACAGTTCTAAAAATCCACCAATAGAAACTGACCTTTCTTCATTTCCCTCTCGCAAGTAAATAATATTGTCCGGCTCACTGGCATACCAAATAAAGGTTCCCCAGGAAACAGAAGGAACCAACTTACGGCTTACGGAGTCAGAGCGGTCTCTAAATACAGTCACACAAACACAGTCCTTTTCTTTATATCCCGCTTTCGCCGCCAATTCCAGCAATTCCATCTTCCTGCGGTCATGAATAGGGCCATCGCTTGCAACACATTCGATAAACACTATAATTGGCTGCTTTTCTCCTAATTCCGCTAAAATCAAATCCGGGAGCACAGTAGACACATCCACATCAAAACCAATTGCCTGACACAAATCATCATCTTTTAGCAATAACTTTTTAGCCGACTCACTCATTAAAATAACTGCCGGATCTTTCATGAAACGTATAGCAAACTGCTCAACAACCGCCTTTGCAAGTTCACTGCTTGGGCCCGATGCCATTTTTCTGGTTTCACCATTCGGAAGGTTCACTAATACTCCGTCTGATGACGCTGATACTAATCGTTTCGACAACGCGACTCTTGCCAGCGAAGTTGCTGACAAAAAGTCTTCCTGCCATTTTTGAATGGCTAAATCTAATTCCTCACCTTGTAATTTGGGATCAAACAGATCTGCAAACTGAGTTTGCAAAGAATATCTGGGTAATGGGGAGGTTGTCGCTAATCCTGCTCTTTCTATAACTGCGTTCAACCGCACCATTTCTCTTATCGTCTCATCCCTTATGGGTTCCCTTGTATTAGGTTTATACCACCTTCCTGGTATATCTCTAGGAGCATCTTTGCTTTGGCTTAACGCGAGCCATTCTTTTCTTTTTTCCGGTGTTTGCATAACGGCCTGTTCATCCGTCATACAAGTAATCGTTGCTGGCCTTATCCACTCCGCTTCATCAACACAAAAACCATATAGCATTGTGAATACTGTTTTTGCACCCATTTCACGGATTATGTAACCGTTTACGTCTATTTCTCTTGGAAAAATAGCTTTTAATCTTCCCTGTATCTCTTCAATCTCCGGTAATTTTCCAGATAACCACTCAGAAACCATGTCTTTTAACCCTCCAGCCCGTATGCTTTTAAAATGATATTCTCTATTTTTTCCTGCATTTCTTTATCGATATCCGCCTTATGTACAGCTTCTGCTATTTCTTCCAGTTCCTTCAACTTATCAACTGGCGGCAGAGGTATTGCCTGCAGTTCTGTAACCGATACTGCTACACTTCCAGACAGACATCTAAATATTCGATCTACTGTCTGTGAATTTAAAATCAGCGTTAAAGCCTTTTGGGATACTTTGGGAACGGCCGAGTTCGAATGCACAATATTTACATGATTTTCAACCACAACTCCGTCCCATTTATCAATGAATTCCTGCGGCAATATACAGGTCTGCAGTCTTCGGTTCTGTTCCTTTGCAGTAGTCCTCTGAACCAACACTGCGGCTTGTTTCCACACTAAAAATTCTTGCTTTTCTGAAATTTTTATATATTTCATTTTACGTCTGTATTGATAATTAAACTTAAACTCTCCATCTGCCGAAATCGCCTCTGCCCAAATAATAGGTCTGACTCCACACTCTGGTTCTTCATAAATCTGTGTTTTTAACCGATTCCATACCAGTTGTCCTGTAGAAACTTTATATCCATAGTCTTGTAATGTGGTGTTCATTCCCCCAACTCTTTTAACGATATTAGCCTCTGCCGGTTCACGGGCAATCACCCATGGTTTTATGCCTTCCTCAATTTGGAAGTTTCCAATTCGCTCAACACGATAGACATTGTTTTCCACATTAATTTTATTCGCGGTTACACACCGTGTTTTATTGGGTCCAAAAACAACCAGGCACGTTTCCTGAAGAACCTGATCAAACACACCGGACCGCATTGCAATAAAATCAATTGCTAAAGGAGGGTTCTCCTCCACTAATAACCTTCTCAGGTTTGAAAAATATTTACCGCCTAAAAAGGAAGTGGGTGTTACAAATCCGACCAGACCTCCAGGCTGCAATATTCTTAATGAGGCATCGATAAATAGCCCGTACAAATTGGCATGTCCATATAGTGATCTTGAATATAGTTTTCTGGTTTCCTCATCCAGCTTTATTTTACCATACGGCGGGTTTCCCACTATTACATCAAAACGCCTTGCCTCTGTTTCAATACATTGAATTGTATCCTGAACTTTAACAATGGACTTTAGCCTTCTTCCCGCCGCTGTGGTTTCCGAATACAACAATATATCAACCAAAGTCTGAGTTATCCATGCTGCAAATCTGTCTATTTCTATCCCTGACAGATGCTTTTCTATATGTTTCATTTTTTCGATTGCGGATAATCCCTTTATTCTATAATCCCCCAGCATACGATTGGCAACTGTAACTAAGAATGCCCCTCCTCCGCAAGCCGGATCTAAGACTTTATCTTCTGCCCAATCTGCCCCCTCTGCTGCCAATAAATCAAGAAGACGTTCTGATATAGACGGCGGTGTATAATAAACTCCGTTATCTGAACGATAGCTGTCTGGTAAAAGCATTGTATACATAGCGCCTATTAAATACGCATATTCCATTATATTTAATGTAATAAAGTAATCCGCAATATCTTTTGCCAGTTTTATTGCATAAATATCCAACTTTTTAAAAGCAATTTTTATTTGCCTGCACTTCCACCCTTTTTTATTATTTACATTTTGCCAAAGAAATTTCATGACAGAAAAGCTAAATGAGCGGGCAAATGCAATTTCTTCTTTCTCCGAATTGCAGTTGCTTGACTTTTTCAGCGCTTCAATTTCATCTTTATACTCTTCCCACGTCTTTTGTCGAGGGCATATATCTATTGCTTCAGGCATTTCTCTCACCCATTTCTCTCTATTGTAATCTTCATTTTACCATCTATTATTCTATAAATCTATATATTTAAATCATATTTCTATTTCCGTCCACAGCATTTACTTTATATTCTCGCCACCCAATCTCAGAAATCAGCCCAATGGCACCACCTTCCCTCAGCGCAAAAAAATAACTGCCAATGTTTTTCGCATCAGCAGCTATCGCTTTAGTTCAGTGTACTAACTTTGGCTATTGGTTATTTTTACCCTCTTCCTTAATCCTGTAGTAATCATCCATACTCAAGTTCTGTTTCACATGGGTATCTGGTTTTGATTTTCGGTTGCTCAAGAGGCAGACAGTCTCCACATTCCCCGTCCCCGGAAACATGTCCACACAGCACCCCCGCTCCACCCGGTACCCATTCTCCAGAAGCACTGCCAAATCCCGCGCCAGGCTGGTGGGCTTGCAGGACACATAGACCATCTTCTCCACGCCAAAACCGATGATCTTTTGGAGCGCTTTTGGATGGATCCCGTCCCGCGGCGGATCCAGGATGATCACATCTGGTTTTTCCGGGATCTCCTCCACAACCTTCAGCACATCCCCGGCAATGAATTCACAATTATTCAGGCCATTGCGCCGGGCATTTTCACGGGCAGCCTCCACTGCCTCCCCCACGATCTCCACCCCCACAACCCGGGCGGCCACCGGGGAAGCAATCTGTGCAATCGTTCCGGTTCCGCTATACAAGTCGAAGACCACCTTGTCCTTTGTATCCCCCACATATTCCCGTACCGTTTCATACAATACTTCTGCCCCCAGGGAGTTTGTCTGGAAGAAGGAGAAGGGGGTAATGCAAAACTTCATCCCCAGAAGTTCCTCAAAAAAATAATCCCGGCCTGCAAGGACTTCTGCCCCGTCGCTCTGTACCACATCCGCCAGACTGTCATTCTTAATATGGAGAATCCCGGCAAAGCTTCCTTCCAGTTCCAGTCCCTCTAACTTTTCTTTCCATCCGGCGAGCAATTCCTTTTCGGATGCATCTTCCTCCTGACGCAGCACCTGTCCCTGATTTCCCTGCCAGCCCGTCTGCGTTGTTGTCACCAGAGCCACCAGGATCTCCCCGGTCTTCACTGCCCGGCGCACCAGCAGATGGCGCAGATAACCCACATGCTGCAGCTTCCTGTAATAGGGTACATTTGCTTCCGCAAAATAGTCTAAAGTTGCACTCAGGATCCTGCAGAAATCCGGATGTACAATCCGGCAGTCCCGTGTTGTTACCACATCATAAAAGCTGCCCCGCCGGTGCATCCCCAGCGCCAGAGGCCCCTCCTTATATTCATCCCCAAAGGAAAATTCCATCTTATTCCGGTAGCCATCCACCAGGGGGCTCCCCTTGATCCCCTCAAATCCCCAGTCCCCGCAGACCGGGCGGATCAGCTTGTCCACCTGTTTTTCCTTTATCTTTAACTGTTCCTCATATGGCAGGCTCTGGTACAGGCATCCTCCGCAGCTGCCAAAATGAGGGCAGATATCTTCCTGCCGCTCCAGAGGCGAAGGTTCCAGCACCTTAAGCAGGCGCCCCTCCGCCTTCCCTCCCCGCTTTTTATTGACTGCCAGGCGTATCCTCTGTCCGGGAAGGGCATTTTTGACCACCACCTTCTCCCCATCCATCCAAAGGACACCCTTATTGGGAAAATCCAATCCAACTACGGTACCCTCCAGAATTTCTCCTTTTTTCATCTCCTGTTCCCTCATTCCTTTCCATTTTTCCGGATCATAGCCCTCCCAGAGAAATACCCCGCAGCAAGCCGCGGGGTATTCAAAATATCCTTTTTAGTTCTCGTCCTTTTCCTCAGCAGCGGTGTTGTCATCGTCGTCCTCAAAAAAGTCATCATCGAAATCATCATCAAAATCGTCTTCAAAATCCTCCAGATAATCCGGAGTAAAGAAGCGGTACACGCCATAGGCAATCGCCGCGATGGCTGCAACTGCACCGATGATCGCCAGCACCCAGAGAATACAGGTTTTCTTCTTCTCCTCCTCTTCTTTCCTGTGCAGGAAATCATTCAGCTTGGTAGAGTTGATAATCTCTTCCACCCGGGTCAGTGCATCTTTGCTCATTGTATCAAACTTTCCCATCTCATTCACGTCCTTTCTATCATCCTGGCACATCATGGATGTGCATTATTTAGATTATACCATTTCTTTTCTTTTTTTACTATCCTATTTTATTCAAAAATTGAAAAAATATCACAGTTTCTGTAATTTTGCAAAAGAAGCAAACATTTTTTTAACCCCAAACCGGTCAAATTCAACGGTCACCTCAAAATCCCGGACGCCATCAGCCACAGATTGTACTGTCCCTTCCCCAAACTTCACATGGCTTACCCTATCCCCCGGGCCATAATCCAGGGCGGCGGCCTTCTGGACGGTAAATGTTTTCCCAAACCCCGGCTGTTTTCCCACGGCAGGCATCCCCGGTGTTTTTAAAGCCCCCAGGCTGCCCGCACCGCTTCCCTGGTCTTTATTATAGGAGTCGGACTTCATCCCGAACATGCTGACCCCCAGCTTCCGCTGGTTCTGGTTCCACTGCTGATGCAGGTTCTCCCCTGGCTCCTTTCCGGTCTTCTGCCCACCCCTGCGGTCTCTCCTCCCCGTCTCCAAAAGCCCCTCCGGGATCTCCTCCACAAAACGGCTCACCCTGGAATAATGGGTCTCTCCCCGGGACATGCGCATCTTCGCAGCAGTCAGCATCAGCCGCTCCTTTGCCCTGGTAATACCCACATAGCAAAGCCGCCTCTCCTCCTCCAGATCCGTCGGATCCTCTGACATTACAGACCGGGAACCCGGAAACAGCCCCTCCTCCATACCGCTCAAATACACCATCGGGAATTCCAGGCCTTTTGCACTGTGCAGGGTCATCAGGGTTACACGGTCCTCGGAACTGTCCATACGGTCAATATCTGCCACCAAAGCCACTTCTTCCAAAAATCCGTCCAGGCTTGGCGCCTCATTCTCTTCACAGAAGCCGGCTGCCTTGGAAATCAATTCATCGATATTCTCCAGGCGTTCCTTTGCCTCCTCCTCTCCTTCCCCCAAAAGTTCCTGTCGGTAACCGGTCTTCTCCAAAATATCCTCAATCAGTTCTTTGAGGCCATAGTCTGCAGCCCAAGGCTCCGGCTGTCCTTCCGGAGCCGGGATTCCATCTCCTGCCTCCCTGCGGCGCTGCTGCTCCAGTTCCCATCCCTGGATCCTTGTCCTGAACTCCTCGATCTGGCTGACAAACGCCTGCACCTTCCCTGCCGCCTTGCCCATGCCCGGCACCAAGGCCGCATCGGCGCAGGCATCATAAAAGCTGATATCCTTCTGTGTGGCCCATGCCATTATCTTCCCGATGGACGTTGCGCCGATCCCCCTTTTAGGCACATTGATAATCCTCTGGGCCGCCAGGTCATCCCTTCCGTTGGCCACAGTCTTCAAATAGCTTAAAATGTCCTTAATCTCCCGGCGCTGGTAAAAATTCACCCCTCCCACCAGACGGTAAGGGATGTTGTAGGTAAGGCATTTCTCCTCCAAAAGACGGGACTGGGCATTGGTGCGGTAGAGCACCGCGGTGTCACGGTAGGGGCGCCCCTGGGCGAGGATATCCCGGATAATCCCTTCCGCCTCCTCATATGCCTGTTCGTACTGGCAAAACACCACCAGCCCGCCTCCTTCATTGGCGGTCCACAAGGTCTTGTCCTTGCGCCCCCGGTTATTGCGGATCACCCCGTTTGCCGCATCCAGGATATTCTTGGTGGAACGGTAATTCTGCTCCAGTTTGACCACCTTTGCCCCGGGGAATGTCTCCTCAAAATTCAGGATATTGCCAATATCCGCCCCCCGGAATTTATAGATCGACTGGTCGTCATCCCCCACCACACAGAGGTTCTGGTGTCTTGCCGCCAGCAGCGAAATCAACTCAAACTGGGCCGCATTCGTATCCTGATATTCATCCACCATAATATAGCGGAATCTTTCCTGATAATACTCCAGCACCTGGCCATTAACCCGGAACAAATCCACGGTTTTAAAAATCAAATCATCAAAATCCAGGGCATTATTCTTTTTCAGTTCTCCCTGATAAGCCTCATAGACTTCCGCCGCCTTTTTCATCCGCCAGTCGCCCTGTGCATTTTTCCAGAACTCATCGATCCCGATCAGTTCATTCTTGGCACTGGAGATGATATTTAGCATGTCCCGCTCCCTGTATTGCTTCGGATCCAGATCCAGCTTCTTTAAAACCTGCTTCATCAATGTCTTCTGGTCATCCGTGTCATAGATCGTAAAATTATTCTCATATCCCAGATACTCAATAAACCGGCGCAAAATCCGCACGCACAGGGAATGGAAGGTGCTGACCCACACGCTCCCGGCGCCTGCCTGCACCAGGCTGTCCACCCGTTCCCGCATCTCCTCTGCCGCCTTATTGGTAAAAGTGATGGCCAAAATATTCCAGGGGTTCACCCCCTTTTCCTCAATCAGATAGGCCACCCGGTGGGTCAGAACCCGGGTCTTTCCGGAACCGGCGCCCGCCAGGATTAAAAGCGGCCCTTCCATATGGAGGACTGCTTCCTGCTGCTTTGGATTCAATGTATCGTAAACTGCCATAAGTATGTATTCCTTTCCCAACCCCGCTTAATCGTTCCCCATCTATCATAAAGGAAAAGCCCCCGGAAATCAACCCGAAACACGACAAAAGCACAGGAACCGTCCTTTCTCTCCTGCACGGTTCCTGTGCTTCTGCTGGTTTGCAGCTGCACATCCATCCCACAGCTGCCTTGGTTTATCCTTCTCTTCTTATTCTGCAAGGGCAATTGCTTCAATCTCCACCAATGCATTTTTCGGAAGCGCCGCCACCTCAAATGCCGCACGGGCCGGGCAGTCTGCCTGGAAAAATGTGGCATACACCTCATTCATAGCGCCAAAATCCCCAATGTTTTTCAGCAGCACTGTGGTTTTCACCACATTCTCCATGGACAGCCCTTCACTTGCCAGGATATTGCTGATATTTGTTAAGGACTGACGGGTCTGGGCGGCGATATCCTCCCCCGCAAATTCCCCGGTAGCGGGGTCAATGGGAAGCTGCCCGGAGACAAATACAAACTTATCTGCACGGATCGCCTGGGAATAGGGTCCGATTGCCGCCGGTGCATTGGTAGTTGCCAGTACTTTCTTCATTATCCATTCCTCCTTGATAAATCCTGTTTCCTGGCAACCATTATACCCTGTTTCCTTCCAGAATTCAATGGCCTTTATGCAATCTGGGTATTTCCGCCCTCCGTGGCCAGCAGTTCCTTCAAATCATCCAGGGACATATTCTGCTCCTCCAAAAGCCCATTGACCTCCCTAAACTTCTCCATCAGGATCTGCTCCTGCAGTTCATTCTCCTTTTCCCGCAGCGTGTCCAGGCATTCCTCATACTGGCGGATACTGGCCTGTACCTCCAGAAGTTCCTCCTGACGCTTTTCCAGCGGCGTCCTTCTCGCCCGTCTTGCCATAGTTGCACTCCCTCCTTTGGAATCTTCTTTCTAGCTGGTAAGGGACTGCCCTGAAATAACCTTTCAAGGCAGTCCCTAAGTTATCCCATTGATAGAAGTATATGCCGCCAGAGGGGAATTTATACCCTTTTTTCCAGGAATTTTATAAGTTTTTCTTAATCCTCTTCCTTATTCTTCCTTAAACCTGCCGCCGAGAAAAGCGCCCCAAGGCCTGCAATCCCAAACAGCATCAGCAGCATCCCCTTATGACGGCTGTCGCCCGTCTTAGGCAACGGCACTAGCGGAACCTCCGATTCCACGATTGTTTCTGTGGGCCCATCTGCGTAATTGGCAAGCGGTACTTCATGATCCCCGATATCCGTGGTCGGGCTGCCTCCCCTGGGAGAGTTCCCGCCGCCTGACCCACCGCCGCCAGGATTGCCGCCGCCAGGTGTGTCGCCGTCTTCCTTTCTGTTCTTCGTATTGATGCAGGTAACGGTAATTCCTTCCGCCTCAATGCTGCCGGAAGCATTGGAAAACTCCACTTCATAATCCGAGTTATCGCCTTCCTCCACGGAATATCCCACACCAACCGGCAAGTCGGTTGCTTCCGCCGAGTCCCCGTTTTTCAATTTGAATGTGGCAACACCGTCGGTGAAATCCATGTCCCCATGTTTACCGTTAATGACCTTGTCTTCCAACGTCACGGTAAAGGGGAATTCCTTTGCCATATCCGCCTCGTTTCCGCGGACCACCTTCCTTACCGTAAGCCTGCCCTTCTGGTTGATAAAATCTGCATTTACCGGTTTGCCGTCCTCAATCGTTCCGGTCAGCCCGGCTGCCCGGCTGCTGTTCTTCTCGTCTGCTACTACCTCACTGCCCTCACTGCCCGATACTTTCACATAGAATCCATGGCCATTGGCCTCATCCTCGGTTACCGTGTAAGTAATGCCCACAGGCAGATCCACAAATGTGATGAACTGGCCGTGCTTCAGGACAAACTGGGCTTTCCCTTCTTTCAGGGCAACCATGCCATCCGGCAGCGCTTCCACGCCGGCAATCAGACTTCCTCCCTTGTAAGCAATGCTGGGAATCTCCACATTGCCCTCAAGGTCATCCATCCCCTTCAGTTCCAAGGTAAAGCGCCATTCATAATCGGAGAATGCCGCATCTCCTTTTACCAATTTGCTGACTGTCAGGATATTGGTTTTCGTGTTGATAAATCCTGCTGTGGTGTCCTGGCCGCCAAGAATTACCCCTTCCGCGCCCTTATATTTCCCTTCATTGGCCTCATCCGCAATAAGGACTGCATCTTCGCTG
Organism: uncultured Lachnospiraceae bacterium; assembly: GCA_910588875.1. Classification (GTDB taxonomy): domain Bacteria; phylum Bacillota; class Clostridia; order Lachnospirales; family Lachnospiraceae; genus Brotaphodocola. Next base: position 16,553 of record CAJURT010000015.1, read on the forward strand.
CCGATTATATTGGCGGTGAAGCCATCCTGGTTGGCTTTGACCTCAGATACCTTGTAGGCCATACCGGCCGGGATATCTTTTATGGTAATCGTTTCGCCATGCTTTAAAGTAAACATGGCTTTTCCTTCCCAAACCCCATCTTCCTTTTCAGAAACCTCAAAGGTAAGAGACCCGGATTCGGGATCCTTCCCCTCGCTGGTTATCTCATAGGGCAAAGTACTCATCTGCATCCCGCTGCCTGAATCGTTTTCGCTGCCTGAAAGCGGCGGCAAAAAGCTGGATTTTTGGTTCAAAATCAGTTCAAATTCCCACTCCTGGTGGATTGCCCCTTCGTCACCCACAACTTTCTTGCTCACTGCAAGGGTGCCAAAACGGGCATTGATAAACCTGGCTTCTGCAGTCTGCCCTTCCTGGATGCTTCCCTCCAGGCCAACTACTTTTTCCGGATCACTTTCATCCTTGATTTCTGTACTGCCTTCGCTTCCTGTCACTTTCACCTGAAGGCCGTGTTTATTTGCCTCCTGTTCCACCACATCGTAAACCGTCCCTACGGGAATGCCTTTGATGGTAATGGATTCACCGTGCCGGAGCATGAACAGAACCTGGCCTTTATCATCAACCGGCAGGGTTCCCTCTTCCGTGATCCCCTTCTCTGTGTGCTTTTCAAATGCCAACCAAAATGCTCCATCCGCCGGATCTGTTGTCAGCGCATTTCCATACTCATCCTTCAAGGTCAGGACAAACTCCCAATCCTTATCCTTCGCATTTGACTCACCTGCAACAAACTTGCTGACAGTCAAATCACTCACCAGCTTGTTGAAAAAGTCAACCCTTACCGTTTCTCCCTGGGCACGTATCTGTCCTTCTGCCCCAATTACCTTGGTGGCGTCATTTTCATCTTCTACGGCAATACTCTCTGCGCTGCCGCTTACCTGGGTAAGATAGCCGTCCTGATTCGCCTCGTCTTCTACCACATGGTAGACCGTTCCCTCCGGCAGGTCATCAAATATGATCTTCTGGCCATGTTTTAGTACAAATGTGGTCTGGCCGTTTTCCAGAAGAAGGGTATTCGGTACCAGTTCACCTGTTTCTCCTTCCTCTGTCACACACACGATGCTGTCCTGCTGCAAGGGATTCCCTTCCGCGTCAGACAAACTTAAGGTAAAATTCCACTCCTTGTTCTCATTCCCTTCTTTGCTGCCGACAACGGTCTTGCTGATCTCCAGATGCACAGGCTGCTCAGGCCCTTCTTCCCCCAGTTCCAAATGGCCGTTGCTCATAATGCCGCCGCCATGGGTGGTGGAAGTATTACCGGTAATCCTGACCCGTGCGCTGCTTTCCGCATATGCTTTGCTTGTGCCATCCGGATCAGCGGTCAAAGCCATCCGGTAAGTTGCGGACTTCTTCTCAAAGCGGCCTATCGTGATTAATTCTGTCTCTGTATATCCGCCATTTGAAGTTTTTTGATTACTGCTTCCTCTCCAGTTAGCACTGCCGCCGCCCAGCATCTTTCCATACACTACACTCTCATTCTGGCAGTAGTAGTCTTGGTAATCATGATAGTTGCTTTCCGTCCATTCTCTCTGGGCGTCCTTATCCTGAGTCTTGTTTTCTTCCTCCGTTCTGTCTGTCATACCAGTTCCGCTGGCGTCATTATCATAGATTGCTGCACCGTTAATCGTAAATATTTTAACAATCCCGGATGGGCAGCCTGCCACACCGCCGCCGAAGCCATCCGCGTGATTGCCTGTAACCAGGACACTGCTCATCTTGACATTCACACCCGTCTGGATGAAAACTCCGCCGCCGCCCCAATCGAAGCGTGTGTACGTTTCATTATTCATGATGGATCCGCCCTCAATCGTTCCATCCCATCCGAAATAGATGCCGCCGCCTTCTCCATCGGCCTTATTATCGCTGATCACACCATCCGTCATCAGGAAGGAAGCTTCCTTTGCCCAGTTATCCGGATTCATGTCTTTGTCTGTATAAACTCCGCCGCCGTCTGCCTTGGCTACGTTTCCGCTGATCTCACCGCCTGCTATTGTCAAATTGCCATTGGAGAAAATCCCGCCGCCGCCAGAACCTGCATTGTATCCATCTGGGTCTTCCTTTGCTGATGGTTCTTCCTTTTCTGACCGGTTTTGGCAAATCTTTGCACCTGCATTAATATCGGTTAAGGTACCAGGATTGGTGTAGATTCCGCCGCCATTGCCCTTCTCGGCGATATTCTCTTTAATCTCACCGCCATTCACTGTAAGGCTGCCTACACCATCCATCCCGATATTTATTCCGCCGCCATGTTCAATAGCCTTATTGCCTTCAATGCTTCCCCCATTAATCGTCACAGGGCTTCTGTGCGTGCATATCCCACCGCCATTCTTAGCAATATTTCCTCTAATACTTCCGCCGTTGATCTTCACAGTTCCTTTGATGAGAAGGATACCGCCGCCATCCGCTGCTTCATTTCCGTTTCCCTCAATGCTTCCGCCTGTCATGTTAAACTCTGCATACCAGCCGTCAATCTCAATTCCATGGTTATTCGTATGGCCTTCTCCTGCGGTAATGGTGCCCCCTTCCAGGTTTAGCGTTCCACTCCCCGTCAAATAGATCGCCGAATCAATATCCTGGTTGTGGTTGATGACTCCCTTGCCATTGCTGCTGTCCATAATAGTCAAGGTACCCTGGATGTAGAACAAACGCTCAGTTTCTATGCCTATCCCTCCATAAGTAAGGGTATGCCCATTCAGGTCAATAACAACATCTGTCCCTACCGGTATCAGCCACCCATAGTCCCCATCATAAGAATCTGTCTCAATGTTATTATCCAAATAAACTTGTATTTTTTCAGTTTTACCATCTATCGGATAGAGTGCCTGATGCAGTTCCTTCAGGTTCCCTGCCGCAATCCACCCTTCATCATGGTTGATGCTGGCCTCCCGTGTGGCCACCGCTGCCCAGGTAGAAAAACTCTCCGCCTCAAATTCCAGTTCTTCCACGGAAGTTTCCTCAACCGCTGTCACGGTCTTCGCATCCTCTCCTTCCGGGAAATGCACCACTGAGATCCCGGAGGCCTCCTCCGCCATCTCCTTGGGAACGGCTTCCTCCTTAAAACTCATGCTGACACTTACCGGCTTGCCCGGCTCCACTTCCACATCCGATGCGGTGAAAAACGCAAGGTCATAAGCCAGGATCCCGGCAACGGTACGGCTTTCACCTACTGCCTCGTCTGCCTGGCTGGACAATTCCTCCAGCACTGCTTCATCTGTAATCTTCCTTGCCCGAAACTCTACTTCTTCCTCAAAAGCATCCTCCGGCACATTTACGGTAAAGACAGCATCTTCTGCCTCCGCCGTATATACGGCTGCCGGAATCACGGAATGTACTTCCTCAACCTCGACTTCAACCGAAAGGTCGCCTTCCACTCCCTCCACTAAGTATACGTAGGAACCCGACTTCCAGCCAGATGCGCTGGCCTGGGACACTTCCTCCTCAAGGGCTTCCATCTCCTGACCGTCTGCATATACGGCAACGAGTTCATAATCCTCTTCCAGTTCCACTGCAAAGTACAGGTTCTCACCCTGAACTACGGAATCCGCCCCTTTCACGGAGGCGCCTTCCGGCAGGTTCACGGAATACTCCACCAGGCAATCCACCTGTTCTTCCCCGGTGATAATTGCTTCAATGTCTTCCCATGCAATTTTCACTGCCTTGGCGTTGATATTGTCAAGAATGGTTACCGTATCCAGGGACTTGGATTCCAAGGTTCCCAAAAACTCAATCTCATCGTCCTCCAGCGCCTGGCCTTCCATCTCGATCTCATCGGACTGATTGCCATCCAAATCACCGGATTCTGCTTCACTGTCACTCCCTGTCCCGGCAGCATTGTCCTCTGCACCTTCTGTCTTCTCCTCATCAGCTGCCGTGCTTCCGCCTTCTATATCGGTAGTTTCCTCCGGATCCTCCTGGCTTTCGGATGCATCAGGCTCCCCGGCTCCTGTTTCTTCTGCCTCACTTCCGGATACGCTGGTTTCCTCCTCTATATCTCCGTCCTCATCGTCTGTCCCGGACTCAGATTCCTCAGCCCCGGCTTCATCCCCTGTCTCGGTTTCCGGATCCGTCTCTTCCTCAGCCTCGGTTTCCTCTTCTGCCTCTGCCTCAGTCTCTTCCTCCGTCTCCTCCTCTAATTCAGCTTCGGTTTCCTCCCCGATTTCTTCCGTCAGTTCTTCTTCCCCCAACTCATCCAGGGAAACAGCAACCACAGCCGCCTCATGGCGGGACAGCCCCAGAAGTTCTCCGTCTGCGTTATCCTCTTCCTCTGCTTCCTCTTCGGTCTCCGGTTCGGCTTCGGTCTCAGCCTCCCCTTCGGTCTCCGGCTCCTCTTCGGTCTCCTCTGTCTCCGGCTCACTCTCCGGTTCTTCCTCGGTATTCTCTGTCTCACTGTCCCCGTTTGTCGGCTCCTCGGTTTCCGGCTCCTCAGACTCCCCGGTTTCTTCTGAACCGGCAGACTCATTGCCTTCTAAGGATTCCCCGGCGTTTTCCTCCGGGCTGCCAATTTCGTCAGACCCGTCAGTTCCCTCTTCCGGCCCTGCCACAGCGGCATCACCCTCTGCTTCTTCCGTCTCTTTCGATCCCACGGTTTCCGCCTGGGGCTTATCCGCCACATCATTGATCATATCCGCTGCCTCGTAATTCTCTGCAAAGGAAGCGTCCTCATCTTCTATATTATTGCTGTTGGGGTTCACCGTCACCTCTTCGATCTCATACCCATCGATGTTTATACGGTAATCCACCACCATCTCACTCTCATTTTGGAACAGGAATACCACGTCCTTCGTCCCGGCATTATAAAACACCTGTACAGCTGTGCCTTCCGGGGCATAGTTGGCATCGATGTCCAAATCCAGTTCGTAGACCTTCCCTTCTTTTGTTCCTAAAAGCTTCTCATACTTATTCTTGATACTTTTTCTGGAAGCCGCCAGCTGTAATGAAGAAAACTTAAACACTTCCCCCTGCTCTTCTGCTTCCCGGATGGCTCTGCGGAGTTCCCCTCCATCCACCAGGAACAAGGCACTCTCTGACTCTCCTGCCGCAAATACAGTAGTTAAATTACCGCCCATATTCGTGGCTACCATCACCACGATCAGCATAAAAGCCACTAACCGACGGTAGTTCCTGCGAATTCGATCCCACATGTTTCTGATCCCCCTCTTCATTGCATGAAATCCATAAGTTTCTATATTTATATCTATAATCCAGTATATACGAATAAGTTTCAAGTTTCAATGGTTTTTTATTATTTTTTGTAAAATATATCCATCTGCCTGTTAGAGCGCCCCCATGGCGCACAACAAAAAAAGAACCACCCAAGCAATCTCTGCCCGGATGGCTCTTCCCGGAAAATATTTTCCTTTAAAATATCCTAACTATGCATCAGTCCTCTTCCTTATTTTTCCTTAGGCCTGCCGCTGAGAAAAACGCTCCAATCCCGGCAATCCCAAACAAAGCCAGAAGTAAGCCTGCATGTCGGGCATCCCCGGTCTTCGGCAATGCCATCAACGGTACCTCCTCTTCCTCTATCAGTTCCGTCACCGGCTCCGGGAAATTGGCCAGCGGCACCTCCGGGGTTACGATTGTTGTGGTCCGCGGAGGCGTGCTTCCACCGCCACCTCCGCCGCCTCCCGGCGGATTGTAAGGCGGGTTCTCCGGTTCGTCAAAGGTATTGGTAAACACAACCACATTGATATTGCCGCCAAGCTGGATAGTACCTGCCGCTTCACTCACAGAATTCCCGTCGATTGCAATGCTGGTTCCGTTTGCGCCGCCCTTGTCAATCTCTTCAATCTTGTAGGCCATGCCCTGGGGAAGGTTTTCCAGCTGAATGGCTTCATCCTTTTTCAGGGTTATAATGGCTTCTCCATTTTCAAAGGTTAGCTTTCCTCTGCTTCCATCCGGCTTTACCATATCTGCCTGCCCTGAGAACGGACTTCCATCTGCAAGAGACAGGGAAATCTTAAAGGTAAACTCCTTGTCGGCTGCCTGGCCGCTTACCACCTTTTTCAAGGTAAGGTTACTGGATGGTGTATTCGTGACGACAAATGTAAAGAAATTGTCCCCACTGTTTTTTGTCACCTCTGCACTATAGCCATTCGGAACCTCAGAGACATGGTAAATGAAATCATTTCCCTCTTGATCCTGCTTTGGCAAATCTTTGACCGTTGCTTTCCATCCATTTTCCTCTGAAAGCTTAACAAAGCCTATATCCACAAAATTCTCGCCGTCCTTGCTTTGCAGAATGCGGATATCCACTTCTTTTGGCCGGTTCTCCTCATAGCCTGAGTCGTTCCAGGCTTTTTCTATTGTAAGTTCCACCACTTCCTTCGGGGCACTGCCTATGATGACATCGCCATTGCTGCCGATTGCCGCACCCGGGCCGCTGCTGGAACCGGAAGTATTCCCTGTAATGTATGTTTTCACCTGATCCAACCCGGTAACAGCGTCATCCGCTATCCCCGTCTTCGCATAAAAGGTCTTGCCAAAGACCTGGACAAAGCCGCCGTTTAAGGGCAATTCATTTCCTTCTGCATCTGTCCAGTGGTATGCGCCTCCGCCCAGCATAAACGGAGAAATCACCAGCTGTGCCGTCCCTGAATAATTCCCTGCAAGGTTCCCGCTCATCAAATAGAGGTCATTGTCTCCCCCATTCCCATGGATCACACCGCCGTCGGTCAGATAAATCTTTGTCCTGGAAGTCGGGCAGCCGGCAAGGGCAGCGCCATTTCCTTTTGCTCTGTCTGCCTGGTTTTTTGCAATTTCCACATTATAGAGCCAGAGAAGGCCATTTTCCAGCCGTTCGCTCTTTCCTCCATTGACATAGACGCCGCCTCCGCCAAAATTGGCCCCTGACAGCAGTGCCCTGGTATGGTTATTTGTGATGCTGCCTCCATAAATGGTGGCTGTACAGTTCATCTGTACAAACATACCGCCGCCGTTGGAGTAAGATTCGTTGCTGTCAATCGCGCCGCCGTACATGGTAAACTCTGGATGGTTATTTTTGAAAAACACATCGTTTTCCGGCCCGCCCAGGGAAATGCCGCCGCCGTCAAAAGAGGTGTTCCCGGAAATGGTTCCCCCGTGCATCTCCATCTTGCCATCATAGGCAATAAACACGCCGCCACCGGAGGTATAATAACCCTTTCTGCCAAAATCACCGCTCCGCTCGGTGGTATTGCCACTGATTTCCCCGCCATTCATGATGAAATGGCTGCCGGTCATCAGGGAAACACCCCCGCCATTATGGGCGCTGTTGTTCATGATTTTACCGCCCTTATTTAAAACAGCCGTGCCTTCATTGAGGTAGACGCCGCCTCCTCCTTCAAGCTGGTTCCCCAGGCTTTTGCTGCTGTTTTGCAAAACAGCCCCTTCATTAATCTCCAGACTGCCCTTCTTTGTAACCTTAACCAGGCCATAGCTTTGTACACCCTTGAGGGCACCTCCATCCAACACAATATTCTTCAGTTTCAGGGTGGCGCCTTTCTTCACGCTTACCATAACCCCTGTAAACGGGCCTGACAGGTCACGTTCCAGGATCACCCCCTGACCGTCCCATTCGGTATCCTCTTCTATGGATATTGTTCCGGTGACATATAGGATATTGGTCTTTTCCTCTTCCTCTTTTCCCTCATTAAATTTTCCCAATACCTCCATCGCCCGGCCAAAGGTTTTCACTGCCTGGTCCGCCGACAGGCCGTCGTTTGCGTCATCCCCCTTATCTCCAATATATACCCCCGGAAGATGCTTGGTGGAAACAGCCTGGATAAACAAATCATTTCTTCCCTGCAGTTCTTTTATGTTGTTATCCTTGGAGGTAATCTGAGTGGAAAACGATACCCGGTCCATACCTTCGGCAGTACCGCCAAGCCATTCGTAATTGTTCTCCTCAAAATAGTTCTCTGGCATCAAAATGGTATCCTGCATCTTGGATGCCTTCATCAACTCCCATTCCGCATCCTTGGTAAAACGGAAATCCCCCAGTTCATTTCCTGATGTATTATTGTACACTGCACCGGAATTCAGAACAAATTTCCCCGTAGTGACACAGACACCGCCGCAGGATGTATCTGACCCGTCCGCAATATTGCCGGTAATCACCGTATTTTCAAGGGTGATTTTGCTGCTGCCGCTGCTCTGCCTGATTCCGCCTACACCGCCTGTGCCCTGGGATTTGTTCCCTTCAATTTGGGTATCCCGCATAGATAAAGACGCTACCTCACAGTAAACCGTTGCTGCCCCGCCATCTGCCTTGGTGGCATTCTCGGATATCCTGCAATTCACAAAAGAAACATTTGCGCTGGATTTCAGGATAATAATATTGCCATTACTGTAACTCATACCCGTACTTTCATTATTGGATATCGTACATTCCTCAAATGTCCTTACATTTGCCTCTGAACCCCCGGCAACAGACACGATATTTTCACCCACGACATTTTCATTTATTGTGCAATGGGTGGCTGAAAACTGCCCGTCTCCATCGATATACAGTGCGGGCCGGTTCCCTGTGTTTCTCACGATCATCACATTTTCAAAGTGGGTATCCCCGCCATTGATGTGCACGCCTCCACCGACGTTTTCTGCAATCGCCGCATCTTTGATCTCCATCTTGCCACCGGCATGATAGATGCCCCCGCCATTGCCATATCCTTTAACCATGCTGCTGCTTTGCCGTATGGAGTTCCTTTCAATACACCCTCCGGACATGGTGAATGTACCGGCATTATATACCCCGCCGCCATTGCTGTAACCGTACCCTCTTACCTCATTGCCTTCAATGCTGCCGGCCTCCATAACAAAGTTACCACTATTGTACACTCCGCCGCCATAGTAGCTTGTATTTATATTATTGCCAATAACCCCATCGGACATAGTGAAACTGGCCGTTGTCACCACATATACTCCGCCGCCATAGTATGCACATGTATTCTTACTCACTCTGCCGCCGTTCATGATAAACTTACCGGCTGCATACACGCCGCCGCCATTCTTTTCAGCGCTGTTTCCCTCAATTGCACCGCCTTCCATCTGGAAAACAGCCCCCTGATAGACATACACACCACCGCCATAGGAATCCGTTCCATTTATAATACTGCCGCCCTGCAAAACAAGAGTTGCACCTTTGTATACCTGGATACCGCCTTTCGCTTTATCGCCCTTTGCGCTGACAGCGCCGCCTTCAGCAGAAGAAGTGATTACCACTCTGGCTCCCTCTCCGCTGATATGGATCCCTTTATAAGTCTCATCTGTGGCATATATGGTCTTACCGTTCAAATCCAAAGTAAAAGATTTTCCGGCAAATGTGATCCGTTGGATTTCCACATCCGCTAAAAGGCGGATCGTCTCATCCCCATTTCCATCCAGAGCCCCAAAAGCCTGGCTCAGCGAGGCATAGGGCGTTCCGTCAACCTCCACGCCTCCCGCTGCCCCAAACACCACCAGTACCGGCGAGAAACTATCGGCCCTGAATACAAACTCGGTTTCCTTCGTATCCTCAACAGACGCCACAACTTCTGCCGCTTCTTTCTCCGGCAGATGCACTACAGAAATTCCCGTCAAACCTTGCTCATCTATCTCCTGGGGAACCACTGCCTCTTTATAACGGATATTCACCTCAACCGCCTGCATCGGCTCCACTTCATTTCCAGTCTCCTGGGAAATAAAAGCAACATCATAAGCCAGCACTCCGGCTACAATCTGGCCTTCCTTCAAGGCAGCTTTGGCTTGGTCCGTAAGTTCTTGGACTGCTTCTTCCTCCGTAATCTTTACCACCTGCAAAGCCACTGCTTCCTCAAAGGCTCCATCCGGCGCATTCACGGTGAAAACTGCATTGTCAACCGTGGCATTGTAAACCGTATCGGGAATAATCGGATCCAGTTCTTCCAATTCCACCTCGATTAGCAGATCCTCGGCCACCGCTTCTGCCACATAAAGGTGCGGATAGCCCTTCCACTCTGACGCGCTGGCTAAATATGCCGTATCCCCGGCCTCCTCCAGGGCTTCCCCATTGGCTGTCACATTGATGATCTCATACCCGGGTTCCGGTTCCACAGCAAAGTATAAATCTTCGCCTTCTGCCACGGTATCCGCGCCTTTTACCCTGGCTGCTTCCGGCAGGCTGACCACATAATCGATGTGATACCCTTCTGCATCATCCACCAGACCCTGGGTGGAAATGATCTCCTCAATATCCTCCCAGGCCACTTTCACTGCCCTGGCGTTGATGTTATCCAGGATCGTCACCGTATCAAAGGCCTTCCCTTCCAGCGCACCTAAAAGTTCAATCTCGTCGCCTTCCAGCGCCTGGCCTTCCATCTCGATCTCATCCGTCCCATCGCCGTTCCCATTGCCAGCCACACTGCCGCTGGCCTCACTCTCATCAGCAATGCTGCCATCCGGCTCCTCTGGCCCATCGCTGTCGCCTTCCGCCGCTGCCGGGGTCTCTCCCGCTGCACTGCTTTCCCCTGAGCCATCTGCGCCCTCAGATGCATCTATGTCTCCAGCTTCCGGTTCTTTCGACTCATTTCCAGACCCGTCGGTTTCCTCAGCCGCAGCCCCATCCCCGGTGCCGTTGCCTTCTGTCTCAGCCTCCGACCCGCTCTCTGTCTCAGCCTCCGACGCTTCCTTTGTTTCCCTTTCCGGCTCTGTTTCCCTTTCTTCCCTGGTTTCCGCTTCGGTCTCAGCTTCCGATTCTTCCTCCGTTTCCACCTCAGTTTCAGCCTCTTCCTGAACTTCGTCTATCGGCTCTGCCTCAGTCAGGGCACTTCCATCCCCCTCAGCCAAGTCATCTAAGGAAACGGCCACAACCGCCGCCTCATGGCGGGACATGCTAAGCAGTTCCCCCTCTGCGCTGTCTGCGCCTTCGGCTTCTGCCTCAGATTCTGTTTCAAACTCTGCCTCGGCTTCGGTCTCAGGTTCTGCCTCAGCTTCCGTTTCCGGCTCTGCCTCCGGTTCAGTTTCATCCTCCGCCTCTGTTTCCGTAGCTTCCGGCTCTGCTTTCGTGGCTTCCGGCTCGTCTAATCCGGCATCATCTGTCTCAGCGCCGTCGCCTTCTGTCCCCGGCTCCTCAGTCCCGTCTGCCGTGTTCTCTTCCTCACTGCCGCCGGCTCCGCTTCCGGCTTCATCAGCCTCGTTTTCCGGCCTGTTGGCATCCTCTGCCCCCTCAGTCCCTTCCTGACTTCCATCTGCTGTGGTCTCCCCGCCTTCTCCTGCCTCGGCTGTCTCCTCATCCTTAGGAGCCACCACCTCCGCCTTCGGCTGGTCTGCCACATCATTGATCATGTCCGCTGCCTCGTAGTTCTCCGCATATGCAGCGTCCTCATCCTCTATATTCTTCGTGTTCGGGTTCACCGTCACCCCTTTGGTCTCATAACCATCGATGTTCACACGGTAATCCACCACCATCTCGCTCTCGTTCTCAAACAGGAAGATCACGTCTTTTGTCCCTGCATTGTAGAACACCTGCACTGACGTGCCCTCCGGCGCATAGCTGCCGTCGATGTCCAAATCCAGTTCGTAGACCTTCCCTTCCTTTGTCCCTAAAAGCTTCTCGTACTTGTTCTTGATGCTCTTCCTGGCCGCTGCCAGCTGCAGAGAGGAGAGTTTGAACACTTCCCCCTCTTCTTCTGCCTCCCGGATGGCTTTGCGGAGTTCGCCCCCATCCACCAGGAACAAGGCATTCTCTGATTCCCCTGCCGCGAATACGGTGCTCAGATTGCCGCCTACATTCGTGGACACCATCGCCACGGTCAGCATGAAGGCGATCAAGCGTCGGTAGTTCCTGCGAATTTGATTCCACATACTCACTCTCTCCTTTTCTTTTATTGCTTTGATTTATTTTTAACGTTCCCCTTCTGAAACGCATAGTTTTTAAGGCATGGCCGTCCCTGACAAAATGATATAATGCTTATGGCAAGGCAAATGAAGGTTATGGGAATACATTTTCAAGAAAATCATTAAAAATAGTTGAATTTTAACACCTGCAGGTATATACTGGGTATTATATAGAAGTATGGGAAATAATAACAATACATAAACAGCATTATGTATTGTTGCCTTTTATTTATCTCTATTTGAACCAGATAAAACCACCCGGGCAAGATGCTGCCCGGGTGGTTCCTCATTTTTCTTAATCTTATTATCCCATGCACCGCAGATGCATGTTATTGTCTGTCCGTCCTCTTAGTCCTCTTCTTTATTCTTCTTTAGGCTTGCTGCCGAGAAGAACGCCCCGAGACCTGCGATCCCGAACAAGGCCAAAAGCAGTCCGGCATGGCGGCTATCTCCGGTCTTCGGCAATGCCACCAGCGGCACTTCCATTTCTTCAATCAGTTCTGTTGTCGGTTCACCCGGGAAAGCTGCCAGCGGCACTTCCGGGATGTCGATCGTTGTCGTCGGACGGGGAGGTGTGCTGCCACCTCCGCCTCCGCCGCCACCTCCGCCTCCTGGCGGGTTGCTGGGAGTATTTGGTGTTTCGGGCGGGTTCTCTGGTGTATGTGTATTGGTTATAATAAACTTCGTACCAAGATCCTGCACGGTAGCCTCATACTTCTCGGGCACATTTATTTCTTTTACCGTATAGGTGATGGCTTTACCGTCTTCATTCACATACAAGTTCTCCCATGTATAAGACCATCCGCTTGCCTGGCTTAATGTCACTGCCTCGCCTACAGCCTCTTCCTTCCCGTCTACTGTCTTATACAGTTGGACTGTCACAGATTCGGGCCGGATATTGTCTTTATTTTCACTGTCTGCCCATACTTTCTCTACAGTCCTGCTGGTCAGGCCTGGTGTATGCACATTCTTAATGTCAAACTCGCCCAGGGCTGAATCATCTTTTGCATAAACCGCGCTATAGTCTTTTACTTCTTCCTCACTGATGGAATAAGTAAGTTCTTCCCCGTCTTTGCTCCATTTCGGCAAACCAGTAAATTCCCAACTCCAGTTATTTGATTCATCTGGTTTTACCTCCTGGCTAAAGGTTAATCCATTGCTTGCAGTGAGGGTAACATGGATGCTTTCCGGACGGACTCCGTCGCGGTTATCATCATCATCCCATGTCTTAGAGCCATTGATATCAATCGTCTCGGTATTGACATACTCAAATGCTACCTTGGTACTCTCTTCTTCATCCGTACCGCTGTCTTCCTCTGTCTTTCCGATCACTCCCGTTGCCTTGCCGTCCTCTGTGAGCTCTCCGTTGATATAAACAGCATAATTCTCCCGGCTGTCCTCTGCCTCGGTTATTGTGTAGCCTGTTCCAAGAGGAAGCCCATCAACCATAAATTTCTCACCAGACTCTATGGTCACCTCAAAGTGCCCTGTATCCTCAATGAGTTGCAGGTCGCCCTTCTTTCCATCCGCATCTTCAATACGGTAAGTGAAAAGGCCATCGCCTGTATTGGTCAGTTCTACAACAAATGTGAACTTATTGTTGTGGTCACTGTCTGCTGTTTCCCCATATGCCTTCTTGCTTACAGCCAGGCTTCCCGGATTAGCTTCCTCATCTTTGGTATTGGTAAGTGTAACCCTGTAGAGGCTGTGCATAAGAGAATTCGACACCTTCTCTGCTTCGGATACCTCCGGTTTAAAGCCACTGACATTGGCTTCCACAACCGTCCACTCGGTATTCTCACCCAAATTCCCCCAGTAATAATGCCATCCGTTCTCCTCATTTAGGATCTGACGGGCATCTTTGCGGGTTTCTGTATCCACTACTACAAGTTTTCCGTCTTCGCCCCAGTAAGCCAGGTTGACCAGTACCTGATCCGGATGTTCTTTCAATTCACTTCCATCCGTATCCTTCCATTCCTTCACAACCTCCAGGGACTTCGTTTCCGTACCAATAATCAAGGTACCATTATTTGCAATGGCAGACCCCGGCTGATGTGACCGGTTTTCTGTCAAAATAACTGTTGCTTCACGTTCTGCCAGTTCAATCGTTTCCGCCGTCACGTTGCTGCTGATCGCAAAGGATTCCTTTGTGTTTTGGTAATAAGGCTTCGGCGCCGGAGTCGTGGAACTCGGTTTGCCTTTCAGCCAGTTATTCTCCCCGCCGCCTAAGGCGAATTCAGAGACATTGGCATATAACCCATGGCCGTTAAAGCTGATATCCGGGAATTCCGTCCAGGCCACAGAACTCTTATTATTGGTAATTAATGCACCGTCCAGTTCAAAGATCGCCAGCTTTCCGGTTGGGCAGGAGTACAGCGCCGACTGGCCTGACACACTCGCCGTCCCATAATTGCTATGCATGTAAACATTTTTCATATTCAGGGAACTTCCGGCCCATATATGGATACCGCCGCCGCCTGCATAATTAGTTGCTGCCTGTACGCAATCGTTCCCTGTAATCGTGGCGCTGTAAATGTACCCCTCTGACGCATCATATCCGCCCCAGTCGCTTCCGATACAGATACCGCCGCCCTGGAACCCGGCAATATTGTTTTCGATTAACGGGTTGCCTGACTCCATCCTTAATGTGCCGCTGTTTTTGACCAGGATACCGCCGCCATTGCCGGTAGTCGCCACATTGCCGGAAATGGTTCCTCCGGTGATGACCGCCTTGGTTCCATGCTGCCATGCCATAGCGCTGCCGAATACATAGATACCGCCGCCTTCCTTTGCACGGTTGTTCCGGATAGTGCCACCTGTCATATAGAAGGTTGCATGATTGGAACCATTGTAGCTGTTTCCGTGGACGGCAACCGCACCGCCGCTTTTATCTACATTATTGGCATTTTCTAAAATGGTTTCACCAGCAATGGTCAAGGTAGCGTTAAGGCCACATTCGACCATTGCACTGTCTGTCTCAATCCCACAGCCGTCAACATGCGCCCCGTTGAAAGTAACGCTTTCTCCGCCTTTGACAGAGAGCATATGTCCGCTCTGGAATGTCTTATAACGCATATAGGTTACATTTGTATCTGCCAGATACGGGTCATCTTCCTTGGTAAGGGTTACTGTGCTGCAGATATAGACCTTCCCGCTTGCCCCATCCTTCTTTGCGGCTTCATAGGCATCCTTTAAGGTGGTGCAAAGCCCATTGGCCTCTGTCAGCTTTTCCCCATGCCCGTTGCCGTTTTCGTCGGTGAGCCAGACGTATAACTCCGTTTTCTTTGCCGGATCCAGATAGACATCTTTACTGTCAACGCAATCTTCTTTCGTCAGCTTGGATTCTTGGTAATTGTAGTAGCCTCTGGAAGTATTCTTAGTCTCAACATTGGAGTCCCCGCCGTTTACCAGCGTATACTCATCCATGCCTACCATTATCACATGATTATCAAATCCGGTCTTTTTAATATTGCTGTCCATGTTGAAGAACAAAAATTCATCTGATACATGGGCACTGGTACCAGCAACGGCATTGTCGTCCCTGGCAGTGTTTCCATAAACCTTCGTCCCATCCGTGATCACGATGGATGGCTTATTCGCCGCGGTAAGTGTACTGGTTCCTGTGTCAATGGCAACGCCGCCGCCCTGTGATGCTTCATTATTGGCAATGATAACATCCCCAAAGCTTATGGTTTTGGCCTTTTTCTTAAGGGCATAGACACCACCGCCTTTTCCGCCGGCTATTGTATTATCTGTGATAACGGTGCCCCCGCCAATTTCCAGATCCTCCGGCGATTCGTCACAGATTCCGCCGCCTACGGTAGACGGTGCTTTTGTCAGGCTGTTGCCGGTAATCGTACATCCATTGATGGTAAGCTTTTTACCGGAAGTGCCATTATAGATAGCAGCCCCCCGGTTATATGCAGTGTTGTTTGTAAACATACTGTCATTGACCGTCATCTCTGAGTTGTTTGCAAATATAGCACCGCCATATCCTTTTGCGCTATTTTCTGAAAACGTGGTTTTGTCAATCGTCACGTTACTGTACGCGATATAAAGCCCTGCACCATGGGTCTCCGCTATGTTTTTGGAAATGGCGCCCCCGTTTATTTTTACATTGGCTTTTGCCGCAGCTGTTCCGCCCACATAGACACCGCCGCCGTAAGAACCAACGGTATTTCCGGTGATCTCGCCGCCATTCATGGTGAAATCCGTTTTTTCTACAGAAACGCCGCCGCCATACCGTGTGCCGCTCTTTTTATTGAGGTTCTGGGCAATGGTACCGCCGTTCATGACAAATCCTTCACCGCCGACAACGGCGATTCCTCCGCCATATGCAGCAGAACTTCCTCCGATATAGCCTTTCTGGACTGTTCCCGAATTCATCACCAGGCTGCCGTCCTGAACCAGGATAGCGCCGCCCCGGGTTTTATTGACTGTCTCATATAATGGATAGGATGTGTTTCCGTTCCCCTCGATGGTGGGGCCTTCGGCACCCTCTTCACCAATAACCAGATGGCTGTTTGTCGCGGTAATGGTCCGGTATTTGTTATTGCCGTTCGTTACCCGTCCAAGCCCCAGCTTATCATACTCACTGCCGCTAATAGAAACGCCGCTGATTTTACCGTCCCCGACCAAAGCCAAAGTACTGTTGGAAACCGTAATGATAGAACCCACTCCGGTAGTTGAGTAGTTGTTCTTGCTTAGCCATGTCTGCCCGTTGGTATCAATAATAATAGTTTTATCGGTTATGGTTACGTTTTCTGCTATTGCTTTCTTTAATACAATAGTATCCCCATCCCCTGCAGCATCAATTGCCTCCTGCATGGTTGCAAACCCATTTTCCCCGTTGGTTGCCGCTGCCGCCACATCCGATGTGACCACATACACGGAAAAGCTGTCTGCCTGGAATTCCATCTCTGTTTCTTTCCCGCTGTCAACCGATGTCATTACCCGGGCATCCTCATTTTCCGGCAAATGCACTACAGAAAGCCCGGTTACCTCCTGGCTGGCCGCATCCTTTGCAACCGCAGACGATTTAAACCGTATATTGACGGAAACCGTCTCTGCCGGTTCAACCTCTTCCCCGGATCCCTTAGAGACAAAGGAAATGTCGAAAGCCCGGATTCCTGCTACCACGCGGTCAGCAGTTAATGCTTCGTTCGCCTGGTCTGCATATGCTTTTAATTCCGTTTCATTTTCAATCTCGGATACCTGCAGTTCCACTTCCTCAGCAAATGCCTTATCCGGCACATCTACCGTGAAGACTGCATCATCTGTCTCAGCTGTGTAGACAGCAGCCGGGATAATATCCTCCTCTTCTGCCATCTCAATCTCGATTGACAGGTCTTCTGCCACGCCTTCTGCTACATAAACATAAGCGTAGCCGCCCCAGTCCGAAGCGCTGGCCAGCCCGGATACCTCTGCCTGCTCCAGTTCCTCCCCGTTGGCATAGACCCCTAAAATCTCATAGCCCTCTTCCGGCTCCACGGCAAAGTACAGGTTCTCCCCGTCTGCCACGCTCTCGGCCCCCTTCACGGATGCTGCCTCAAACGGGTTGACAGTATAATCTACAAAGAAAGCATTTTCCTCGCCCTCTGCAATAATCCCTTCAATGTCCTCCCATGCCACTTTCACTGCCTTGGCATTGACATTGTCCAGGATCGTCACCGTGTCAAAAGCCTTCCCTTCCAGCGTGCCTAAGAACTCGATCTCGTCATCCTCCAGCATCTGGCCTTCCATCTCGATCCGGTCAGACCCATTGCCGCCGTCCGTGCTATCGTCACCGGTCTCGGTCTCGTCGGCAATGCCCTCCTCCGGCTCGTCTGCCCCGCTGCTATCGCCCTGGCTTTCTGCCGGGGTCTCTTCTGCCGCGCTGCTTTCCTCCAAGCCGCTTCCGTCCTCAGATCCCTCGCTTCCCGGCTCCTCTTCTGATTCAGGCTCGGATTCGTCGGTTTCCTCATCCGCAGCCCCGTCCCCGTCTCCGGCCTCCGTGCTTTCTGTCTCTTCCTCCGGCTCGGCTTCCGTCTCCGACTCGGTTTCGGCCTCGGTTTCTTCTTCTGCCTCTGTCTCGGCTTCTGTCTCTGGTTCAGTCTCCGGCTCTGCTTCGGTTTCCGGTTCCACCTCAGCTTCGGTTTCTGGTTCTGCTTCCGGCTCTTCCTCAGCCAGGACGTTTCCGTCTTCCCCGCCCAAATCATCCAGGGAAACAGCCACGACAGCCGCCTCATGGCGTGACAGGCTCAGCAGTTCCCCGTCAGCGTCATCTGCTTCCTCAGCCTCGGCTTCTGTCTCTGGTTCAGTCTCCGGCTCTGCTTCAGTTTCGGTCTCAGCTTCAGTTTCAGCCTCGGTTTCCGGTTCTGCTTCTGTCTCAGCCTCTGTTTCTATCCCTGCTTCAGAGCCCTCCTCAGCTTCCGTGCTTCCCGGCTCCTCTGGGAGGGTAGCGTCGCCTTCTGCTTCCGGCTCCTGGGTCTCGGCCTCTGTCGCCTCTTCCCCGCTTCCGTCAGCAGCGCTGCTCTCCCCGGATTCGCCTGTTGCTTCCTCCGGCTCGCCGGCATCCTCTGTGCCTGCGGTATCTTCCTCGGCTTTTGTCCCTTCCTCAGCCCCGGCCGTCTCCTTGTCTCCCACGACCTCTGCCTTCGGCTGGTCTGCCACGTCATTAATCATATCCGACGCCTCATAGTTCTCCGCATATGCGGCGTCCTCGTCCTCTATGTTCTTCGTGTTCGGGTTCACCGTCACACCTTTGGTCTCATACCCGTCGATGTTCACACGGTAGTCCACCACCATCTCGCTCTCGTTCTCAAACAGGAAGACCACGTCTTTCGTCCCTGCATTGTAGAATACCTGCACGGATGCCCCTTCCGGCGCATAGCTGGAATCGATGTCTAAGTCCAGTTCATAGACCTTGCCTTCCTTCGTCCCCAAAAGCTTCTCGTACTTGTTCTTGATGCTCTTCCTGGATGCTGCCAGCTGCAATGAGGAGAGTTTAAACACTTCCCCCTGCTCCTCTGCCTCCCGGATGGCCTTGCGGAGTTCTCCCCCATCCACCAGGAACAGGGCGTTCTCTGACTCCCCCGCCGCGAATACGGTGCCCAGGTTGCCGCCTACGTTCGTGGCCACCATCGCCAGCGTCAGCATAAAGGCTATCAAGCGTCGGTAGTTCCTGCGAATTTGATTCCACATACTCACTCTCTCCTTTTCTTTTATGATCTATCATGAACGCTTCTTTTGTGAAACGTAATTTCCATACACTCCCACTTTTCTTAAGTATAAAAAAATTGTAACACTTCATCCGTTACATGAAGCGTTACAATTTTTGGCGTTTTTATCAAAAAATAACTATGTATTATCTTATTCCGTTCTTCCTTGGCTCTCCTCCCCCGGAAGCACCGGGGAGTGGAAAAAATGCACCTGGTACCGTCTCATCCCCGGGCAGTTCCGGAACCGGCTCTCAATCCGGGAAAATATCCGGCCATAGTCCTCCTGCCTGGCTCCGGCCAAAAGAGCCAGGTACTGGTTCTTCTGATAGCGGGTGTAAATGTCCGTCCTCTGCAGGCATGACCCGACTGCCTCTCCCAGGCACGACATCACCTGCTCCAGGATCCCGTCTTCCTCCTCCGGTATGATTTGGCCCGATTTCTTTGTAACCGAACACAGCATCAGGCAATGCGGCTGATCCGTCCGGTTCAGCCTCCGCATCTCGTAGCGGTATATCCAGGCAAAGGCCAGGTAATCACAGCACAGCCCTCCGGCTATACCGCCGGGTTCCTTTAGTTCGTCACGGATCTCCGCTAAGTCCCGGGAGGATCCCTTGATCTTGGCATTGATCTTGCGAACCCTTCCCATCAGTTCTTTAGAAGGGCGGATCCCCATCTCATCCGCCAGAAACCGCATGAACTGCTCCGCTACCTCATGGGCCTCCTTCCAGTGCCCCATCCCCATCAGGGCATCCAATTCCCCGATATACCATTCCTCATAAGGGTACAGGTGTGCCGCCTTGCGGACAACAGTGAGGACTTTATCGTATTGCCCTTCTTCCGAAAACACCTGCATGCTGGTGCGGACACACTGGAAATATAGTTCCTGGTAATAAATCTGGTTCTCCGCAGCCCAGAGTTCTGAGGTCAGATCCGTCAGCAGTTCTCCCTCATACAGGTGGCAGGCCTCCAAAAGCAGCTTTTTCTGCTCTTCGCTTACCGGACCCCTGCTGTTTCCGTGCCGTTCCTGCCTGTTCCCGGATCCCTGGGTTTTTAAGGCACGGACGGCGGCCAGTTCAAACATCCTGGCATCTACCTGGATATCCATCCCTTCCGGCATCCACCGGAAAACCCCCTTATCATTCAACTGGTCGTCCTTCGTCATCAGCCCCGCGGCAATCAGCTGCCGCTTAAGCCGGAATGCCACCACCCTGAGCCGCCCGGAATCATTGTCTGCTTCCTCCCCGTACAGCAGTTCCAGCACCTTCCTCCTCGGGATCCCTTCCTCCCCGTACAACAGCATCAGGATGAAAAGGTTCATCGTCTTGCTGAACATACTGCCGGGAAGCTTCATCCGCTCCCCATTCAGGGCAATCCAGAAATCACCCATCATATGCACGGACAGGACATTTTTCCCGCTGTTTTTTGTCCCTGCCATATGTCCGTCACCTCCCCATGCCGCCTTTTGCCCTACTCCTCATCCACCTCCAAAATATAGTCCGTCGTCTGGTACACATAATAATTCAGCCAGTTCGCATAGAGGGTATTGCACACGTTGCGCCAGCTAAGCACCGGCCGGCCGAACGGGTCATTATCTTCATAATAATTGCAAGGCACCTCCGGCGAAAGCCCCTTCTTAATATCCCGGTGGTATTCATTATTCAAAGTCATCCTGTCATATTCCGGATGGCCCTGCACAAAAATCTGGCTTCCATCCTCACGGATGGCCAGCAAAACCCCTGCCTCCCGCGACTCTGCCAGGATATTCAGTTCCGGGATCCGTTCCAAATCCCGGCGGCGCACCTCTGTATACCGGGAATGCGGCGCCATGATATAGTCGTCCATCCCCCGCACCAACGGCACCTTATGGTGCAGAACCTGATGCTGGTAAATACCGGAAAGCTTCTTCTCCCTCTTGTACTTGGGGATCCCGTAATGGTAGTACAGCCCTGCCTGTGCCCCCCAGCAGATATGCAGCGTGGAATGGACATGGGTCTTCGTCCATCCCATGATCCCCTTTAACTCCTCCCAGTAATTGACCTCCTCATATTCCAGGTTCTCCACCGGCGCGCCGGTGATAATCATCCCGTCAAACTTGTTCCGGCGGATCTCTTCAAAGGACACATAGAACTTGTTTAGGTGGCTGGCTGAGGTGTTCTTTGACACATGGGTGGACAGCATCAAAAACGTGCAGTCCACCTGAAGCGGCGTGTTGGAAAGGGCACGCAGAAGCTGGGTCTCCGTCTCCTCCTTGACCGGCATCAGGTTAAGGATCAGGATCTGCAGCGGCCGGATATCCTGGCTCAGCGCCCGCTTCTCATCCATCACAAATATATTTTCCGACTCCAGGATCGCCCTGGCCGGCAGGTCATTTTGTACTTTAATCGGCATTTTCGTTCCCTCCCAGCATATTCAGGAAATCCTGTTCAGAAATGATCGGAATTCCCAGTTCTTTCGCTTTCTTATTTTTAGACGAGTTAGACGCCACATCATTGTTGATCAGGTAGTCCGTCTTTGCCGTCACGGAACCGGTTGCTTTGCCGCCCCGCTTCTCGATCTCCGCCTGCAGTGCCTTACGGTTGGCAAAATGCTCCACCGACCCGGTGATGACAAAGACCTTCCCGGCAAATACCGCCTCCTCCTGGCTCTCCGGCTCCGCCTCGATCTCCAGCTCTGCTAAAAGCCCATCCACCTGGCAGTTATTCCTCTCCGAGGCAAAATAATCCATCCAGGCATCGGCAAGCACCTCCCCGATCCCATCCACCTCCATCAGTTCCTCCTTCCCGGCCTTCCTCATGGCAGCAAAATCCGAATGGAAGGTGCGGCACATCATCTTTGCATTGGCAAGGCCGATCCCGGCAATCCCCAGCCCGTATATCAGCCTCGGCAGCGTGGTGTGGGACGCCGCCTGCACGGCAGCTATCAGGTTGTCATAAGACCTCTGCCCGAACCCCTCCATCTCCACAATCGCTTCCTGGTGGAGATCTAGGTGGAAAATATCCGCAAACGCATGGATAAACCCGGCAGCAATGAATTTTTCCAATGTTGCCTCCGACAGCCCGTCGATATTGAGTGCGTCCCTGCTCACCAGCAGGGTAAAACTCTTGATCTTCTTCGCCTGGCACTCCGGGTTGGTGCAGTACAGGGAGCGGACGTCATTGACCTGGCGGATCCGGGTCTCTCCGCTGCAGACCGGGCACTCCTTTGGGATCTGTATATTCCCGCTGCGGGTTAAGTTCTCCGCGATCTGCGGGATGATCATATTCGCTTTATAGACGGTGATGGCATCACCCTCGCCCAATTCCAGTGCCTCCATTATGCTGATATTGTGCACGCTGGCACGGCTGACCGTCGTCCCCTCCAGTTCCACCGGGTCAAAGACCGCCACCGGGTTGATCAGCCCTGTCCGGGACGCACTCCACTCAATCTCCCGGAGCCTGGTCTCGCGGATCTCATCCGCCCACTTAAAAGCAATGGAATTGCGGGGGAATTTTGATGTCCTGCCCAGGGATTCCCCATAAGCGATGTCATCCATCAAAAGCACCAGCCCATCCGACGGCATGTCGCATGACTGAACCTCCTTTGAGAAGGCAGCCACAGCCTCTGGCAGGGATTCCCTGTCCACCTGCCGGTATCCCACCACGTCAAATCCCTGCTGCCGCAGCCACTCAAACTGCTCCCTCCGGGAATTTTTAAAGTCCACTCCATCTGCCCGCACCACCATAAATGCCTCAAAATCCACATTCCTTGCCGCCGTGATCTCGTTATTCAGCTGACGCACCGAGCCGCTGCACAGGTTCCGCGGGTTCTTGTAGCGGGCATCCACCTCTTCAATCCCCTTGTTGATCCGTTCAAACTCCGAATAGCGGATAATGGCCTCCCCCCGCAGGATCAGCTGGCCTTCATAGGCAATCTTAAGGGGCACGTTGGCAAATACCTTTGCATTGTTGGTAATCACCTCCCCGATCTCCCCATTCCCCCGGGTAACCGCCTTAACCAGCTGCCCGCCCTCGTAGGTCAGCACAATCGTCAGCCCGTCCAGCTTCCATGACAAAAGCCCCTTCTGCTCTCCCAGCCAGTCCTGCAGCGCCGCCACTTCCTTAGTCTTATCTAAGGAAAGCATAGGAGATTCATGGGCTTCCTTGGGAAGTTCGCTCAGCACCTCATACCCTACCCTCTGGGTAGGGCTCCCTGCCAGCACCACCCCGGTCTCCCCTTCCAGGCCCAGCAGTTCGTCATATAGCCGGTCATACTCCCGGTTGCTCATTATCTCCCGGCTCTCCTGGTAATATGCCCTGGCCGCCGGTAAAAGCATTGCCGCCAGTTCCTTCATCCGTCTGATCTTCTCATCTCTGTTCCCGGTCATCTCCCGCCTCCGCTCATTCCCTTTTCAATAATGCCCCTGTTTCCTATCCCTGCATTTTTTCCTTCAGCTGTCCGAATATAAGGACAAAAACAAGGAAGGTTGCCGCCAAAGCGGCATAGTATAATTTATCTGCTAACAGGTGAATGCTTGTGTAATCATAATATAGTTTGCCGTCATATAGGATTGCCCCCACCGTGCTGCGGTAATTCTTGCTGTTTTTCATTACAAAATGTGCGCTGCTGGGAACCCCATGGAGCCGGTGCGCCTCTCCCTGGTAAGAAACGGTAACCTTCAATCCTCCCGGATTTAGTTTGCTTGCGCCCGTCTTAACCTCTGTAACCCTTACATGTACCTTTGTTCCCAAGGATTCCTTGTCCTGGCTATATGCCCGCTGATGGAGAATAACCGTCAAAACCAGGAGCACAACAAAGACAGCAGGCAGCACCCAATCCTTAAGATTCACTTTTTTGCCAGTATCCATTTCCTTTACCTCTCTCAAACTATAATTTAGCCGTCTCTCCCAGCCTTCTCTTTAATTCTTCCCACTCCTTTGGCGTCACCTTGCGGAAATCCCCCGTCCTCAGCCTCCCCAGGCGTATATTCATAATGCGCTCCCGCCTCAGGGCCACCACCCGGTATCCCAGCGCCTCACACATCCTCCGGATTTGCCGGTTCAGTCCCTGTGTCAGCACAATCCTAAACGTCTGCTTCCCCTCCGGCCGCACTTTGCAGGGGCGTGTTGTCTCTCCCAGTTCCACCAGTTCCACCCCCTCCTGCATCCGTCTTAAGAATACAGCATCAAAAGGCTTATCCACAGACACAAGGTACTCTTTTTCATGGAGGCTCCCTGCATGGATAATCCGGTTAGCCAGATCCCCCTGGTTCGTCATCAGCAGCAGCCCTTCCGAATCTTTATCCAGCCGGCCCACCGGGTAAATGCGTGCCGGGTAATTCACCAGCTCCACCACATTGGGGGCCCGGTCTTTGTTCGAGGCCGTACAGACCACCCCCCTGGGCTTATTGACCACCAAAAGCACCGGTTCCACCCGCCCGCTGCCAGATCCCCCCACAGGCCTGTTCCTGCACAATATCTTCTCCTGCCCGGTGACCTTCTCCCCCGTCTTCGCTACCCGGCCGTCGACGGTGACCAGCCCGGCCTCCACCAAGCGGTCTGCCTCCCTGCGGGAACAGACCCCCTGCTCACTTAAATATTTATTCAGGCGGATTAAATCCATGTCTGTCCCTTTCATTGGCTGTCATCCAAATCTGTGAAGAAGCAGGCGTCCCCAAAGCTGAAGAAGCGGTATTTCTCACGGATCGCCTCCCCATAGGCATGAAGGACATGTTCCCGTCCGGCCAGGGCGGACACAAGCATCACCAATGTGGACTCCGGCAGATGGAAATTGGTGATCAGGCAGTCCATTGCTTTAAACACATATCCCGGATAGATAAAGATATCGGTCCAGCCGCTCCCCGCCTTCACGGTTCCATCCGGCCCGGCAGCGGACTCCAGGGTACGGCAGCTGGTGGTGCCGACGCAGATCACCCTCCCCCCTGCCGCCTTCGCCCGGTTAATCTTTTCGGCCTGTTCCTCCTCCACCACATAGAATTCCGAGTGCATGTGATGGTCCAGCACATTCTCCACCTTCACCGGCCGGAATGTCCCCAGGCCCACATGCAGCGTCACATGGGCAACCTCAATTCCCTTATCCTGTATCTTCTGCAGGAGTTCCCGGGTAAAATGAAGCCCTGCCGTAGGCGCCGCCGCCGACCCGTCATGCTTGGCGTATACCGTCTGGTAACGATTCTTGTCCTTCAGTTCATGGGTGATGTAGGGAGGGAGGGGCATCTGCCCCAGCTGGTCTAAAACCTCCTCAAAAATACCATTATACCGGAACCGGATCAGACGGTTCCCTTCCTCTGCCACCTCAAGGACACTGCCCCTCAGCAGCCCTTCCCCAAACACCAGTTCCGTCCCCGGCCTGCATTTGCGTCCCGGCTTCACCAGGGTCTCCCAGACGTCTCCCTCCTTTCGTTTCAGGAGCAAAACCTCGATCTTTGCCCCCGTATCCTCCTTCACGCCGAACAGCCGGGCCGGGATCACCTTGGTATTATTGACCACCAGGCAGTCCCCGGGCCTTAAATATTCTATAATATCCCGGAAAACCCGGTGCCGGATCTCACCGGTACGCTTATCCATCACCAACAGCCGGGAGGAGGAGCGGTCCTCCAAAGGATCCTGGGCAATCAGTTCCTGGGGCAAATCAAAAGTAAAATCCTTCACATTCATGGCTGCCCTCCGATCACTACCTCCGGCTCCGTCTCCCTGGTCCCTTCCCAGAGCGGCGATCCCTCCTGCAATACCCCGTAAACATTTTTCAGGTTCTCATCCGTGTTCAGGGCTTCCTTGATTCTTCTGTTGACGTCAGCCGCCAGCCTCTTTACCTCCTGAGAATGGTTGGCCTCATCCGTCAGCTGCAGGATCTCCTGGGTATAATCGCGCTGATCCACAATCCTGTAGTTTCCTTCCGGATCCACGGTCACATAACAGCAAAAGACCATCGGAGCCCTGGTTTTTGAAAAATAAAAATTAATGTCAGCAACCGTGTACACCAGCCAGGAATGGTCGTCCGCCCCCTCCATCACATAAGTTGCAATGTTCTCGAATCCCTGGACATATTTGGAATTGCTGCGCATACGGGTGCTCTGCTCCTCCAATGCCTGGGCTGACACCTCCCCAACCCCGTAGATCTGGTTCATCCGTTCCGCATCCCCGGCCTCCCTGGCCTGAAAATAACTCTCCATCAGCGCCAGTATCTCCGGAACCCCATCCCTCCGGAAATTCTCCGTCTCAAAGGCATCCGTCTCCCCGGCTTCTGTCTCCGTCTCATTCTCCTCGGACGTCTGCTGCTCATCCGGCTCGTCCCCCGGCTCCTCCGGCAAACGTTCCCAATCCCCGGAGTCCAGTACCGGCGCCACCGTCATCCCCGGCTCCATCGTGGCTGCAGTCGGGGGTTCCGGCGCCTGCGTCTCCTCCGGCTCCGCCTGCATATGCTCCGCCACCAATATGACAATAATCAATATAACAACAACCAGCGGAATCATCATTACCTGCAAAAACCTCCGCTGATCCTGGTTCAGCTTTCTCCTCTTCGGATCTCCTGATCTTTTCATCGGCTCCTCCATTCTGCTCCTCATGCACCTTCCCCAGGCGCTCTTTCCAGTCCCTGATAAACCGTAACCCTATCATAGCAAAATACATTTGGAAAATCAATAAACTTCCCCTTGCAATTC
Organism: uncultured Lachnospiraceae bacterium; assembly: GCA_910588875.1. GTDB lineage: Bacteria > Bacillota > Clostridia > Lachnospirales > Lachnospiraceae > Brotaphodocola. The sequence continues at coordinate 43,295 of CAJURT010000015.1, forward strand.
CAAAAAAATCGTGTATAATAAAAGAGATGCGTCTGTAGCTCAGTGGATAGAGCAATGGCCTCCGGAGCCATGTGCGGAGGTTCGATTCCTCTCAGACGCATTTTTTTGTTGCCCGTCAGGGACTTTTTGATTCCTCAACCCGAACAAAAAAGAGCCTCTGTGAAACAAGACGGGGCCAGCCCTCTGTCAAGGCTGGCCCCGTCTTGCCATGGTTTCCCATTCTCTTTTCAGGCATTTACTTAAAGATACCCTTTAAAGCATCAGCTGCTTTCGATACTCCGTCCATCGTCAGCTTTGCTTTCACTCCATCCACGATTCCGGTGCCGGCCGGCCCCGGATTAAAACCGGAAATCCCTCTTCCCCTCCTCAATCCTCTTAAGATGCTCCTTTGCCAGCCCCAGCACCTTCTCATTGGTGATATGCACCAGTTCCCTCTCAATCAGTTCCTCCCCAAGCCTCCTGGTGGCCTCCGAACCATAATCCATCAGATATTCCTTCAGGGTCATCAGGGCATTGGGATGGCAGCAATTGACGATCTGGCCGCTCTTGCACAGGGACATAAACCGATCCCCGGTTCTGCCTTCCCGGTAACATGCCGTACAGAAGCTGGGAATATAGCCAAGGCCCATCAGCCACTGCACCACCTCATCCAATGTCCGCTTGTCACTGACATCAAACTGCTCCGAACAGTCATCCTCCGGCTCCGGTTCTGCATAGCCACCCACGCTGGTCCGGGAACCGCCGCTGATCTGGGAAATGCCCAGCTTCAGGATCCTTTCCCGGCAGGCCTTGCTCTCCCGCGTGGAAATGATCATCCCGGTATAGGGCACTGCAATCCGGATGCAGGCCACCAGTTTGGCAAAAATATCATCATTGATCCCATTGTCAAACACATTGGGGTCAATATCGTCCGCCCGCTTGATCCGGGGCACACTGATGGTGTGGGGGCCCACGCCAAAGGCTGCCTCCAGATGCTCCGCGTGCATCAAAAGCCCGGCAAATTCATACCGGTACAATTCCAGCCCAAACAAAACTCCCAGCCCCACGTCGTCAATGCCGCCCTCCATGGCCCGGTCCATAGCCTCTGTGTGGTAAGCATAGTCATGCTTAGGGCCCGTGGGATGCAGTTTCTCATAGCTTTCCTTGTGATATGTCTCCTGGAACAAGATATAGGTCCCGATCCCTGCATCCTTAAGCTTCCGGTAATTTTCCACCGTGGTAGCCGCGATATTCACATTCACCCGGCGGATGGCGCCGTTCTTGTGATGGATCCCGTAAATCGTGTCAATGCACTCCAGAATGTACTCTATGGGGTTATTAACCGGATCCTCCCCTGCCTCCAGAGCCAGGCGCTTATGCCCCATATCCTGCAGGGCGATCACCTCTTTGCGCACCTCCTCCTGGGTCAGCTTTTTTCGCGCAATGTGCTGGTTTTTCTTGTGGTAAGGGCAATACACGCACCCATTGATACAGTAATTGGACAGATACAGGGGGGCAAACATGACAATCCGGTTCCCGTAAAAATCCTTTTTCAGCTGCTGTGCCAATTCCTCGATCTGGCGGTTTAAGTCTTCCAGTTCACAGTCCAGCAGCACGGACGCCTCCCTGTGGTTCAATCCCTTCCGCTCCCTGGCTTTTTCCAGGATCTCCTCAATCAATTCCCGGTTCCTCCGGTTCTCCCAGGCATAGGCCAGGGTTTCCTGGATCTCCTCATGATGGATAAACTCCTCCGCCCGTTTGGATGACGGGTCATACACGCTCTGGTTCATGGCTTTTTCTGCGGCTCTTTCCGCAGGCTCCTTTCTCTTTCCGGTCAGCCCTTTTCTTCCCGCCAGGGGCGGCCCGAAAATCGATTCCCGGTTTCCGGACAGTTGTTTGGCCCCTGCCGACAGGCTTCCCTGTCAGTAATCCTTTTGTTTTTACTTGCCTCAGAAGATTTCATCAGAGTATCCTGGCGTTGCAGGATACGGGCTGCGCCAGTACAGGCCCGCAGTACACAACCACAAAATGCGCCCCGAAAGGCGCATGCACAAATCCCGCAGCCCGCAGCCTCCCTGCGCCCTGCCGGATCTCCTCTATGAAGCAGTCCCTTTCTTCCATGTCAGAATCTTCTTTTATCACCCTTCCTGTAGGGAACGGGTATTTTCTTTCATGTCAGCAGTAAAAATCTATGTCCAGTCTACTATAAATCAGATGAATTGTCAATCCTGGCCGTGGTTGTAATGCTGGTTAGATAATCTTTAAGGATTCCGGAGTTCCTCCCTCAGGCAGGCCAAAAACCGCTCTCCATACTTATCAAACTTAAATTCCCCCACACCGGAGACTCGCATCATCTCTTCCCGGTTGCTTGGCTTCACCAGGCACATATGGGTCAGGGTCTTATCCGAAAATACGATATAAGGAGGCACCTTTTCCTCCCTGGCAATTTCCGTCCTGAGCCCCCGCAGTTTTTCAAACAGCTTTTCCTCCCTGCTTGTAAACTGCCCTTCCCCAGGCAGGGTCTTTTTGTCTTTCCCGCCCTTTGACCCTCTTTCCTTCACCGGCCTGTCCGGCTCCTTTGCCAGCTTCATCACCAGCTGTCTGCCCTCTTCCAAAAGTTCCCGGGATTTCATGGTCAGCTTTACGACTGCATAGTCGTCGTTGGTCACAAACAGATACTCCTCCAGCTGCAAATAATTCAGCACCTGCCGGATCCGGTAAGCCGGAATCTTTGCCAGCGCCCCGTAATAGGGGTTTGCATCCATCCTGTAATTCCTGATCTTGGCTGTGTTGGCCCCGTGGAGCGTATCGATAATCACCGTCGTCCCATACCTCTGCCTGCTGCTCTCCACACATCCGGCCAGGGCCCTGGCAATCTCCGTCACGTCCACCTGCTCAAACTGCGTCAGGCAATTGGAGCAGTTCCCACAGTAATTGCTCCCATACTCCCCAAAATATTTTAATATGTAATCCCGCAGGCACTCATTGGTAAAGCAGTAAAAGGTCATCTTTTTCAGCCGCTCTTTGTCCCGTTCCCTTACCATCGCCCTGGCCGTCTCATCCAGTTCCTGATTGTCCTGGTTATTCTCAATAAACAGTTGGTTCGTGACTACGTCCCTGCTGCTATAATATAAAATACACTCCGCCGGTTCCCCGTCCCGCCCGGCACGCCCGGCCTCCTGGTAATAGGATTCAATATTCTTCGGCATCCCAAAATGGAGCACAAACCTTACGTTTGACTTATCAATTCCCATGCCAAAAGCATTTGTACTGACCATCACAGGGGTCCTGTCATAGATGAAATCATCCTGGTTTTTTCTTCTTTCCTCATCGCTCAGGCCCGCATGGTACCTGGTCGCCTGGAAACCGTCCTCCCGGAGCCGCCCACATACCTCCTCCACCTGTTTCCTCGTCAGGCAATAGATAATGCCGCTGTCATTTTTGTGCATTTCCAGGTAGTTCCTGATTGCCGCGTACCGGTCCTTTACCGTCATCACCCCAAAATACAGGTTATTGCGGTCAAAGCCCGTGGTCATCACCAGGGGATCCTGCAATTGCAAAATATCGATAATATCATCCCTGACCTCCCTGGTGGCCGTAGCCGTAAAGGCGCTCACCACCGGGCGCCTGGGCAGCCGCCCGATAAACTCCACGATTTTCAGATAGCTGGGCCTAAAATCCTGCCCCCATTGGGACACGCAGTGAGCCTCGTCCACAGCAACCATGGCAATCCTGGCGTTTATGGCAAAATCAAGGAATTCCTCCGTAACCAGACGTTCCGGCGCCACGTAAATAATAGGGTAGCGCCCCTGCTTTGCCAGGCCGAGGGCCTTGTAATACTGGTTCATTGTCAGGGAACTGTTCAGGTAAGCCGCATGCACTCCCGCCTGGTTTAAACTCCCCACCTGATCTTTCATCAGCGAAATCAGCGGAGAGACCACCAATGTGATCCCCTCCATCAGCAATGCCGGTATCTGGTAGCACAGGGATTTCCCTGCGCCGGTGGGCATGATGCCAACCGTATCCTTTCCCTCCAGGATATGGTCAATCAATGCTTCCTGGGCATTCCGGAAGGTATCGTACCCAAAATATTTTTTTAAAATTCCGTACTTATCCACTTTTCTTACTTTGTTCCTTTTCCTTGTTGGTTTATCGTCTTTTCTTAATTCTGCTGTCTTCCATTATAGCCCTTTTGCCCATTTCCGCAACCAAAACTTTGCCGGCCCACAAAGCATTTTCTCTTTCTTGTTCGCCGAGGGCGCCTTAGCATATCCTAAAAATTACAAACCTCCTACGTTTTCTTACAATATCAGGCGCCGCATTGACCCTAGAACGGTTCCAGGGTTTATAATTTCACCTGTATAGAAGCCCGAAACGCTTCATTGCAAAAATCGATTGTAAAAAGGGGGATAAACCATGAGGCTTATGCAGCAGAATTTTCAAAGGATCCTTGTGCTGGCGTCCTGTCTGTCTCTCCTGTCGGCGGCTTCCCTGCCTGCTTACGGCGCCGATGCCAGGGAAAAGATCGGCAGCGTCAAATTAGCCGTCAGCTATGACGGTAAACCAGAGGCAGGAAAGACAATAGGCACCGTCACCGTCAGCATCTCAGACGATAAACTTGAAATTTCCGAACCGGCACAATATTACGGCACGGACGATGATGTCTGGGCCCGCGGCGAAACACCGGTAATCCGGGTGGAACTGGCCATAAAAGACAGTTCCAGATACCGCTTTACTTCCTCCACCAAGGTGTCCTCTTCCGGCGGGCGCAGCGAACTGAAAGCAAAGAAATTATTGGACAATGGGGACGGCCTGCGGGTGGATCTGCGGCTGCCGAAAGTTACCGGGCCCCTTGATGAGGCCGAGGAATATTATTGGGACGGAAGGCGCGCCAGATGGTCGGAGGTGGAGGATGCCGATAAATATGAGGTACGGCTGTACCGGGGAAACTCCCAGGTAACGACAGTGACAACCACCGGCACCAGCTACTATTTCTACCCCCACATGAACCGCGGCGGCGAATACACCTTCCGGGTCCGGGCGCTCTGCAGCGCCGACGGCGCAAAGGGGGACTGGACGGATAAATCCGAGGAATTTTATCTCTCCTCCAGTGATGCCTACCAGGGATCTCCCCCAACACAAGAAGGGGGGAACACTTCCGGCTCTTCCTCCGGGCCGGGAAACAGCCAGCCTGTCGGCTGGATCCAGAATCAGTCACGCTGGAACTACCGGCAGCCTGACGGCAGCCTGGTGCGTGACTCCTGGCTTTTTACGGACAGCAATTGGTTCTATTTCGGCAATGACAGCATCATGCGGACCGGCTGGATCTTTGTGGACAACAACTGGTTCTATTTAAACCCGGTCTCTGACGGCTCCCGCGGCGCCATGAGGACCGGCTGGATTTTCACAGACAACAACTGGTTCTATTTAAACCCGGTCTCTGACGGCTCCCGCGGCGCCATGAAAACCGGCTGGATTTTCACAGACAACAGCTGGTATTACCTAAACCCGGTGTCCGACGGCTCCCGCGGCGCCATGAAAACCGGCTACCAGCACATAAACGGCAAATGGTACTACCTGGATAGCAGTACCGGGATCCTGTGGACGGACCGTCATACCCCGGACGGCCGCCGGGCCGGTCGGGATGGGGCGCTGCAGAACAGTTAAAAGTCAGCATTGAGAATATATCTCAATTTAACGGAACCTGCCGCTGACCGGGCGGTGCCCGCACTTCCTCAGCAGCCACTCATGCACCACTGCCATCAGCACCAGGAATACCAAAAGATACACCGGGAACAGCGCCATCGTAACATGCTCCGCCAAAAGCCCAAACAGGGGAGGCATCACACAGATCCCCACATAGGCGCTTGCCATCTGTACCCCGATAATGGCCTGGGACTTGTCCGCCCCAAAATACTCCGGCGCCGCATGCATCAGGCAGGGATAGATCGGGGAACAGCCCACACCCAAAAGCACCAGCCCGCCCGGCGCCAAGGCTCCCCCCGGCCAGGCAAAGGCAGCCACCCCGGCAGCCCCCGCCACCAGCCCAAGGCGCACCATCTGTGCGTCGTTCAGCCGGATGGCCAGAAAGCCGCTGACCGCCCGGCCCACCGTAATCCCGATAAAAAACAGCCCGGCAAACCGCGCCGCCACCTGGGGATGGATCCCGCAGTAAAGAGCCAGATAGCTGCTTCCCCAAAGCCCGGCAGTCTGTTCCAGGGCACAGTAGCAGAAGAAGGTCCCCATCGCCTGCCTGGCTCCCGGAACCGCCACGATCTCTCCCAGCGTGAGGGCTCTCCCTTCTGGCTTTTCCCTCTTTTTCCCGCCGGTTCCTCCGCTGCCCTCCCTTCTCCATAGAGGCAGCGCCACTGCCAAAAGCACTGTCAGTCCAATCTGGAGCAGGGACACATAACGGTACCCCATATGCCATCCCCGGCCGGATGACAGGGCATATCCCATAATATACGGGCCCAGGGAAGCCCCCACTCCCCACATACAGTGGAGCCAGCTCATATGGGAACTTTTATAATGCAGGGCCACATAGTTGTTGAGGGATGCATCCACGCTCCCTGCCCCCAGGCCATAGGGCACCGCCCAAAAGCAAAGCAGCCAAAAGGAGCGGCTGACCGAAAAGGCATACAGGGCCACCGCCGTCATCGCCACACTGACCGCCGTAACCCTGCCGGTTCCCAGCATACGCGTAAGCCGGTCGCTCTGCAGGCTGGAAATCACGGTACATAACGCAATAATCATTGACACCGCACCCGCATAGGATACCGGCACCCCAAATTCCCCATACATGGAAGGCCAGGCCGATCCCAGCAGCGAGTCCGGCAGCCCCAGGCTGATAAATGACAGATAGATAACTGCCAGCAGCAAATGTATCATCCGACTTCCCACCTTTCTTAGTTCCATTGTAGTTTCTTTTCCAGGTTCCGTCAATCAGATTCCGGGGGAAAAACTCCCCGTCCTCCCTGAAATCAGCCCATTCGGCCCATTATGTTCCCTCCAAAAACGCCGATATATCAGATAAGAGATTTTTACGGTAATACGGTTGGCAAACGCACTTTTCACGAATTCAGACAGGGGGGATTTTATGAGTTTTACCATGATTAGTTCCTTGAACACTTACGCCAAAAATATGAAGATGCAGATGAAGTGGGAACAGCGCCGGGCAAATGGGGACTACTCCCATGACAATAATCTGGCGCTTGTCCAAAAGATCAAAGAGGATGCAAGCGGCCTCGTTGGCGGCATGGGGGTGAACAATATCGGGGAACCTACCGGCGGCAGTTCCCACCAGTCCATCATGAGCGGAATCCGGGCCAAGCTGAATGCGGGCAAACGGCTGTCCTCCTCCGAACTGGAGTACCTGAAAAAGAACGACCCGGAGACTTACCAGCATGTAAAGGCCATGGAAGCCGAGAGGAAGGCATATGAACAGCGCCTGCGCAGATGCAAGACCAAGGAAGAGGTGCAGCGGCTCAAGGCTTCACAGATGGCTTCTTCCTTAGACCGGGTCCGGGATGTGAACAACAACCCCAATATCCCGGGCGGAGAAAAGCTGAAGCTGACTCTTGAGGAACATCAGAAGGTTTCCGCTGTCACGGACGCCACCACCAAGTTTGCCGAGAGCGGCGAGTACCGCAAACTTCCCACAGAGGCTGAGAAGGCTAAGGCTGAGAAAGACCTTAAAGAGGCAAAGGAAGCCGAGAGGAAGGGTGAGACCAAGGATGACAAGAACAAGGTAACCCACGAGAAATCTTCGGATACAGAGGAGGTAAAAGACGGGGAAAGGGATGCCGCAGAGGCTGACCAGGCTACAGAAGCTGCTTCCAGGACGGCTGCAGCAGCCCAGGAAACTACGATCTCCGGCAATACCTACAAAAAAGATATCCGCCAGGCCTCCAAAGGCAAACCCGCTGACGCCCAGCTGGCCAAAGCAAAGAAGATCCGCCGTGCTTCCCAAAAGACCCGGGTTGAAGCGGAACTTACCCCGGAAGCCCAAAAGGTTCGCCGTTCCCGTGCACGGGCTGCCTATGCCCAGAGCATGCAAAGCAATGAAGTTGTTATAACCGTGGATGTGAAAAAATAAAGATGGATATTGCAAACAAAGCACAGGGGCTGCCGTTAATGGCAGCCCCTGTCAGCCGGAGGGATGCCTCTAAGACCTCCCGTCCGGCATATCCTTTTCTCAGCGCCCCAGCACCTCGTCAAGATCCAAGGTAGTCCTGCCGTCTTCCAGGACAAAGCAGGGAATCCCGATGCCGCCCTTTTCCCTCACGGATGCATACAGGGGATTTGTCTCCCTCTGGGCCAGATAGGCTTTCAGATCCGGCAGGCTGGCCGACAGGTTCTTAAAATCAATTTCCACCTTGTTAGCCACCAGCTGATTCAGCGCATACAGGGTATCCGGGCACAAATGGCTTCCGATAACAGTAACTTTCATGATAATATCCTCTCTTTCTTATATAAAATATGAATAGTATAACCACATTTTTTCTAACCGATTATCTGACCTTCCCTGAGGCCCTGTCCTCGGCCATCTCATGGTACAATGCGTACCCGCCGGAAAGGTTCCTTGTCCTCCTCCCCTTCTGCTCCAGGATACATTGGGCCAGGTATCCCCTCAGGCCGATCTGGCAGGTAAGATAGATTTCCTTTTGCCCGTCAAGTTCATCCAGCCTTTCCCGCAGTTCATCCAGGGGAATGTTTATGTAACCGGGAATATGCCCCGTCTCATACTCTGCCCGTGTCCGGACATCCAGGCAGATGGCGTCTTTGGGAATCCTTTCCATATCCTCCAGATAGTAGGGCTTCATCTTTCCCTCCAGGATATTTTCAATCACATATCCCACCATATTTACCGGATCCTTGGCTGAAGAAAAGGGCGGTGCATAGGACAATTCCTCCTCCTGCAGTTCGTAACAGGACTGGCCAAACCGCACTGCATTCGCCAGCAGGTCAATCCGTTTGTCCACCCCGTCCCTGCCCACGATCTGTGCCCCTAAAATCCTGCCGCCCTCCGGATCATACAAAGTCTTCACAAACATCTGGCTTCCCTTGTAGGCACGGCGCTTCCCGCAGAGGTTATCCCCTACGATCCTCCCCTGTTTATTTGCCGGGGAGGCCAGGGGGATCAGCACCTGCTGCCCGCTCACCACATGGGGGACTGCCACCGCATCCCCCAATGCATAGATATCTTTGTAGGAAGCTTCCATATATTGGTTCACCACAATCTCCCCCCGCCGGCCCAGGGCGATTCCGCTGTCGCGCAAAAACCCGGTGGCCGGACGGACGCCGATGCTGAGGATCACCAGATCCGCCTTCACCCGTTCCCCGCTGCCCAGCAGCACATAGTCCTTCCCGATCCCGCTGCACATCTGGTTCAGGTACAAACCAATCCCCTGGCTGCGTATTTCGTTGTGAACCCGATGGGACATATCCTGATCCAGGGGAGGCAGCACATGGCCGGCGCCCTCAATCACCGATACCGAAATCCCTCTCTCAAAAAGGTTCTCCGCAATCTCCAGCCCGATAAAACCAGCCCTTCCACTGGCGGCACTACTGGCTCCGCCCCCGGGGAAAGCACCAGCTTATCATAACTTTCCTCATAATTTTTTCCCCCTGCGCAGACTATCACCGTTTTTTTCTCCAGGTTGACGGACACTGCCTCATGCCCGGTTCTTACATCCACCCGGAACCGGCTGTAAAAACTTTGGGGCGTCTGCAGCTGGAGTTTCCCCTTCTCCTGGATCACTCCCCCCACATAATAGGGAAGGCCGCAGTTTGCATAGGAAATATGGGGGCCCTTTTCCAAGAGGACAATCTCCGCCTCCTCGTCATTCCGCCTCAGCCTGGCCGCCGTGCCGGCACCGCCGGCCACACCGCCTACAATCACTACCTTCATAGAACGCTCCCTTTTACGGCAATCGCTTCGATCTCACATAAGACTCCCTTGGGCAGAGTCCTGACTGCCACACAGTTCCTGGCTGGTTTTGACACAAAATATTCCCCATACACCTGGTTGAATTCTGCAAAGTCTGCCATATCCGCCAAAAAGCATGTGGTTTTAAACACCCTGTCAAAATCTGTCCCTGCCTCCCTAAGGATTGCCCCACATTCTCACAACTCTGCCTCGCCTGGGCCCCAATCCCTTCCGGCACCTGGCCGTTCTCCGGGTTTACCGGGATCTGGCCAGAAGTATAGACCATCCCTGCCACTTCAAACCCCTGGGAATACGGGCCGATGGCGCCCGGCGCTTTCTTTGTCTCGATTACCTTCATTTTTCTGATCCTCCTTTATTATCGGCTTGTCCAGCCTTTTTTTCTGTTCACTTTTATTCTGCAATCTCCCCTGCTGTCAGGCGCTTCTCCAGCCAGTCCTTCCCTTCCACCAGCCGGGTAATCACCATGGAAGCAATGGTATCTCCTGAGGCATTTAAGCAGGTTGCCGCCGGGTCTACCAGAAAGCCAATCGTGGCAATCAGCGGGAACGCCTCTGCCGGGGACTCCTGCCCTCCGCAGGCTGCCACTGCCAGACCAGACATAATGGCAAACACAATGATCGGCAGCATATTGCTTCTGCTCATCAGCCCGGAAAAATCGTTTACCGTCAGAGCGCCCACAATCATGTCACTGATACTGGAAGCCTCATCCATCTCAGCCGCCCCCATGGCGATGGTGGTATTGGCAGCGGGAGGCCAGATATTGACCACGACTAAAACCAGGGCTGCCGCAAAAATACCGGTCACCACAAAGGTCAGCACCAGGCTCCCCAGGATCTTTCCCAGGCGCTTCATGTTCAGCATATTCCCCACCGCCGTGGTGATGGACACAAACACCATAGGAACCACAATGGTAAACATCAGGTTCAAAAATATCTGCCCCAACGGCTCAAACACGGAGGCCTTTTCCCCCATCACCAACCCCAGGATTGCCCCGATGAAGATACCTCCCAGCAAAATCAACGGAAACTTATAATTATCTCACAATTTTTTCTTATCCATTTTCTCTCTCCTGTATTATTGTTTTTTCTATATATCCCTCTGTTTATCTGCCGGCCTCTCATCCCAGGCTGTCCACCGCATCCCGCAGCTGGCTCAACGCCTTTTCCAGGACGCTTCTTGGGCAGGCTGCATTCAGCCGCATGTATCCCTTTAAGCTGCGCCCAAAGGTATTCCCCTCATTCAGCCCCAGCTTTGCCTTCTCGATCATAAACCTTCTCAGGGCTTCATTGTCCATCCCCAGATCCCGGCAGTCCAGCCATACCAGGTAGGTGGCATCCGGCATGTTCGGCTTAATCCTGGGAATATACTTTTCAAAATATTCCTTTATGAAAGCGAAGTTCCCGGAAAGATACTCCAAAAGCTGCTCCAGCCACTCTTCCCCCTCATTGTAAGCTGCCTCCATCGCCACCGAACTGAATGCATTGTTCCGGTGGATGTCCATATTCATCCAGAACCGGTCATACTTTGCCTTCATCTCTGCATTGGGGAAAATTGTGGTGGATGCCTGGATCCCTGCCAGGTTAAAGGTCTTTGTCGCCGACACACAGGATATAACCTTTGAGCGGATCTCCTCGGAAATCGATGCCGTAGGCCTGTGTTTCTTCCCGTTAAAAATCAAATCCGAATGGATTTCATCCGACACCAGGAGCACGTCATTGGCAATGCAGATCTCTGCCATTTTTTCAAGTTCCCACTGCTCCCAGACAATACCCAGGGGATTGTGGGGGCTGCAGAGGAGGAAAATCTTTGCCTCCTTGGCCTTTTTCTCAAAATCCTCGAAATCAATTGCCCAATGCCCATCCTTCTCCGCGATGGGGTTCTCCACCACCTGGCGCCCCCAGGCCTCTGTCACGTCATAAAACTCCGAGTACACCGGTGTCTGGATCATCACCTTATCCTGTTCCTCGCTGAAAATCTTCACAATGGCGGATAATGCCGGTACCACCCCCAGGCTCCAACTCATCAGGGAGGGATCCACATCCCAGCCGTTCCGCCTTTTCTCCCAATTCTTCACCGCTTCAAAATAGCTGTCCGGCCTTGAGGTATATCCCCATATCCCCTCCTCCGCCTTCCTTTGGCATGCATCGATGATGGGCTGTGCAGTCCGAAAATCCATATCCGCCACCCACAAAGGAATCACGTCCTCCGTCCCGAATTTCTTCATCCGCTCGTCATACTTGGCTGCCCTGTTTTTGCTGCGGTCAATGACCTGGTCAAAATCATACCTCATCTTCATCATTCCTTTCTGTTTTTCTTTTTGGTTGTGGAGCCGTTTCTCTTTTGCTGCCCTATGCCCATATATATTGCATAAAGCGTGCCAAAAAACGGGGATCTCCCGGTTTTTTAATATTTTTTCTAAAATTCCCTGGATTTTAATGGTTTTTGTGATTTTAAAAGGGATTTCAAACACGCCGTTTATTGGTTTTATTTGGTTTTAATTGGTTCCTTTTGGCTTTAATCGGTTTTAATTGGTCTTTAATTGGTTTTTATTTGGTTTCAAAATACGTCCAAAGGAATACCTTCAAACCATAAATAACACCTGCTTTCCCGCACATTTTATGTTATACTATATCGTGATTAGGACTTATCACGCATTTCAGGAAGGCATGGCATCAGGGGGAACCGGTTATTACCACCCCGCCACAACAGGAGAAACCTATGGTACGTATCAAAGACATTGCTGATTATGTAGGCGTCAGCGCAACCACCGTATCCAATGTACTGCACGGAAAAAACCAGCGCGTGTCGCCGGAAACCAGGCAGCGGATTGAAAAAGCCATCAAAGATCTGGGCTACATCCCAAACATGGGCGCACTGATGCTGGCCCAGGAAAAATCCTGCATCATCGGTGTCATCCTGTTCGCCAAAGGCATCAAAAACGAACCCACAATGACCGACCCTTACTATGGCTCCCTGGTAGGTTACCTGGAGCAATATATTAAGGAAAGGCACCATTATATGCTTATGCTGACCGTGACAAACGTGGAGGATATCATCCGCCAGTCTAAGGCATGGGATCTGGATGGGCTGATCTCCTGCAATATGCTGCCGGATGTCCTCAGCCATCTTTACTCTCTCAGCCAGATCCCCTTAGTGTCCCTGGACGCATACATGGAAAGCAAACCTTCCTTTATCAATATCGGCACTGACGATTTCGGAGGAGGCTATCTGATGGGACAGTATCTGGCCTCCATGGGCCACCGGCATGTGCTGATGGTATCCGATAACGACCAGGGGGTGGAGCATCACCGATGGCTGGGGCTGCAAAAGGGGCTGAGCGAGGCAGGCATCCCTATGACCGGAGAACAGCATCTGATTGTCTCCAATCTATATGAAGAACGGCTGGTCCAGTATAAAAAGCACAAAAACCTGCTGAAGCAACAGACTGCCCTCTTTTTTTCTTCCGATTATTATGCGATGGAGGCCTGTTTCATCCTCCGCAAGCTGGGTTTTCGGATACCGGAGGATCTCTCTGTCGCCGGTTTTGATGATTTGTTCTCCTCCCGCTTCATCACCCCTGCACTGACTACCATCCGGCAGAGCATCGACCGGAAAGCCAAACTGGCCGTGGACGCCCTGTTTAGCCTGATGGACGGGACTGGTTATCACAAGACGGTCCTCCCTGTCGAATTGATCCGGCGGGACTCCGTCAGGAAACTATAAACCTTTCCTGCTGCTTATGCCCCAGGGCTGAGCGCGGGATTTTTTGTTCCGTTAGATTTATATAAATGTCCATTGCCGTTTTTGTATGTTCTAACGGTTATGCGCAAAACTATTGACACAGCCCCTGGGCTGTGCTATTTATTTTATATAAGTTTAGCGCAAAACGTAAACACCATGTAACAAGGAGGGATATCATTCATGAAACAGGATTGGTGGAGGGACGCTGTGGTCTATCAAATTTATCCCCGTAGTTTTATGGATTCAAACGGGGACGGGATCGGGGATCTGGGCGGAATTACGCAAAAGCTGGATTACCTGAAAGAACTGGGGATCGATGTGGTCTGGCTCTCGCCGGTATACCGTTCCCCAAATGTGGATAACGGTTACGACATCTCCGATTACCAGGATATTATGGAAGAGTTCGGCTCCATGGAAGATTTTGACCGGATGCTGGAAAAGGCCCATTCCCTGGGAATTAAAATTATGATGGATCTGGTGGTCAACCATACCTCAGACCAGCACCCCTGGTTTGTGGAAAGCCGGAAAAATGCAGACGCCGAAAATCCTTACCGGGATTACTATATCTGGAGGGAGGGGCAGGGGAAGGGGACACCGCCCAACAACTGGGGTTCTTCCTTCAGCGGAAGCGCCTGGACTTACGACGAAGAACGCGGCCAGTATTACCTGCACTTATTCGCGCCGGAACAGCCGGATCTTAACTGGGAAAACCCGGCTGTCCGGGAAAAAGTTTTTGAAATGATGGACTGGTGGTGCCAAAAAGGAATTGATGGTTTCCGCCTGGATGTAATCAGCATGATCTCAAAAGTCCCGGGCCTTCCTGACGGAAAAAAGGGGGAGGGCTTGTATGGAGACGGAGGGCCATTCTACCAAAACGGCCCAAAGGTACACGAATACCTGCGTGAGATGAACCAAAAAGTCCTGTCCCGGTATCCCCTGATCACCGTGGGGGAAACCCCCGGCGCCTCGGTGGAGGATGCGGCACTCTATGCCGGAAATGATACCCACGAACTGAATATGGTATTTCAATTTGAGCATGTGGACGGCGACCCCCGGCAGCCCGGACGGTACGGGAAATGGGATCAGAAAAAAATGCCTCTTTCCACCTGGAAACAGATTCTGTCCAAATGGCAGACCGGGTTAGAGAAAAAGGGCTGGAACAGCCTTTATCTGTCCAACCACGACCAGCCAAGGGCTGTCTCACGTTTCGGAAACGATTCCCCCCAATACCGTACCCTCTCTGCAAAGATGCTGGCAACCTGCCTCCATATGATGAAAGGGACCCCTTATATCTACCAGGGTGAGGAATTGGGGATGACAAACGCATATTTTGACTCCCTGGAAGATTACCGGGATATTGAGTCTTTAAATGCTTATAAAGAAATCACCGAATCCTTCGGGGAAACGCCGGAAACCGTGCTGGGATATCTGAAAAAAATCGGGAGGGACAACGCCCGGACTCCCATGCAGTGGGAGGATAGCGCCAATGCCGGGTTTTCCACCGGCACACCCTGGATACCGGTCAACCCAAACTATAAGGAGATCAATGCGCAGCAGCAGCTCCATGACCCGGATTCTGTCTTCCGGTATTACCAGAAGCTGATTTCCCTCAGGCACACCATGGATATCCTTGTCCATGGTACCTATGAACTGCTGGAACCGGAGAATGAACAGCTGTTTTTGTATCTGCGCACTCTGGGCACGGAACGGCTGGTGGTGCTCTGCAATTTTACCGGCCGGGATCTTCCTGTGCCGGACTGCATATCTGCTGATATCCAGGAAAAAACCGAATTGCTGATCAGCAACTACCAAAACCGGCAGGACGGAATCTTACGTCCCTACGAGGCATCCGTCTACCACTTATATAATATGGGGGAACAGGGATGAAGAATAAAAGAAAATGGTTAAGCCTTTGCCTTGCGGGAATGATGATTTCAGGCGCCCTTCTTCCCGGATGCAGCCGCAGCGCCTCCCAGGATGGGAAAATTGAAATCGAACTGATCCAATACAAGCCTGAAGCAGTCGCAATATTTGAATATCTGGAGGAAGAATTCAACCGCACCCATGACAACATCCACCTGACAATAGAATCGCCCAACGATGCAATGACGATCCTGAAAACCCGGTTTATCCGTGAAGATTATCCGGATATCATCGGAATCGGCGGTGAAATCAACTATTCCTATTTTGTCCAGGCCGATATCCTGGAGGATATTTCCGATTATCCCGGGCTTTCCTCCATTCAACCGGCTTATGTGGATATCCTGGAAGGGCTGGAGTTCGTCCCCACAGAAGGGACATACGGTGTACCTTATGTGGCCAATGCCGCCGGCGTCCTATATAACCGCGCCATGTTCCGGGAACATGGATGGGAGATACCAGACACCTAGGATGAGTTTATCTCCCTTTGCGAAGAAATCAAAGCAGCCGACATACAGCCCCTTTATTTCGGCTTTAAAGATACCTGGACCTGCCTGGCCCCATGGAACGCCCTTGCTGTAGGGCTTGCCCCGGCGGATATCTGCAGGCAGGTCAACCGGGGGGAGACAAATTTCACAGACAATTACCGGGAAATTGCGGAAAAGATGCTGCAGCTTTTGCAGTACGGCGAGGATGGCCCCTTCGCATATAGCTACAATGATGCCTGTACGGCATTTGCCAATGGGCAGTCTGCCATGTTTACCATCGGCAGCTATGCCGTCCCTCAGATCAAATCCGTCAATCCGGATATGGACATTGACTCTTTTGTCATGCCGGCCAACAACCAGGCCGAAAAAAGCATCCTTAACTCAGGCGTGGATCTGCAGTTCTGCCTCACACGTTCCTGCAAGAATAAGGAAGCGGCATATGAGGTCCTGGATTTTCTTCTGGAACATGAAAATGTCCAGGCTTACTTAGACGACCAGAACGCGGTCCCCTGTAAGAATGAAAGCTTTGAACTGGCACCGATCCTGGACGGCATGAAGGCATTTATCGAAGAAGGAAGGATGGCAGACTACCAGGATCATTACTATCCTTCGGAGATGGCGGTGGATGCCCAGATCCAGACCTTCCTGATCCAGCAGGATACCGACGCATTCCTGGAGAAATTTGACAAGGACTGGCTGCGCTACAACCGTGACATCATCCGGCTGGTAGAGGATTACCAGAAGCAGAATGGCTCAAATTAAAGAGAGGAGAGATTTGTGATGAAAAAGACAAATGACAGGGAACGGACATATCTTCTCATGACCCTTCCGATTCTGGCATTATTCTTTTGCTTTAATACCCTTCCGCTGATCAAGGGCTTCCTGTACAGCTTTACCAATTTCAAGGGCTTTGGCTCCTATGACTGGGTGGGGCTCCGCAATTATATCGACCTGTTCCAGGATGCCCGTGTAGGCAAATCATACCTTTTTACCATCAAGCTGGCTGTTGTCTCTACCATCGTGGTGAATGTCCTGAGCCTGCTTCTGGCCTTGGGCTTAAACAGCAAAATCAAATTTAAGAGTGCGTTGAGAGGTATGTATTTTATCCCGAATATCCTGGGCGCGCTGGTTGTGGGCTATATTTTCAGCTATTTTTTCACCTATATCCTTCCGGCAGTCTCCGGGATGCTGGGCGGTGCGGGAACCAGCATGCTGGCCAGCACAAGATGGGCATGGGTGGCCATCGTCACAGTCTGTGCCTGGCAGTCCGTGGCCATGAATACCATCATCTACATCTCTGGCATCCAGACGGTCCCGGAGGACGTGTATGAGGCCGGTTCTATCGACGGCGCTACTGGCTGGTATAAGTTCAAAGCCCTGACCTTTCCTCTGATCTTGCCGTTTTTCAGCATCAATATGGTACTGTGCATGAAAAATTTCCTGATGGTATTTGACCAGATCATGGCATTAACCAAAGGCGGCCCGGCACAGAGCACGGAATCGATCTCCTATCTGATTTACAACAATGGGATGTCCGGGGGGCAGTTCGGCTTCCAGAGCGCAAATGCCGTTGTGTTTTTCGTTTTGATTGTCATCCTTTCCATCGCACAGATGACATTTTCCGGGAAAAAGGAGGAGCAGCTGTAATGAAAGAGAAGAAAGTATCCCAACGGGTCAACTGGCCAGTCACGGTTCTTTTAATCCTCGGGCTGGCCACCATATTATTTCCCTTATACATGGCTGTTGTGATTGCTTTTAAAGAGCCCAGTGAAATGACCAACAGCATCTCCGGCATCCTGTCCCTGCCCCAAAAATGGAGCCTGAAAAATTTTTCCGAGGCAATACGGGTCACGGATTTCTGGCATTCCCTGTTCAACAGCTTTCTGATCACATCCATCAACCTGGTATGCTCCATTCTTTTGCATTCCATGATCGGTTATGCTGTGGGAAGGAACAAGGCACACAGTAAATTTTATAACCTGGCGTTTGCGTCTTATCTGCTGGGACAAGGGCAAGTTCTTTGCTTTTGCCCCTGCCAGGATCCGCTCCCTTCCGATAGTGGTATATCCTTCCGAGGCCCGGTACAGCTGTTCTAATATATACCAAAAAGGGGAGAATTCTTTTTCTCCCGGGGGAGATGCCGTCTCCGGAACTGGGGGAAGGGATTGAGCCGTCGGGTTGGCTGCTGCCCATGGGCTGGCCGGTGCCGGCGGATTGACTGCTGCCCATGGGCTGGCCGGTGCCGCCGGGGAGCCGGGCTGGGATGAGGCAACAGGCCGGAGTTTTACGGAATGCCTCCGGAATACGGTGGGAGGCAATTCTTCTATCGTAATCTCCGGCTGGCCGGTATAGATAAAGTACTCCACAATATTTCTCAGTTCCCGGATGTTTCCTGGCCAGGAATAATTCCTTAAGAAGTCTTTTACAGGTTCTGTCAGAACAAAATCCCCTCCTAACTCCCCCTTTATGCTCTCAATAATCAGGAACATATCTTCTCCCCGTTCTGCCAGGGTTGGGATCACGATGGGCAGGGTATTCAGGCGGTAATAGAGATCCCTGCGGAAAGTGCCTTCTTCCACCTTCTCCTCCAGGGATTCGTTGGTGGCGGCCACAATACGCACATCGATTTTTATCACCCGGTTCCCTCCCACCCGCATAATCTCCCGTTCCTGCAGCACCCGCAGGAGTTTTACCTGGAGTGCCTGGCTCATGCCCTCCACCTCATCCAAAAACAGGGTCCCCTTATGGGAAAACTCAAACAGCCCCGGCCGTCCCCCCTTCTTCGCCCCGGTGAATGCCCCCTCTTCATATCCAAAAAGTTCACTTTCCAGGAGGTTCTCCGGCACTGCTGCCACATTGATGGCAATAAACGGCCCATCCTTCCTCCGGGATCGGGATCAGTGAGATCCGCAATACCCACTCCAATATTATCTTTACCAAGAGGAATAATGAAGTGCTCCTTCAAAAAGAATATGCTACCAGTTCCACCGATGAAATCCATGAGAAGCTGATGGATATGGCTGTGGCTGAAATCAGGGAGGTTGTGGATCAGTGTACCGAAAGCGAACTGGAAGAAATGCTGGACGGGATGGAGATGAATGAAAAGCTGGCGGATTACGGGCTGGAACATTCCCTGGGCATCGGTATTGCTTCCTCCCTGCAGAAAGAATTAAAAGGCAATGTCCTGGGGGACAGCTTATTTACCCGTACCATGGTCCGGGTGGCCAGCAGTGCCGAAGGGCGCATGAGCGGATGCCCTTATGCTGTCATGAGCAGCGCCGGAAGCGGGAACCATGGCATTACGGCAATCATCCCGGTGGTGGAGATGGCCAGACACTTAGGCTCCACCAATGAACAGCTGGTAAAAGCCCTGGCCTTCTCCCATGCACTGAATGTATATATCAAAATGTTTACCGGGAAGCTGTCTGCCACCTGTGGCTGCGGGGTCTCCGCCGCAACCGCCGCTGCTGCCTCTATGGTGTGGCTGATGGGCGGAAGCGATGAGCAGATCGGCAATGCCATCATCAACATGAGCGGCAACCTGACAGGCATGATCTGCGACGGAGGGAAAATCGGCTGCGCTTTAAAATTAGCCACTGCCACCAATGCCGCCATCATGTGCGCTTCCCTGGCTATGTCGGATGTTGTGCTCCAGCCCACGGACGGGATCTGCGGATACACCCCGGAGCAGGCTATCCACAACATGGGAAGGGTAAGCAATCCCGGGATGCTTAAGACCGATGCCACCATCCTTGATATTATGATGGAAAAAGATCAGTTAGTATAGGATTTTAGGATCCGGGCTCTCACAAACAGTTGCAACTTTTCCAAAATTGTTTTATGATGGTAACGGCAACACTGGCCTCTGGCACATGCCGGCTGCCAGTGTTTGCCGAAATCAACATCATCCAAAAGGAGACCATCATGAAATCATCCAATGAACTGCGCACTCTGCTGCGCTCCATCGACCATAAAAGCTATCCCGCCTACAAGTCATTGGCGGGTTCCTACCATTTCGGCAGCTATACTTTATTCATTGACCATGTACAGGGAGATCCCTTTGCTTCCCCCTCCAGCCTTCATGTGGAGATTGCCCACAAGGATGCCGGGTTCCCTGCTTCCACCTATGGGCCGGACTGTTCCCGCATCGCACTCCAGGATTTTCTGACCCGGAAGCTGTCCTCCTTGTTTGAGGATTTCAATTTCCGTGCCAAGGGCTCCGGCAAAAGCGGCCTGATGTCCGTCACCCGATGCGGCCAGGAGGTGCTGGAACGCAGTGCCTGCCAGATCACGGACTCCAAGATCATTGCCCGTTTCCATATCGGTTTCCCCGCCTTTGGCCGCACCATCAATGCCGGTGAACTGGACAAGATCCTTTTTGACTTCTTGCCCCGGTGCGTGGAAAGCTGCTTTTTCTACCGCCGCCTGGATGCAAAGAAGGTGGAGAGCACCGTCTTTCTGGCCGAGGACCAGGCCGCTGTCCGTGAGATCCTCAAAAAGGAAAACCTGGTGGCCTTTGTTGCCAACGGCTCCATCCTTCCCAGGAAAAGCGGTGTCTCCGACCTGCCTTTAAAAGACAGCATCCCATTCACTTCACCTGCCGCCATGGAGCGCTGCTTTACGTTGCCCCATAAAGGGGAGATCAAGGGGATGGCGATCCCCCAGGGCATCACCCTGATCGTCGGCGGCGGCTACCATGGGAAATCCACCTTGCTGGAAGCACTGCAGATGGGCGTCTACAACCACATTGCCGGTGATGGGAGGGAGTATGTCATCACAGATGACACAGCCATCAAGCTACGGGCTGAGGATGGCCGTTCCATCCGCAATGTTGACATTTCCCTGTTCATCAATGACCTGCCCAACAAGAAGGACACTGCTTCCTTCAGCACGCCTGACGCCAGCGGCAGCACCTCCCAGGCTGCCGGGGTCATCGAGGGAGTGGAGGCCAATACCCGCCTTTTCCTGATCGATGAGGATACCTCTGCCACCAACTTCATGGTGCGGGATGATTTTATGCAGCAGGTCATCAGCCGTGAGAAGGAACCGATCACCCCGTTTCTGGAACGCGCCCGGGATCTCTACGAGAAGGCCGGCATTTCCACCATCTTGGTAGCCGGCAGTTCCGGTGCCTTCTTCTATATTGCAGACAAAATCCTGCAGATGGACTGCTACCGGCCGGTGGACATCACCGACCAGGTGAAAATTCTCTGCAAAGACCACGCCGCTCCCAGGATCCAGGCGCCGGGATTTTCCGTCCCCGGCTTTGCCCGCGCCCTTCCTGCTTCAGGCCGCGGCGGACGCGGCGGTTCCGGCGACCGCCGGGGAGGATATGGGGGCCGCGGCGGCCGTGGCGACGGGCGTGACAGCCGCCATGAGCATATGAAAATCAAGACCTTTGGCAAAGACTCCTTCTCCCTTGACAAGGAGACCATCGATATGCGCTATGTGGAGCAGCTTGCCGATTCCGAGCAGACCAATGCCCTTGCGCACCTGCTGCGCTTTGGCCTGGAGCAAGTGATCGACGGCAGGAAATCCGTGCGGCAGACCGTACAGGTGCTGGCTGATATGCTGGACAGACAGGGCTGGGAGCCTTTCTGCAGTTCCTATGTGCCCTGCGGCCTGGCAAAGCCCCGCAAACAGGAGATCTTCGCCTGTATCAACCGCTTCCGCGGGTAATCCTGGCTGAAAACCAAGTTATGTTAGGGAAGAGGAGGAAAAAATGGGATTTGAATTCATTAACAAACTACCGGCGCCTGCAGAGATCAAGGAGCAATTCCCGCTCCCCATCGAATACGCCCTGGTAAAAGCCCGGCGGGACGAAGAGGTGAAAAATATCATTAGCGGCAGCAGCAATAAGTTCCTGGTCATCATCGGCCCATGTTCCGCCGATAACGAGGACTCTGTGCTGGACTATGCCTGCCGCCTGGTAAAAATACAGGAAGACACCCAGGACAAGCTGCTGATCATCCCCCGTGTCTATACCAATAAGCCCCGGACAACCGGGGAGGGGTATAAAGGGATGCTGCATCAGCCGGATCCTGAAAAACGCCCCAGCATGGCCGACGGCCTCCATGCCATCCGCCATGTCCATATGAAGGTGCTGAAAGAAACCGGCTTGTCCACTGCTGACGAGATGCTCTATCCGGATAACGTCAGTTACCTGGACGATATTATGTCCTATATCGCTGTAGGCGCCCGCTCCGTTGAGAACCAGCAGCACCGCCTGGTTTCCAGCGGCTGCCATGTGCCGGTGGGCATGAAAAACCCCACCAGCGGTGACCTTTCCGTGATGCTGAATTCCGTAAAAGCCGCCCAGTGCGGACACGAATTCATTATGAGGGACTGGGAGGTAAAAACCTGCGGCAATCCCTGGACCCACACCATCCTCAGGGGAGCCGTCAACAAGCACGGCCAGTGCCTGCCCAATTACCACTATGAAGACCTTATCCTGCTCCATCAGCTATACTGCGAACGGAACCTGAAAAACCCTGCCTGCATTGTGGATGCCAATCATTCAAATTCCAACAAGCAATACAGGGAACAGATCCGTATCGTTAAGGAAGTCCTGCACAGCCGCCGGCACTCTCCGGATATCCATGATTTCGTAAAAGGCGTGATGATCGAGAGTTATATCGAGCCAGGATGCCAGAAGATCGGCGAGCATTGCTATGGCAAGTCCATCACCGACCCCTGCCTGGGCTGGGAGGAATCGGAACGCCTCCTGTATGAGATTGCCGAAACCGTTTAAAGCACCCCGTAAACCTTTCCTATGATTTAAAAAAACAGCGTGGCAGAAATCATTTCGCCATGCTGTTTTTTGTTCTCGCATCTTTATGCCCTTACATCAAGAATCCTGGTTCCCCGGTCCTTCGGATGCCCCAGCATCTCATTCGTAAACTCCCGGTTCGCCCTGGCCACAATCGTATCCAGCCGGGCTGTAACCCCGTCCCGCATGAGATCGTTAAATTTGATTTTGCCTGCCCTCAGTTCCTCCTCCAATTCCGTCCCGTTGTGTTCCTGTTCCCCTGGCTCTTCCCCATGCTGCGGGACCATCCAACCCCGCATTGCCATGGAATGCACATGAATACCGATCCCCATAAACCCCCTTCCTTTCCTGCTTATGCCAGCAAAGCCGACACGGCAAAATAAGCTACCACAACCACACCCAGAATGATCCGGTAATATCCAAACAGCTTAAAGTTATTCCGTTTGATATATCCCATCAGGAACTTGATCGAATATACGGACACCACAAATGCAATCAGCATTGCCGAGACCAGATAGAAAATCTCGGTCCCGGAAAGCATACGTTCCACCCGCAGGATAAATTTTACTATTTTTAACAGGCTGGCCCCGAACATAACCGGAATCCCCAGGAAGAATGTAAACTCGGCAGATGCCGCCCGCGAACACCCAAGCAGCATGGCGCCGATGATGGTGACCCCGGAACGGGAGGTTCCCGGCACCAGAGCCAGAAGCTGGAACAAGCCGATGTAGAGCGCTGTCCTGAAGTCGATCTGGGTGACCCTCTGTACCGGGAATTCCGCATAACGGCTGCGGTTCTCCACCATGATGAACAAAATCCCATATACAATCAGCATCGCGGCCACCACAAATCCGTTATAAAGGTGCTGGTCCATCCAGTCGTCTAAGGGCACTGCCACAACTACCGGGATACAGGCCACAGCGATCTTAAACCACAGAAGGATTGTCTCCTCCCTCTGCCTGCCGCTTTTGCCCCGGCTAAAGGGGTTCAGCCTGCCGAAATACAGCACCACCACTGCCAGGATCGCCCCCAGCTGGATCACTACTTTGAACACATTCCAAAAATCCTCGGTCATCTTCAAGGGAATGATCTCTTCCAGGAGGATCATGTGGCCGGTACTGCTGATGGGCAGCCATTCCGTAAACCCTTCCACGATCCCAAATACAATAATTTTCAAAAATTCGATTATATCCATGCTAAACTTTCTCTCCTACACATTCTCAATCTGCCAGTCAATCGGCGCAAGGCCATTGGACTCCAGAAACGCATTGGTCTTGCTGAACGGCCTGCTGCCGAAAAATCCCCTGTGCGCCGAGAGGGGGCTTGGGTGGGGGGCCTCCAGGATCAGGTGTTTTGGGTTGTTTAACATCGCCTTCTTCGTCTGGGCCGGACGACCCCATAAGATAAACACGATGGGCCGGTCCTGCTCGTTCAAGGCCCGGATCGCCGCATCCGTGAACTCCTCCCAGCCGATCCCCCGATGGGAGTTGGCGGCATGGGCACGCACCGTCAGCACCGTGTTCAGCAGCATTACCCCCTGCTTTGCCCACTTGACCAGATAACCATTGTTGGGAATCTCACAGCCAAGGTCGTCGTGGAGTTCTTTATAGATATTCACCAGGGAAGGGGGAATCTCCACGTCCGGCTTGACGGAAAAACAGAGCCCGTGGGCCTGCCCCACATTGTGGTAAGGATCCTGTCCCAGGATCACCACCTTTACCTCGGAAAGCGGCGTGAATTCAAAGGCATTAAAAATATCGTTGGCATCCGGAAAAACCTGCCTGGTCTGGTACTCCTCCTTCACCTTTTCATATAGTTTTTTGTAATAGGGCTTTTTGAATTCTTCCCCCATTGGCACCAGCCAGTCATTCGCGATTGCTCCCATTGATTTTCTCCTTTTCCTCGTATTTTCCTGTAACCCTTTTGCTTGTCCAAAACATCCCATTATTATGGGGTTTCCCTGCCTGTATTCAGAGCCTTACCGGCACCCCTCTTCCCTGCAGGTATTCCTTTACCTCCCGGATCTCCAGTTCCTTATAGTGGAACAGGGATGCTGCCAGGGCGGCATCGGCCTTTCCGGCTGTCAGGGCATCGTAAAAATGCTCCATCCTCCCTGCCCCTCCGGAGGCAATCACCGGCACCGAGACATTTTCTGCAATCAGCGCTGTCAGTTCATTGTCGTATCCCGCCTTTGTGCCGTCGCAGTCCATGCTGGTCAGCAAAATCTCCCCTGCCCCCAGGCGGTCTGCCTCCATGGCCCACTCCACCGCATCCAGGCCGGTATCCAGCCTTCCCCCATTTTTAAACACATTCCAGCCCTTGCCGTCCTCCCTGCGCCTGGCATCAATAGCCACCACCACACACTGGCGCCCGAATTTGTCTGCGGCGTCACAGATCAGACGCGGGGTATTGATGGCAGAAGAATTGATGGAAATCTTATCTGCCCCTTCCCGCAGCAGCCTGCGGAAATCCTCCACTGTCCGGATCCCGCCGCCCACCGTAAATGGGATAAACACCGTCTCTGCCACCCGGCGCACCATATCCACCACCGTCTCCCGGGCATCCGATGAGGCTGTGATGTCAAGGAATACCAGTTCATCAGCCCCGGCCTTGTCATAGGCTGCCCCGATCTCCACCGGATCCCCCGCATCCCGCAGGTTCACAAAATTGACGCCTTTCACCACCCGCCCATTATGTACATCCAGGCAGGGAATAATCCGCTTCGTTAACATTATGCCTCTCCTTCCTGCCATATTCCTTCCAGGCGGTCACTTTTTCCCTGTTATGATGTTGGGGTCAAAAGGTATTTTGACCCTGGTACCATGTTATAAAGTTCTTAAGGATCGCCAGCCCCACGCTTCCGCTCTTCTCCGGATGGAACTGGCATGCCGCAATATTCCCCTGCTCCACCGCCGCATGGATATGGGTGGTATATTCCGTCGAGGCCGCCACCTGCCCTTCCTCTTTTGCCTTTAAATAGTAGGAATGGACAAAATATACATAAGCCCCGTTCCCGATCCCGGCAAACAGGCGTGTCCCTGGCTTTATCTCCAGACGGTTCCAGCCCATGTGGGGAACCTTCATGCCCGCCTTGTCCGGAATCCTTAGGATCTCTCCCTCAAAAAGCCCCAGGCCTTCCACTCCCGGGCTTTCTTCACTGCCCTCAAAAAGCAGCTGAAGCCCCAGGCAAATCCCCAGAAACGGAGTCCCCTGCCCTGCTGCCTGCCGGATCACCTCCACCAGCCCGTAGTGGCGCAGACGTTCCATCGCATCCCCAAAAGATCCTACCCCGGGCAGGATCACCCGGTCTGCGGCCAGGATCGTCTCCCGGTCCCTGGTAATCAGGGCCTCCTCCCCCAGTGCCTGCAGCGCCTTCTCCACACTCCTCAAATTGCCTGCATCATAGTCTATAATCCCTGTCATGCCAACCTCCGCCCGTCATCCATGTCTTCTGGCTGTGCGCCTGGAACCAATGCATTCGTCTGCCTTGCCTTCTTTTCCTGCAACGAGTTTAGCACAGACCCCGCAATTTATCAAGTGGGATACGCCTTGCTTTTTCCTTTCCGTTTGTCTATACTGGTATCATCAGAGAGAAAAGGAGGCGCCCCATGCAGATCACCTATCTTGCCATCCGCAATTTCAAATCCATCCGGAACCTGGAGATCCACAATATTGAAAATGCCCTGATCTTAGTCGGGAAAAACAACACCGGCAAAACCGGGATCCTGAAAGCGGTCCGCGCTGCCCTCGGCAGCTATCCGGTGTCAGAAGGCGATTTCAACGAGAGCAACCAAAATATTGAGATCTCCATGACATTTGCGGTCTCTGATGAGGATCTCCGCCAGTTCCATGCCCATGGCATTGTGAGCCAGTACAAGCGCTTTGACGCATGGAAAAAGGATTTTTCCTCCAAACTTCCTTCTTTTGATGGCAGCTGCCTTTCCTTTACCTGCGTGATCAACCGGAACCGTACTGTCCGTTACAGTGACCAGTTCCGCAAACATAACCGTTTCATCCCTGAGGTGCTTCCCCGCCTGTACTTTATCGACACCCAACGCCAGCTGTCCGCCTTTCAAGAGGATCTCCTTATGTTCCAGGAGGACGAACAGCTGATCCGTCTGCGCTCCAACACCTGTATGTTCCGTTCCTCCAAAATCTGCAACCAATGCTTCAGCTGCATTGGGCTTATCAACCAGAAAAAGCCGGAGGATCTCCAGCTGTGTGAGACAGCCAAACTCCTGGAATACAAGATGTACCGCTTAAACCTCAGTGACTTTTCCCGGAGGGTGAACGAAAATTACCAGAAAAACGGCGGCATAGAGGAAATCCTCTACACCCTCACCTGCAATTCCGACTCCCTGTTCTCGGTTACGGTGGAGGCAAACCGGGACGGCCGTCAGCACCCCACCCCCATAGAATCCCTGAGCAACGGCATGAAAAGCATCTATATGCTGTCCCTGTTGGAGACCTATATTGAGGGAGAGAAGCATATCCCAAGTATTATTATGGTGGAATACCCGGAACTGTTCCTCCACCCCTCCCTCCAGAAAAATGCCGGTGCGATCCTGTACCGTCTCTCCCGGAAAAACCAGGTGGTCTTTTCCACCCACTCGCCCAACCTGATTGCCAATTTCACCAGCCGCCAGCTCTGCCAGGTAGTCACTGACCAGGAGCACTGCTGCAATGTACGCAGCCATGCGGATATCGACCAGGTCCTGGACGACCTTGGCTATGGCGCCAACGACCTTTTAAACGTCAGCTTTGTCTTTATTGTGGAAGGAAAACAGGACAAAAACCGGCTGCCCCTGCTGCTGAAAAAATATTATCCGGAACTGCATGACGCCGGTGGAAGGCTGTCCCGGATCTCGATCCTGACCACCAACAGCTGCACCAACATCAAGACATACGCCAACCTAAAGTACATGAACCAGGTCTATCTGCGGGATCAGTTTTTAATGATCCGCGACGGTGACGGCAAGGATCCCGAACTGCTGGCAGCCCAGCTGTGCCGTTATTACGATGAGAGGAACTTAGAGGACATCGACAAGCTTCCCAGGGTCCGCCGCCGCAACGTCCTCATCCTCAAGTACTATTCCTTTGAAAATTATTTCCTGAACCCTGCCGTCATGGCAAGGCTGGGCATTGTGGAAAGCGAGGATAGCTTCTGGCAGACACTCCTGGACAAATGGAAAGAATACCTCCACCGCTTGTCCGGCGGGCGCCATCTGACCAATATTTTAGGAAAAGAAATTTTGACGGTGGAAGATCTGCAGGAACATTTTGAAGAATTTAAGATTTATAACCGGGGTCATAACCTGTATGATATTTTTTACGGTCCCTTCAAGCAGCAGGAGGCCGAATTGCTGGAACGTTATATCGACCTGGCTCCCCGGGAGGATTTCAAGGATATCCTGGACGCCATTGACGCATTCCCCTTCTTTGAGAGCCGGAAAAGTTCCCACCCATAGCATGAGGCTGTTGCAGCACAACAGCCTCATGCTTTATTTCCGTGAGTACTCTAATACCGTTTCTTTACATCAATGCTTTATAAAGCCCTTTGATCTCCTCCACAGAGGTATCCCGTGGATTCCCCGGGCGGCACGCATCGGCAAATGCGGACTCTGACAAAAAGTCCACATCCTCCTCCCTGACAATCTCCTTCAGATCTGCCGGGATCCCCACATCTGCAGACAGCTTTTTCACGGCATCCACAGCGGCTTTGCGGTACTCCTCCTGGCTCATCCCGTCCACGCCTGCAACCCCCATGGCCCTGGCGATCTCCCGGTACTTTTCACCGGTGCATGGCGCATTGTATTCCATCACTGTCGGCAACAGGATCGCATTGGCCACGCCATGGGGGGTATCATACACTGCCCCCAGGGAATGTGCCATGGAATGCACGATGCCGAGCCCCACATTAGAAAATCCCATACCAGCCACATACTGCCCCAGAGCCATGCCTTCTCTGCCCTCCGGCGTATTGTCAACCGCGCCGCGCAGGGAAGCGGCAATGATCTCAATGGCCTTCAGATGAAACATATCCGTCATCTCCCAGGCTCCCTTCGTGATATAGCCCTCAATGGCATGGGTCAGGGCGTCCATCCCTGTGGCTGCCGTAAGCCCTTTAGGCATGCTGGCCATCATGTCCGGGTCAATCACCGCAATCACCGGGATATCATGGGTATCCACGCACACGAATTTCCGCTTTTTCTCCACGTCCGTGATCACATAGTTGATCGTAACTTCCGCCGCTGTCCCGGCAGTGGTGGGAACGGCAATGATCGGCACACAGGGATTCTTGGTGGGCGCCACGCCCTCCAGGCTTCTCACATCTGCAAACTCCGGATTGGTAATAATAATGCCCACAGCCTTGGCGGTATCCATGGAGGAACCCCCGCCGATGGCAACGATATAATCCGCACCGGATGATTGAAAAGCTGCCACGCCGCTCTGCACATTTTCAATGGTGGGGTTGGGATTAATGTCCGAATATACCTCATAAGCCAGCCCCGCCTCTTCCAGCACATCCGTCACCTTCTTCGTGACGCCGAATTTCACCAGATCCGGGTCAGAGCATACAAATGCTTTCCCAAAACCCCGCACCTTCACCTCTGCCGGGATCTCCCGGATGGCTCCTGCCCCGTGGTAGGAAATTTCATTTAATACGATTCTGTTTGCCATGGCAATCATTCCCCCTTCATAAGATTGGTTTTTATGTTATAATTTTAACGACTATAAGTAAAAAAAGAAAGTGACAATCCCTCCATTCTGTCACTTTCTTTGATTTTTGTGCAAATCCGCCAAATTATTTTGTGCGTTTTCACCATTTTTCTTCTCTTGTAATTCGTCAAAGAAGCCCTAAGTGATCAAAAACTTCAGACAGTTTAGGAGGCATGGCATCCACCAGCTTATCTGCCATCTGCCAAGGGCTGTCCTTCATCCCCCCCAGCACCCATTTTACCGTCATGTAGACGGAGCCGCGGCAGTACATCTCCAGCTGGAACTGCAGTTCTTCATCCAATGGCCTGCTTGCCTTACGTGCAATCAGGCTGTTATAAAACTGCAAAATCAGTTCAAAATCATGCTCCTTCAAGGAATTATGGTCGTCCGAGCGAAAGGCTCCGCTAAAAAATGCTTTCTCCTCAAGGATAAACAGAAACTTTCTGGCAAGGCTCTCCCGGACTGTGCTCCCCGTCTCTATCTGCCCCAGGGATTGCTGCACCAGCTTGTCAAAGTACCAGTTAATCAGGTCGTATTTATCCTTAAAATTCCGGTAAAAGGTCTGGCGTGCCAAGCCGCAGCCCTCCACGATATCCTTCACCGTGATCCTGTCTACCGGCGTGGTCTTCATGCACCTCTTAACAGAATCTGCCAGCTTATACTTTGTGTTCTCCTGCCGTCCCGGGTCAGTGCCCATCTGCTCCCCCTCCTTTTGGGTCTCCTTAGTCCTCGTACTCCAGCAGCATCTTTTTTACCTGCAGCATCCGGTCCCGCAGGATGGCGGCCTCCTCAAAGTTCAGTTCTGCAGCTGCCTGGTTCATCTTCTTCTGCAGTTCCCTGGCCAGCTTGCCAAGTTCCTTGGAATCCATGGATTCCGGATCCTTTTCCATGCTTCCGGCATCTGCCTCTGCTGCCTTGGAGATGGCAATCAGGTCACGGACTGCCTTCCTGATGGTGGTGGGGGTAATCCCGTGCTCCTCATTATACTTCTGCTGGATCTGCCGGCGCCGGTTCGTCTCCTCAATCGCTGTCCGCATGGAATCGGTGATGACATCTGCATACATAATCACATGACCATCCGCATTTCTCGCCGCCCGCCCTATGGTCTGAATCAGCGAGGTCTCGGACCGCAAAAAACCTTCCTTGTCCGCATCCAGTATGGCAACCAGGGTAATCTCCGGGATATCCAGTCCTTCCCTCAGCAGGTTGATGCCCACCAGCACATCAAACACGTCCATGCGCATGTCGCGGATGATCTCTGCCCTCTCCAGGGTATCGATATCCGAGTGCAGGTACTTCACCCGGATTCCCACCTCCCGCATATAGTCCGTCAGATCCTCTGCCATCCGCTTAGTCAGTGTGGTGATCAGCACTTTATTGTGCCCTTCCACTTCCTTATTCACCTCAGAGACCAGATCATCGATCTGCCCCTCCACAGGCCGCACGGAAATCTCCGGATCCAACAGCCCCGTAGGCCGGATGATCTGCTCCACCCGCATCAGTTCATGTTCCGCCTCATATACATTGGGGGTGGCTGAGACGAACATCATCTGGTCAATCTTACCCTCAAACTCAGTGAAATTCAGGGGGCGGTTGTCCAGCGCCGAGGGAAGGCGGAACCCGAAGTCCACCAGCGTCTGCTTCCTGGAACGGTCCCCCGCATACATCCCCCGAACCTGGGGCAGCGTAATATGGGACTCATCCACAATGATCAAAAACTCTTCCGGAAAATAATCTATCAGCGTCCACGGCGGTTCCCCGGGCTTCCCAAAGGTCAAGTGGCGGGAATAATTCTCGATCCCTGAACAAAAACCGGTCTCCCGCATCATCTCCACATCAAAATTTGTACGTTCCCCAATCCGCTGCGCCTCAATCAGCTTATCCTCACTCTTAAAATAAGCCACCTGGCTCTTCATCTCCTCTAAGATGTTCTCCGTAGCCAGCAGCATCTTATCCTTCGGAACCACATAGTGGGAGGCAGGGAAAATCGCGATATGCCCCAGCTGCAGCTTCCCCTCACCGGTAAGCCCGTCAATCTCCGTGATCCGCTCCACCTCATCCCCAAAAAACTCAATGCGGTACGCCTCGCTGCCGGAATAGGCAGGGAACACCTCCAGCACATCCCCCCGCACCCGAAAGGTTCCCCGGTGAAAATCCATGTCATTGCGCGTATACTGGATATCGATCAGCTTGTGGATAATCTCATCCCGGTCCCGCACCATCCCCGGCCGCAGGGAGATCACCATCTCCTTGTAGTCGATGGGGGAACCCAGGCCATAGATACAGGACACGGAAGCCACGATGATCACATCCTTCCGCTCCGAAAGCGCTGCTGTAGCAGAATGGCGCAATTTATCGATCTCGTCGTTGATGGCGGAATCCTTCTCGATGTAGGTGTCGGTGGAGGGGACGTAGGCCTCGGGTTGGTAGTAGTCGTAGTAGGAGACAAAATATTCTACCGCGTTACTCGGAAAATACTCTTTGAACTCACCATAGAGCTGGGCCGCTAATGTCTTATTGTGCGCTATTACCAAAGTCGGCTTGTTAAGCTGTGCGA
>CAJURT010000016.1 GCA_910588875.1 uncultured Lachnospiraceae bacterium
CTTAACAAT
Source organism: uncultured Lachnospiraceae bacterium (assembly GCA_910588875.1). Lineage (GTDB taxonomy): Bacteria > Bacillota > Clostridia > Lachnospirales > Lachnospiraceae > Brotaphodocola. Next base: position 10 of record CAJURT010000016.1, read on the forward strand.
CTCAATATTCAATTTTTAAAGCAGCCACCGAAAGATGGCTTGTTTCTTGTGTGCTTAAGGTAATGGATACCCTCTACTTTTCATTTTCAATCTTTACCTCTTCTTTTAATTGCATATCCTGTTTTTTCGCCAATGTGGACAAATCTGCCTTGGTATCTTCCTGAACAATCATATTATACATGGCGTCACAAAAAGTCTCCTGACCCAAAACCTTTATCATTAATCTTTTCTGTCAATTAGGACTTTCAATACTATTTTCAGTTCTGCTGCCCCCCTTCTTCATAATGATAAGTTTCAAATTCTAAGCTTCCTCCCTTTTGGGGGTCTATCTTTTTGGGGTCTATATAATATTTTTCACCCCAAGAAGATACTATATAGCGCCCATCCTCAGTCACACCTGTTACTGACATTGCATGCCCCGAAAGTTTCTTCTCCGTAGCCAGAGATCCATCTTCATCCTCTAAGTTAACATTAAAAGCATTGACTACAACATGGCTTTCTTCTGAAATCTCACGGAATGACTCTATTTCCGGCACAATATTCACATTATCTTTCGCTGTTACATTCATTTTTGCTCCTTTTTCTTTTAGATAAAGCCCTAATCTGTATTTCCGCTGGTCAAATTTTGTCGCTGCTCCTGTCTTGTCAGTTAATGGGTTATAGCCCAACTTAGTTTTTCCCCACCCCTCTCCTAGCTTCCAGTCCTCATTTTTCGCAACAGTGTCCTTCCCTATCCAATTTTTTCTATGGTTGTCTGTCTTACAATAAATATCAACAAGCAATTCATCATGATTCAATTTTCCATTTTTATACATCTTCATACCAAAATCTTTTTCAAATTCAGCTTCTCTTCCCTCATATACAGCAAAAATCGAATTTGCCATTACTACATAACCACATCCCTCATTGTTTAACCTTTTCAAAAGAACATCTATTTGTTCATCTGTCATACCGGGATAAGTATCATGTATTCTTTTAACCAAATCATTCCACGCTTCACTTGACTTATCTTTTGGGGTATTTTTCAGCACATTTTGGTCGCCCCCATATCTACCATTGTTTTCATCAAAAACTCCAGAATCTATCTCATATGAGTTCTTATCAGAACCCTCATTTTCTTGTTTATAAACAATTTCCGAATTCCCTATTATTCTATTCTCAGTATTACTATATAAAGAACAAGCAGAATTCAGTGTATTACCCATTGACTCCACACGATTGTCAATTTCTTCCATCACTAATGCAATCTTACTCAGCCGGGTTCTTATTCCTTGTTGACTCCCAATCCGCCATCTGATATTGCCTTTTATTGATTCCAACTCACCTTTAAAACCACGAATTCTACCCGAATAGTCCAATAATTCTTCGCTGTTTTTCTTCATTTCTTGAATATGCACACTAAATTTTTCCATTTTTCGCCCCTTCCCTCCATACTTATACCTGTTTTTTAATGGCAAAAATAAATTTGTTTTAACTATATTTCTAAAAAGGGAAAATACCAGATATCGTCCTCAACTCCCACAATATATCTGGCATTTTCCCAGCTAATCACAATCCTTTATTCTCCGGCACTGTTCTTTTTACAGCACATCCCCCCGCAGTTCCATCGCAATATCCTGGCTCTTGGTCTCTGCGTTCTTATAGATCGTCGCCATCTCCTCCAGATCTTTCACATGTTTGTTGATCATTGTGTGGATCCTCTGGATATCGTCCTCCAGTTCGTTGAACTTGTTTAAGTATGCTGAAGCTGCCTCACCCTCCCAGAAGCTGGACATTCCGCGGATCAGTTCCATCATATTGGATGTCAGGGTCTGTACCTGGTTCATGCAGGTGCTGAATTGTCCTGAAGTCTCTGTCAGTTTCTCCGGGGTTACTAATAAATTGCCTTCCATAATTTTAATCTCCTTTTCTTGTCATTATTTTTATTTTCGTTGATTCTTACCTGATCTGTTTCTTGCCTGTGCCTTTAGAAGCTGCGTGCCCTGGCCGTCTCGGTGTTTGTGCTCTCTGCTTTCTCATATTCTGCGGCAATATTGTCCAGCGCTGTACAGTACTGATCCACCAAAGCCTTAAACTGGATCATAAACTCCTTATCCCCTTCAAATGCCGCATGGAATGCCTCATTCGTCTGGCCTTCCCACATGCTGTTTAAGCTTGCCTCCGACTCCTGCAGGTTTTTTACCTGGGAATCAAAATTCTGGTTATACTCCCTCAAAGAAGTCGAGGTGTTCCTCACCTGTGATGCGGTTACTCTGATCAGTGCCATAATAAATATCCTCCTTAAATTTTGTTTGATATATAATAATTTCTTATTATTCCTGTCCCTATTGCCTTAGTCCCGGTTGTGTGCCCGTTCCCATGCCTCCATCTCTGCCTCGTAAATCACTTCTGCAATCTCCCGGATGGCATTTGCAACCTCGCGGATGGATTCCGCAGTGGCAGTGATGTTTTCCTGCAAAATCTTGCCTTTTCCGATATATTTTACGGAATTATCGCCGGTCCAGTTTGCTCCCAGCTGACCCAATGTATTCTCCAGCTGTGTGCCGGACAGCTTTTCCAAGCTGCCTGCAACCTCGTCGAGTTCCTGTGCCTGCCGTTTCGCCTTGCCAAAATCCATCTCAATGCTATGTAAACTCCGCGCCACTTCCCCGCCTCCTTTCTCTTCTCAAATTCCTTCCCGTCCGGCTGCTCTCCTGCCAGGCGCCCATGGCGCTTTCCTTCAATGGCAAGGGGTCACAGCACATCCCCGGGAAGCGACTCAATCACATCTTCGATCCTCAGTTCTGTTTCTGAATACGTCTGTGCGATCACCCGCAGGTCTGCCGGATGCTCTGCTAAGCGCCTTAAGATCTGCTCAATGTTTTCCTGCTGTTCGGTATAATTCTGGCGGTGCATGTCACCTGCCTCCCCGACCCAGTAACCCTTGCTCTTTTCCACCAGTGTCCGCATGGTCTCAAAATGTGTCCGCATAGCCGCAACATTTTTCTCTACTTCCACTGCTTTTTGGTTCAGAACCTCCGGTGTGACCAGAAGTTCCACTCCTCCTGCGATTGCCATCTCCTCTCACCTCCCTATATGCGGATCGCATCGATTTCCGATGAAACCGCCTCTTCGCACCTGCGGTACTCATCCCTGGCATTTTCCATGTAGCCAACCAGGCTGTCCATGGTCTTGCACATCTCTCCCATCGCCTCATGGTCTGACCGGAACGCCTGGTTAAATGCATCATTCGCCGGGCCGTTCCACATGGCATCCAATTCCCCAACTGAGGTAAATGCCTTCTCCATCTCATCGCGGAGTTTCTGGATTTCTGTCTGCATCTCCCCGATGTCGGTTGCCAGTGTCCCAATGTTGATTTCAATGATATCTGCCATCTCTCTCCTCCTATCTGATCTGGTATCCCTCGATACTGTCCCTGATATTTCCCAGGCTGACCGTATCCATGCTCCGGTAATAGTTAATTTTCCGAACCTGATCCCCGTAATCCGTGATGTTGCGTTCGCTCTGCTGGTACATCTTCTGTATCTGGTTCAGCGCTGCCATCAGTTCTGCCATCCTGCTCTTCTCCATGTCCAGATCTTCCACCCGAAGCCGCAGAGTATGGATTACATCGCTGTAGGCCGATAACCGCCGGATTGAGGAGACAATGCTTTCTACTTCCTGTGTCTGCTGGTTCAGCTTCCGAACCATCTGCTGCAGTTCCTGTGAGGACTCTGCCAGTGCCCGTATCGCTACCGTGAACATCGTCTTCTCCTTTCTGATAGCCAAAGTCTACCATATCTTTTGCCGTTTATGCCCCAATCCTGACGAATGACCTGTTTTGTTGTCTGGATGACCTGTTTTATTGTCCCGCAGGCCGGATTACCCTCGCCGCCTGCCATCCCTACACCAACAGCAGCCGGTCACCCTGCACGATTTTATAATGGGACAGGGTCAGGTCTGAATTCAGGATCCTTTTCTGGTTCTGGCTGACTAACAGCAGTTCCTTCGTGCTTCCGCTCAAAGAGCAATGCTCCTTCTGGCAGATCATACCGCTGATCTCCTCCAGCAAAAGTTCAATCTTCACATTTTCATCCAGGTTAAAATCATACGTTTGGTTTGCACCTGGCGCATAGATATCTACCAATATCATCCCTCTCCATCCTTCCACCAAGATTTTAAAACTTCCCAGGCCTTTTCCCTGGTATATGGCTCCAGTGATGCCTCCCCCGGCTTTTGGATGTCCTGTAGTGCCATGCAATACTCCAACGGCAGCCCCACCAGAACCATCCGCCGGGATATCGCGCCGCTTACCTTATCCCTCATGGTAAAGACACTATGTACCTGCCCGTATCCTAAGTACTCCTCGGTCTCTGCCCGAACCCCGGACTGCAATGTTTCCCATAGTTCCTCCTGGATATGCCCCTTCCAATACGCCGCAAAGTCATAAACGCCGATTTCCTCATCCAGGCGGGGCTTTGGCAGCTGGTCCAGTTCCTGCAGCTGCAGCAAAAACTCCTCTTCCTCCATGGCGCAGAGGCTGACCCCGGATCCCTCCTGGCGGCAGTTCTCCACGCACACATACTGTCCGTCTGCAAAATACACGCATTGCCTCGGCAGCACATATTGCCCGCGGTCAGCCACCAGCACTCCCGGCGAGGAGGCTATCCGCCCGATAAATCCGGAAAACGGCTGCTGGATCACCAGCCCGTCCCCTTCCTTCTTTAATATCCCGGAACGCACCATCTGGTACACGGTATAGTATACTTCCTGCCTGGCAGGCTCCTCCCTGGCAAAGCCATAATAGGCCTCCATCTTCCTGGCCGCAGCCAGCACCTGAAACTCCAATAAATCCAAGATATAGATCATTTCTGCTCCTTAAAGGCCGACTTATAGCTGCGCGATAAAGGGATCTCCATGCCTTGCTCCAGCTCAATCAGGTTCTTGGACAGCATCACCTTGCGGATTCGCTTTTTGCTGACTATAAAGCTGCGGTGGCAGCGCACAAACTGCTCCGGCAGGCGCTGTTCCAGGTTCTCCATTGTCTCATAAAACGCCAGTTCCTTTTTTTTCAGGCGCACGTAAATCCGTTTTTCCCGCGCTTCAAAATAATAAATCTGGGACAGGGGGACATAGGTTTTGCCTTCCCTGGCCTCAATCACCAGGCTTTCCTCCTTCCCGTCTGACGTCTGGTTCACAAAGCGTTCCACCAAATCCGTGATCTGGTCCTGTGCCTGCCCGGGCGAAACCGGGCGCAGCAGCAGCGAGGAGGCCAAAATTGTCGGGCGGATATATTCCATCGGCGACATCGCAGCGTCGGCAATCAAAAGGAGCAGGGCGTTCTGGTAGATTTCCCGGATCCGTTCCAGGTCCTCGATGCTTCCTTTGGGCGATACATCATAGCAAAGCATATCCAGCAAAGGCCGGTCTTTCAAAAACTGGGCCACCTGCTCCCTCCTGGCAAAAAAATCTATCTGCCATTTCTCCTCTGTCAGTACTGCCGCGGCCTTCCTGATCAGGGTTTTCATCAATTCCAACTCCTCTGTATGAGGATCATACACCATCATGGAAACCATCTGCCCTGTCTCCCTTATCCTTTTACCAACGGCAGCACAACCCTGGTTACGTTTTCATCATTGCCGGTCGGCAGTAAGCCGGTGCCCGGCTTGTATGCCTTCGCCTGCTCCGTATAATTCAGGTACCCGAAATCCATATACCGCAGGCCGGACACGGAGCCGCCGAGATGGATGCCCGTCCGGTAGCCGGTTATGTTCTCATATGCCCGCAGACCCACGACGGAGGACACCACATCCGGGTTGATGCCTGCAAAGAAGAATACATTGAGCATTTTCCCCTTTTCTGTGATGTTTTCCAGAAACGGGCGGATATTTGTCACACCCTCTTCCGGCTTGTACACGGAATTGATAAATGCAGCAATGTCCGCCAAGAAGATATAGTACTTCTCTTCTTCCTTGAGCGCCTCATAAACCTCTTCCTCCCGCCCTTCTTCTATCAGGGCCTTTTTGACGGCATTCCGGTTCTTTATCGGCTCCAGCAGGCCGGCAAAGAACTCTGCCTGTGCCTTCTGGCTGTCAATATATTCTGCTTCTGCCTTCATGGCTGCTGCCTTTAAATCATCGGAGCCATGCTCGATCACCACCACACGGCCGCCCTTTTTCGCTGCCGCACGGATCAATGCCTTTAAGGTGTTGGTCTTCCCTGTCCTTGCTTTTCCGGAGACCAGATAACAGTACACTTTGCTTAAGTCAATGCCATATGGGGAAGCGCTCTCCATATCGTACCCCAGCGGCAAATGTCTGTCATCGGCGTACATCTCTTCTGTCTCCGCCAATTCCTCAAACTCAGACCACACCGGCTTCTCCGGGATCACCGGGATCTGCTTCGCCCGGCGCCCGCCCCATGCCTTCTGCATCCGGCGGCATTCTTCCTCAATCCTTCCTAAGCGCTGGTAATCATCCTCCGCCTCTAAGGATAAGGCGGTCTGGAACTCCAGGATCCTCTCGCCCACCCGGGCTAAGCCGCGCCCTTTAATATCGGCCTCCGGCAAAGTCTCCACCCTGGGAACCCGCATCGCGTCCGCATACTGGAACTTGTCGTTCATCTGCAGGCAGACCACCGTCTTGATATTGTCTCCCACCTTTGTCTGGATCTCACTGGAGCCGAACCCGCCGGCCGTGACTGCCAAAAATATCCCATAGCCCACGCCGTCATGCGCCAGGTGCAGCACCACGTCCTCATACTGGTTGTTGGTCTTCTCCCGGAAGCTGGCATAATTATCGATCGCCACTATCACCGCCGGAACCGTCACCCCGTTCGCGCGTACATACTGGCTGTAGTTCCCGCCCTTAAACAGATTCTTCCTGTCTTCCAGCATCTGCTCCATCATATGGAAGAATTTGCTCATCTTTTCTTCGTCATCCTCATAGATGACCCCGCCTACATGCGGCGCATGCTCAAAGGCAGAGAGCATATGGCTGCTGAAATCGATCGCATACAGGTTCACATAATCCGGCGCATATTTATGTACCATTGCATAGAACATGGTTTGTAAAAGCGTGCTCTTGCCGCTGACGATCATGCCGCAGAATGCATGGTGCCCGTTCTCGGAAAAGCTGATCGTAAGAGGCATCTGCGCCTGGTTGACCGGGTCGTCGCAGAGCCCGAGCGGCACCTCCAGCGTCCATTCTCCCACTGCCTTAGGCCACCGGCTTCCGTCAAACAGGTTGTCCTTATACCCCGCCAGGCGGCAGATGGGGAAGGATACCGGCAAAAGGGGCATCCACAGCTGGAAATTGTGGTTATAGCCGTGCTCCCTGGCTGTCTTCGCCAGATACTCCACCATGGCGTCCAGCTGGGTCTTCATTTTCTGCTCCGGAAGCTTGACGTTATTTTGGTCAACATATTTTAGGAGTTCCCGGACTTCCTCCTCCAAACCCTGGGGGCTTTCCCCGCTTACCAGGTCAGAGATATCCACATAGCTGCGCAGCAATTCCTCCAGGCGGCGGCTGTTATACTCGCTCCTGGGGTAATCCACCTCCAATTCCTCCAGTTTCTTGTAAATAGCCTCCACTCCGTCCGGATCCTCTGACAGTGCCCTCAAAGTCACCATCTTGTCCGCCGCCGCGTGCTGCATGATCCGAATCAGGCTGCAGATCCAGTTCTGGCGCAGCTTTGCCTGCTGTTTCCGCTTCAAATTGCTGCCGATCAGCGCCTCCTTGCCGGTCATGGAGACCATGGAAGCGATACCTGACTGGAAAGACCCGGCATTCTCGTCATAAACAGCCCCGCTATAGCCTGACTGGAACAGTTCATACAGTTCGTCATTCCCCACCTGCAAATAGCAGCGCCCTGCCTGGGTGATATAGGCGGCATCCGGCTTGTGCAGCATGTCGTTGCTGTCCTGCCGGTCCTGCACGCGCAGGCATAAACGGAACTTGGAGTTGCTCCAGATATTGTCATCCACAGTCCCGCTCGGCTTCTGGGTGGCCAAAATCAGGTGCACGCCGAGGCTCCGCCCTACCTGCGCCACGCTGATCAGTTCTTTCATGAAATCGGATTCCTCCCGCTTCAGTTCGGCGAACTCATCGATGATGATAAACAGGTGGGGTACCGGCATGGCGGCCTCCCCGTTCTTATACAGCTTGGTATAGAGGTTGATGTTGTTGACATTGTGTTCGTTAAACACCCGCTGGCGGCGCTTGTTCTCACTCTTGATCGAGACCATTGCCCGGCGCACCTGGTTGCCGGACAGGTTTGAAATCTGCCCGATCAGGTGGGGCAGCCCGTCAAAAAGGTTTGCCATGCCGCCGCCCTTATAGTCAATAATGAAAAAGCTGATGTCATCCGGGCTGAAATTGAGCGCCAGGGACAGCATATAGGTCTGCAGCGTCTCCGACTTCCCCGAACCGGTAGTTCCGGCCACCAGGCCGTGCGGCCCGTGGTATTTCTCATGCACATCCAGGTAGCATAGTTCCCCGCCGGCCCTCACGCCGACCTCTGCCTTCATATTTTCATAGTTGCGGTTCTTGCGCCAGCGTTCCTCCGCTTTAAGTTCCTCCGGGCGGTTGACATGGAACATCTCAAAAAAGGTCAGGGCATTGGGGATATCGCCGCCCTTTTCCACCTCTTTTACCTCGATCCCGGACAAGGTGCGCGCCATCCGCTCCATCGCCGTGGCATCCGCCTTGTCGAATTTCACCTGATGCCGCCCGATATCTGACAGGCGGTAGCAGCCCTCAAACTCCTCGTCCTTCTGGATCACAAACTCACAGAGGTTGGGCAGCTGCTCATAACTCTCAGCCATGATGCAGGTCGTCAGCCCCACCGACTCCTGCCCGTCGTAGATATACTTGGTGATCAGTTCCCCTTCCAGCACCGAGGCGTCAGCCACAAACATGATATAGTAGGGCTTGGGCATCGTATCCTTTTTCCGCTGCTCATCCTCCGAACGCATGCGGAAAATCTTCACCAGTTCATAGAAGACATCACTGGCCTCTTCCTTATTCGTTGCCACATAACGCGCCTTCTTGTCCTCGGCCCAGACATGGGGCAGCCACTTGGCAAACTCCCAGTCCTCCCCCTTGTTTTTCCCGTCGTAGACGTATATCAGCTTGACATCCGTGTAGGAATTGTTGGCCGCAATCTGGGAAGACAGGATATGCATAATGTCAATCGCACCCTGCCGCCCGGCACCTCCGACCAGGCCGACTACATGGTAATCTGCCAAATTCACCCTCACCGGGACGTCGTAGAGCGTCTCATATTCCTTTTTGATCATCTGCGGCTTCTGCATCAGGTTATCATCTGACATGGTGAACTTTTCCTTCGGCGCATCAATCGTGATCTGGAACGGCAGGCTGCCCAGCCCCAGACGGTGCGACAGGAAATCCTCATGCCTCCGGTTCCTGCTCCAGAGCGCCGGGGTGCTGCGGTCATAGCGGATGCATTCTTCCACATCCGGGTACAGTTCCAGCAGAGCCTGGCGGGTCTTTTCATATTTTTCCTTGATAACTTCCACCTGACGGACCAGGTAGGCGCTGTAAGCCTCAAACCGTTTCTGCTCCTCTTCCACGGTGGTCTTCTTCTCATAGCGGATATTCATCAAAGCCCAGAACACCCCTAAAACCGCAGAACCGACGGAAGTGATAATGCCGGTATACATAAATGCCCCGGAATATGCCCCGCTGTTCGCGCGGAGGTACATGGTCAGCATTGTCCCCAAAAGCATGGGGATCATCATTGTAAAAGAAGGCCCGATCACCATCAGAAGCGGCCTGCGGTTCATCACCCTTGGGCTTGGCGGCGCCTCAATCACCACCGGTTCCTCCTCCAAAGGCGCCACATTCCGCGGGGCACGGTGAAAGTAATTCTTCTCCCGGATCCTCTTGCCGCCCTCCTCGCCTCCCTGGGAAGCCGTCCTCACATAATGAAGCGGCAGGATCTGGCTGTTCAGCCTCAGCTGGTCATTCACTGCCGAAACCGCCAGCCTTCCGTCCAGAAAGATAATCTTTAGGCCGTAGATGCTGATACAGTCCCCCAGTTCCAGCACTGCCTTCCCTTCCAGTTTTTTCTCGTTCAGGAAAATACCGTTGGCGCTGACATCCTCGATCGTCCACTGGCCTCTGTCCTTTTTCAGCACCGCATGCCTGCGCGAAACCAGATCCAGGAAACGGTAACGGATGTCGTTTTCCGGCGCCGCCCCAATGGTCACCTGGCTTAATGAGGTGATGCTGTACTTGTTCAGCACCTCAAAGGTGCTCTCCCGCTGTGTGACCACCAGCGTAACCGCCTCCTCCAGCCAGGTCACAATCTGGATGATGTCATCCGACTTGAGGTACCCATAAGGATCCCCGTCCTGCATTTTTAGGCTGTAGGCACGGCTGTGGCGCAGGCGCCAGCTGCCATCCACCGCCTCTAAGCGAAGCGTCAAATCCTCTTTCAGGCAGAAAAAACGGGCGGAAATCCCAATCTCATAATCCGCGTTGTTCGACGCAGGCAGCTGGAATTCCTTATATGCATTTTTTGTATATACAGATAGTACTATACTCATATGGCCTCCTTGTCACCTCAGCTTCCCTTTATAATCCATCAGGGAAACCACGATATGGCTTGCTCCAACCCTCAGTTCATCACCGGTTAACAGCTTCACTGCCTGCTCCCCCACGATCGTCTTAAGCCTCTTTCTCTGCAGGATCACCGGATAGCCCGGATCCAGGCTCCTCACATATACCTGCCCCTGGCAGAGGAAAATGTCACATTGCCGCGGCGCCACATCCTCCCCCGGCAGCACGATGTCGTTCATGCCCTCCCGGCTCCCCAGCAGCACATGGTCCTCGGGGTTCAGCATATAGCTGTCGGATTTCGCCCCCATGACAGACAGCTGGACTATCACCCTTCCCCCTGCGGCGGTTTCCTTCTTTTGGGCTGCCGCTTCTTCCATTTTCAACGGCTCCGCCTGGCTGCCTTGGGAAAATACGTTCTTCCGGCTCCGGCTGTTTTTCAGCGACTCGCTCAGTGCCTGGTCTTTTAATATTTTCTGGTACTGTTCCTTTTTTTCTTTCCTCTTCTTCATATAACGGCTGACCAGCACCAAGACCAGCAGCAAGGCCAGCGCTGCAGCCGCATAATACCATTTTTCTTTTAGGAAGTGTATCATCTGCCCCTCTGCTCCTTACCCTTTGATCTCCCTGATCTGCACCTTCAGCCGGGCAGATCCCATCCGGATGATGCTTCCGGCCTTTAACTCTGCCTCTGTTACCCGGTTCGGGTTCTCGTCCAGGAAGGTTCCGTTTTTTGATCCCATGTCGCGCAAAATCATCTTCCCGTCCTGCAGCACAATCTCGCAGTGGCAGCCCGACATCGTCCGGTTATCCGGAATGCACACCATGCACTCACGGCTTCTGCCAAGGGTAATCCTCTCTTCTACATTTGCCTGGTATACCTGTTCGGGGTTGTCCATATCAAAAAACTCCAGGCGGTAGCTTCTCAGCCCTGTCTCCGGATAGTCAAACAGTCTGCGCGTACAGTCGTCATCCTCCTCCAATTCCAGGGAAACCGCCGGGACGGATGCTGCCGGTTTTGCGTCCGGCTCCTCCAGCCTTTCAAAGGGTGTTACTTCCCGCTTCCGTTTCTTTCTGGCCGCAACCGCCGCCACAGCGGCCACGGCTCCTGCCAGCGCAAGGAGCGGCACCCAGAACCATTTTTTCAGCACAGCCAGCAGCTTCTCCGCCGTGGTTGGCTCCACTGCCTCCAGCACCGGGGTCGGCTCTTCCACCTCAAACCCTGCCGTCCCTTCCACCGTATTGCTCTCCATCGACAGGTCAAAGATATTCGTGCAGGCAACCGTATATTTCCCCGGCTTCAGTTCCCCGGCAAAGGTCAGCACTACCTCGTTGGGGTTGCCCGTGTCCACGCTGACCCCTGTCACAGCCACGATATCGCTGCTTCCCTCTTCATCCGCGCGGGTAACCATATAAGCCCCCGCAGCGCCTGCCCCGCGCACAGGCTCTGAGAATTCCAGGCGCACCTGGTTGTCCGCCACTTTTTTGGTATATAAAATCGTCGGCGCCGTATGGTCTTCCTTGTGCCTGGATACCAGGACATCCCGCGTGAACGTCTGGTTTGCCCCTGTCCGGATGGTAAATGTCTCTAAGCTGTTGCTGGCTGCATTGCTGGCTGCCTGGAATTCCATCACCTCTGCCGCATCCATATCCTGCACAAAGGCATCCAAAAAAGACCCTGCCTCTTCCTTGCCGAAAATCATCAGCTGCCCGCCGGAGGTACGTGCAAATTCACCGAAATTATTAATGTTTTCCCGCGCCGTATCCTTGATGGCACAGGCATAGGCCGGGATCCCCTTGCGCCGGAGGTTCTCCTGCGCCTCCTGCGCCACCGTCTTGCCGACCGTGAAATCCTCCCCGTCCGAAATCACCACCAGGACCCTGCGCCTGCACACCTCCGTCGGCACCTGGTCTGCCCGGTCTGCCGCCATGCTGATGGCCTCAAACAGCAGCGTCTTGTTATCCACATTGTCAATTGCGTCCAGCGCCGCCTGGGTATCCTCCGGCACATGCTCTTCCGCAAGCCGAAGTTCTACCTGCTCGCCAAACGTATAGAGCGCCATCCGGTCATCCGGCTTTAGTGTCCCCTCAAAATTCCGGATGGACTGTTTGATCTCGTCAAAATAGGCCTCCGGCATGGAATTGGACACGTCAAGAAGCACATAATAATAAACCGGCTCTCCGCTTTCCGCAAAAGAAGTGCTTCCCACGAATTCCAGTTTATCCTTTCCCAGCCAGGCCTCTGCCACGTCTTCCCCTATCCCCTTCCCGTAAACAGACACCTCCGGCATATTGACATACACCTGTTCCAGGGACGGAGCCTCCTCTGCCCCGCTCACCATGCCGAATGCATGTATCCCCGCCAAACACAACACCCCTGCCCAAAAGCAACGTATCCTCATGTCCTTTTTTCCTCTCTGTATCTTTCTTTATCCATCTGGTTTTTCTTTTATCCGATTCTTCTGAGGTTAAAATTTTTCTCTTTTTAGAAAATTTCGGATTTTTTTGTAATTTCTTCCATTTTACTAATCTCCTCCCCCGCCATCAATATGTACCGCCAACTGTACCACCCTTCTTTTCTTGTATACACCTTGACGGAACTTTCCCTAAAACCTTATAATCCAGGGGAAAAGATACGAAAGAGAGACTGCCATGAAAACCTTTGGAGAACTTTTAAGAGAACATATCGAAAAAAGCGGCTTCACTATCTATCAGTTTGCCCGTGTTTCAGGAATCAACCGGGTCAACATCCAGCGCTACCTCGCAGACCAGCGCTTTCCCTCCCCGGATATTTTTGAAACCCTTCTAAGCCATCTCCAGCTTCAGCCGTTGGAACGTCAGGATTTAGAAACCTCCTATGAGATGTCCAGGATCGGCAAGCCGCTGTATTTCCAGCGCCTGGCCATCAAAGACCTGATGGAATCCCTTTCACTTGTCTGCGGCGGCGAGGATCAGCAGATGGCTTGTTGGGGGGATTCCCCGGCTGCTGCTTTGCCCATTACCCCCCCCCCCAATTAAAAATAGCCTCTGCACGGCTCTTGGCGCCCCTCATGTACGCCTCCTGTTTCAGGCAGAACTGACCCGCACCGTCCTCTCCGAAGAGCACCCGTCTGTATGCCTTTTCCTTCCTTCCAAGCCGGAACATGCCTTTTTAAATTCCTGCCTGGCCGCCGTCATCCCCTGCCGGAAGCATGCCATACAGATCCTCCAGGTCTTCCCGATGTCCAAAATGCAGCCAGGCTCCGACGCTGTCCGCCACAATTTAAATGTGGTTTCTGCTGCCCTCCCGCCCAGCCTCTCAGCCTGCTTTCACTATCAGGCCTTTTTTTACTATGACAACTGTATGAACGATAAAAATTATGGGATCCTTTATCCCTATTATGCAGTCTTTAACAGCAGCATCATGCTTTTCTCCCTGGATATGGAAGATGCACTCCTGTGCCGGGACAAAAACATGGTTCAAAGTTTCCAGTCCCAATTCAACCGCCGCCTATGCCATTGCCGGGAAATCATCTGTTCCGGCCAGTCTCTGCCAGAACCTTGCAAGGCCGCCTACACCCTAGGATACTCCCCCTGCCTGATAGCCTTAAGCGACCCGGAAACCGCCGTCCTGGCTTTCCGGGAAGACACCAAAAACCTCAGCACCCTTTTGCAGCCTATCACAAAACGCCTCACCGCCGGCCTGGATCCAGAGGCCATGCACTGCCATTATTTTACGGAACAAGGGCTGATCGAGTTTGCCCGCACCGGGTTCTTTATGGAACTGCCCCGTTCCCTCTCCCGCCCTCTTGCGCCCCGCCACCGCCTTGCTCTCCTGGATCTCCTGCAAAAAGGCTGCTGTTTGGACCGCCCGGTATTTGGCATTGTCAACACGGATGCTTTCCGGATCCCCCACTGCCTGAGCCTAACCATGGCTCGGCAGGATTTCTCCCTGCTCCGCCGGATCGGCTGTGCGGACTGGGATATCATTTCCATCCAAGAATCCGGGATCCTGATGGCACTGGACGACTTTTTTTCCTCTCTTCCTGGCAGCCCTTACGTATACACAAAAGCGCAGGCTCTTTCCATCCTTGAGCACGCCAGGAAAGCCCTGCTGCCAGAATCACCGGAACACGCCTGTGAAAACCGCTAATCTTCTCCTGCACCGGATGCTCCGGGTATGCCCCGGCTAAATTTCCGGTAAATAAAAAACCGGCAGGCGGGAACCAATCCCTGCTTGCCGGTTCTAAGTTTTCCTATATTCAGCGCCCTTCGGCTTCCAAACACGCCAGTATCATCTCTACACAGCGCTCCACCCCCATCTTGCCGCTATTCAGGCTGAGGTGGTAATTCCTGGGGTTGCCCCATTCGTTGCCAGTAAAATATTGGTAATAATCCCGCCTTCTCTGGTCAATCTCCCGGATGCGGGCTTCCATCTTCCTGCCATTCTCCTGCTTCAGCTGCTGCATGCGCTCCACGCGCCTTTTCATGCTGCCGCAGATAAATACATGGAAACCGTCCTGCACAATAAAATCGGAACATCTGCCGATAATCACACAAGACCCTGCCTGTTCCAGCCTGCGGATGATCTGCGATTGGGCCATAAACAGCTGATCCTGCACCGGAACCTCATAAATCACAGAAAACGGATCCACAGACACATATTCATGATCCACCCGCTCCTGCTTCCCGATCATTTCATCATGGGCCTGGAACACATCCTCTGCGATATTGCAGTCTTCCGCTGCCATAGAAATAATCTCCTTGTCATAGAACGGAATCCCGAGTTTTTCTGCCAGCCGGAAACCGATCTCCCGCCCGCCGCTTCCAAACTCACGACTGATTGTAATCACTTTTTTCATAAGCCCTGCCTCCTCTTCTTGTAAGACCCCGTCTCCTCTCCTGGGCATATCCGAAAAATACCCTGATGCCATCATATCACATCCGTACATCTACTTCAAGAGATAGCCTGTTTTTTCCTTAAACATGTTGTGTCACAGGATACGCGCCCCAAGTGCCCTCATGCCAAAAAACAGGCAAAAGAAAATCTTGAATCTAAGGTACGATCTGTATATAATATTTTTGTGAACCAATAACGGAACATGTATAGGAGAGCCGCATAACTGGCGCAGCCAGGAAAGGAGAACAATGGTAAAAGACAGGATAATAGGCGAATGGATGGATGTGCTGGCATCAAAAGCACCGGTGCCGGGCGGGGGCGGCGCTTCCGCTTTAGGAGGCGCACTGGGGGCTGCCTTAGGGCAGATGGTTGCCAATCTCACAACAGGGAAAAAACGATATGCGGATGTAGAAGACAAAATTCAGGAAAGCCTGGCTGCGCTGCAAGGGCTTTTACCGGAATTTTTGGATCTGGCAGACAAGGATGCCCAGGTATTTGCCCCCCTGGCAGAGGCTTATGCCATGCCCTCCGAGACCGAACAGCAAAAAGCCGAAAAAGAACGGGTCATGGAGCAGCGGCTTCTTGCTGCCAGCTTCGTACCCATGGAGATGATGGAGAAATCACTAAAAGTGCTTGATATCCTGGAATTCTTAGGGGAGAAGGGAAGCCGGATGGCCGTATCGGACGTGGGGGTAGCCGTGCAGTTTACAAGAGCTGCCCTGACGGGTGCCGCAATGAATGTCTACATCAATACCAAAGCCATGAAAAACCGGGAAAAGGCAGACGAACTGAACCAAAAGGCCAACCAGATGATCGCTGTGGGGACACAGAAAGCAGACGCCATCTATGGACAGGTAGCAGAGCAGCTGAACATGTAATATGCCCTCAAAAAAACAAGCAGGAGGAACGGCATGATTGTATTAAAAGGGGCAGAGGTTTCTGCCAAAATCAAGGATGAAGTACAAACAATGCTCAACAGACTGGATGGGCCGGTGCCCAGGCTGGCCATTGTCCGTGTGGGAAAGAATCCGGACGATATATCCTATGAACGCGGAGCCACAAAAAAGCTGGAAAGCTTCGGCCTGAGGGTAAGTTCCCATGTATACCCGGCAGATATCAGCGACGCCGCATTCAAGGAGGCCTTCCGCACAGTGAATGAGGACAAAGACGTGGACGGGATCCTGCTGCTGCGCCCGCTGCCAAAACAGGTCTGCGAGAAGGATATAGAGGAAATGATCCTCCCGGAAAAAGACCTCGACGGCATTTCCCCCACAAATATTGCCAAGGTTTTTGCCGGTGATACATCCGGCTTTGCACCCTGCACAGCCGAAGCCGTGATAGAAGCCTTAAAGCAGAATCAGATCGAAATCACCGGGAAACGGGTGGTAATCGTAGGCCGCAGCATGGTGGTGGGAAAGCCTCTTTCCATGCTGATGTTAAAGGAGAATGCCACCGTGACTGTATGTCACACACGCACAAAAGACCTCAAAGGAACCTGCCGGGGGGCAGAGATCCTAGTTGCCGCCGCGGGCCGCGCCCGGATGTTAAACCAGGAATATACCGGCAAGGGCGCCATAGTCGTGGATGTAGGCATCAATGTAGACGAAAACGGAACGCTATGCGGGGATGTGGACTTTGAAAGCATCCAGGAAACGGCCGCCATGGCAACCCCCGTGCCAGGGGGCATCGGCACAGTGACCACAGCCGTACTGGCAAAACACCTGGTACAGGCTGCCTGTAAGAACCGGTAGATCTTTTCATGGCACAGGCAAAGCCTTCACAAGACCCGGATCAGGCACATATCACAACAGGCACACAACGATAAACAAAAAGGGGGAGCCAAAAATGGCAAAAATATTATTAGTAAACGGAAGCTGCAACCTGGAAGGATGCACCTACACGGCACTGCGGGAGATCGCAGATACCCTGGAAAAAGAAGGTTTGGAAGCAGACATCTTCCAGTTAGGGAAGGAGCCGGTCCGCGACTGCATAGGATGCGGGGGATGTGCAAAGCTTGGAAAATGCGTTTTTGATGACAACCAGGTGAACACGTTTGTGGAACTGGCACGCCAGGCCGACGGATTTGTATTCGGAACTCCTGTATACTACGCACATCCCAGCGGCAGGATTCTCTCGTTCCTCGACCGGGCATTCTATTCCGGCAGCAGTGCATTTGCCTTCAAGCCAGGCGCCGCAATAGCCTCTGCCAGACGGGCAGGGACTACCGCTTCCTTAGACGTCCTAAATAAGTATTTCACCATCAACCGGATGCCCATGGTGTCCTCCAATTACTGGAATATGGTACACGGAAACACCCCCGAGGAAGTCCGCCAGGATCTGGAAGGCCTCCAGATCATGCGGGGAATCGGCCAGAATATGGCCTGGATCGTAAAATGCATCCAGGCCGGGCAAAATGCAGGGATCGGGTATCCGCAGACGGAGGCGAAGGTTAAGACTAATTTTATTAGAGGGTAAATACCGGAGAGGGGGGGTACGCCTTGGAAGAGGAGGGGGAGGCGTCCGCTGGGTTTGTATGGCTTTAGGGGTGTATAACTTTAAGGTTATATGTCTTTAAGATTATATACCTTTAGGGTTATATAATATTTTATTGGGGGATTATGGGAATAGTTTTTATGATCTGGATCTATAGGTTTAGGCAGCCTGGGAGAAAAAGGGAGGGCTTACCTGCGGATATATCGATATACTGCGATATGCCTGATATACCTGATATGCCTGAAGACATATAGCGGTAGACAACTGGGGGAAAATGTGATATCATGGGTGGGTAGCAGCAAAATCAGGCAGTACTTAGTAAAGGAAAGGGGTGGAAGGATGAAGTAAGTTTCCTGTGAAAATAACGTTATAGCAGAAGGCATGTGTACTTTTTCCGTACACATGGTTGTTTTTGTTGCTTGTTATGCAGGAATATTACTTTATCTCCACCTCTGTTTTGTTATAGAACCCATATTGCATAGACGGTTTTTTCAGGAACCGCAGATGTCAGTGGCTGCTCGTAAGCGCTGTGGCTTGCCACGGCCGGGGTGGCTCCTGACGGAATTTAAGATAAAATATGGGCTTTTTCCGGATAGAAACAGTTGTGGGAAATTCCTGCGGCTGTTTTTTTGTGGCCATCTGGCCATGAACGGAGGGATGTATATGTCATTGATACAGGTTTCGGATCTTTCCTTCACCTATGAGGGAAGCTTTGATCCCGTATTTGAAGAGGTGTCATTTCAGATTGACACGGATTGGAAACTGGGGCTGACAGGGAGAAACGGAAGGGGGAAAACCACTCTCTTGCGGCTTTTGCAAGGAGGGCTAACCTATACCGGTTCCATTTCAGCCTCTGTGCGTTTTGATTATTTTCCATGCCCGGTGAAGGACCCCTCACTGATGGCCTATGAGGTTCTGGAGAATCTCCCCGGCAGTGACCGGTATGAGTTCTGGGAACTTCTGCGGGAACTGGGGAGGCTTCAGGTGGCGGAGGAGATATTGTACCGGCCATTTAAGTCTTTGTCCGGAGGGGAGCGTACCAAATTACTGCTGGCTGCCCTGTTTTTGCAGAAGAATTTCCTGCTGATCGATGAGCCCACCAACCATCTGGACCAGGAGGGCAGGAGGCTGGTAAGCCGGTATTTAAGTAGTAAAAAGGGATTTATCCTGGTATCCCATGACAGAGTGTTCCTTGATGGGTGTGTAGATCACATCCTGGCTGTCAACCGGACTGGGATCGAAGTGCAGAAGGGTAACTTTTCATCCTGGCGGGAAAACAAACGGAGGCAGGATGCCTTTGAACTTGCAGAGAATGACCGCCTGAAAAAGGATATCCGCCGTCTCCAGGCGGCAGCACGCCAGTCAGGAAACTGGGCAGAAAAGGTTGAGGGGCAAAAAATCGGTCGGAACCCCAAAAAAGAAGAAACCTTTATTGGAACCCGCTCCTATATCGGAGAAAAATCACGCCGCATGCAGCAGCGGAGAAAAAATCTGGAACGGCGCCAAAACCGTGCCATTGAAGAAAAGGAAAAGCTGCTTAAAAACATAGAAACGGCAGAGGACTTAAAGCTGTTTTTCCTTTCCCACCACTCCCAAAAGCTGGCTGTCTTAGAACATGTGGAGGTGGGATACGGCTGCCCGCCGAAGCCGGTATGCAAAGAAGTCTCCCTGGAAATATGCCAGGGACAACGAATTTTTTTGCAGGGAAAAAACGGATGCGGGAAATCAAGCATCCTGAAACTGATCCTGGATTGGGAGGAGTTTTCCGGCGCATATCATAATGGCGCCGAAGTTCAACTGTGCAAAGGAAGCCTGTGGCGGGCCGGAGGATTGAAAATCTCCTATGTATCCCAGGAAACCTCCTTCCTTGTGGGAGGCCTGCGGGAATATAGCCTGGCCTGCGGCGTGGAGGAACGGCTTTTTATGGCTCTTTTGCGCAAGCTGGGCTTTTCCCGGGAACAGTTTGAAAAACCCATGGAGGATTACAGTGAAGGCCAGAAAAAGAAGGTGCTCCTGGCACGCAGCCTGTGTGAGCAGGCCCATCTTTATGTCTGGGATGAACCTCTCAATTATATTGATTTGGATTCACGGATACAGATTGAAGAATTGATTATGAAATTCAGGCCTACTATGCTTCTGGTGGAACATGATGAAGCATTTACTGAAAAAGTGGCCACACACAAAGTGGCCTTGGAACCATCCTGACCCCAGGCGGCGCATTCTGTGCGCTGCCTGTTTCATATGCCCTCCGGATATCAGCCTTTTGGCATATCCGCCCTTTGGAAAGCAAGCCTTTCATCCCCATTCTCCAAATAGATAATGCCGCAATACTGAAAACCGTTCTTTTCCAGCATCTTCTGCATCGGGATATTGTCCCGGTGGGTATCAATCCTCAGGTTATGGCCGCATTGTTCCAAACACCAGCCGACACAGAAGGATGCCGTACCCTTGCGGATCCCCGGCGCCGCCACCCGGTGCATAACCCCATAGGGCTCCTCATTGGCCCAGGCTCCCTCATAAATACTGGCATAATTCGGCTCCTGTTCCACGGAAAAATAGAAAATCCCCAGGACTTGTCCGTCCTCCACGCACAAATAACTCCGTCCCCTTTGGATGTCATCTATGATCTGTTCTTTTGGAGGGTGATTGTCCCCCCATTGGGTAGGGTTACCATGGTCTTTCATGAATTGCCTTGCCATAGCATAGAGTTCCATGGCCCTGCCAAGGTCTGCCATCGTAGTTTTTCGGATCTCCATCATGTTTTACCTTTCCTTCTGGATATCAAAATTTATAGCGGTCCGGCAATCAAACCGCCATATCCATTTCACGGTTCTATCATATCAAATAACCGAAGCTGTGTCATCTGATATTTTTTCTGATACGCAGATATGATGTCCTTCATTTGATAGAGAATCTTATAGCGTTGGCATTCCTCGGCAAAAATCTTCCACAAATGAGCGGCTGCCGGGCTGCGGCACTCATACTGGTATCCATACCGGCGCCGGTAGCGGTCTGCCAGCCCCTGCCCGGGAAAAAGCTGCTCCAATCGGGCATAATACCAGTCACGCTGGTTTCCCCGCAGGGTCATGCCAAATGCCGCATAGATAAAACGCGCCCCCGCCTCATGGGCACGGCGCACAATGGCGAGGATGTTTTCTTCGCTGTCCTCCAGCCAGGGAAGCACCGGCATCAACAAAATCCCGCTGAAAATCCCTGCCTGCCCTAGGGCTTCCACCATCGCAAAACGGTCACTGGAAACCGGAACGCCAGGCTCCAGCTTCTTGCTGAGGGCATCGTCGGCTGTAGTGACTGTCACCTTGCACAGGACCGGCGAATGTTCCCGAATGGTCTGCAAAACATCAAGATCCCTGAGCATCAAGGTACTCTTAGTCGCTATCGCCGCCCCGAAATTAAAGGCATCGATCAGTTCCAGGACATGGCGGGTCAGCAAAAGTTCCTTCTCAAACGGGTTATAAGGGTCGCTCATGGCTCCGGTTCCCACCACGCCGTTTTTTACCTTGCGCCGCAGGTCGTTGCGGATAATCATCAATGCATTTTCCTTGGCACGCACCCGGTCAAAGTCCTCGATATGGTAGCAGTCAGAACGGCTGTCACAGTAGATACAGCCGTGGCTGCATCCCCGATAGATATTCATATTGTAGTCAATGCCAAACCACTCCCGGCTTTTCGTGGCAGTGACAATCGTTTTTGCAGGGATGTATTCCATGGCTGTCTCCTTTGTGTGAATATGGTTCCCTTCCTTCTTTCTCCCTATTATACAAAATCAAGCCGCAATATACAATCATCATTTTCCCACCACAAAAGAAGGCAAAAAATCAAATCCCATTTGAATATCCCATAATACAAAGATCCCGCTGCCAGGCTGTCTTTAGCATTCCCGGCAGCGGGATCTCTCATCTCAATTCCCCACTCTTCTCCTGCTCCCAATGATCCACAATCACGCTGGGCGCATAGACAAACATCATATGCATTTCCGCCTCCCCGGTATTATGGAGGGCATGCTTTGCGCCGGAAGGGATAAAAATGCAGTCCCCCTCCTTCACCATCTGTTTCTCCCCGTCCACGACCATCACACCGGTTCCCTTCAGGATGGTGTAGGACTCCACCGTCTCATGCTCATGCTCCGGGATCCCGCCCTCCTGATAGATCACCACATAGCCCTGGCAGAATTTCTCCCCCTTCATGGCCCCGTTCTGCCCCAGAATCACACGGGTACGCCGGCCGGCCGGAAATTCCGTGCCCTCCACGTCCCAGATATTTATCTTTTCCATCTCCGTCTACTCCTTTTTCCTAAATTCCCGTGAACCATCCGCCCGATATCAGCGCCCTCTGCCCACAGCACCAATCACGGTCCCCGCCTGTTCACTCCTTTGCCCCAATCTCCCTCACCGACTCCCGGACAATCAGCCTCCCCTTAAAATAGGTACGGCTCGCCGGTGCACAGGTCTGGGAGCGCATCTGCTCCGCCAGCTTCTCAAAGATCACCTCCGAGGTGTCCGCCAGGGAATGCCGCAGGGTGGTAAGGGGCGGATCCAGGTACTTCACCGAAGGGATATCGTCAAACCCCACCACGGAAATATCATCCGGTATCCGCAGGCCGCTCTTGGTGATCCCCCGGTAAACGCCAAAAGCCATAAAATCATTAAACATAAAAACAGCCGTAGGCCTGTCCTCCGCCTTCATCAGTTCCAGGGTTTTCACATAGGCATCATCCTCGGACTCCACATCCTTCACCATGTACTTCCCATAGTCCCGAATCCCATACTCCTCAAACACCTTCAGACACCCGGCCAGCCGCTCCCTGTTATACTGCCGGTCCTTGTCATTGATATACAGAGCGATCTTCCGGTGCCCCTTCCCGGCCAGGTACTTCACCGCCTGGTAGGAGGCATCCACATTGTCAATATTGATACAGGGAGCATCCACATCAAAGGTACGGTTCACAATCACCATGGGGATATCCCCGATATAAGGCTTCACATGCTCAATATTTTCCGTGGATGCAATATACAGAATTCCATCCACAAACAAATACTTCAGGGTAGCGAAATACTCCTCCTCCTTCTTGGCATCCCCCAGGGCATCACACAGGATCAGGGAATATCCGGCCTCCATGGCACAGACCTCCATATATTTCACTACCTCCGGATAGTAGGGATTCATAATGTCAGGAATAATCAGCCCGATCAGGCGGCTTCCCCCCCGTTTCAGGCTCCGGGCCGCCAGGTTCGGCTTGTAATTCAGTTCACTGACCGCCCTCAGAATCTTCGCTTTTTTCTCCGGCTCCACATAGGCCGCTCCTGATAATGCCCTTGACACCGTGCTGGGGGAAACTCCGGCATATTTGGCAACATCACGAATCCCTACCATTGCTGCACCTCTCTCATTTTCTGTTTGGAATACTTTTACCTTATAATAACATTTTCCCGGTAATTTTTCCATACATTTTCAAACCAGTTATTTTCCTCTGGCACAGGCCGAACCGGCCGCCACCATATCCGGCAGCTAATGGATGCCCTGTCATAGGATATTTCCTGAAGGGTTGCAGTATCTGTCTCCTTTGTTATGTTTCTGAATTCCTCCCCCAGCCGGTCATTGGGCAGGGTTCCCTGAGAATGATAGACCAGGCAGGAGCCCCGGCTGATGCCCACCTTTTCGTCATAATCAGCCATTGCCTGAAGGTACACAAACTGGCTGACCAACAACTGCCTCAGCTTGTACAGATCCTTTAACTCCCCGGGTGCGGACAGCCTGTGGCATTTCCCAAGAGCCTCCCACTGCGCCCTGTTTTCCCGGATGGCCTTTTTAAGCCCGCTCCCGGAGCGGATGCTGGCCCCATATTGGGTCATCCTTCTGCGTAATTGTAAAAGTTCCTCCTTGACTGCGATTGCTTCTCCTCCCGGGCTTAAGGCCTCCTTTCCAAACCGGATTTCCTCCTCAATCTCTTTCTGGTGAAGTCTCATGAACTCCTCCTTATCCGGCGGAAGCCCCGGATAATTGGCCGCAATGTACTGGCTGGCTCTCAATCCCCCCACCTGCCCCGCATTCAGGGCGCTCCCCCCGGGACGGTACACCCCGTGGGAACCGTTCACCTCCCCGACGGCAAAAAGATGCGGGATGCTGCTCTCCCACCACTGGTTGCCCCCAATCCCCCCATTGTTGTGCTGGGCGCACAGGGCAATCTCCAGATACTCCCTGGAAATGTCAATCCCGTGGCTTTTATAAACCTCTATGGCGCCTGGATTCATATGCTTCAACCGGAGATAAGGCGTCCTTTGCAGGGCATCACAGTTTTCTAAGTACTCCCGGGCCTCCCCCACCAGGTGAGCCGGGGAAAAGTCTCCCTCCTCCTCCAGTTCCGAGGGATTCCGGGTAAAATCAAGATACACCCTTCTTCCCCTGAGAACGGTTTCTTGATAGACCAAAAGATCAATCAATGAGGATCCAAAGTCTCTGGCCTTGCGGGGATCAAACGGCCACTGGTATCCCTTCAAAAAAGTAGCTGTCACCAGCTGCTCCGGGCTGTCAAAGAATTCCCTCAGAAATTCCCTCTCATCCTCCCCCTTGTCATCCAGGGATACATACCGGGGAATGCACTGCTGAAAGGTTCCCGACAGATTCCACCGGAATTTCACGGAGGCAATGCCAAACTGGGATTCCGTCAGGTTCTTGGCCACAGCCCCTGCCTCCAGGACCACCCCCATTCCCCCGGTCTGGCTCACCGGGTAAACGCTGGACTGATACATCCCCGCCTCCCCCCCGGTAGCCCAGATCACATTTTCCGCAGCAAACACGGCAAACCGTTCCCCCTCATCCCCGCATTTTCTCTTGTTCAGGGCAAGGATGCCCCGGGCCCGCTTTTTCTCCCCCTCCCCCTCCGTAAAAATCCGCACAGCCTGATACCCGTCAAACACAGGGATTCCCTTCTCTTGCACCTGGCGTTCCAGGCATTCCGTCATATACTTTGAGGTCAAAGGCCCCGCAGAGGTTCCCCGGGACAGGGGATCATGGTCGGTCTTATATCCCACATAACCACCGCTCTGGTTGAAAGGAAAAGGAACCCCGATATCCACCAGGTGAAAAAATGCCCGCAGGGAACCCGCCGCCTCTGCCAGAGCCAGATCCCCGTCCACACAGCCGCCCGCAAAAAGATCCTTTGCCATCTGCCCCACACTGTCCGGCTCCTGTCCGCACAAGGTCAACTTATAATAGGTCTGCTTATCCGACCCCGTATTCCTGGAGGTGCCCATCAGACGACCCTCCGTCACCATGGCAATCTCCTTCTGCCCCAGCTTAAAAAGGGCAAGAGCCGCATTATAACCCGCTGCCCCGGTTCCCACAACAATCGTATTATATCTAAAAAAGGGTATAGTTTTCCTGTCCATTCTTCCTTGTCCATATCTTACAGGCGACGGATATGGAATCCTCCATCTACATCAATATAGTTGCCTGTGGTATAACAAAAATCATCGGAACAAAAAGCACGCACTGCCTTTGCCACATCCTCCGGCCTGCCCCAGCGGGCAATGGGAAATACCCCCGACTCAATCATCCGGGTATATTTCTCCTCCACCCCCCTTGTCATATCCGTCCGGATCACCCCGGGCCGGATTTCATACACATAGATCTGCTCCGGCGCCAGCCTGTCCGCATACAATTTGGTCAGCATGGAGATGCCTGCCTTGGACACACAGTACTCCCCCCGGCTCGTGGAAGAAACCTCGGCAGAACAAGAGGAAATATTGATAATCGTCCCCCGCTTGCCGCCCCGCACCTCCTGCTTCATCATCTGCAGAGCCACTGCCTGGGTCAGAAACATATTCGACTTTGTATTGGTATTCAGCACATCATCAAAACTCTCTTCCGACATGGCAAGAAGATCTGACCGCACCTTCGGTGCCACCCCCGCATTATTCACCAATACATGGATTTCCCCCAGGCCATCCACCGCCTCCCTTACAATCCGCTTCCGGTCATCCCCGTTTCCCACATCCCCGTAAAGCCAGAGATAATCCACCCCCGCCTCCTTGAGGGCCTCCCTGCTCCCGGGATAATGCTCCTCTCCCCTGGTAGCCACCAAAGCCACCCGGTACCCGGCCCTTCCCAGTTCCTTCACAATAGCCAGCCCAATCCCCCGGCTTCCGCCCGTAACCAACGCTGTCCGCATCCAATCCCTCCTCTTTGAATCTAAATACCATGATGTTTACCAATCACTTAATATCCTTCCTACTATTCTCGCCAATACCCAGCCTTGGAGAAGGGAGCGGGGCGTCGGCTTGCCGGTCAGGGGCTTTTGACTTTTGCAGGGATTTAGAAGCCCTTAAGCTTCCGGATTTTGTGTTGAAACGAAAATACACACTGTTTGAGCGAAGCGAGTTTGTGTATTTTCGTTTCGCTTTTCGCAAAATAAGGAAGATTTAGGGCTTCTTAATCCCGAAACGGGAAAAAGCCCCAGACCGGCAAGCCGACGCCCCGCTCCCTTCTCCAAGGCGTACCTCCAGCGATACCTTCACTTCATAATCAGATTCGGCAGCGTCATCGTCAGCGCCGGGACAAAAGTAACCAAAAGCAGTGTAACCAGCATCGGCAGATAAAGAGGTAGCATTGCCCTGGACACCTTCTCGATTTTCATGTTCCCGATGGCGCACCCCGCAAAAAGGGCAGTCCCCACCGGAGGCGTACACAGCCCAATCCCCAGATTCAGCATCATCATAACACCGAACTGAATGGGATCCATGCCAAACTTCGTCACCACTGGCAGCAGAATCGGCGCCATAATCAGCACCAGCGGCGCCAAATCCATCACACAGCCCAAAACCAGCAAAATCAGGTTAATCAGGAGAAGCACCACAACCTTATTGTCACTGATGCTCAAAAGCATATTGGTGGCCAATGTGGGTACATTCAGGTATGCCATCACCCATCCAAAAGCCCCTGCCGCCGCAATCAGCGCATAAACCATGGCCAGGGTCTTCACCGTATTCCCCAGCACCACCGGGATATCCTCCAGTTTCAGTTCCTTATAGACAAAAAATCCCACCAGAGAACAGTAGATACAGGCCACCGCCGCCGATTCCGTGGCCGTAAAAAAGCCCGCCGACACCCCGCCGATGATAATCACCATAGCCAGCATGGCAAAAAAGGTATCCTTCGTCACCCGGAGCGCTTCCCTAAGGCCAATCCGCTTCCCCTTGGGATAGTTCCTCTTCTTGGAGATCAGATAGCACATCACCATCAGGGCGATCCCCAGAAGAATTCCCGGCACATACCCTGCACAGAACAGGCTTCCCACCGAAACCCCGCCAGCCACCATGGAATAGAGAACCATATTATGGCTGGGCGGGATGATCAGCCCCTGGCACGAACTTGCCACGGTAACGGCAATGGAAAAATCCTTGTCATAGCCTGCCTCCTCCATCATAGGGATTTCCAGCGTCCCCAGGGAAGACACATCCGCAATAGCCGAGCCGGAGATCCCTCCAAACAGCATGGAGGCCAATACATTCACATGCGCCAGCCCCCCGGTAATCTGCCCCACACAGATATTGGCAAAGGCCAGCAGCCGGCTGGAAATCCCTCCTGCAGCCATAATCTCCCCCATCAGGATAAAAAAGGGAATCGCCAGCAAGGAAAAAGAATTCAGCTGCTTTGACATCTGCTGCACCATAGTCATCACCGGCACATCAATATACAGCAAGGTAAAAGCCGTGGCAATAATCATGGAAAAGGTAATCGGACACTTTACCACAATCAGAACCACAAAAGTCATCAGAAGAATCACGATTGCCACATTAGGATTCATTCCTGCCCCTCCTTTCTGTCCTGCCCCGGGGCAGTATCTGTTTTCTTATATTCCTTCAGCCCCAGGATATCCAGCAAGGTAAAATAAATGATGCACACACCGCTGACCGGAATCATGATATACATCAGGGAAGCCGGAAGCTTGGTTACCGGAAGCTTGGAGTCCATGGTGGAAAGCACCATCCGCACACCATAATAGGTAAAAAACACCCCCACCAGCAGCGTAATCACCCGGTTCATCCGGTCCACCACCCTCTTCACCGGCCTGGGAAAACCATCGTAAAACAGTTCCACTCCAATATGAAGCCCCTTCTCCGCCCCGATGGCAATCCCCAGAAATGCCATCCAGATGGTAAGCAGCAGCGCCACCTCCTGGTTCCAGCGGATATTGGTATGCAGGACATTCCTGCATACCACCTGGGCACAGATGATCAGAATCACCACCGCCAAAACCCACCTCGTATATCCATAAATGACCTTATAAACAAGGTTAAATATATCTACCAAAAGCTTTTTAAAACCATTCTGCATGACCTGCCTCCTAATCATCTGCCCGACAAACCCGCCAGGGGGAGCCCTACGCTGCACAGTATTTACTGCACAGTATTCTCTTCTCAGCATCTCCCCACAACATTTACTCCCCGGCAGCCACAATCTGGTCGATCAAATCCTTGTACGCCCCGCCCTCATATTCATACCAGATCGGCTTGCAGGCCTCCTGGAAAAGTTCCAGTTCCTCCGGGGTAAGTTCTGTGATCGTCACCGGGTTCTCCAACAGCTTTTTCTTTGATTCCTCCTCAGCCTCTGCCCAAAGTTCCTTCTGGTACTCCCAGGACTCCAGGGCCGTCTCGTCAATAATCTTCAGATCCTCCTCACTCAGCTTTTCCCTGGACTTCTCCCCCATCACCAGGATATCCGCCGAACGGGTGTGATGGTCTTCCACAAAATAGGGAGCAACCTCAAAATGGGACTGATCCAGATAATTGACAATGGAATTCTCCGCAGCATCCACCACCCCGGTCTGCAACGCAGAATACACTTCCGAGTAAGCCGTGGCCACGGACTGTCCGCCCAGCCTTTCCACCATGGACATCATCAGTTCAGACTCCTGCACCCGCACCAGCATCCCCTTCATATCCTCCGGGCTGTGGATCTCCTTCTTCGTATTATAAAAGCATCTGGTTCCCCCGTCATAATAGGTAAGGCCGTAAAGCTTTTTCTCCTTCATCTTGTCCCCCCGAAGGATCCCCATCCCCACATCTCCTCCATGAACCTTCCAGAAATGCTCCGTATCCTTATAAATATAAGGCATCATAAGAGCATTGTAATCATCCACAAAGTTCGTCATGGTAGACAAATCCGCCTTCACAATATCCATACCCCCGAACTGGGCCTGCTCCAGGCAGGAAATGGCATCCCCCAAAGTTCCGTTGTTATAGACCTCAATGTTCACACGCCCGTCTGTGCGCTCCCGCACCTGGTCAGCAAACCACTCCACCGCAACGGTCGTGCAGTTCCCGTCCGGCTGGTTGTTGGAAAGCTTCAGGGTAACGGTTTCACCGGAGGCAGCAGCCTTGGCTCCGTCATCTCCCTTCTCCTCCCCCTTTGCTTCCTCTCCTTTTGCCTCTCCTCCCTGTGCCGCCAAATCCTCTTTGGCTGCCTCATTTACCTGGGAAGCCCCGCTCTCAGGAGCCTTCCCGCCTCCCTGGCAGGCCGTCAATGCCAATGCAAGCCCCAGTACCACCATTACACTGCTTTTTTTCATGTTCTCTTCTCTCCTTTTATTTTTTTATGCATCGGTACCCTCAGCGGACAAGGAAAGACTCCGCTTTCTTGTCCCCTGGGGATATCCGGCCGAGAACAAATCCCGCCGCCCCGGTGCATGAATTCACCATGTTATTTCCTTCCATTCAAACCGAAGGTGTGCCGCCGGCACGCGGCGCCCTCCTCCAATGCCATGACGTGCCGGCACCTTTGCCTTCCGTCAAATAACGCAGGATACATTTGCAGTCTGCAAACCAACCAAACAAGGCGATGCGTACCGGAAATGCTACCATACCGAAAATGCTGCCGTACCGAAAATACTACCGTACCGAAAATGCTGCCATACCAAAAATGCTACCGTACCGAAAATGCTTCCGTACTGAAAATGCTACCGTACCGAATACCCGCCGTCCACCGGAATCATCACCCCGGTGATATAATCAGAAGCCCGGGAAGCCAAAAATACCGCCACCCCCTCAAAATCCTCCGGCCTCCCCCACCGCCCGGCAGGTATCCTCTCGTCTATGGGCTTCCTTTTCAAAGGATCACTCCAGACTGCCCGGGTAAGTTCGGTCTGGATATATCCGGGGGCAATGGCATTTACACAGATCCCGAAGGGGGCAAATTCGTTGGAAAGAGCCTTCGTCATGCCCATGATCCCATGCTTGGAGCAGGTATACCCGCTCACCTCAAATCCGCCGAAGGTGGTAAACAGAGAAGCGGTATTAATAATCTTCCCCCGGATCCCCCTCTCCCTGAAATGCACGGCCGCCCTCTGGGACAAAAGATAAGCCGCCTTCAGATTCACAGCCACCACCTTGTCAAACATCTCCTCCGGGTACTCAAAGGCTGTCCTCCGGTACTGCATCCCTGCATTGTTAAACAGGATATCCACGGCTCCCGCCTCTGCCACCAGCTTCTCCCACACTCTGTAAACAGCGCCGGAATCTGACAAATCCACCTGATAGCAATCGCATCCCCCGCCCGCAGCCATGACTTTCTCCCTGGTATCCTCCAAATCCCCGATATCCAGGGCAATCACATGGGCGCCCGCCTTCGCCAAACCAATGGCAATCCCCTGGCCAATGCCGGTCGCACAGCCTGTGACCACCGCCTTTTTTCCCTCTAATGGTAACATACCCTTTTTCCTCCTGGCTTATGTATGAAAACGGTTTCTTGTGTTTGTATGTATATATTAACTCATGAAAACGGTTTCGTCAAGGGGTTTTTATGCTTTTTTTATTATTTGTTATTAGTTTCAATGGAACTGTCATGTCCTGACTCTATACTTAGCAGACAAGGAGAAGGGCCAAAAAACAAAAAAGCTGGTATATTGGTTTAACAATATACCAACCTTTTCTGCCTGATTTTTTCCGCTGCTGTATTTATGAAACCTTTTTCTCCAGCCACGCAATCCCCTGGTACAGCATGGCTGACAGGATGCAAAGGAGCACAATACTCATCATTACCAAATCCAGTTTAAACACCTGACTGCCGTAAATAATCAAATACCCCAGCCCCCGCTGGGCTGCCAGAAACTCCCCGATGATCACCCCCACCAGGCACAGCCCGATATTGACCTTCATGTTGCTGATGATCAGCGGCACGGATCCCGGCAGCAGAACTTTGGTCAGCACATCCACCCTGTTCCCTCCCAGGGAACGGATCAGCTTGATCTTATCCTCATCCATGGAGGCAAATCCGTTATGCAGGGTCAGTATGGAACCGAACACCGCCACAGATACCGCCGCCACCACAATGGTGTGCACATGGTTTCCCAGCCACACGATCAGCATAGGGGCCAGGGCTGACTTGGGCAGGCTGTTTAGCATCACCAGGTAGGGTTCCATCACCTCCGAAACGCTGCGGCTGGACCAGAGCACCACTGCCGCCAGAAGCCCCAGCGCCACCACCAGCCCAAAACTGACCAGGGTCTCAAACAAGGTGATTCCAACATGCCCTAAAATGCTTCCG
This sequence comes from uncultured Lachnospiraceae bacterium, assembly GCA_910588875.1. Taxonomy (GTDB): domain Bacteria; phylum Bacillota; class Clostridia; order Lachnospirales; family Lachnospiraceae; genus Brotaphodocola. The sequence continues at coordinate 31,501 of CAJURT010000016.1, forward strand.
TCCCGTACCATCCCCCAAAAACAAAAAAACACCCTGGAGGGAGAACTGAAGATAAAATCATCAATGATCCCCAGCCTCGCACAGAGTTCCCATATAGCCAGCAAAAGCACGAGCAGCATCACCCGGCAGACTGCCACATTCCTCCGGTGAAGCCATTCCTGCTCCTCGTATTCCCTCTGTGCCCGGCTCTCTGCCAGCCTCCGCCCTTTGGCTTCGGCAGGCTGTCCGGCCACAGATATCTTCTTTCTTTTCCGCCTCATTTCCAATCCTCCTTGCCAAGCAGAATATCTGCTGCTTTATTATATGCCGGAGGATCCGGGCGTGTTTCTTATTCTTCTGAAATCCCTAGAGTGTGTTTAGAATGTGTTGACCGCATTATATCTGGCCAGCACACTGAGGGTCAAAACTCAATTAGTCAAAAAACCTTTGCCGATAATCTCGCTGGAATTAGAGATCAGAATAAAGGCTGAGGGTTCCACCCTGCGGATGTAATTGCGCAGTTTCACCGCCTGCACCCGTTTCATGGTAGTCATGATGACTGTCTTGTCATGATGGGTAAATGCCCCCTCAGCCCGGTATGTGGTGGCACTGCGGTGCAGTTCATTGATAATAAAATCGCAGATTGGTTGTGGGTCATCACAGATGATATTGAAGCATTTACACAGATTCATATTCTCGATCACGTCATCGATGACCAGCGATTTTGCCATCAGCCCCAGCGTGGAGAACAGCCCCGTAGTCGGCCCAAACACAAAAAATGCCATCACCACCGAGGTCACATCCACCACCAGCAGTGCAGTTCCAATGTTCATGCTGGTATGTTTTTTGAGGATCATAGCGATAATATCCGTGCCGCCGCTGGAAGCGCCGATATTGAACAATACTGCCGAGCCAAAGCCCGGGCAGAAAATTGCAAAAATCAGTTCCAAAAGAGGTTCCTTCGTCAATGGGCCGCTAAGCGGGCACAACCGCTCTAATGCCGAGAGGCTGAAAGACATCAGCATACTGGCATAAACCGTCTTCACCCCCACATCAGTCCCCAAAAACAGAAATCCCAATACCAACAGCCCGGTATTGACAAAAAAAGTAAAATCGCCTGCCGAAAACCTGGTGATTTTCGCAATCACCGTGGAAAAGCCTGTCACGCCGCCAAATGCAAAATTGTTTGGAAACTTAAAAAAATAGATTCCAATCACCATGATCCAGATGCTCATGGTAATCATCCCATACTCCGCCAGTTTTCTCAAAACCGGATTCTGAATTTCCCTGGTAGCCATTTCCCTTCCCTCCCCGAATGGGTACAAAACATAAAATAAAACGGGCGGCAGAATCCTCTCCCGCCACCCACAATATACTCCCGCCCGGCTCCAAAGGCAAACACCATTATCCCTGGATAATCCACAATCAGAATACTGTTGCCGTCTTAACGGAATCCCGTCCTTTCCGCCTCCTGCACCAACTGCAGGAATTCCTTGCGGTAACCGTCCGAATCTGCCCGGACGCAGGGCTCCGCCAGTTCCATCACATGCCCCAGACTGGCATTTCCCTTATTTTCGCTGTCCCGAAGCACCATTCCAAATTCTGCCACTGCCGATGCAAACCGCAGATTATCCGACATTTCCCGGCGGTAGCTGTCCGCCTCCACCGGATACTCCACCAGCTTGCTTGTATCACCGTTCGGCGCCTTGTAGCGCAGGCTCACCGTCAAAAGTTCCGTGCTGCCTGCCGGTTCCCCGGCCTGCTGGTACTTAAGCTTCTGGCCGCCGCCCTCCCCGGGTATAATCTCATACAGTGCCGTAACGGTGTGCCCGGCACCAATCTCCCCGGCATCTACCTTGTCATTATGGAAGTCTTCGTTTTTCAGCAGACGGTTTTCATACCCCACCAGGCGGTATCCTGCCACATACCGGGGATTGAACTCCACCTGAATCTTAACATCCTTCGCCACGGTGATCAGGGTGCCGCCCATCTCATCCACCAGCACTTTCTTTGCCTCATAGAGACTGTCTAAATAGTTGTAGTTGCCGTCACCGTTATCTGCCAGGGCCTCCATCTTGTTATCCTTGATATTGCCGGTGCCAACGCCCAGCACAGACAGATGGACGCCGCTTTTCTTCTTTTCCTTAATCAGCCGGACCAGCCCGCCCTCACTGCTGATGCCCACATTCAGATCCCCGTCCGTAGCCAGGATTACCCGGTTGTTGCCTCCTGGGATAAAATTCTTCTCCGCAAGGGCGTATGCCTTTTGGATCCCTGCTTCCCCTGCTGTGGAACCTCCTGCCTCCAGATCCTCCAGCGCCGCAACAATCTTCGCCTTTTCACTGCCAGGCACCCCATCCAGCACCACCGACTCATATCCGGCATACGTGACAATGGACACCCGGTCATCAGCCGTCAGGTTCTCTGCCAGCATAGCAAATGCCTTCTGGACCAACGGCAGTTTGTCATCCGAATACATGGACCCTGACACATCCAGCAAAAACACAAAGTTCGATGCCGGACGGTCCTCAAAATCAATGTCCTTTGCCTGCAGGCCCACCATCAGCAGACGATGTCCCTCATTCCAGGGGCAGTCCCCATACTCAGTCGTCACGGCAAAGGGCTCCCCCTCCTTTGGCTGCGGGTAATCATAGTCAAAATAATTGATCAGTTCCTCTATCCGCACCGCATCTGCCGGAATACTGCCGCCTGCACGGATCATCCGCCGAACATTCCCGTAGGAAGCCGTATCCACATCCACCGAAAAAGTGGACAATGGATCCTCTGCCACACTTTTATATCCATTTTCCGAAATATAGCTATACTCCTCCGTGTTAAAATCCTCCGGCCCATATGCTTGCCGGTATTTGCCAGCCATGGGGGCTGAGGATTTGCCAGTATTCTCCATCGGCGTCCCGGCTAAATCATTAGCTTCCATCTTCTCGCTGACATCCTTCTCTTCCTCATAGTATTCTTCTGCCGGATATGCCCCCTCATCCTCATAAGCCCCTGCATCTCCGGCCGCCCATGTGGCAGCCGCCGCTGTGGTCTCTGTCATTGTTGCGGAGGAAGCGCCCCCGCCGGCTCCGCACCCGCTCATCACCCCTGCCGCTGCCAACAGCCCGATTCCCAACAGATATCCTGATAATCCCTGCACTTTTTTCTTCATAAAATACTCCTCCCTTACTGCCCGGACTCCCGGTGCAGGGGCCATAAAAGAAATCGCCCCTGACAAGCACATGGGAATCCATACGGCAATCCGTAATCTATTCCTGTCCCACGAGTTTTAAAAGATCGGAAAGGAAATTCTCATCTCTGCGCAGAACCATCCGGTCATAAAAATAATCATTATCCCCCTCCGGCCTGCCAATCACAAGAGATGTATCCTCGGTCATCAGGCTTGTATATCCGGTGTGGAAGAGATAAGCCCCATCTCCGGTCACCTGGATCTGCGGTGCAAAAGGATACAAAAGTTCCCAGTCCTGGCCTGGCTTATACAAAGGCAGCAGATAGGTTCCGCCTGGCTGAAGCTGGTACAAAATATACATCTCATCCCCATCTGTTTTGATAATCGGACTTTTCACTGTGACCGTCTCCATCCCTGTTACATAGTCTTCCGCATAATATACCTGCTCCATCGCCATCTCATAGACCACCTTCACAGCCTTTCCCGTGGCATCCTGCTCCAGCGACACACCAGTAACCCTTGCGCCACACAGAAGTTCTGCATCCCTTAGAATATCCTCCGAAAAATATTGGGAGTCCTCTGCCACAGTCACTGCATTTCCCGGGAGCGCCACTGGCTGATAGCTTGCCAGCTGCAGCTGGTCACATGCCAGGATACCCTCCGGCAAAACCCTCTTTTCCCTGTTTTCTATTGATTGTTCCTGACCTGCCGGCAAACCGGTGCCCATAATAGCCCCGCTCTCCGGCGATGCCCCGCCGGCTGACTCCTCCGCTACCGTCTCTGCCTCTGCCGTATCAGCCGCCTTTCTCACTGCCGTCTCTTTCTCTGCCCCGCTGGCTGCCTTCTCTGCTGCCATCTCTTCTCCGCCGGCTGCCTTCTCTGCTGCCATCTCTTCCCCGCCGGCTGCCTTTTCCGCCTCCATCGTCACAGCCCCTGCCGCACCGGCCATGGGCGGCGCCATCTGATTCACACTGTCGGACTTCTTCCACCTGCCCTCCATCATCTTTGGCATTGCCACCACCAATACCAGCATCGCCGCCGCTGCCGTGGCCATGCCATAGACCCGTTTTCTTCGGAACCGGACCGTTTTTGGACCCGCCTCCTGCAGCGCTTTGGGGATATTCTCCTCCGGATTGCGCTCCGGATGCTCCTGTAGGTTTCCTTCTATCCGGCTCCAGAGATCTGGTGTCTGCTGGCATTTCAGCCTCCTGTATTCCTGTTCCAACCGTTTTTCGTCCATCATAACTGCACCTCCCTCAATTTCCGAATCGCTGTCCGGTAACACCATGCCACCGTACCCTGAGGCTTTTTCAGGATACCGGCAATCTCCCGGAAGGTCAGTTCTCCCATAATCTTCAGATTGACAATCTGCCTTTCTTCCTCTTTCAGTGTCTTTAATGCCTGTTCAAGGCCAAGCTTTTGGCAAAGCTGTTCCTCACAGGAATCCTCCCCTGCCTGCAGATAATCCGGAATCTCCGCAGTGAGGCTCTCCCGCTTTCTTTTTCGCAGATAATCCACTGCCATATTGCGGGCAATGGTGATCAGCCATGCCCGGTGTCCTTTCCCTGGCCGGTATGTACCTGCAATATCCCATAATCGGATAAAAAAGTCTGAGGTCACATCTTCCGCATCCTCCCGGCTGCCAAGAAGTTCCCACACAACCGAGTAGATTAGCGGACAATAATCCTCATAAATGTCCCTCAGGCCATCTTTATCATTTCTGCAGATCCGGCCGATATTCTGTTCAAACTGCTGGTCATTCATAGCAATGTCCTCTCTGCCCTGGCCTTGTACTTACTATACGGCCAGAGACGGATATTTTATGGTAAACTCAGAAAATTTTTCATTTTCTAATTTTTTCCCAACTGTATGATTATACTATAATCTCCCTATACTGTCACCAATATCTCCCGTTTGACAATTTTCTTTCCATGTTTAAAGCATGCCGGAATCATAGATGATGAAAAAAAGGGGAAACCTTTGCTGAAAATGGAAACAGTTCTAAAGAAAATAAGGAAAAAGGAGATTCCCTCAATGAAAAATAAGAAATTACGGATTTTAAACTATTCGGAACAGATCCCCACAAACTGGAGTTTCGGAGGAAGCGTCACTTACGGAAGCAAGCATACTATCTGCCCAAGATCCAAAGCAACTTTTATATAGGCATCAAAACCCCCCGGACCTTAAGCAGCGACATAGTCTGGAGAAAAACCCACCGCCTGGGCGGAAAACTCTATGTTGCCTGTGGGATTCTTATCCTGTTTTCCACCCTAACGCTTCCCATCTTTAAAACCATGCCTGCTGGATCCTGATTCCCCTATTGGGCTCCGGGATCCAGCAGGTGCCTTTCCTCCTTTTTGGATTCTTCAATAACCTCATCCATACGAAAGAATTTGTCTTCCAAATGCTGGTCTTTCAGGATCTTTTTCAACGCATAATCCACATCGAAATACATTTTCTCCTCTAAAAGCGGTTTCTCTCTGTCTGAAAAATAAGCCTTTACCAGTTCACTGCTCTCATATTCGTCATAATAAAAGCTGTCCTCAAAGGCTGTCTCCCCCGCAAGCTTTTTGTCATGGTACCAGATCACGGGATATAGCCTGTTATTCCAGATTCCCTTTAGCCTCTTATAGGTTATGATATGTATATTTTCCAGATAGTCTGTATCCCTTGACAGGATATATGCCAGTTCATAGCTGATTACCAGCCTTCTTTCCTGTGTGTTTTGCTTTATCCGGAACCCGGTATCGATATCGTTCCCCAGGAATTCAAATATGCGGTAGCCTTCCTGTAACTGGAACCTTTTTATCAGGTTGTCGTATTGCTCCGGCCTCTTGATCCCGTCACCGATAATGGCAATCCATGCCGATGCCTTCAGGGATATGATATTCTGCATCCTCATCAGATCCTTCTCCCACGGATGCAGATCTAATCCCTCAAAAAAGATACCCTTTTTCAGCTGGACCACCAGAATATTCAAAATCTCAAAAATATCGCTGATATAGATAAACACATCCTGCCTTTCCCGGACCGGGACAAGGAAAACCATCTCATCGCCCAATATCTTCCACATCTCTGCACTGGGCATTTTCTTGGCGACCATCTGCTGGATCTTACTAAACAGGGGGAGGATCACCTGAGACCATCCGGTAAAATTCAGTGTCTTGTAAGCAGAGGAATTCACGATGTCAAAGGAAAAAAATATTTCCGCAGTCCTTCTCCCCTGCCCTTCTTTTTTCTCTTCATTCAGGCTTTGGATCTGCTCCTTGTACTTTAGCAGCTGATTCTGCACATTGGAATCTACCATTTCAGATACCCCAAAAACTTCCCTCTGTTTGACGCCGCTTCCACCGACACATTAAAATACTCTGCAATCTTGGACGTGTCCACCTTGTCCCCCACTGTATTCCGGTTCAGCGCCTTCCAATATTCATCCCTGGGCATCAGAAATGCAGCAGCAAATTCATTCGCCTGGTATTCCTTCTCAGAATTGCCGCTCCTGTGATACCGGCTCTCATCCTGGCGTTCCCAAAGTTCCTGGTTCGTCATATAGCCCATATGCAAAAACAAATGCCCCAATTCATGGGCTATCGTAAACCTCCGCCTCCTCTCGTCCTGGAAGGGTGACACCAGGATCCGGAATGAATTCCCTACCTTCTCCACTGCCCCGTCCGAATAACTGCTGTCCGCCTGTATGTTCCCTCCCAGGCGGCCTATCAGTTCATCCATATCCCCAATCGGGACTTCAATATGAAAAGATTTCAGAATATCCTCAGTCAGTGAATTGATCATCATCCTGGTCGATTTGTCCATCTACCCACATCCTTCCTCTTTTATCCCATATACTCCCGGCGTCCTGATATAAGCAAACTCCCCTCCGCCCATCGCAGCCCAGGGAGGGGAGCCTTTGCTTTGCTTTTATCCTATCACACCTGCTGTCCACATTCAACAAACTTTTTTGTTTCCGGCTGTGTTGTAACCCCGGTTCCTTCCTCCGGCACTACCGGGCCATCTCCAGCTGCGGCCCCTTGCTGTTGTGGGCTTTGATAATAGTGTCAATCTCCTCTAAGTTGGAGGAAGGCAGATCTCCCGGGATCGTATTCTTCACCGAACTGGTGGCATTGCCGTACTGCATCGCCTTCTCACAGTCAAAATCACTGGATAAAAGGCCATAGAGGGCTCCTGAAATATAAGCGTCGCCGCTGCCGATCCGGTCTACCACCTCAATATCCCGGTAAGGTTCCTCCTCATGGTAGGTATCCTGCTTGGCATCATAGATCACTGAGCCAAAGGTATGGCGTTTTGGGCTATGTACCACCCTCTGGGTGGAAGCCACTATCGAAATCGGGTATTCCTCGGCAAAACTCTTCATCATTTCTTTGGCTGTCCCGGTCTTCAAAAAGGTCAGCCGCGCCGTATCCTCGGAACAGAAAAAGATATCCACATAAGGCAGGATGCCCTCAATGCATTCCTTCGCCTCTGCCCCGGTCCAAAGGTTCCCCCGGAAATTCACGTCAAATGATACCAGCGCCCCTCCTTCCTTGAAGCGCTTAATCATCTCAACCGCCGTCTCCCGCAGCTGCGGGCTTAAGGCCAGCGTGATGCCGCTGGTATGGAAGCAGCGGGTCGAGGAATATGCCTCTTCCGGGATCTCGTCAATCTTCAGCGAATAGAAGGAACTCCCTGCCCGGTCATAGATCACCTTCGGCTTTCTCGGATAGGCGCCATCCTCGTAATAATAGATCCCCACACGGGCCCCCGGGGAATTGTCATAGATAAAGTAATCGTCGCTGACACCATAGGAACGGATCTTACTCTTCATAAAAGCGCCCATGTCATGAGAAGGAAGCCGGGAGATAATCCCCGTATGAAGCCCCAAAAGGGCCACCCCTACTGCCACATTCAACTCTGCCCCTCCCACCTGCTTGACAAAGGTGTCTCCCCTCATCAGCCGTTCATTGTTCGGCGGTGACAGGCGAAGCAAAACCTGCCCAAAGGTCAGCAGGTCAAAATTTCTCTTTTTCCCCATTTCCTCTCCTCCTAAAATCTGTCCTGTTTTTTGTGAAGTTTATGGCAATATACCTGATTGATAAAATGGCTAATTCCACTTCCTGAAATTAGCCATCCATCTTAGTTCTTCTGTTTTATCTCTGGACGCGGCCGGAACCGTCACCGCCTGCCAGATTCTCCACATCCCCGCGGGTAACCAGGTTAAAGTCACCGGGGATGGTGTGCTTCAATGCGGAAGCTGCCACTGCGAATTCCAGGGCTGCCTTCATGTCCTTGCCGTCCAAAAGCCCGCATACCAATCCTGCTGCAAAGGAATCACCGCCGCCCACACGGTCTACGATGGGGGTGATGGAATATTTCCTGGAATGATAGAACTCCCGGGTCTTTCCGTCCATGATGCAGGCGGACCAGCCATTGTTGGAAGCGGAATAGCTTTCACGCAGGGAACTGATCACATACTTAAAGTTAAACTTGTCTACCATCTGATTGAAAATATCCACATAACCTGCCAGTTCAAGTTCACCAGAGGTAACATCTGTCTTGCCCGGCTTGAAGCCCAGAACCTTCTCTGCATCCTCCTCGTTGCCGATGCACACATCCACATACTGCATCAGATTGGTCATCACCTTCTGTGCCTTCTCGGAAGACCACAGTTTCTTGCGGAAATTCAGATCCACAGATACCGTCACGCCATGTGCTTTTGCCGCCTTGCAGGCCGCCTCAGCCACCTCTGCCGCCAGGTCGGAAACCGCCGGGGTAATGCCGGTGAAGTGGAACCAGTCCGCCCCCTCAAAAATTGCATCAAAGTCAAACTTGTCTGCCGTAGCACAGGCAATCGAAGAATTGGCACGGTCATAGACAACATTGGAAGCCCTCATGGCAGATCCTGTCTCCAGGAAATAAATCCCCAGACGGTCGCCGCTGCGCGAGATATGCTTTGTGCCTACATTGTACTTTCTCAGGGCAGCCACTGCACAGTCACCAATCGGATTGGCCGGAATTGCCGTCACGAACTCTACCTCATGCCCGTAATTTGCCAGGGATACCGCCACATTAGCCTCACCGCCGCCGTAATTGACGTCAAATTCATCTGCCTGGATAAACTTCTCGTTGCCTGGGGTGGAAAGTCTCAGCATGATCTCACCCATGGTTACTACCTTTGCCATTGTCTCATTCTCCTTTTATGATATTTTTTCTCTTTTTTGTATCTTCTTTTCTGCTTTTCCTTGTACAGCCTTGTTTTTCACCCGGCTGTTTTTATTTTGCCCGGGCAGCGGCCACTGCCTCAACAAACTCCTTCGCCTTTGCCGTAACTGCAGCAAAATCGCCGGTCTTTGCACCTTTGGTCAGGCTGCTGCCGGTTCCCACGGCATATGCGCCTGCTTTGATCCATTTATCCACATTGTCCACATCCACACCGCCAGACGGCATAAACTCACCCTGGGGCAGGGGGCCCTTGAAGGAACTGATTGCGGCCGGCCCTACGATATTGCCCGGGAAGATCTTGATAATGTCACAGCCCGCCTCCAAAGCAGTGATGGCTTCGGTTGGGGTCATCACACCCGGCAGCATCGGAACACGGTAACGGTTGCAAAGCTTGATGGTATCCACGTTCAGCCCCGGGCTTACCACATAGTTGGCGCCGGCCAAAATGACGGCTCTTGCGGTTTCCGGATCCAGGACTGTGCCTGCACCGATGACAACCTTGTCATTATTTTTGTATTTCTTCGCCATAGCAGCGATAAAGTCCACCGGATTCCCCTCATCCATGGTCATCGTAATCTCAATAAAGTTGATGCCGCCCTCAATAATGGCGTCCACCACCTTTTCCCCCTGCTCCAGGTTCTTTGCCCGGACAACTGCTACCAGACAATCTTCCTTCATCCTTGCCAATACCTGTTCTTTTTTCATAGTACGTCTTCTCCTTTTCTTATATTCGCATATACGAATGATTTTCATAAATGCGAATTATTATAATTACATATTAATAGCTGCCAACAATTTTGTCAATAGGAAATACCAATTTTCCGCTGTCTTTTCCCCTTTTCCGGCCCCGGCAGCCCCCGCTTAACGGCCGCCGGTTTTCTCTCCGAGATAACCCAGCAGGCTTGACAGCTTAGCCGCTTTTCCGGCCACCAGTAAGCCCAATGCCTCGTAGTCCTCTGTCGGCTTGTAAAGGCTTGATAAGCTGATTGCACCCAGGACATTGCCGTCAGCCCCAAACACCGGGGCTCCCACGCACTCCATATGTTCCTCCAGTTCCCTTGCATCCAGCGCGTAGCCCTTCTTCCTTACTTTGTCCAATTCTTCCGCTAAAGATTCCTTATCCATAATCGTCTTTTCTGTCTTTTTGCGGAATTTGATCCTTCCTAAGATCTTCCCCTTGGCCTCCTCATCGCTGAAGGCCAGGATTGCCTTTCCCAAAGATGTGCAGTACATGGGGTTTTTGGAGCCTACCGTGGCCGTGGTGATAATCGGGTTCTCCGGCTCTGATTTACAGATGTATACCACCTCGTGGTCCGAGGGCACCCCGAAAAACACGGTTTTTCCCGTCTCCCTGGCAATTGCTTTCAGTTCAGGTTCCAGAACCCCGATAAAATCCAGGTTGTTGGTATAATTAATCCCGATCCGGTACGCTGTCAGGCCAATCGTATAGCGCTGGCGCACTCCCCGGTCCACATTTACCATACCCATCTCCGCCAATGTGGTGACAATATCATACGCGCTGGTCTTAGGAAGTTCCAGACGACCACAGATGTCATCCAAAGTAATTCCCTGGGGGTCTTTCGACACCAGCTTGAGAATCTCCACTGTGCGCTGGGCTGTCCGATTCAGTTTCATCCCTCTCCACGTCCTTTTCTTCTTGCTTTTTCCATACAGGCGCCTTTTACCGCCCTGCATCCAAAGCCCCTGCCGGCTCCGCGCCTTAAAGCCCTACAGGGTAACCCCCTGCTTAAAGATGGCCATGTCGTGGAAGCCAGCCTCCTCGGCCTTCACCTTCCTTCCGGAAGCCACCTCCAGCACATAATCAAATAACTCCTGCGCCATCTCTTCCTTCGTCTTATCCTCCACCATGCGTCCTGCATTGAAATCGATCCAGTTATCCTTGTGCCCGGCCAGCCGGGAATTGCTGGAAATCTTCACCGTGGGGACCGGCGAGGCAAAGGGAGTCCCCCGGCCTGTGGTAAACAGGACAATATGGGCGCCCGATACTGCCAGGGCCGTGGATGCCACCAGGTCATTGCCCGGGGCTGACAAAAGGTTCAGGCCCTTCACCTTCACCGGCTCCCCATACGCCAGCACGCCCCGGACCGGTGCACTGCCGGACTTCTGGGTGCATCCCAGGGACTTGTCCTCCAGGGTGGAAATGCCCCCCTTCTTGTTCCCCGGTGAGGGATTCTCATAAATCGTCTGATTGTGGCTGGTAAAATAATTCTTAAAATCATTGATCAGGGAAACCGTCTGTTCAAAAAGTTCCGGCGTCTCACACCGGTTCATAAGAATCGTCTCCGCCCCGAACATCTCCGGCACCTCGGTAAGGATCGTGGTCCCTCCCTTGGAAATCAGCAGATCTGAAAATCCTCCCACCGTGGGGTTTGCCGTGATTCCGGACAGGCCGTCCGAGCCGCCGCACTTCATCCCGATAATCAGTTCGCTGGCATTGATCTTCTCCCGGCTGAAGGCGCCTGCATAGGCGGCCAGTTCCTCCAAAAGCCTCATGGCCTCTTCCTGCTCATCCTCCACATCCTGGCACTGCAAAAACTTCACGCGCTGTTCGTCATATTCCCCGATATACTCCTTCAGCACCGGGATATTGCTGTTTTCACACCCCAGCCCCAGCACCAGCACACTGCCTGCGTTAGGATGACGGATCATATCTGCCAGTACAGTGCGGGTGTGTTCCTGATCCTCCCCCATCTGGGAGCAGCCATAGGGATGCACAAAAGAAACCACTTCCTCCACAGTCCCCCCCACAAGCCTCTGAGCCTTTTTCTCCAATGCCTTGGCAATCGAATTGACACAGCCCACGGTAGGGATAATCCAGATCTCGTTGCGGACCCCAACCTTGCCGTCTGCACGGCGGAAGCCGTCGAAAAAAGCAGGCTCCGATTCTTTCAAAGACGAAGCCACCGGCTCATACTGATAGGTCAGCAGATCTCCCAGGGCAGTCCTGATGTTGTGCACATGCACCCAGCCTCCGGCGGCAATCTCCTCCTTGGCGTTGCCGATACAAAACCCATATTTAATCACTGGCTCGTCCTTGGCAATCCCCCTCAAGGCAAACTTATGCCCCTGGGGGATCTCCTCCTGCGTGGTCACCTGATACTTCCCAACAGCCAGCTGCTCACCCTTGGCAATAGGGCGCAGCGCTACTGCCACATTATCCTCCTCATGAATCCTGATAAAATCCTGCATGGCTTTCTCCTTATCCTAGCGCTCCCTCCAAAGTCCAATTCTGACCGGATGAAGCACTAACGTTTATCCTTGAATTTCCTGAAACTTCCAAATTGTAAGTACTTACAGTCATTTTACAGAATTATTGTGCATAAGTCAAGGGAAAATGTACTTTTCCCTCGCATTTATACAAACTTGGCAATAAATAACTTGCATTATTCCCAAAGAGTGGGTATAATAAGTTTGTAAGCACTTACAACCCTTTGTTGTGAGGCATACCGGATATAACAGAAACAAAATCAGAGGAAAGGGGGGCAGCTTAATGAATATTTATGATGTATCGAGGAAAGCCGGCGTCTCTATCGCCACCGTTTCCCGTGTCCTTAACGGGAGCCCGAATGTCAGCGACCGTACCAGGAACCTGGTGCTCCAGGTCATGGATGATTTAGGCTATACCCCCAATGTTTTCGCCCGGGGCCTGGGGCTGGGTACCATCCAGACCATCGGCATCATGTGCTCCGACTCCTCGGACCCTTACCTCGCCCATGCCATCTATTACCTGGAACAAGGGCTGCGCGGCCACGGATATGATTCTATTTTATGCTGTACCGGCAATTCCCTGGAAAACAAGCAGAAGTATCTTGACCTTCTGCGTTCCAAAAAGGTGGATGCCATCATCCTTGCCGGTTCCAAGTTCATCGGACAGAGGCCGCGGGATAACGATTATATCCTGGAAGCCGCACAGGAACTTCCCATTATGCTGGTCAACGGGTACCTGGACGGAAGCAACATTTACAGCACCCTCTGTGACGACCGCTCGGCCACCCATGAGGCCGCCAGCAGGCTGATTGCCTCCGGCTGCCGCAGCATCCTGTATCTGTACACCAGCCATTCCTACAGCGGCATGGGGAAAATGCAGGGCTACCGTGACGCCCTGGGAGGCAATGGCCTTCCTGTCCGCGAGGATCTGATTTTCCAATGCCCCAAGGACATTCTGTCAGCACGGGATCTGCTGCTGGGGCTCCACGCCACAGGGCTCTCCTTTGATGCTGTCCTGGCCTCTGACGATACCCTGGCAGTAGGAGCCGTCAAATATGCCCATGCCATAGGCAGGAGCGTCCCTGACAGCCTGAGCATCATCGGCTACAACAATTCCAGCTACGCCGTCTGCACGGATCCGGAACTCACCTCCATCGACAGTAAGATCGAGGCCCTCTGCACCACCACCATCAACACCCTGATGACCGTGTTCAACGGAGGCAATGCCCCCAGCCGGACTACCATTGCCGCCGATTTGATAAAAAGAGCAACTACCAAATTTTAATCAAGGAGGATTACCCCAATGAAAGCATTTATGGACAAGGACTTTTTACTTTCCACCCCGTCCGCACAAAAGCTATACCATGACTACGCAGAGAAGATGCCGGTGCTGGACTACCACTGCCACATCAATCCGCAGGAGATCGCAGAAGACCGCCGCTTTGAGAACATCACCCAGGTATGGTTGGGCGGTGACCATTACAAATGGCGCCAGATGCGTTCCAACGGCGTGGAGGAAAAATACATCACCGGCGATGCCACAGACCGTGAGAAATTCCAGAAATGGGCTGAGACCCTGGAAAAGCTGATCGGCAACCCCCTCTACCACTGGAGCCACCTGGAACTCCAGCGCTATTTCGGCTATACCGGCCATCTCTGCGGCGACACGGCAGAAGAGGTGTGGAATCTGTGCAACGAACAGCTGCAGAACAAATGGACCGTCCGCAGCCTGATCAAAGCTTCCAACGTAACGCTTATCTGCACCACTGACGATCCGGTGGACTCCCTGGAGTGGCACAAGAAGATTGCGGAGGATCCCTCCTTTGATGTGCAGGTACTCCCTGCCTGGCGGCCGGACAAGGCCAACAATGTGGAAAAACCGGACTATGCCGCCTATATCGCCAAGCTTTCTGAGGTAAGCGGCGTTGCGGTCAAGGATTTCGCTTCCCTGAAGGAGGCTCTGTTAAAGCGGCTGGATTTCTTCCATTCCATGGGATGCCGTGTATCCGACCATGCCCTGGAATATGTGATGTATGTACCCGCTTCCGATGAAGAAATCGATGCCATTATTGCCAAAGGCCTGGCCGGGGAAGGGGTCAGCAAGGAGGAAGAACTGAAATACAAGACCGCCTTCATGCTGTTTGTGGCCAAACAATATAACCGCTTAGGATGGGCAATGCAGCTCCATTATGGCTGCAAACGCGACAACAATGCCTACATGTACCAGCAGCTGGGGCCGGATACCGGCTTTGACTGCATCAACAATTACGCACCTTCCGCACAGATGGCGGATTTCCTCAATGCCTTAAGCGCCACCAATGAGATTCCGAGAACCATTATCTATTCCCTGAATCCCAACGATGATGCTTCCATCGGTACAATCCTTGGCTGCTTCCAGGATCCCTCTGCCGCCGGCAAACTGCAGCAGGGCTCCGCATGGTGGTTCAATGACCACAAACAGGGCATGACCGCCCAGATGACCAGCTTAGCCAACCTGGGCTGCCTGGGGAACTTTATCGGGATGCTGACCGACTCCAGAAGCTTCCTCTCCTACACCCGCCATGAATATTTCCGCCGGATTATGTGTGAATTGCTGGGCGGATGGGTAGAGAACGGAGAATATCCGGATGACCAGAAAGCGCTTAAAAAGATTGTTGAAGGCATTTGCTACAACAATGCAGTAAAATATTTCGGGTTCCGGCTGTAATCCAAACCGCTGTTACACGGACAAATTTCTTGCTTTAAATACAAAAGCCCCCGCCACCTGCCCTATCAAAGGCACGGATGGCGGGGGCTTTTCCCCTGATTTATCCTGCTGGAAATCTTAATCTTAAGTATTGCATTCTGCCTGTTTTACATCCCCGGGGCATCCACCAGGTTCACCTCTCCCTCAGGGGCCGGGGCGGCCGGTTGGGCCTCCGACGGCGCCGGCTGAGTCTCCGGGGGAGCGGCCGGCTGGGTCTCCGGCTGTGCTTCAGGCTGGCTCTCCTGGACTCCCGGCCCATGGGAACTGTCCCCGCCTGCTTCCACAACCGCCGAGGCGGCTGAACTCTCCGCCGCGCCTGGCCCTGCTACATCGGACGAGGGAACCCCGCCCTCTTCTGCCCCTCCCTGGGAAGGAACTGCCGCCATTTCCGTGCCGTTCCCCTCAGCCGGGTTTCCGTCCACAGCTGTCTCTGTGGCCGGATCCGCTGCCGGAGCCGTCTCCGGGGCCGGGGCAGGAGCCGCCGCCGGCACCGAGGAAGAAGTTCTCCTGGAAGAGGATGCCGTCGTGGCGGTGGTGCCTCCGCTGCCGTCCAGGTGATAACATAACACCGGAACCCCGGAAGAAATATTCTCAAAAATCGTTTTAGCCGCCGAACGGGGCAGGTTAATGCATCCGTGGGAGCCGTTCGTCTTATAGATCCGCCCTCCGAAGCTTCCCCTCCAGCTTGCATCGTGCATACCGATCCCGCCATTAAACGGCATCCAGTATGTCACCGGGCTGGCATAGCCAGGGCCGCGCAGAACTGCATTCTTCTGCTTATAGGTCAGAGGAAAGGCCCCTCCCGGCGTACCCATGCCCCTGGCCTCATTGCCGGAGACAAAATCCGACTCCACCAGAAGCTGGCCGTCCACAAAATAATACAGATGCTGTGCGGAGAGATTGATCTCCACATAGGTATTACCATAATCTGTCTCCCCCCGGGAAGCAGCTGTCTGGGAATAAACCGGTTCCCGCTCCTGGCTGTTTCCGGAACGGATTATCTCGGAAAGCGCCGCTGCCTCAGCCTTACGGTTGATACGCCAGCCGTAATTGCCGTTGGTGATGGTCACCGTCTCCCCGGTGGCTGTCTTCAATGTCTTGGGCTGATAGGCCGTATCATAGGAAACGGCAAGCTGGTCAACATATTCGGCTACCTTGTCCTCATCCAATTCCAGGGCTCCCTCTTCATTCTCCGCCATCCAGGTATGGATGGTATCACCGTTCAGCACTTCTTCCTGCTCCCCGAAATGATAGGTGACCGTCACATTTACCGCCTGGTTCCATTTCTCGGCCTCGGCAATCAAAGCCGGATCCTCCGCCGTAATCCGGGCCCTGGCATAAACTCCCTCTTCCTCCAGGGAAACCCTGTTTTTCAGGTTCATAATAGCGTCCGCAACGCTCTCATGGACCTTCTCCGGCACTACCCGGGTCCCGCCTTCTTCCGGCACAATCTCATATCCCACCCCGTCCCGGTATTCCGAGAGGTATGCATCCGACGGAAGCTGGGTTTTGCTCTCATCCATACAGGCAAGCCCGTCCACCACCGCCGCCAGCTGATCCTTATCATAGGCGATCATGGTCTCAATGGTATGCTCTGTGCCCTCCATCCAGTGGAGTCCCCAGCGCAATGGTTCCTGGTCTGCCAACAGCCGTTCCAGGGAACCGTCATATTCCGAATGGAGGCCGAACTCATCCCCCACAATCTGCTCGCTGGCACCTCCCCGTTCCTCCAGGGTCAGCGTATACGCCTTCATCCCGTCGTCAATCATCTGCTTCACTTGCTCCACGCTCTTCTGTGAAGCATCCAGCCCGTTAATCACCGTATTAGGAAAAAATACATCCCGGTATTGAAGGCTCAAATATGTATATGCGGCAGCCGCAGCCACTGCCAGCCCGCAGGTAACCGCCGCTGTAGCCACCAATGCTTTCTTAACGCCCTTGCCCTTCTTTTCTTCCTGCTTCCCCTCCTGCCCTGTGGGAGGTTTGATTACTCCATCCTTCTGTACATAGCTTGCTTGGTTCTTCCCTTCCATAAACTGAAGCCGTCCTCCAATGTTAAATTCAGCAGCCTGCCCACATCCACAGACCGCATCAGATATCATTATATACACGCCGGAAGGATTTTACAAGTAAAAAACACAGGAAGTTATCATTTTGAAAGCATTAAGCGCTGCTTTTCTTTCCTGCTCAGTTTTTTTAACGCCCACTCCCGCTGCATCGCCTCCCTGCGGGTGGCAAATTCTTCATAGTATACCAGTTCCACCGGGCGCCTTCCCCTTGTATATTTCGCTCCGTGCCCCTCATTATGCGCCCGCAGCCTCTCTTCCAGGCAATTTGTCCATCCGCAGTAGATCGTCCCGTCAGCGCACCGGAGCAGATAGGTATAATTGCCTCCCTTCCCCTCCATGATTATCAGGCCCTTATATGCTGATGGTATTTAAGCTTGTTCCGGCGCTTGCATTCATACATCGCCGCGTCTGCCTCCTCCAGCAGCTTCTCCATGCTCTTTAACTCCCCGCCGGCGCCGATCTCCACAATCCCGTAGCTGAAGCTGGCCGGATACTCCTTTTTATGGTTTTCCAAAAACTGCTCCAATCCTGTTTCCATCTTCTGATGGGCAACCTCCGCTGGGCACAGGGGAAGAAGGGCGCAAAACTCATCGCCGCCGATCCGGGCAAATATATCCTGCTCACGGAACTGGGTTTTCACCGCCGCCACAAAACTCCGGATATATTCATCCCCCTCCAAATGCCCATAATGGTCATTGACATACTTAAGGCCGTCCAGATCCATATAGCACAGAACCGTTTCCTGCGGCTCCTCCAGCAGGCGGTTCATGCATTCCACGAAATACAGCCGGTTATAAATGCCGGTTCCCTGGTCCCGGTATGCCTTCGCCTTCAGCCGCCGGCTATTCTCCTTCTCGATTGTGATGTCCAGCACAATATGGGCATACGCCCTCCTGCTCTTCCACACGATGGGGAAGGTGGTGATGCGGTATGCCTTGCCGCTCTCCTCCTCCATTTCCCAGACTTTCCCGTCCTTCTCCTCATCCTGCCAGTCCTGCAGCTGTTTCTGGAAGGAAAGGCGCTTCTTGCACTCCTGGCAGAATTTGGCATCGGAGTTCTCTGCCTCGATACGCTTGTTGCAATACATGGTCTCCTTGTTTTCACGGTCGATTACCAGGATCCACTCATGCCTCTTCCGGGTCAGTTCCATCAGGAGTTCGTTATACCCAGCCACGATCTCTGCCCGTTCCTGGGCCTCCTTCACCTCTCTCTTCAGCAGCTGTTCCCGTTCCTCCAGCCGCTGTGTCATGGTGCTGAATGCCTCACAAAGTTCCCCCGGATAAGATACCTGCTGGGAATAATCCCCCTGCACCACCTGCTTGGCCTGCCAAATCAGCTGTTTTAAATTCTGGTCCAGTTCCCTGAGGTTTGTACATAGCTGATTATCATAGGATGGCGCATCCTGGGACAGTCTCCCCTTGGAAAGGGCCGCAGAATAATCCTTCATCTCTTTCAGGAATACCTGCAAGGCCTGCACCTCTTCCCCCAGCTTTTGGTATTGCCCGTCTAACCGGCCTAAATCCGGCTGGCATCTGTCCCCATCCTCCACCATGTTATGCAAATAATCAATCAGTATCCCGCAATTTTTGTCTTCCATCTTAAAACCCCCAGTGCTGTCAATTCTGAAACATTCTTCGGCTATTATCATACATCATCAGATCATTTTTTTCAACCAACGGAACCCATTTTTCTCAGACAGGCATGCCATGCCCCAGGCAAATGCCAGCATCGGAATCATAACAGAAACCGTAATCCCCTTCTTTGTGGCAGGAAGAGGGTTCCATCTGGCTGTCATGGCATAGAGATGGAAAAAATACACATGTGATAAGTAAACCCATTCACTCGCTGCCCGCAGCCTGATATAAAGGGGCCGGTCCTTCCACCTCACGGAGGAGGCCGCTGCAAACAGGCAGAATGCCGCTGGTGCGGAACTGAATACCATGTTGGTATTGCTGCACCGGATCACCTCATAAAGCATCAGCATCACAAATGCCACCGTCCCGGCCAGTGAGCAAAACAGGGGGATCTCCCTTTTGCTTTTCGCAAACCACAGCCCCAGCGCCACAAAAAAGAACCCGTAAAACACCCCATTGCGCACCGTCATAAAGTACCGGAAATAAAGGCCAAGAAGCTTCTGCAGCCCCATAGGGAGCCTCTGGTTAAAGTACCAGTTATCGCTGATGCAGCCAACCGCAAACAAAAAAGCGCCCACAACCAGGATCTGCCACACCTTGGCCCCTCTCTGGTACACTGCCCATACCAGGATAACCGCCGCAACCAATGCGGGAAGATACCAAAGCTGTACTGTGGTGCTACAGAAAAAAAAGGACTGCAGGTAATTCAGAACCGCAGCCGCGCCGTCCTGCCTTCCGCCATTTACCCAATTGATATAATCAATGGGCAGATAGATCACGGACCAAAGCAGGTACAGCTTTACAATCCTTTTACAGTATTTCAGTACCGCCTCCCGGCTCTCTCCCGGCCTTTGCCGGTCCACCTTGCAAAACAGGAAAAAACCGGCGGTGATAAAAAATACCGGCACCGCCAGGTTCGAAAGCCAGGCGCCGATTACCAGGCGCCATTTGCTTTCTGCCGGGTAAAAAATCTGGATCATATGGCGGGATGCCACCAGCACCGCCAGCCATGCCTTTACCAAATCCAACCCGTTATATTGCCTCTTTTTTCCCATGCCGGCACCCCCGTCAGTCAAGAAATGTCACTGCTTTATACGGGGTACGGTAATTATACGGCGAAATAATAATCCCTGTTGTGGAGTTGCTGGCATGGATTACCTGCCCGCCCCCTATGTAAAGCGCCACATGATTAATATAGTCGCCGCTGGCATAAAAAAGCAAATCTCCCGGCTGCGCCGCCCCGACGGCGATCTCCCGCCCGTTTGCTGCCTGATCCCTGGAACTGCGCCCGGTGGTAATCCCAAAATTAGCAAACACCCCCTGGGTAAAACCAGAGCAATCCGTTCCGTTTGTCAGGCTGGAACCGCCATATACATAAGGGTTCCCCAAAAACTGCTTGGCGTAAGCCACGATTGCCGTCCGGGTTGCCGAAACCACCGCCGTGGAACCCGCCCCCCCGTATGAACCTCCTCCAGGCCCCGGCACCGCCACGTTGCCCGGATCCTGGGTCAGGGCAGGGGCCGATGCCCGCTGGGAGTTGTCACTCACCTCGGGATTGGCGGCAATCAGCATCTCCGTGCCCCCGGAAGCGCCCGACCCTGCCTCTGCCTGCCGCGCCAGTTCCAGCGCTGCAATCGCGTTGGCGGCATCCTGCTTGCGCTGTGTCTCTTCCGCCAGCTTCAGGCGTTCTTCTTCCAGAGAGACTGCCTGGTCAAATTCCACCACGGTTTTTCCGTATTCCTTGGCCATGTAGCCCACCAGGTCCGCGTCTACCTCCACCTTATAGAAACTGCCTTCCTCCCCCTTCACCACATACCGGGCATCCAGGGGCAGCAATGTCATCACCTTACTGTTGAAATCCGGCTGCTCCCTCAGGCGCAGATTATCCGTGGTGACTGTCACAAATTCCCGTCCAATCGACTGCGCCAGCTTCTCCGCTGCTTCCCCGGTAATGAAATACTGGGCCTTGATATAACCGGTCACGGTACCGGACTGGATCCGGTACCAGGTTCCGCCTTCCCCCTCCACAGTCTCCTGGATCGTGGCCGCACAGTTGTTATAAATCTTGCCTACAATCCGGCTTGAAGTATTGGCCTGCTCGCGGATATTCACATAATCCGTCACCTGGGACACCGCGATATGGGAATAGTCCTCCTTGGCCGCCACAACCGCCACCGGATGCAGCGACTTCCCCACATCTGCATAAGCAGTGGTCCCTCCTGCCATGGCCATGCACAGGAAGCCTGCCATCAGTACCTTCCAATCTTTTCTCATCCGCATCTGTCTCCCTTAGTATTTTGCCAGGTAATGTTCTGCACTTGTGACGGCGTTAGCCCCGTCCGCCACTGCCGTCACGATCTGCCTAAGCTGCTTTGCCCGCACATCCCCTGCCGCATATACGCCGGGGATACCCGTATCTCCCTTCTCATCTGCCCGGATATAGCCATGTTCCAGTTCCAGAAGTTCTGCAAAAGCAGCGCTGTTGGGGGTAATCCCCACGGCGATAAATACCCCGTTCACCTCCAGCCGGGAAGCCTCCCCGGTCTTTACGTTTTTAAGGGCCAGGCCTTCTACCCGCTGCTCCCCCAAGATCCTTTCCACCACGGTGTCCCACACCACCGTCACATTGTCCAGCGCCGCCACCCGTTCCTGCAAAGTCTTCGCCCCCCGCAGCTGATCCCTGCGGTGGATCAGATAGACATGGCTGCACATACGGGAAAGGAAAATGGCATCCTCCAACGCCACATCCCCGCCGCCAACCACGGCTGTCACCTTCTTTTTGAAAAATGCCCCGTCACAGGTGGCACAATAGCTGATCCCCTTTCCGGCCAGTTCTTCCTCTCCCGGCACCTCCAGCCTGCGGTGGGTTGCCCCGGAAGCAATAATCACCGTCTTTGCCAGGTACTCCCCCCGCTTGCCGGCCACCTTCTTCCACACCAGCCCCGGAAAATCTCTGCCTGTGCGCAGTTCTGCTGCCTGCAGTTCCTCCGTGTCCGGCAGGATTCCGTCCTCTCTTGCCACTAACTCTATCTTTTGTACCTCATCCTGGGCAAATTCTGCTTCCAGCTTCTCTGCATGCTGGCGGAATTTCATCCCCAGGTCAAACCCGTTGATCCCCGGCAAGCCCGGATAATTATCCACCTCATACGTATTCAGCACCTGCCCGCCGCTCATCATCTCTTTCTCCAATACCAGCGTATCCAGCTTTGCCCTCTGGGCATAAATCGCCGCCGCCAGCCCGGCAGGCCCGGATCCAATAATAACCAAGTCATAGCTTTTTATCATTCCCGTGCTCCATTTCCTGTCCAAAACCATGGCCTATTCCATGGCTTTCCTTTTTCGTGATAAGTATATCACATCTCTTTTTAAAGATACATACTCTTCTGAAAATCGTAATGGTTTTGTAAAATCTGTATAAACCGGACCTTCAAAATCCCGTTTCCTCCGTTTTTCCTGCCTTTGTCCTTCTCTGTAGTTCTTTTACCGCCCTCACTATCTGTCCTGCCAGCCTTCCTGCCGTCTCCCCTGCACTTTTTCCTGCCGCTTTCCCTGTGCTTTTTCTTACCGCTTTCCCTGTACTTTTTCCCGCTGCTTTCCCTGCACTTTTTCTTACCGCTTTCCCTGTACTTTTTCTTACCGCTTTCCCTGTGCCTTTTCCTGCCGCTTTCCCTTCGCTTTTTCCCGCCGCTTCCCCTTCGCTTTTTCCTGCCGCTTCCCCTTCGCTTTTTCCTGCCGCTTCCCCTACCGGCTTTCTTCCTTTTTCTTTTCTTACCTTTGCTTTTGCCGTGCCTCCCACAGCCTCCCTGCTGCCCTCCTCTGCCTCAGTTCTGCCAAGGAGCCCTTGTCCCGTGAGTTGGTTCTCCTCCGCAGGCAACAATGCCCCCTTTTCATCCGTCCGCAGGCAAACTTCCCCTTTAAACAGGCTTCCATCCCCTGTCAGCCGGTATAATTCTCCCTTCCATACCACCCACTGATTTTTCACCATGGCGCCGTCACTGCCAAGGAAGTACCATTTACCATCAGAACCCGTCTTCCAGTTTTCCGCCACCATCATGCCTGCTTCATCAAACCAATACCAGTCCTCCCCGTCCAGGTACCACTCATTGCGTACCGGCTCGCCTGTATTTCCCAGATAAAAGCGCCAGCCCCCATCCTCTTCCACCCAGCCGGATTTTTTCTCCGGCAAAGGCTTTGCCAGATTATAGTAGAGAGCAATTGTCTCCGCCTCCGCTCTGGCCAGCCGGTCCACATTCTCATCATCCAGCAGCCACTTTGTAATCGAGGTGTTCGTGTGGAACGAGTGTTCCAGGATCAGCCCAGGGGTCCCCACCGCCGTGGCTCCCCGCAGCACGCCATAATAATCCCCGTTCTTGCCGCGCCGGTGCTCAATCCTGGCCGGCTGTTTGGTGCCCAGCACACGTTCCACACACTGGGCAAGGGCCATTCCAATCCCGTCACTCCTTCCGTCAATCCCACAATACGCCGCCGGGTAATCCACCTTATCATCCACCCCTGCCCCGACTGCATTGGTATGGTCAGAAAGGAATAACGCACATCCCTCAGAGGCTGTACCGCGGCTGTAAAGCCCCCGGTCCTGGGCTTGCCCCGGGCGGGTGGTAACCACCTCCACCCCATACTCCTCCAGATACTTTTTCTGCAGCAGATGCAGTTTCCAGGTGAATTCCGATTCATAATACCGCTTGTCTGCGGGGCTTTGGTTGTATTTGCCATAATGGCCGGCATCGATACAAATTTTCATAAGATTTGTCCTTTTTGTCCCTTTTCCTATACTTATGCCCCATTGGCAGAGATGGTTACCATTCCATGGCATTTTTAACTTCCCCTTTCCTCCCTCTCCGAAATATGATATACTACAACTACCACAAAACCAGGAAAAACACCTATGCAATTATGAAGGTAAGGGGAGAATTGTTGAATCTGGATAAATATATTGATAAAGATATTTTGGAAAAATATGAATTCTATAACTATGGACATGCTTTGGAAATCCTTCATGATGCATTTCCGACAGAATGGAATGAATTGCAGGAATGCCTCCGGCCCGGCCACAGGTCAATCTAAGTGCTTTCCGGGAAGAATAATAAACTAAAAATTTTAATATCAGACAGGAGATGATTGTATGCCAAGAAAAACCGTCCTTGTAACCGGCGCCTCCCGGGGGATCGGGAAAGCCATTGCCGTAAAATTTGCCAAAAAAGGGTACAATGTGGTGATTAATTGCGCCCACAGGGAAGCAGAACTTCTCCAGGCACAAAAAGAAATCGAAAACTACCAGGTCTGCTGCACTGCCTTTTTGGGAGATATGGGCGACCTGGCTACCTGCGAAAGACTGTTCCAGCTGATCCGCAAACAATACGGCTCCCTGGATGTCCTGGTAAACAACGCCGGCATCGCCTATATCGGCCTGCTTCAGGACATGGCCGCCGGCGACTGGGAACGTATCCTCAACACAAACCTGACCTCCGTCTTCAACTGCTGTAAACTGGCAATCCCCATGATGCTGTCCGCAAAGCAGGGCAAGATCATCAATATTTCTTCTGTCTGGGGCAATGTCGGCGCCTCCTGTGAGGTTGCCTACTCTGCCACAAAGGGAGGAATCAACGCCTTTACCAAAGCCCTGGCCAAGGAACTTGCCCCCAGCAATATCCAGGTCAATGCCATCGCCTGCGGGGCAATCGATACGGAGATGAACCAGTGGATGGAAGAAGACGACCTCATCGGCCTGGTGGAAGATATCCCTACCGGACGCTTAGGGCGGGCGGAGGAGGTGGCTGACTTAGCCTATCACCTCGGATATAAAAATGCCTATCTCACCGGGCAGGTCATCGGCCTTGACGGTGGATGGATCTGATAAGACCGGCGGTCAAAACCGGCGGATCTGATCCTCCCCGTCATCTGTATTCTCAATCTTACGGACAATCACATAATAGCTATAAGTGTCATTTGCCTTCACCAGCACCCGGTCACCCACCTTCCTGTGCAGGATGGCCCGGCCCAGGGGCGATTCCGTGCTGATCATATTATGCATGGAATTCCCCCGGATGCTGGTGACCAGCTTGTACACTTCTTCCTCCCCGTCATCCTCCATATATAAAGTGACGGTATTGTTCAGCCCCACCTCATCCTCCCGGGATTCCTCCGAGATAATAACCGCATTCTTCAGCATGTTTTCCAGGTAACGGATACGGCTCTCATTCTGATTTTTTTCTCGCTTTGCCGCATGGTATTCAAAATTCTCACTCAGATCCCCATGGGCACGTGCTTCCTTCACCGCCTCCAGGCATTCCTTACGGACAACCAGTTTGCGGTGTTCGATCTCCTCTTCAATCTTTTTCACATCACCTTTTGTCAATTTTTCTCTCATATCCTTTTGCCTCCCCTACTCGTATCCGCCTCATCAGTATAACTTTTCCTCCCCGGGTTTTCAAGCCTTTTCTTCCTTCAGGCATCATATCCATTTTTTGGAAGAAAAATTATGGGAAATTTACAGATACTGTACAAGGAAACCATCACAGCACTCACTGTACTCCCGGAATCTTTTCCGGATCCCGGAAGCACATCTGGAAAAGGAGGCATAAGCTGTCCATGAAACCTTACAAAAAACGGGGCTGCCCCGCATACATCCTTTTATTTGCACTGATCCTTATCCCCTCTGCCCTGATGCTGGGCGGCTGCAGTTATTCCCGGCAGCCCCGTATTGTCCGCATCGGCCACAACCAGTCCACCAGCCACCCGACTCACATCGCCCTGGCTGCTTTTCGGGACTATATCCATGAACACATGGAAGGCCGCTACCAGGTAGAAGTCTATCCCAGCGAACTCTTAGGCTCCCAGACAGATATGGTACAGCTGACCCAGACCGGAGCCATCGACTATTGTATCGCCAGCAATGCCATACTGGAAACCTTCAGCAAAAATTATGAGATTTTTAATCTTCCCTACCTGTTTGCCAGTGCGGATTCCTACCACCATGCCATGGATGACCCGGATATCACCGCCCCGATCTTTACTGCCACCCAAAAGGCCGGCTTTACCGCCGTGACCTGGCTCGACGCGGGCACCCGGAACTTTTATACGGTGAGTAAGCCCATCGAAAGCCCCGCGGACTTAAAAGGCCTGAAAATCCGCGTCCAGCAGTCCCCCACCAACATTGAAATGATGCGGCTTTTGGGCGGCTCAGCCACCCCCATGGGCTTTGGGGATGTCTACACTGCCTTGCAGTCCAACATCATTGACGGTGCGGAGAACAATGAGATGGCTCTGACCGACAACGGCCATGGCGATGTCTGCAAATACTATTCCTACGATATGCATCAGATGGTCCCTGACATCCTGATTGGGAACAATGCCTTCATCGAAAGCCTTCCGGAGGAAGACCGCATCATATTTGAGGAAGGCTACCGCCTCATCAATCAGGTACAGCGGAAGGAATGGGTCAAAGCCGTGGATGCTGCCCGGGAAAAAGCAGCTGGCCAGCAAAAAGTACAGTTTTTGTACCCGGACCAGGAACCCTTTGTCCGGGCCTGTTTCCCGCTCCATCAATCTGTACTGCAAAACAATCCGGCTATCCGGCCCATTTACGATGCCATCCAGGAATACAATACCCGTTACCCGTCCGCCGCTGAATAGGAGGTACCTATGAATTCTCTCAGAAAATTGCTAAACCAGATTTTAAATGTGTTGGCCGGAGGCAGCTTCCTGGCCATGGTCATTCTTACCTGCTGGCAGGTTCTGACCCGCTATGTCCTGAAAAATCCCTCCTCCTGGTCTGAGGAACTGGTCTCCTACCTCTTTGCCTGGATGGCGCTCCTTGGCGCATCCCTGGTTGCCGGTGAGCGCGGCCATATGAACATCCCTCTGCTTATGGATCACTTAAAGCCAAAGGCCAGAAAAGCCCTGGCAGTTTTTGCAGAGGTTGTGGCCTGCCTTTTTGCCGGGGTTATCCTGGTATTCGGCGGAATCCAGATCACCAGCCTGGCAATGGGGCAAATGACCTCCTCCTTAGGGGTTGCCATTGGCGTATTCTACCTTGTCCTTCCCATAAGCGGCATGTTAAATATCATCTATACGGTTTTAAACATTGTGGAAATCCTCACAGGCAAGATTTGCCTGGAGCCTGTTAATAAGACTGTTCAGGAAGCCCAAAAGGCCGGAAAGGAGGCTTAATCCATGGCTATCCAATCTTTACTGATCATCCTGGCCGTACTGGCCCTGCTCCTGATTGCCGGAGTCCCGATCTCCTATTCCATCGGCATATCTTCATTAGCCGCCATCCTCCAGGTAGTGCCGCTGGATGTGTCTGTCCTGACCGCTTCCCAGCGGATATTTGTGGGGATGAGCAAATTCAGCCTTACTGCCATCCCGTTCTTCATCCTGGCCGGGAACCTGATGAACCAGGGCGGCATCGCCAAACGCCTGGTTGATTTTGTGCTGGCTGTCCTGGGAAAACTCCCCGGCGCCCTGCTGGTGACCAATGTGGGCGCCAATGCCCTCTTTGGTGCCATCTCCGGCTCTGCTTCTGCTGCTGCCGCAGCCGTAGGCAGCATGGTCCGGGAAGGGGAGGAGGAACAGGGCTATCCCCCCGCATTATGCGCCGCCACCAATGGCGCTTCTGCCCCCGCCGGACTGCTGATCCCGCCCTCCAATGCCCTGATTACCTATTCCCTGGTATCCGGAGGCACCTCCGTGGCTGCCCTGTTTTTAGCCGGATATCTCCCGGGTGTCATCTGGAGTGCCTGCTGCATCGCAGTGGCAGTAATAATCGCCCGGAAAAACGGCCACCGGGGGACTTCCGGAAGGTTTGACTGGAAAAATCTGCTCCATGCCACCCTGCGCGCCATCCCTGCCCTGTCCCTCATCGTCGTGGTCATCGGAGGCATCATTGCCGGGGTTTTTACTGCCACGGAAGGCTCCGCCATCGCCGTGGCCTATGCCCTTATCCTCAGTATCTGCTACCGCAGCCTTTCCTGGAAAAGCTTCTGGCGCATCGTAACCGACAGCGCAAAAATGAGCGGCATGATTGTTTTTTTGATCGGTGTCTCCAACATTATGGGGTGGGTTATGGCCTTCACCCAGATCCCCCAGGCAATCTCGGCTGCCCTTTTAGGCTTTACCGACAGCCCGGTGATCATCCTGCTGGTCATGAATGTAATCCTGCTGGCAGCCGGGACCTTCATGGATGTGACCCCTGCCATCCTCATCTTCACCCCGCTGTTTTTACCGGTAGTAAAGACCTTTGGCATGAGCCCCATCCAGTTTGGCCTGATCTTGGTCTACAACCTGTGCATCGGCAATATTACCCCGCCTGTGGGAAACACCTTGTTTGTGGCCATCAAAATCGGCCAAACCTCCCTGGCCAGGGTAATGCCCTATATGCTGATGTACTATGCTGCCATTCTGGCAGGGCTTTTGCTGGTCACTTACTTCCCTGCCATCAGCCTGGCCCTGCCCATGGCCGCCGGAATGATATAACAGCTAAATGCCTCCTTACCGGAAGGAGGAGTAAAGCTTCCCTGCCTCCAGTGGGCGGCCCTTAGCCGCCGCCATTTCGCTGACTGTCACCAGCTGGAAGCCGCGCTTTGTCAGTTCCGGGATGATGGTCATCGAGGCATCGCCTGTAGCCCCGTATAATTCATGCATCAGAATAATGTCCCCGTCCTTTACCTGGCCCAATACGGAATTGATTGTCTGCTGGGCATTCCTTGTCTTCCAGTCCAGGGTGTCAATATTCCACTGAATCATTGGCATATGCGTATTCGCCAGTACGGTTGCATTGTAGCCGCCCCCTGGCAGGCGCATCACACGCGGCCGCACACCGCATACCGCCTCAATCGCATCATTGCAGCGGCTCACCTGTGCCTGGATCTCCGCCACCCCCTGCTTCTGCAGGTATTTATGGTTCATGGAATGGTTTGCCACCTCGTGCCCTTCAGCAACCATCCTTTTTACCTCCGTGGCATAGGAACCAACCCTTTCCCCCACCAA
Source organism: uncultured Lachnospiraceae bacterium (assembly GCA_910588875.1). Classification (GTDB taxonomy): domain Bacteria; phylum Bacillota; class Clostridia; order Lachnospirales; family Lachnospiraceae; genus Brotaphodocola. The sequence goes on from CAJURT010000016.1 coordinate 60,565, forward strand.
GAAAAATGTGGCCTTCCCGCCATATTGAGCCAGGCAGTCCATAATACGGTTCCCTACTGACGGCTGCGGGCCATCGTCATAGGTAAGGGCCACCATCGGCCTGGAAGGGTCAACCGTGCGCCCTAAAGCCTGTTGTGCCGCTGCCTGCCGGGCTGCTTCCTCTGCTGCCGCCTGGGCCGCTGCCGCTGCCTCTGCCTCCGCTGCCTGCCGGGCTGCCTCTTGAGCCGCAGCTTCCGCCTGCCGGGCCGCTTCCTCCGCCTGACGGGCTGCCTCCTCTGCTTTCCTCTGTGCTTCTTCCTGTGCTGCTGCCGGCCCCTTGTTCTGCTGTCCGGCGCCGCCGGCCACAATCACAGACGATCCCTGGCCATTCTCTGCTCCCGCTGTCTGGCCATTCTCTGCCCCGGCTGCCTGACCATTCTCTGCTCCCGCTGTCTGGCCGCTTTCTGCTCCCGCTGCCTGGCCGTTCTCTGCTCCCGCTGTCTGGCCCTTCTCTGCTCCCGCTGCCTGGCCGTTCTCTGCTCCCGCTGTCTGGCCGCTTTCTGTTCCCGCTGCCTGGCCATTCTCTGCTCCGGCGGCCCGGCCCTCTGCAATCCCGGAACCCCCCGGATCCTGCATCCAGACCATGGCATCCTCCCCTTGCCCAACACTCACCCAGTCTCTTTTCTCCCAATCTGCCCTTCCAAAATCCGGCGCTGCCGCCCACACCGGCTGTGCCATCAGGCAGACAGCCCCAATCACTGCAGCTACCATTTTCCCATACTGCCTCATCTTTCTCGTCCTCCAAAATCTTTGTTAATCAAACACACTGTATCCCGCCTTCCTCAGACGCCGTGCCATTATCACTTAGGGCCACTGCCCTTCTTATCCTTTGGGATGCCGCAGATACACCCACCAATAAACACCCCCCACAAACACAGCGCCCCCCACGATATTCCCCAAGGTAACCGGCAGAAGATTCCTGAACAAAAAGTTCCCCCATGTCAGAACGCTCGTATCTGTTGTTATGGCCTTTGCATATTCCGGGAGGCCCGCAGCAAACAAACCAGCCGGGCAGTAAAACATATTTGCCACGCTGTGCTCGAAGCCGCAGACCACAAACACCAGGATAGGGTAGAACAGGGCGATTACCTTCCCGGCGGCATCCTTTGCCGCAAAACTAACCCACACCGCCAGGCAGACTAAAAGGTTGCAGAGAACCCCTTTGAGGAAGGCATCCAAAAAGGGCATCGATACCTTTGCCACTGCAGTACTGACCGCAGACGCCGCCAGCTGCCCGTCAAACAGGCTCAGCTGATGGCTGTAAGCCACCATCCAGGCCACCAGGACGCTCCCTGCAAAATTCCCCAGATACACGATCAGCCAGTTGCGCAGCATCCCCCGCAAGGTGATCTCCCGGCCAAGCAGCGGAATCACCAGCAGGCAATTGCCGGTAAACAACTCACTGCCGGCCAGAAGCACCAGCGTAAGTCCTGCCGGAAAAACACAGGCGCTGACCAGCTTCCCTGCCGAACCACCCACCGTACAGGCAGCCGTGGAGGCACCGCATCCCGCCACGGCAATATAGATACCGGCCATAACTGCAAGCAGAAACATCTTATCTGCCCCCATTGCCGCTTTCTTCTTTCCGATGCCGATATAATTCTCTGCAATCTCTCCTGGTGTATAAAGCATCGTCCTTTTCCTCCCAATATTCTCCTCCTACTTACCAAGCAGTGCATCGACCACCCCCTGAATACTCCTCTCCCTCACCGGTATCGTCAGATCCGGCTCATGGATATGTTCCAGGTAGTGGGCATCCGAATTGCTGATAATCCGGCAGCCATCCAGATAGGGGTTGCCCCGCTTCACCTCATGCAGCTTTTTCAGGTCCTTCAGTTCCGCTGTCTTAAACCTGCTGTCCGGCGGCACAAAGCCCAGGTTGGCAATCAGGCTGTTGGCGCTCTTCTCGATATGTGCCGGGAACATCACTCCGTCATAGGAACGCACCAGATCCCAAAGCTGGTCAAAGGAGATGTCCGCGCTGTTGATCAGCAGGTTCGGCTCCGTCCCCACCACCTCATCCTCCTCGTTGCAGATCTGCTGCTTCCCAAAGACTGCTTCCTTGTTGGGAAACTTCATCAGGCGGCCATACACATAGGCATCAAAAGCAAGGGCCTGTTCCAGAGCCGGAAACAGGCATACCGCGTGAACCTCCTCCGAGGTATTGATCTCCATCCCGGGAATCGCCAGCAGGCCGAACTGCTCCGCCAGCTTCATCACCGCCGGGCAATTCCGGCAGGTATTATGGTCGGTGACTGCAATCACATCCAGACCCTTGATGGCCGCCATGCCCACAATATTGCCAGGTGTCATATCATCATCCCCGCATGGGGAAAGGCAGGAATGGATATGCAGGTCATAAGTAAGGCTGATCATATCCCTATCCCTGCATGGCCTGGTATATTTTAAGCGCCGCGTCAAAAATCGGCAGCTCGGTCCCCATCACCGTGATCTCCTGATCCTTTGCCTTCTTCATGGCAACCTCATCCAGCACGGCGCCCTCTGCCATAATGATACACGCCGCATCCGTCAGGGTAGCCACTGCCAGAGTGTTCATATTCCCCATCACTGTCACCCAGGCACAGCCTGCCGGCGCCCGCCCCATAGCAATACTCAGCAAATCACAGCAAAACGGCACCGTAATCTCCCGATCAGGATTCTCTCCCACATTCACTATGGCAAACATACCACTGTCCAATAACTCCTGTACTGTCATATTCCTCTCCCTCCTGCAAACCATCCGCCGGCAAGCTTCGTCCCTTCCCGGCTGCAAACCACCCACCGACTGGCTTCGTCCCTTCCCGGCTGCAAACCATCCCCCGGCGGGCTGCTTCCTCCCTTCCCGCCTGCAAAGCTACTTCCCGCCCTCGTCCTCAGCCTCCCGGTTATCCAAAAGCGACATCTCATCTGAGATTCTCTGGATATATTCCTTCAGAATCCGCAGTGTCTCCTGTCCGCCCTTGTCCCCCTCATGCAGATCATCTGCCAGAATGGAGACCTCCTCAGACAGCTTGTGCAGGTTCTCTCTCAGGTAATAGACACAGTCATTCTCGCTGGCCTGCCCCCGCACGATATCCTCTGCCAGCGCCTTACACGTAGGCGCCCCGCAGGAGCCGCAGTCCAGGCCCGGCAGCTTCTTGCACAGCCGCTCCACCTGGTTTAAGCGGGCAAAGCTTTCCATCATGTTGCCCCCAAGGCTGAACACCGGCTCATACTGCACGCCGGTTGTCCAGGGAATCATCTCCTCTGCGTGATCTTCCATATCCATATGGCTCCGGGCCACCGGCATGTATTTGCGCAGGCGCTTTAACTTCACCTCAGCCACATAAGGGTTCTCCACATTCAGGACCCCTCCCACGCAGCCGCCGTTGCAGGCATTCAGTTCCACGAATTTCAGGTTCGTGAACTTCTGATCCTCCAGATCCTCCAGCACCCGGATCACATTCTCGATGCCGTCTGCCGCCAGATAACTCTCCGTGAACAAACCGCTGGCCTCCCCGCCGCTCCGCCCCCAGCTAATGCCGATCTTGCCGGAGGTCACCAGATCCCAGGCCTCCTCCCCCACAGCCTTCATATGGGAGATCAGCTGGGGATAGACATCCTTGATCGCCAGCACATGATCCACCTGGCTCCTCTCCGTCCCCAGAGGAGCCTTGGAATAAGTCACCTTCGAGGGACAGGGGGAAATAAAGCAGATGCCGATCTCCTTCCTCTCCAGGCCCGTCTTCTGCATGGCACGCTGGGCCGCCAGGGAAGCCGCCACCTCCACCGGCGGGTTGAGAGGCAGCAGATGGGAAATCAGGTTCGGGAAACGCACCCGTATCAGGCGCACCACAGAGGGGCAGGCCGTGCTGATAATCGGCAGATTGTCCTCGTGATGGTTGAGATACTCCCGGGTGGCCTCCGACACCAGTTCCGCCGCCGCGCTGACCTCAAACACATCGTTAAAGCCCATCAAAAGCAATGCGTTCAATACGATATTCACATCGTCCAGATTGTTGAACTGGCTGTACAGGGCTGGCGCCGGCAGCGCCACCGTATAGCGGTACTGCTTCATTACCTCCATCTTGTCAAAGGTGGCATGCTTGGCATGGTGGGGGCATACCCGGATGCACTCCCCGCAGTCAATACAGAATTTGGCATTAATCTGTGCCTTTCCGTTCCTGACCCGGATCGCCTGGGTCGGGCAGCGCTTGATGCAGTTGATGCATCCCTTGCACAGTTCCGGATCCAAACGCACCGAATGGTAAAATTTATCCATATCCTGCTACCTCCTGTCCTTTTTCCAAAATGCTGCCAGAGCGCGGAGAACACTGCCCCGAACCCTGAACAAACCCGGCAAAAGCTTTACATCCTGACTATCATCGTGATCGTCGTCCCAACCCCCATCTTCGTCTCAATCGCCATGTCGTCCGTATATTTTTTCATGTTCGGCAGACCCATGCCTGCGCCGAAACCAAGGCTCCGCACCTCATCCGGCGCCGTGGAATACCCCGCCTTCATCGCCTGCTCCACATCCGGTATCCCGGGACCCACATCCGCCAGGATCATCTTAATCTCCACCGGGGTAATCTCCACCGTGATCTCGCCTCCGTTGGCATGGATCACCATATTGATCTCCCCCTCATACATGGCAATCGCCACCTTGCGGATCGCCTCCGGGCTGACCCCCAGCTGCTTTAGCTTGCCCTTCACATCACTGCTGGCCTCCCCTGCCCTGGTGAAATCGTCCGGAGAAATCTCATATTTCAGAACAATCGCCTCGTCCATCAGATCGCACCTCCTCCCAGGCCGGCCTTATATAACATCCCACAGGAAGAGAACATCCGATGCCCTGTCTCCAGCACGATGATCTCCCGCTCCCTTGCCATATCAATGATGGTCTCATCCGGCTTCTTCCCCCGCACAAACACCAGGCACACAATGTCCAGCATCTCTGCCGTGCGGATCACCTGGGGGTTGCACAGACCGGTGAGAAGCACCGAATGATCTTTGGAAAATGCCAGCACATCGCTCATCATATCGGAACCGCAGGCACTCCTCACCTCCCGGTCAAGGAACTCCTCTCCTGTCAGAACCCGCGCTCCCAGTATCTCCTTTACATCTTTTACTGTCATATCCAGCCCTCCTTATTTGATTTCCCTTTCACAGCCGCCCCGTTTGTCTCCGGAGTTTAGCCTGCTTTCTTCCCCATGCTGGCAGTTGTCTGTTTTTTAACCAGAAATTCCCGGCCCGTTTCCAAAAACAGCCCCCGCTTCCAGCCTCTTCCAGCCCGAACCGTCATTTTGCTATATTAAGAATACCATCGAAAACATGAATTATCAATGTTTTTTATCGATATGTTTTTAACGTGAATGATAACTATTTATTTACTATGGATTTTTTATCATTTTCATGGTAGAATGTTGGTACATTTAACAAATAGTATCATTACCAGAAGGAGGATGAGACATGGCTTGCAAAAAAGAAGGAGTTCCTTTCAGCGGAACCCCGGAGCAGGAAGCCGCTTTGAAAAAGGTCATCGCTGAACTGAAGGACACCAAGGGTGCCTTGATGCCCATCATGCAGCAGGCACAGGAGATTTACGGCTATCTCCCCATCGAAGTTCAGACCATGATCTCCGACGAGACGGGTATCCCGCTGGAGAAGATTTATGGCATTGCAACTTTTTATACCCAATTTGCCCTGCAGCCTAAGGGCAAGTACCAGATTTCCGTATGTCTCGGGACGGCATGTTATGTGAAGGGATCCGCTGCTATTTTCAGCAAACTGGAGGAACTTCTTGGCATCACCAACGGGCAGTGTACCCCGGACGGCAAGTTTTCCCTGGACTCCTGCCGCTGTGTCGGCGCCTGCGGCCTTGCCCCTGTCATGATGATCAATGATGAAGTGTACGGACGGCTGGTGCCGGACGACATCCCGGGCATCCTGGCCAAATATCAGTAAACGCCTATGATGACTGAGATTTCCTTAAACGTCCTGGATGTGGCAGAGAACTCCACCCGGGCAGGTGCATCCTTAGTCCGGATTACAGTGGCAGCGGACACTACGGCAGACCGGCTGAGCATTACCATCGCTGACAATGGCTGCGGCATGACCCCGGAGCAGGTGGCCCAGGTGACGGATCCCTTCTTCACCAGCCGAACCACCCGCAAGGTAGGGCTGGGGGTTCCTTTTTTTAAGTATGCGGCAGAAGCAGCGGGCGGTTCCTTTTCTATCGAATCAGAGCCTGGTATCGGAACCACGGTGACGGCAGTATTTGTCCTGTCCCACATTGACCGGATGCCCCTGGGGGATATCACAAGCACCATACATACCCTAGTGGTCTATCACCCGGAGACGGATTTTCTCTATCAGTATCACTATAACGGCCGGTCTTTTACCCTGGACACAAGGGAATTTAAGGAAGTGCTGGAGGGCGTTCCCTTTGACACCCCGGAGATTTCCGCATATATTCTGGATTATCTGACTGAGAATAAACTGGAAACTGACGGCGGCGCCGTGTACTGAAAACGTGCGCCAGATTACATTGTCATAATTTGGAGGATATTACATACTATGAAAAGCCTTGAAGAGTTAAAAGCCATCCGCAACAAGATGCAGGGCCAGGTAGGCCTGCGGGCGGAAGACAGCAACCAGACCCGCGTGGTAGTGGGTATGGCCACCTGCGGGATCGCCAGCGGCGCCCGCCCGGTACTGAATGCCCTGTCCGGGCTGGTTCAGGAGAAGGGTCTCACCGGCAAGGTAGCCGTGACACAGACCGGCTGCATCGGCCTGTGCCAGTATGAGCCCATCGTGGAAGTGATGGAGCCCGGCAAATCCAAGATCACCTATATCAAGATGAATCCCGACAAAGCTGCTGAGATCGTGGAGCGCCATCTGATCGGGGGACATGTGGTGGAAGAATACACCCTGAATTCAGCAGACATCAAATAGCATTGTTCAAAGGAGGACAAAAATGTATCGTTCACATGTATTGGTCTGCGGCGGAACAGGATGTACTTCCTCCGGCAGCCAGCAGATAATGGAAGCACTGAAGGCGGAGATTGAGAAAGCCGGCCTGCAGGACGAGGTTTCCGTCGTCCAGACCGGGTGCCATGGCCTCTGTGCTTTGGGACCGATTATGATTATCTATCCGGATGCCAGCTTCTACTCCATGGTTAAGGTGGAGGACATTCCGGAGATTGTATCTGAGCATCTGTTAAAGGGCCGGGTGGTAACCCGCCTTCTGTATCAGGAGACCGTGACACAGGCAGGAGTCAAGTCCCTGGTGGACACGGATTTCTACAAGAAGCAGCACCGTGTTGCCCTGCGCAACTGCGGTGTCATCAATCCCGAGGTCATTGAGGAATACATCGGAACCGGAGGCTATGCTGCCCTGGGCAAGGTGCTGACCGAGATGACTCCCGACGATGTCATCAAATGCCTGATGGATTCCGGCCTTCGGGGCAGAGGGGGCGGCGGCTTCCCCACCGGGCTTAAATGGAAGCTGGCCAAGCAGAATGACGCTGACCAGAAATACGTCTGCTGTAACGCGGACGAGGGCGACCCCGGCGCATTCATGGACCGTTCCGTGCTGGAAGGGGATCCCCACGCCGTGCTGGAGGCCATGGCCATCGCCGGTTATGCCATCGGGGCAAACCAGGGTTACATCTATGTCCGTGCAGAGTATCCCATCGCTGTGGAACGTCTGAAGATCGCCATCAACCAGGCAAGGGAGATGGAACTTCTCGGCAAGGATATTTTCGGCACCGGATTTGACTTTGACATTGACCTGCGCCTGGGCGCCGGCGCATTCGTCTGCGGTGAGGAGACGGCGCTGATGCACTCCATCGAGGGCAACCGGGGCGAGCCGAAGCCAAGGCCTCCTTTCCCGGCCCAGAAGGGCCTGTTTGACAAGCCCACCATTTTGAACAACGTAGAAACCTATGCCAACATCCCCCAGATCATCCTCAACGGCCCGGAATGGTTCGCCTCCATGGGCACGGAGAAGTCCAAAGGCACCAAGGTCTTTGCCCTGGGCGGCAAGATCCACAACACCGGCCTGGTGGAGATCCCCATGGGTACCACCCTGCGTGAGGTGATTGAGGAGATCGGCGGAGGCATTCCCAACGGCAAGAAATTTAAGGCAGCCCAGACCGGCGGCCCCTCCGGCGGATGCATCCCCTATGAGCATTTTGATATCCCCATTGACTATGACAACCTGATCTCCATCGGGTCCATGATGGGCTCCGGCGGCCTGATCGTCATGGATGAGGATGACTGTATGGTAGATATTGCCAAGTTCTTCCTGGAGTTCACCGTGGAAGAGTCCTGCGGCAAATGTACCCCCTGCCGTGTGGGCACCAAGCGCCTTTTGGAGATGCTCACCAAGATCACCAAAGGTCAGGCTACCATGGAAGATCTGGATAAGCTGGAAGAACTCTGCTACTACATCAAGGAGAATTCCGCCTGTGCCTTAGGCCAGACCGCCCCCAACCCGGTGCTGTCCACACTCCGCTATTTCCGTGAAGAGTATGAAGCCCATGTCAGGGACAAGAGATGCCCGGCCGGCGTATGTAAGGCGCTTCTCTCCTACCATATCGATGCTGACAAGTGCCGCGGCTGTACCTTGTGTGCGCGCAACTGTCCCAACAACGCCATCAACGGCACGGTCCGCAACCCGCACATCATTGATCAGGAGAAGTGTATCAAGTGCGGCGCTTGTATGGAGAAGTGTAAATTTGGCGCTATCTACAAACAGTAACTGAAGGAGAATGGATATGGAGAATATTACGATTAAAATTAACGGCATAGAAGTAAGTGCCCCCAAAGGCTCCACCATACTGGAAGCCGCCCGGCTGGCCCATATCGAGATCCCCACCCTCTGCTATCTGAAGGAGATCAACGAGATCGCTGCCTGCCGGATGTGCGTGGTGGAAGTCAAGGGTGCCAGAAGCCTGGTTGCTGCCTGCGTCTATCCGATCAATGAGAATATGGAAGTATGGACAAACACCCCCAAGGTGCTGGAGTCCCGTAAGAAGACACTGCAGCTTCTGTTATCCAACCACGACCGCAAGTGCTTATCCTGCGTGCGCAGCGGCAACTGTGAACTGCAGCAGCTGGCCAAGGAACTTGGCGTGGATGAAGAGAACAAGTACGACGGCGAGCGCACCCCGTCCTGCATCGACGACAGCGCCGCCCACATGATCCGGGACAACAGCAAATGTATCCTCTGCCGCCGCTGCTCCGCAGTCTGCGAGAAGGTTCAGGGCATCGGTGTGATCGGCCCGAACCAGAGGGGCTTTGCCACCTTTATCGGTTCTGCCTTTGACATGGGCTTAGGCGAGACCAGCTGCGTATCCTGCGGCCAGTGTATCGCGGTATGTCCCACCGGCGCCCTCCAGGAAAAGTCCCAGATCGACGACGTCCTGGCCGCCATCGCAGATCCCTCCAAGCACGTGATCGTGCAGACAGCCCCTGCCGTCCGGGCCGGGCTGGGAGAGGAATTCGGCTATCCCATCGGCACCAATGTGGAAGGCAAGATGGCTGCCGCCCTTAGAAGGATTGGTTTTGATAAAGTATTCGACACCGACTTCAGTGCGGACCTTACCATCATGGAAGAAGCCCATGAATTCCTTGACCGGGTACAGAACGGCGGCGTACTCCCGCTGATCACCTCCTGTTCCCCGGGATGGATCAAATATTGCGAGCATTATTTCCCGGATATGACGGAGAACCTTTCCAGCTGTAAGTCCCCCCAGCAGATGTTCGGCGCCATCGCCAAATCCTACTATGCTGAGAAGATGGGCTTAAAGCCGGAAGATATCGTGTCAGTGTCCATCATGCCCTGTACTGCCAAGAAGTTCGAGGTGCAGCGCCCCAACCAGGCCGCCAACGGCGTGCCGGATGTGGACATTTCCCTGACCACCCGGGAACTGGCCCGCATGATCAAGCGGGTGGGCCTGAAATTCACCGAACTGCCGGATGAAGGCTTCGACGCGCCTCTCGGCCTTGGCACCGGCGCTGCCGTGATCTTCGGCGCCACCGGCGGCGTGATGGAGGCTGCCCTGCGTACCGCAGTGGAGACCCTCACCGGCGAGGAACTGGCCAGCGTGGACTTCACGGAAGTGCGCGGCACCGAGGGCATCAAGGAAGCCACCTACCACGTGGCAGGCATGGATGTCAAGGTGGCTGTGGCCTCCGGCCTGGGCAATGCCAGGAAGCTTCTCAACATGGTAAAATCCGGGGAAGCAAACTACCACTTCATCGAGATCATGGGCTGCCCGGGCGGATGCGTCAACGGCGGCGGCCAGCCCCAGCAGCCTGGCCATGTGCGCAACACCGTGGATATCCGTGCCCTGCGTGCAAAGGTCCTGTATGACTCCGACAAGGATAACCCGATCCGCAAGTCCCATGAGAATCCGGCAATCAAGGAGCTGTATGAGACCTATCTGGGCAAACCGGGAAGTTCCAAGGCACATCATCTGCTGCATACGACTTATGTGAAGAGGAAGATCAACGAGATTTGATCGTCCATGAAGTAAATTTTGCAGAAACAAACCAAAAGCCGCCCCATTCGGAGAAATATCCGGATGGGACGGCTTTTTGGCTTCATCATACTTTTACTCCTGGTCCCTGTGTAGCCTCCAACTCCCGTATCTGTTGGAACCTTCCCTGCTCAGAAGCCCTTTTTCTTTTAGTTTTTTTATCGCATACCGTATCCCGTCCACTGAAATCCCAATATCCTTTGCCAGCTGAGACAGGGTAATACCAGGGTTCTTCTCCATGGCCAAAATAATTTTCTTCTCTGTTTTTGTCAATTTTGCGGTAGTTTTTGCGGTAGTCTTTGCGGTAGTCTTTGCGGTAGTCTTTGCGGTAGTCCCATTTCCTAATTTGTAGTCAAAGGAATACTCTTCTGCCAGCGGAACGATGATCCGGAAAATATCCCCTTCCTGGAATTTCGGATCCTGCCCAGAATAAAATCTGCTATATTTAAACAAATTTCTCACACCGGAACCCAGCCGGTCTGCTCTTCCTATATTCCGGAAAAAGGACGCGATAATCGGGTTTTTCGGATTTGGCTCCAGGTTATCCGGAGTGATGAATCCCTCCCCGGCAGCACGGTTTGCGTTCTCCGTATACATCCTGTTTTTCCGGATCACAAATTTAGCTGCATAGGAACTGGTAAACTCCCGGTGCATAAGAATGTTACTGACCATTTCCCTGGCAAGGATATTCCTTAAGCTAACCCTGTTTTCATTCTCCAGAAAAAACTTATCCGGCAAATGCTTCCTGGCAAATTCCATCAGCTGGTCAAAACTTTCGATTAAATTCGTGCGGATAATCTCACGGTCATCATACCGGTCTTCATTCGTCCGCCGCACCAAGGCATCCGTCTCATATGCCGGGCAGACATTCATGATAACCTCATCTCTGCCCAGCAGCAAAAGGGCTGCCAGGTTATATCCCTTCTCCCCGGTGGCCATGTCTGTACCATACAATCCGGCACTCTTTAACAGTTCCTGGTCACTCAGGTTCTCCCATGGATGCTTGCCGCCGGCATTATTCACTGCCATCTGCCGGATCCCAGGCAACAGATCAATCCGCAGATCCTCCAACCTGGCATAGGGATAGATCTTTTTCTCCGTAAAAATATTTTGTTTTCGAATATACATAGAAGCGATGTGAGATGTGGCTGTTACCTTCACATCCGCGTCATCCACCCGGTCATAGATCACCCGCTTATAACTGTGCACCTCCGCACTGGGCGGCACATGAACATGAATCACGGTATGCCCTTGATACTGAACCAACTCTGGCACAAGGTAAACCGTTGGTGCAAAAATGGATGGATTGCCAATTATGCTGATAAAATTTTTAATCATATCCGAAGCTGCTTTTTCCGGCACACCGACAACCGTACCGTCATCGAGCACCCCCATAAACAAATCACCGCCAAAACGGTTCAGGAAAGAGCATACACTTTCGTATACATCCTGGCCTGGCCCATTCCCGCAGCGCTTAAACTCCACTGCCACAGTCTCACCAATAGCAAGCATGGATTCAAATGCAGCCAAATTCATTTGCCCCCACCTCCTGGTTTACTTCCGCCGGCCAAATCATAGCTTTCTGCAATCATGCGTTTCACCACATCATCCGGAATGCTGCCATCTAATATAACCGTATTCCAATGCTTTTTGTTCTGGTGGTATCCGGGCAAAACGGAAGGATAGGCAGAGCGCCAAAAATCCCTCCACTCCGGATCTACCTTCACATTGACCCGGATGCTTCCATCCATCTCGTAGGTCCAGGCAAACGCCCTTTTATTCTTCCGGATCCGCACCAGCACCCAGTTGCTGTCATGAAACGGGGTGTCAATGTAGGTGCCTGGCAAAGTCAGGGCATAATCCAGCACTTGTTTTCGTTCGGTCATGGTTGGCCTCCTTGGAACAATAAACTTGTTAAAGACTCTGCTAAGTGATCTCATTATATCACATGCCAGGACGGATAAAAAGTAAAATCTTCTTGCCACTTGCCAATAAGCTTAGAAATATATCCAAATATTCAGAATATAGATGTTAATAATTTCTATAAAAAGATTATTTTTTCTAAAAAAACAAAAATACACATAATATCAAACACAAAAAGAAAATCAAGGAAAAATTACTTTTTACGAGATAGATATATGCAGATTGTAAAATCCAACGATTTATGGTAGTATGGAGATACGAAAACAGAAGGGAAAGCAGGTGGGAAGATTGACAGTGACGGAACAGATAGACCAGAAACATCAGGAAGATTTACAGAGGCTAAGAGGCTTTCGCCTGCTTGATGATGATTTCCTCACAAAGTGTTTTGAGGGAGATACGGCAAGCATAGAACTGGTATTGCGGATTGTGCTGGAAAAGCCGGATTTAAAGGTGCTGGACGTTCGCACCCAGGTATTTGTGGAGAATCTGCTGAACCGTTCAGTGAGGTTGGATATCCTGGCTACGGACGGCACAGGGGCAAAACTGAATGTGGAGGTACAGCGCTCCGACAAAGGAGCCGGGAG
>CAJURT010000017.1 GCA_910588875.1 uncultured Lachnospiraceae bacterium
TCCGGAACGAGCAATATTCACATTTGTAGGAGGAAAATCAAATGGCAAGAAAAATGAAAACCATGGATGGTAATCAGGCTGCTGCTCATGCTTCGTATGCATTTACCGAAGTAGCTGCTATGTATCCCATCACCCCCTCTTCCGTTATGCCGGAGCATACGGATGAATGGGCGACCGAGGGCAGAAAGAATATTTTCGGCCGTACGGTTCAGATCACTGAGATGCAGTCTGAGGCAGGCGCCGCAGGTGCCGTCCACGGCTCCCTGGCAGCAGGTGCGCTGACCACCACCTATACCGCTTCCCAGGGTCTGTTACTGATGATTCCTAACCTGTACAAGATTGCCGGTGAGCAGCTTCCGGGCGTGATCAACGTATCTGCACGTGCTCTGGCCAGCCATGCGCTGTCTATCTTTGGCGATCATTCCGATGTGTATGCCTGCCGTCAGACTGGCTGCGCCATGCTGTGTGAGTCCAGTGTGCAGGAGGTTATGGACCTGACCGCAGTTGCCCATCTGGCAGCGATCAAGGGCAAGGTTCCGTTTATCAACTTCTTTGATGGTTTCCGTACTTCCCATGAGATTCAGAAGATCGAAGCCTGGGATTATGATGACTTGGCTGAGATGGCTGACTGGGATGCCATTGCTGCCTTCCGCAAGCATGCCCTGAATCCGAATCATCCCTGCCAGAGAGGTTCCGCTCAGAACCCGGATATTTTCTTCCAGGCCAGAGAGGCCTGCAACCCGTATTATGATGCGCTGCCGGGTATTGTGCAGGAGTACATGGACAAGGTGAACGAGAAGATCGGCACCGATTACAAGCTGTTCAACTACTATGGCGCTGCCGATGCGGAGCATGTGATCGTGGCGATGGGTTCTGTCAATGATACCATTGAGGAGACCATCGATTACATGGTAAAGACCACCGGCGCCAAGGTCGGCGTGGTAAAGGTTCGCCTGTACCGTCCCTTCTGTGCAGAGGCATTGATTGCGGCAATTCCGGATTCCGTGAAGAAGATTTCTGTTCTTGACAGAACCAAAGAGCCGGGTTCCCTGGGCGAGCCGCTGTACCTGGATGTGGTTGCTGCTCTGAAGGGCAGCAAGTTTGATGCTGTGGAGATCTTCTCCGGTCGCTACGGCCTGGGTTCCAAGGACACTGCCCCGGCACAGATCGTAGCTGTATACGGCAACACGGAGAAGAAGAGATTCACCATCGGCATCGAGGATGATGTGACTAACCTTTCCCTGAATCTGGGCGCTCCGTTAGTCACCACTCCGGAGGGAACCACCAACTGTAAGTTCTGGGGTCTGGGTGCGGACGGTACCGTAGGCGCCAACAAGAACTCCATCAAGATCATCGGTGACAATACCGACATGTATGCTCAGGCATATTTTGATTACGATTCCAAGAAGTCCGGCGGTGTGACCATGTCCCACCTGCGTTTCGGACACAAGAAGATCAAATCCACCTACCTGATCCGTCAGGCGAATTTCGTGGCCTGTCATAATCCGTCTTATGTGCGCAAGTACAACATGGTTCAGGAACTGGTTGACGGCGGTACCTTCCTCTTGAACTGCCCGTGGAATGCGGAGGAGTTAGAGACTCATCTTCCGGGACAGATGAAGAAGTTCATCGCGGACCACAACATTAAGTTCTACACCATCGACGGTGTGAAGATCGGTATCGAGACCGGCATGGGCCCGACCCGTATCAATACGATCCTTCAGTCCGCATTCTTTAAGCTGACCGGCATTATCCCGGAGGAGAAGGCCATCCAGCTGATGAAGGACGCTGCTCAGAAGACCTACGGCCGCAAGGGCGAGGATGTGGTTAAGAAGAACTGGGCTGCCATCGATGCAGGTGCTGAGAACGTGGTGAAGGTAGAGGTTCCGGACAGCTGGAAGAATTGCGCAGACGAGGGCCTGGATTACAAGGTAGTGACTGAGGGAAGAAAGGATGTTATTGACTTTGTCAACAATATTCAGACCAAGGTCAGCGCTCAGGAAGGCGATACCTTACCGGTATCTGCGTTTAGCGATTATGTGGACGGCTCCACCCCCTCCGGTTCCGCTGCTTTTGAAAAGCGCGGTATCGCAGTGAATGTGCCGGTTTGGAATCCGGACAACTGTATCCAGTGTAATTTCTGTTCTTATGTATGTCCTCATGCGGTTATCCGTCCGGTGGCTATGACTGCCGATGAAGCTGCCAAGGCTCCGGAAGGCATGAAGATGCTGCCTATGACCGGTATGGCGGATTATAAGTTTGCCATCACCGTATCTGCCCTTGACTGTACCGGATGCGGTTCCTGTGCGAATGTCTGCCCGGGTAAGAAGGGCGAGAAGGCTCTGACCATGGACAAGCTGGCAAATCACTTGAATGAGCAGCCGGTTTACGACTTCGGCCAGACCGTAGCGATTAAGCAGGATGTGATCGACAAGTTCAAAGAGACCACAGTAAAGGGAAGCCAGTTCAAGCAGCCGCTGCTTGAGTTCTCCGGCGCATGTGCAGGCTGCGGCGAGACTCCGTATGCCAAACTGATCACCCAGCTGTTCGGTGACAGAATGTACATTGCCAATGCAACCGGATGTTCTTCCATCTGGGGCAACTCTTCACCGTCTACTCCTTACACGGTAAATGCCAAAGGACAGGGTCCGGCATGGGATAACTCCCTGTTCGAGGACAACGCAGAGTTCGGCTTTGGTATGCTGCTGGCTCAGAATGCGATCCGTGACGAGCTGAAGGAAAAGGTTGAGACCGTAGCTGCCAATGATCAGTCTACGGAGGAAATCAAGGCTGCCTGCAAGGAGTGGCTGGATACCTTCGGTATCGGCGCCCTGAACGGAAGCGCTACCGACAAGCTGGTTGCCGCCCTGGAAGGCATTGACTGCCCGACCTGCAAGTACATTGTTGCCAATAAGGATTTCCTGGCCAAGAAGTCCCAGTGGATCTTCGGCGGCGACGGATGGGCTTATGATATCGGCTTCGGCGGCGTGGATCACGTGCTGGCAAGCG
The DNA here is from genome assembly GCA_910588875.1 of uncultured Lachnospiraceae bacterium. GTDB lineage: Bacteria > Bacillota > Clostridia > Lachnospirales > Lachnospiraceae > Brotaphodocola. Next base: position 3,010 of record CAJURT010000017.1, read on the forward strand.
GCAAGGATATCAACATCATGGTTTACGATACCGAGGTTTACTCCAATACCGGCGGTCAGTCCTCCAAGGCCACCAAGACCGGTGCGGTTGCCCAGTTCGCAGCCGGCGGTAAAGAGACCAAGAAGAAAGATCTGGCAAGCATTGCCATGTCTTACGGTTATGTATATGTTGCTCAGGTTTCCATGGGCGCTGATTATGCCCAGACCGTGAAGGCGATTGCAGAGGCTGAGGCTTATCCGGGTCCGTCCCTGATCTTGGCTTACGCTCCCTGTATCAACCATGGTATCAAGAAGGGCATGAGCAAGGCTCAGACCGAGGAGAAGCTGGCTGTTGAGACCGGCTACTGGAATAACTTCCGCTTCAACCCGGCAGCTGAGAAGAAGTTCACCTTAGACAGCAAGGCTCCGAATATGGAGGGCTATCAGGACTTCTTAAAGGGTGAAGTGCGTTACGCTTCCCTGGCTATGAAGAATCCGGAGAGAGCAGCCAAGCTGTTTGAGAAGAATGAGGCTGAGGCGAAGGAGAGATATGAGTATCTGTCCAAGCTGGTGGCTTTGTATGGGAATGAATAATTTACCGTTAAGATACCTGAACTGAATCAGGATAAGTGAGAAAGAAAAGAATCCCCCTTGCACCGTTCCCGGTGCAGGGGGGATTCTTTTGCTAAAAATCATTCAAACTTTGATAAGTTACAGACAACGGCAGCAAATATTTTTGTCCGTTCATACAAGGACTCAATGACAGCGAATTCGTTAGCGCTGTGATGGTATTGCCCCCGTACTCCACAGGCACACAGAACCGGTGTGCCGACTGCGATGATATTGCCTGCATCGGATGCCCCGCCCACGGCAATGCCGCCAAAGGGCTCAAAACCGTTTTCAGTGGCAACATCATTTACAAAATTAAGCAGATGTTCGATGCTTTCTGTTTTTTGGTAGGCAGGAAGCTGGGATTTATCAATGGTATATTCTATTTTTGTTCCCTCGATCTGGCTTTTTCCCATAATCCTTTCTACTTCCCTGCAGACTCTTTCCGACTCATCCCCGCTGGCAAGGCGGATGTTGAAGACCACTTCGCATAGTTCCGGAATTGCACAGCTGCCGCTGCCGCCCTTGATGATACTGGTGTTCATGTAGGTGCCCTTCTCCAGATCCGTAAGTTCCAGCATTTCCAGGATTTTATAGGCAGCTTCATTGATGGCATTTTTACCGATAAGGAAATTGTTGCCTGCATGCCCGCCCACACCGATGACCTTCATGTGTACGGTGTTGCTGGTTTTGCGTTGTACGGTAAGGGCATTATTTAAGTTTCCGCTTTCCATGTTAAAAGCACACAAGGCCCCTTTTGCTTCCCTTTTGAACACTTCTGCACCAGTGGTGGTGATATGGTTGTATTCTTCATCGCCGGAAAAAATGATTTTTATCGGGCGCTCATCAAAACCGATCTCCTGCAATGCTTTAATCACGTACATGGCAATGATAATGCCGCCCTTCATATCCAGGACGCCCGGGCCGTATACATTGCCCTCTTTTACCAGAAAGGGGTTGTCCCCAAAGCTTCCGCTTTTTTGGACAGTATCCATATGGCCGGAGAAAATCACTGGTTTGCCGGGGCGGTCTTTGCCCCAGATGCCGACCAGGGTGCCGGCCCAGCCATCCCCCACATCTTCAACATGGCATTCAAATCCCATTTCTTCAAATTTTTCTTTGATCCATGCACATACTTTCTGCACATTTTTGACTTCCTCAAAATGATCTTCCATGCGGACCAGGATTTCCCAGTCTTTTATCATGTCATTTCGGTTATCATCAATATAGGCATGGATTTTTTCCATATAATTTTCAATCATGGAAGGCCTCCTTATAGCGCCGGGGTGTCCCACAGCAGTAATTTTTGTCCGATTCCCTTTTTCAGGGCTTCCTGGTAGACTTCATAGGATACTGCCACATCAAATACAGCCATTCCGCAGGCCACGAAGATGTAGATATCCTCATCGTTTTCCCGGCCGGTCTTGTCTCCGTTTACCATCATGCCCAGGCTGACGGATTCCTTAAGGGCAGGGAGTTTCCCTTCGTCAATCAGATGGTAGATGGGACCTCCGATTACCCCATTGTAATAATTATCCTTGTCTCCGGATTCAATGGCTTCTGCCACATAGTTCTCATGTAAGCCGATATGGTCATAGACAATCTTATTTTTAAGCCACAGGTCATCGTCACCCTTGGCAGGGCCGGTTAAAAGGACACAGGATCCCTTTTTGAGCCAGCTGTTTTCAATGTACAATGGCTTGATCCGGGAGGCGGCGACAGTGACTACATCTGCATTTTTCAGGGCGTCTGGCAATTCATCCACAGCAATCCCCTCAATGCCGAAGTTTTCCTTTGCCCAGCCGGCAGTATCCGCTGCCTTATCCTTCATAATATCAAAACAATAGACTTTTTCCAAGTCATTAAGCTGTGCGGCTATATGCCGGAAGCAGCTGCGGTTGATGGGGCCGCAGCCGATAATGGCGGCTGTCTTGGCTCCCTTCTTTGCCAGATATTTGGCGGCGACAGCAGGAACCGCACCGGTGCGGGCGGCACTGAGGAGATTAGCGGACATGTAAGCCAATGGAGCACCGGTATCTTTGTCATTTAAGTTCATCATCAGGATGGAACGGGGCAGCCCTTTGCTGGTGTTGGCAGCATTGGAGCCATACCATTTGCATCCGCAGACATCAAAGCGGCCGCCCAGATAGGCCGGCATGGCGAAGAAGCGGCGGTCAGGGCCGGCCACCGGCATGTTGGGGAAAGGTGTTTCTTTGGGGAAGATAATGCCCATGCCATGGCTATTGTGGCCGGAACCGCCCATCAGATAGTCCCCTTTGGCCAGCAGTCCGAATACTTCCTCACAGACGGAAATACAATGCCTGGAATCATTGACCCCGGCAGCGATCATATCGGCTTCCGATAAGTAGAGAAATTCAATTTTAGTGTCCATAAGATAAATACCTCCTTATTATCCGCAACCAGGAAGGCACAAGTCACGGTATTGATAAGATTATCATAGACAATTATCGGGGCAAAATATATGCAAATCTTGACGGAAAATATGAGAATATTACGGTTGTTTGATTTCCGGGAACCGTTTTGTCCGGGATGGTTGTTGGAAAACTCCAACAAATTTTGGGTAGTTACACATATTGGGCGAAAAATGTGAAATAATTGCGCACTTTTCTTGACATATTAGGTTATTATAGCTATGATATGATACCAGGGTCAAAAGGTCAAAAAATTCGATGCAGGCTTGCCTGCAAGAGGATTTTTGTAATTCCAGGTTTGCAGCTTTTGGATATGGGCGATGAGTCCGCACTTTTATGAGAATGGGGTTGATGATATGAAATTCAGGCCTATCGTTATCGATGACAGTCAACAGGAACTGACGGAACATGGGACGGAGGAATTTCCTGTATCCATGGATCGGCAGCTGGTATCCAGGGAAGATTGTATGCAGATTACCCATTGGCATTATGAGATCCAGATTTCCCTGGTGATTAAAGGGGTAGTGCGTTTCCTGACCCCGGCAGGAGAGTTTTTTATCCAAAAGGGGGAGGGGATTTTTGTTAACAGCGGTGTGCTGCATGAGGTATCCCCGGTAGAGAAGGGGGGAGGGGAGTACATTTGCGTCAACTTCCATCCAAGTATGATTTATGGGCAGCCGAAAAACATGATCCGCAGGGACTATGTGGATCCGATTTTGTTCAGTAAAGAAATGCAGGCATTTCCCTTGCAGGATCAGGTATGGCACAAAAAAATATGCGCCCTGTTATGGAAACTGGGAAAGGTAAACGATGCCCAGGAGTATGGCTATGAACTGGAAATGAAAATCCTTTTATGCAGGATATGGTATCTGGTTCTTTTGAATAACCGGGAGAAAGTGGAGGTGGAGTCTGCGATTACTTTTTCTGAAAAGCAGCGGATGAAGACCCTGCAGAATTTCATCCATAAGAATTATATGGAGAGGATAACTTTGGAGGATATTTCCAATTCCATTCATGTGAGCAGAGGGGAATGCTGCCGGATCTTTAAGAGGATCCAGAATATGTCGCCGATTACCTACCTGACCAAATACAGGATCGCCCAGAGTATTAAGCTTTTGACCTGCACGGAACTTACCATTACCCAGATCGCCCAGCAGACCGGCTTTAATACCAGCAGCTATTATACGGAATGCTTTAAGAAGGAGATGGGGATCACACCTTTAAAATATCGGAAACAGCATCATGGCGATCTTTCCAGGCCTTCCCAAACACAAGAGTGATGGGGGCATTTTTCAAAGATATTGATGAAAAATACAAGAATCTTATCAAAAAATGCCAAATAATTTGACAAAAGACCTTGTTTGGGATAGAGTGGGGACATGCAAGGAAGATAACTTCCTGCCACGATATATCTCGTCAACAGATAAACTGCCAAAGGCCGGCACACAGCCCTTGGCAGTTTTGCATTTATGGAAAGACATGGGAAATAGAGAAGTAATATTCTTGTATTTTTCGCCACGATTTCTATATTTATTTTGCGAAAATTGTCATATCCTAATAGACAGATAGGACAAAACTATCAAAATACCGTGATATTGTTGAAAGGAGTTCAAGTATATGAAAAAAAATCTTAAAAAAATCACAAGTCTGGTTCTGGCATCGGGCATGGCATTGGCTCTTGTTGCCTGTGGCAACGGCGGATCGGCAGCGCCGGCTACCACGGCAGCTGCCGGAGACAGTGAGGCAAAGACGGAAGCCCCCGGGGATACGGGTGCGACCGGGGATACCCAGGCGGCAGCAGAGGGGACGGATTACACAAAAGGGGATTCCCTGGTGATCAAGTACTGTACAGCCACGGCGGAGAACCAGCCCTCGGGACATTATGGGAGAAGCCTGGCTGCCCGCCTGGATGAACTGACCGGGGGCCGGATCAAGGTGGAGTGCTACTATAATTCGGAGATGGGTTCTAACTCGGAACTTCTGGAAGGCCTCCAGCTGGGAACCATCGAGATGACCTGCATGTCGGCGGCAAACTTAGGCGGTTTTTGTGAGTCCCTGATGCTCTTGGATCTGCCCTATCTGTTCAGCTGCGGCGAGGCTGCCAATGAGGCGATGAACGGGGAAGTGGGACGGGAGATATTGGACGAACTGGAACCCAGCGGGTTCCATGGGCTGGGCTGGGTGACCGGCGGCACGGAGTTGTGGCGTCTGCTTACGGCCAACAAGGAAATCAAGGTTCCCTCTGACTTAAACGGGATCAAGATCCGGATTATGAGCAACCAGATTCATGAGGCCTTCTGGAACGCCCTGGGCGCTTCTCCGATCCCCATGGCATTCAGTGAACTGTACACTGCCCTCCAGAACGGCACCGTGGATGCCCAGGAAAATCCCTGGGGGCAGATCCAGGGAAGTAAGCTGTATGAATGCCAGAAGTATATCATGAAGACAGAGCATATGTTTGACTTCTCCCCCGTAGTCATCTCCAAGCCCTTCTGGGATACCCTGTCAGCAGAAGACCAGGCTCTGATCCAGATGGTATGCGATGAGATTGCAGAAGGGGAGCGGGCTTACACTGACCAGCTGCAGTTTGATGCAGAAAAGGAAGCTACGGACTACGGCTGCCAGGTGGTGGAACTGACCCCGGAGGAAAAGCAGCAGTGGGTGGATATCGGACGCGGCATTTATGACAAATTTGCAGACAAGATTGGTCAGGAACGCATTGATAAATGTCTTGAAATCAGCGCAAAATATGAGTAAAAAGCCGTGGATTTGTTGCACAAAGAAACTTTAGAGGAGAAGAAAATATGGAGAAAAAGGTCCCTTTTTACAACCGGATAGAAGAGTTTATCATTGTTCTTCTTCTTTCGATCATTGTGGTGATTCTCTCAACCAGTGTTGTCACGCGGTACTGTTTTCGTTTTACCTTTTCCTGGGCGGAGGAACTGTCAAGGTTCCTCCTGGTATGGGCGATCTGTGCAGGGATTGGCTGGGCCGGGAAGACCTCAGAGCATCTGACGGTGACGGCTCTTGCCAATGCCTTCCACAAGAAGAACCCAAAGGTGGAGGAGGCTATTTTCTGGATTGGGGATATCCTGACTGTACTGTTTTGTGCCTACATGTGCTATAAGCTGTGGGGAGTGACCATGACGGTGATGAAGTCCCATCAGGTCTATACCTCCATGCAGTGGCTTCCCAAGTGGCCGATGTATTTTGCCGGCGTACTGGCAATGGCGGATGTGTGTATCCGCATTATCCAGAGGCGTGTGGGAGAGCAGATGGGCAAGGGAAAGGAGGAGGCATAAATGCTTGCTGTATTATTACTTACCATGTTGGTTGCCGCCTGCCTGACCATGCCGATTGGTATGGCCATCGGGCTGGGTTGCATCGCTGCCTTCCCGTTTATGTCCAATGGCGCTTCCATGTCGGTGATGCTCAGCCAGAGCATTGTCACTGCCATTGACTCGTTTTCCATGCTGTCCATGCCCTTTTTTATGATGGTGGGCACATTGATGGCAAGGGGCGGGCTGGCGAATAAGCTGATTAAGGTTGCGGATGTGATTACCCACAAGATGCCGGGCGGGCTCGGCATGGCCGCGGTAGTGTCCTGCTGCTTTTTCGCGGCAATCTCCGGTTCCGGCCCGGCTACCTGTGCCACTATCGGGGGCATTATGATTGCCGCCATGACAGCCCAGGGCTATGATGAGACCTATGCAGGCTGCCTGGTGGGCGGCGGTTCCACCATCGGGCCGGTTATCCCTCCCAGCATCCCGATGATTACCTATGGGGTTGCCATGGGCGTGTCCATCACGGATATGTTTATGGGCGGAATTATCCCCGGCCTGATGATGGGGCTGATCCTGATGGCCTATAACTTTTATATTGCAAAAAAACGGGGCTATAAGAGTAAGGTGGACCATGATTATACGGCAAAGGAAGTCATCCATATCCTGTGGGATGCCTTCCCGGCTATCCTGATGCCGATCATCGTCTTAGGCGGGATATATTCCGGTATTTTTACGGCAACAGAGGCATCCGTAATCGGTGTGGCCTACTCGGTGATTGTCAGCGGGCTGATCTATAAGTCCCTGTCTTTCAAGGATTTCTGCAAGGCCGTGTTCGATGCCGGTGTATCTGCGGCAACGATCTTTATGACCTTTGGCGTTGCCAATATGTTTGCCAGGATTTTGTCCATGAACAATGTTCCGGATATGATCAGCAATGCGGTGCTCAGCATTACCAGTTCCCGGCTCCTGATCATGTTGCTTTTGAATATTCTGCTGATTATCATCGGGATGTTTGTAAACACCAATTCTGCAATCGTGCTGTTTGGCCCGATTATGGTGACCATCGCCGGGGCAGTGGGCGTGAATCCTCTGGCCTTCGGCATCATTATGGTAACCAATCTTTGCATCGGCATGGTGACCCCGCCGGTGGGGAGCTGCTTTTACATCTCCCAGAAGCTGTCCCATTCTTCTTTTGACAAGATGATGAAGGAACTGATTCCGGTGGTGGGATTGCTCTATCTGATTGTAATCCTGATCAGCTGTTTCCCCCAGATTGTCACGTTTTTGCCGGAACTTCTTCGCTGAAAAACCAGGGAACCGGTACACAATAACATGAATAAAGATGAGTCCTCCTACAGGTATGGAGGGCTCATTTTTTCTTGTGTTTTTTGCGTTTTTTTCGCTTTCTCAACAATGTTGCTCAGTTTTTTTGCTATATTACCGGCTTCCTTCCATTCTGTTGAAGTCCCTGTTTGTATGTACTATAATCCGGCTAACAAGTCAAATAATCAGGATAAAAAAGGGGAAAAAGCATGGCAAAAAAAATAAAAAATTATGATTTGCTGACAGCCCATGGGGATGTAAAATCCAGAAAAATTGTCCTTGATATCACGGAGAAAACCTTGCAGAAGCTGGATGCCTATAACCGCATCAAAAGTATTATGCACCTGGAGGGAGATATCCTGCATATCGGGACAAAAACCTGGGATCTGTCGAAGAAAAGAAATGTGTACCTGTTAGGGGCCGGAAAAGCATGCAACCACATGGCTATGGCGGTGGATGAGATTTTGGGAGACCGGCTGACCAAAGGGATTGCCATTGTAAAGGTGGCGGAGGAGACAGACCATTTCCGGAAAACGGAGGTGTATGTAGGGGGGCATCCCCTGCCCAATGAGGCCGGTTATGAGGCCTGCCAGAAGATCCTAAAGCTGGTGGACAATGGGGGCCCGGATGATCTTTTTATTGCGGTGATCAGTGGAGGAAGTTCCGCCCTGATGAGCTGCCCCATAGAGGGGATCACCCTGGAGGATGAGATCAAAACCACAGATGTGATGCTGAAATCGGGAGCCGGAATCTATGAAATCAATGCCATACGCCGCCATATTTCAGCCATGAACGGAGGAATGCTGGCAAAGCGTATCCAGTCTGTAGGGGCAGAACTGATTGGGTTTGGGATCAGTGATGCAGTGGGAAACCCGTCTACCGGGGATATCGGGATCCCTTATGAAAAATATGCCAGTACCCCAATTGGGCCGGATAAGACCACATTAGAGGATGCCAGAAGGGTAATCCGGGACTATGATGTGGCAGACCGTCTGCCCAAAAGCGTGGTGGATTATTTAATGCATGCAGGGCCGGATAAGGAGACTCCCAAGGCATTCCCGGATAACACCTATTTTCTTCTGAATACGCTGCCGGATTCCTGCATTTATGCCAAAGAAATTGCGGAGGAAATGGGGATTGAAGCCATCATTCTTTCCTCCTTTCTGGAGGGGGAAAGCAGGGATGCAGGAAGCTTTTTTGCCTCTATCGCCAGGGAAGTCCAGGCGTATGGCAATCCGGTAAAAGCCCCCTGTGTAATCTTAAGTTCCGGAGAGACCACCACCAAAATCCTGGACAATAAGGAGATCACCGGCCACGGAGGGCCCGGGCAGGAACTGACTTTAAGCTTCTCCATCCTGGCGGCAAAGACCAGGGGGGCATGTATGCTGTCTATAGATTCAGAAGGCACAGACGGAACAACTCCGGTGGCAGGGGGGATCTGTGATTCCACCAGCTATCAGAGGGCAAAGGAGAAGGGGGTTGACGTGTATTCCTCCCTCAGGGGACATGCCTGCTATGAAGCGCTTTCCGCCATGGGAGATGCTGTTTTTACCGGGAATACCGGCACTAATCTGTGTGATTTTAATGTTTTATATATACCAAAAACGGAGGATTAAATATGGGTTCAAGGATTGCAAAAGTACATGCACGCCAGCTTGTGGACTGCAAATGCAGGCCCATGGTGGAGGTGGATGTGGTCACGGAGGAAGGGTATGTGGGGAGAGGCTGTGCGCCGACGGGCTCTTCCGTGGGGATGTTCGAGTCTGTGGTGCTCAGGGACAATGACCCGAAGGAGTACCATGGGCTTAGCGTACACAAGGCAGTGGAGAATGTAAACAAGATAATCGCCCCCCAGCTGGTGGGGATGGATATCTTTGACCAGAAGGCAATTGACCGGAAAATGATGGAACTGGATGGCACGCCGGAAAAGAAGGTGCTGGGAGGCAATGCCATTTACTCTGTATCCATCGCTGCTTTCCGGGCAGCGGCAGAGGCCTCCCATAAGACTTTGTACGACTATATTGCAGGAAAGCCGGTCAGACAGGTGCCGGTGCCCAGCTTCAATGTGGTAAACGGAGGGCGCTATGAAAACCTGACCCAGCCCTTCAACGAATTTATCATCATGCCCTACGGGGCGGACACCATTGATTCTGCCGTGGAAATGGGGATCCATACCTTCCAGGAACTGGAGAAGGTATTGACCGGGTATTTAGGCCATAAACCGGTGGTGGCGCCCTCCTACGGCTACGGGGCTCCCACGGAGGATCCGGAGGCAATCCTGGAACTCATATCCGAGGCGATTGACCGATGCGGGTATACGGGGAAGATCGGCTTTGCCTTTGACTGTGCCTCCAGTGAAATGTATGACCGGGAAGAGAAAACCTACCTGCTCAAAGGCCGCCGGGTGGAGGCCAGGGAACTGATTGATTACGCCAGGCTTTTGACAGAGAGATTTCCCTTTGTGTTTATCGAGGATCTGCTGGATGAGGAGGACTGGGAGAATTATCCCGTGGCCCATGAGAGGATCACCAGAACCAATATCATTGGGGATGATTTCATTGTGACAAACCGGGCACGGCTTGAGAGGGCATATGAATTAAATGCCCTAGACGGATTTATCTTAAAGCCTAACCAGGTGGGAACGATCACGGAAGCCTTAGAGACCTACGAGTATGCACAAAAGCACAATCTCTTGGCGATCCCCTCCGGAAGGGCCGGGGGAGTCATCGGGGATGTGGTCATGGATCTGGCCGTGGGGCTGCAGGTGGGATTTATCAAAAACGGCGCTCCCAGGTCGGGGGAGAGGATTGATAAGCTGAATTTCCTGATGCGGGCCTGTGACCTGAACCCGGGGTGCGGGCTTGCAGATATCACATCTATTTTGAAGTTTTGATGTCTGTGGATTAATGGATTCGGGGGTATTTGAGTGTTGAAGATCATGAATAATAGGAGGATAAGAAAATGTCGTATGTAGATCGGGTGATTGCGGAAACTGAGGAGAAGAACAGAAACCAGCCGGAATTTTTGCAGACGGTCAGGGAGGTGCTGAATTCTCTGAGGCCAATCGTGGATAGGGATCCGAAATATGAGAAGGCTGGTATCCTGGAGAGGATTGTGGAGCCGGAAAAGTCCATTATCTTCCGGGTGCCCTGGGTGGATGATGAGGGGAATGTGCGGGTGAACCGTGGCTACCGGATTCAGTTTTCCAGCAGCATCGGGCCCTATAAGGGAGGGCTCCGGTTCCATCCCTCGGTTAATGTGAGCATCATTAAGTTTTTGGGATTTGAGCAGATCTTTAAAAACTCCCTGACCGGACTTCCTATCGGAGGGGGCAAGGGAGGCTCTGATTTTGACCCTAAGGGAAAGTCAGACAGTGAGATCATGCGTTTCTGCCAGTCCTTTATGACAGAACTGTACCGCTATATCGGGCCGGATACGGACTGCCCGGCAGGAGATATCGGCGTTGGGGCGAGGGAGATCGGTTTTTTGTACGGGCAGTATAAGAGAATCCGGGGAGCCTATGAGGCAGGGGCCCTTTCCGGGAAGGGGCTGGCTTACGGAGGTTCTTTAGGGCGCAGCGAGGCAACGGGTTATGGGGCAGTGTACTTTACGGAGGAATATTTTAAAACCATCGGAAAGGAGATCGCCGGGACTACCTTTGCCATCTCCGGTTTCGGCAATGTGTCCTGGGGGGTATGCAAAAAGATCAGTGAACTGGGAGGAAAGGTGGTTACCCTCTCCGGCCCGGACGGGTATATCTATGACAGTGAGGGAATCACAGGGGAAAAGATTGACTATATGCTGGAGATGAGGGCATCCTGCAGGGATATGGTCAAGGATTATGCGGACAGGTTCCATGTGGAATACCATGCAGGGGAAAAGCCCTGGGGCAGGGTAAATGCGGATATCTATATGCCCTGTGCCACCCAGAACGATGTCCACAAGGAGGACGCCCAAAGGATCCTTGAGGAAGGGCACAGCAAGATCCTGATCGAGGTTGCCAATATGCCCACAACCCAGGAGGCGGTAGACCTGCTTTCGGAAAACGGTGTGGTGATCCTGCCCTCCAAGGCAGTGAATGCCGGGGGCGTGGCAGTGTCTTCCCTGGAAATGTCCCAGAATGCGGAGCATTTATCCTGGACAAAGGAAGAGGTGGATGCAAAGCTGCGTGAGATTATGCAGAATATTTTTCACAGCATTGATGATGTTTCTGCCCGCTACGGATGCCCGGGCAACTATATTGCCGGTGCGAACCTGGCTGGGTTTCAGAAGGTGGCGGAGGCCATGCTGGCACAGGGAGTATGTTAAGTTACGATGAAAATAGTGAATATCGCCGATGAAAAAAGGGCAATCCTGGAAAATTATCTGTTATCGCCCCAGGGAGTGAACTGCAGGCAGGTATTCGGCATGTGCCGCCCGGTGATGGAACAACTCAAAGGAGAGGTTCCGTCGCCGGGCAGCTGGCTTGATACTCTCCATAAATGCTGCCTGTCCCTGTATTTTCCGGATAATTTCCCTGGGGAGGGAGCCAGGGGGTTAAAGCCCTGCTTTGATTTTTATTTCGATGTGCTGGGGGAACTGATAAAAAGGGAAAAACGGGAACTTCCCTTTGACCCCTGCCGGGATTTTGCCTATCTGACGGAGGAGGAATTAAAGAAGAGCGGCATCCGGGAGGAATACTTAAGGTTTAAGGAAAGCTATGCCGGGATCCATCTCTATGAGTTTATGCGGATTGCCAGGGAGATTACCCCTTTTGACACCTTAGGGCATATTGCCGGGGTGCACCATGTGGCCATGTCCGTGGCCAGGCAGCTGGAAAAGAGAGATATCCCTGTTGACCTGGCACTGCTTTCGGCGGCAGCCATTCTCCATGATGTGGGGAAATTCGGCTGTCGGCCCGGAGAGGCAAGGCGGGTTCCCTATCTGCATTACTATTACACAAGGCAGTTTGCCAACAGATTCCGTCTGGAGGGGATCGGACATATTGCAGCCAACCACTCCACCTGGGATTTGGAACTGGAAAACCTGTCCGTGGAGAATCTTCTGCTGATCTATGCGGATTTCCGGGTGAAAAGCGTAAGGGAAAACCACAAAGAGAAGGTTTGTTTCTGGTCTTTGGACGATGCCTATGAAGTGATTTTGGGGAAGCTGGACAATGTGGATGAAACGAAGCGCAGGCGTTACGGGAAGGTGTTTTCCAAGCTGAAAGATTTTGAAAATTATCTCAAAAGCCTGGGGGTTTCGGTTGGCCTGAATGGGGAGCCGGCCCTGGATGTGGAGGATAGGGAGCCCGGGCTTTTGGAAATGCCGCAACTGGCAGAAGCCTTCAAGTTCCGTGCCATCGCATCCAATATCACCATCATGCACAGGATTCAGCGCAGGCCGGAGTTTATGAATCTTCTGGATGAGGCAAAAAATGAAAAGAACTGGCGGAATGTGAGGATTTATTTAAATATCCTGGATGAATATTCCACTTATATGTCAGCAAAACAAAAGGAGGCGGTGATCCGTTTCCTCTATGAGATGCAGATGCACCGGGACGGAGATATCCGCCGCCATGGGGCCAGGCTTATCGGGCGCCTGATTGTGTCCGTGGAGGAGAGATACCAGAAGGAACTTCCGGAGGACGTATCCCTGCCAAAGCCGGCCCTGTCCTCCCTGGATGTGTGGGCAGATGCGCTGCAAAGAATGCTGATTCCGGATCACAAGATCACACAGCAGCACAAGCGGTGGATTGGGTTTTCCATGAAATCGGTTTTTACCACAATCCTGGAACAGGTAAGCATTCCTGCCGGGGCAGAATACCTGGAGATCCTGATGGCCTATTACCGCAGCCCGCCGGATTCCGGGCTGCTGGCCTTTATCCTTATGGATTGCGCGGCCGTGATTCCCTTCGGCCTCTGTAAAGACGCCCGGAGGGAAATCCTTTTGAACTTTACAAGGAATGCCATGGAGAGGGGAGATCCGGAGATTTTTACCGCTGCCCTGCAGTTTTTGGCCCATTGGATGGAAGAGGGATGGATTCCGGATGAAAAAGAATTGTCCTGGCTGGAACCAGCCATGGCTTTGAAAAAGGACACCCCGGCCTGCTGCAGGTATCTGATGGAAAAAATAGGGGCATACAGCAAGAAAGGGGGCCGGGAGGGGGAATTTTTCCGGCTTGACCCGGCATCCATATCGGAAATACTGATGGAAAACCAGAGGATTGAAGTCCCCTGGATCTTTAAGCAGGTCAATCTGGAGATCCTGGATAAAGCCTGCCAGGGCGGGAAGGCGGAGGCCTGGTTCCAGCTGGGAGTACATTTCGCAAATATGCTTCAGACCAGTGACCGGATTGTAATCAAATATCTGGCAGGCGATAATTTGCTCCGGCTTTTGCCCAGGCTGGCCAATACGGAAAAATATGAACTGGCCATCGAACTCCTAAGGGGTCTGGAGATCGGGGAGTACTCCACTTCCAAGTATATCCCTGCCTATCTGGGGAAAATGTTTTTCCACTTAGAGGAATATTCCCAATATAAACTTCTGGAACGGTTCCGGTGGATGGTTGACAGCACCAATTTCAGCGTGGCCATTGTGACCCTTGACACCATCGGAGTGATCGCCGGGCATTCTGGCGAAGGCAGGGAAGGACAGCCAGGCTTTGAGGGGAATTCTGTTTCAGAAGAGATCCGCATAAAGCTGGAGGGGATGCTGCTGAGGGGGGTGTCCCATTATGCCCAGGAAGTCAGGCTGGAAGCGCTCTGGGTGATTGGACACAGCATTTTCGGGAACCCCCGGCTTCCCCTGGGAAGAAAGGCAGAATATTTTCTGTCCATGGGCCGCAAGCTTAAAACCATGATGGGGAAGGAAAAAAACAATTTGTGCAGGTACAATTACGGGGCAGTGCTAAACCATATTTACCGGTTTCTGTCAGATTACTCCCTTGGGTTTGGGTGTCTTCCGGAGGAAAAGGAAAAAAAGATTGCATTTTTTCCGGGCACCTTTGACCCGTTTTCCCTGGGGCACAAGGGCATGGTGGAGGAACTTCGCCGTCATGGTTTCCGGGTTTTTCTGGCTTTGGATGAGTTTTCCTGGTCGAAACGGGTACAGCCCTATAAAATCCGGCAGCAGATTGTAAAAATGTCCATAGCAGATTTAAACGATGTCTATCTTCTGCCGGAAAATCTTGTGGTGAACATTGCCAATCCGGATGATTTAAGGAAACTGAGGGCATTTTTCGGTAACAAGGAAGTCTGGCTGGTGGTGGGCAGGGATGTGGTGGAAAATGCCTCCGCATACAAGAAAAGTCCGGAGGAGGGATCCGTCCATTCCTTTCCCCATATTGTGTTTCACCGGGGCGGGCAGGACAAAAGCCAGATCTGTGTACAGCGCATAAAGGGGGAGGCCTTATCCCTCACCCTGCCAAAAAAATACGAGGCAGTCAGTTCCAGCAGGATCCGGGAATATGTGGACTTAAACCGGGATATCTCCAACCTGGTGGACACCAATGTGCAGAATTATATCGAGGAATATGGGTTATACCGACGGGAGCCGGTGTTTAAGCTTACCATGGCAAGCAGGGCAATCAACCGGATATACCAGGAGAGGATCCCCGGGGATATGGTAAGGGAACTGGCGGCAGGGCTTTTTAAGGAGGACTGGAACCATGGAAGAGGGGAATTTGCCCTGAGGCTAGAGGGGGAACAGCTGGTGGGGATCCGGGATGAAAAGCAATATGGGCAGATGGTGGGAGCGGTGCTGTTCCATCCGGTGAGTTTTTGCGGGCTTTACCAGGAATGTGGGGATGAGAAACTGACAGGCTGGTTAAGAAAACATATTTCCGGAAGGATTGCCTGGATCACCGGCATCTATGAGCGGTGTGAGGGAAGAAGCCGGGGATATGCCCAGCTGGCGCTGACAGAGATGCTTGCGGTTTGCCTGGAACAGGAATATACCTATGCCATTTGCCTTCAGCCAGGCTCCAGCCGGGAACTCCTGCTGCGGCAGGGTTTTGTCCCTGTCCCGGCAAAAAGGGACTGCTTCCTTGTGGATTTGAGGAATCCCCTTCTGCTGTTTTGTGACGCGAAGATGTGCCTGAAGGAACCCTTCCGCAGCCATGAGGCATTGGCAGCACGGATGGAGGAAAAGAGAAAGCTTCTCCAGGGTGCCCTGGCATCCCTGTATCCGGGGAACCTGGTTCTGTGCCTAGAGTCGGAGGTGGTAAACCATAGGGTGCTGAAAATGATTGCCAGGGAGAACCCTGCCGCGTCCCGGATGCCGGCCTTTGGGCAGGCCGGGGAAAATATGTGTGTTCCCTTTGGAAAGATCCTAAGAGGGATGCTGGCAGCCAATTGCGTCACCAAAGCCCTGGACACGGAGAAAATTTATGAGCCGGATCTGTCGGGCTTTACCATCCGGGAATACCCCAATTTTGCCGATCTGCATACACAGGTAAAAATACTCCGCTCCTTTAAAAGGCCGGTGATCCTGGTGGATGATTTGTACCATGAGGGCTACCGGATGGAGGGAATTGAACCGATCCTGGAAAAAGAGGAGGTGGAGATAAAGAAAATCATCGTGGGGGCAATGTCAGGCAACGGCAGGGATATTGCTTACCGGAAAAAGAAACCGGTGGAGGGCGCTTACTTTATCCCCAATATAAAGGCCTGGGTTACGGAATCCGGATTTTACCCCTTTATCGGCGGGGAGAGCGTGAGGAAGGAGGAAGGGGAGGGGACGGGAGCCGCGCTGCTGCCCTCTGTCAATGATATCCTTCCCTATCAGATTCCCCATTTTCTGAGGGATGTGAGGCTGGGGGATTTTTACCGTTTTTCGGAACTGTGTCTTTCCAATGCCAGGGCAATCCTGGAAGGGGTGGAACAGATTTACCAGGAGATGAGCGGCAGGAGGCTGACGGTGAGGCGTTTGGGCGAGGTCATGGCAGAGCCCAGGTATCCGGATATCCGGCAAGTGGAGATTTCCGGCCGTACTGCGGCAGAGTGCCTGGGGGATGAGCAGCAGAGGCTGAAGCGGTTTGAATGCCTGTGTGGCATGGACCGTGTGTAGTGGATAAGCAGGAAGAGAAAGGGGGACGATAAGATGAAGGAGGGGAAAAGGATAGCCGACCTGCAGGGCGGGAAAGGGCGTCCTTTGGCGGACTGCCGTATTTCCTGGATACAGGGATGTGGAAGATGGATGAAGAGAGTGGTGGTGGCAGGGCTGGGGGATGTGGGAACCACCCTTCTTTCCGGCCTGGTCCTGCTGGGGAGGGAAGTGATCCGGAATATCGGGATCTATGATGTGAACGGTAATTTGTGCCGGCGGCTTTACCTGGAACTGAACCAGATTGTCCGGCCATTTGAGGATGTTCCCTTCCCTCCGGTGTACATAGCAGAGGAGAAAAAGCTTTTTGACTGTGACGTGTTCATCTTTTGTGTGGCCAGGTCCGTACCGGCAGTGGGAAGCGGGGTAAAGGATGTGAGGATGGCACAGTTTGAGGCAAACCAGGAGATTATTTCCTGGTATGCCAGGAAAGCGGCGGATGAGAATTTTTCCGGCCTTTTCGTGGTGGTGTCCGACCCGGTGGAACGGCTGTGCAAGGCCGTGCTTAAAAGTTCGGCAAAAGGGAGGCATCCCCTCCACCCCTATCAGATCACAGGATGCGGGCTGGGGGTGATGAACGCCAGGGCAGTGTTTTATGCCAGGCAGAACCGGGAATTTGAGGATTATCTCATTTCCGGGCGGGTGTTCGGCGCCCATGGGCAGGAACTGATTGTTGCCAATGATATTACAGAGATCGGCTATGACGACGAGCGTTCAAGGAAGCTTACCAGGCTGGTGCTGGAGGCAAACCAGGAGGTCAGGGCAGCAGGCTATAAGCCCTATATTGCCCCGGCCCTTTCCTCCGGAGCCATGACCATTCTCCAGATATTGAAGGGGCGCTGGAGTTTTTGCTCCAATTATCTTGGAGGGGTGTATTTTGGGGGGAGGAGCCGCACCACATCCATGGGGATTGCCTGGGAGGAGTCCCCTCTGCCGGAGGCATTGTTTGCCAGGCTTGAGCAGTCCTACCAAAAGATGGAGGAATGGTGATGAAATTGACGGTGGTTATGCCGGGAAGGACGGACGGAGTTGAAAATACAAGGCTTGGCCGGACAGCATCCCGGGTGATGGGGTCATTGCCGATGACCGGCGGATTGGGGGAAAAGGATGAAAATTTTGCAGTGGAGTGGATCCGGGGGGTGGAGGATTTCCATACCCGTTTTTCCGGCGGAGGCCTTAAAAATGCCAGGATCCTTTTCCTGTTTGACATCGGGGCCACAGGGATCTGCATGGAACTATATTCCCTTCTTCAGGAGATCCGCCAGAACCCTTCCGGGTTTGCCGGAAGCATTGCCGGCCTCGTAGTGGACGGGGAAAGCGAGTGGTATACCAAGGCAGTTGCCAGGGAATTCGTTTTCAGCGCAAACGGTTCCGGGTGCCTTTTTGTGGGACGCCCATTGGTGGAGGCCACGAAGGGCCTTGCCAATTTTTCCCTGGCTGCCAGGGTGGGGAACCTTTCACCCGGCAGGGCTTATCAGGAAGCAATCCGGGAACTGGTTTTCCGGGTTGCCCGTTTTTCCCTACAGCCGAAAAGGAACCCAAAGCTGTTATGCCTCCATTCCTGCAATGCCAGGACATCCAATACCTATATGCTGTGGTCAATGGTAAAGGAACACCTAAAAGGCCGCTGCGAGATCCGGGAAATTTTCTTTAAAAACGGGGAGATCAAGGATTGCCTGGGGTGCTCATATGATACCTGCTTAAAATACGGCCAGAATACCCGGTGCTATTACGGAGGGGTGATTGTGGACGCCGTGTACCCTGCCCTGGAATCCTGTGACGGCCTGATGCTTCTCTGCCCCAATTATAATGATGCCCTGGGTGCAAACCTGACCGCTTTTATCAACCGGATGACAGCCCTCTACCGGAAACGGCAGTTTTACGATAAGTACTTGTTTTCCATTATCGTGTCTGGTTATAGCGGCGGGGATATCGTGGCTGCCCAGGTAATCGATGCAGTCTGCATGAACAAAACCTTCATCCTTCCGCCTTACTTTGCAATGACGGCGGTTGCGAATGAGCCGGGGAGCGTGAAAAGGGCCGGGGATGTGGAACAAAGGGCGCAACAGTATGCCCTCGGTATTGCCGGGGCCCTTTGTGGGAGCGGCAGCTGACGGAGGACAGATTTTGAATGTTATTGCCAGCTTTCCTGTGCTGTGATAAAATGATTTTTATCTATTGGCCGGGATGGAATGCCGGGCCATAGAGACAAAGGCCATAGGAAAGGATGGTAGCGGATGAAGCACAAAAGAACATTTTTAGGGACATTTCTGCTGTTTGTCATAATTGTGGTATCTTCATTGGGGCAATGGTATTTCCAGGAGGATCCGGGGGGAAAGGAGGCATGGACAAAAGGGAAGGGCGGGGTGGATCTCCCGGCCAATCCGGGCAGCCTGCTTCCGGGCGGATGGTATGGGGAACTTCCGGAATATGCCGGGGAGGCAAGTGTCCCTGTTAACCAGGGAATTCCCTTTTTTACCCAGGAAGAACTGACCAGGGAACCTTTTGAAAACTATGGCGAGTTGGATGGCCTTGGCCGCTGCACGGGGGCTTATGCCAATGTCTGCCGGGAGATTATGCCTACCGGGGAACGTGGGAATATCAGCAGGGTGAAACCTACAGGCTGGCAGACGGCCAGCTATGATATCATATCGGATAAGCATCTGTACAACCGCTGCCATCTGATCGGTTACCAATTATCCGGGGAGAATGCCAATGAGAAGAATCTGATCACGGGAACCCGGTATATGAACGTGGAGGGGATGCTGCCCTGGGAGAATGTGGTGGCAGAATATGTG
The DNA here is from genome assembly GCA_910588875.1 of uncultured Lachnospiraceae bacterium. GTDB lineage: Bacteria > Bacillota > Clostridia > Lachnospirales > Lachnospiraceae > Brotaphodocola. Next base: position 22,518 of record CAJURT010000017.1, read on the forward strand.
GACGAGACGGAAAACCATGTGCTTTACCGTGTCACCCCTTATTTTGAGGGGGAGAACCTGGTTGCTTCTGGGGTACTGATGGAAGGGTATTCCGTGGAGGATGAGGGGGCAGGGGTCTGTTTTAATGTGTATTGCTACAATGTGCAGCCAGGAATCATGATTGATTACAAAACAGGGGACAACTGGCTGGATGAGTCTAAAAAGCCGGCAGGGGAGGGACAAAATTCCCAGGATCAGAAAGCCGGTTATGTGATTAATACGAATACGGAGAAATTCCACCTCCCCTCCTGCTTAAGCGCCCGGGAGATGAACGGGAAAAACAGGGAGTATTTTACCGGGGAACGGGAAGAACTGATTGAGAGAGGGTATCTTCCCTGCAGCCGTTGTAACCCGTAGAAGGTGGGGACAGGGAGCCGAAGAGGTTTTGCCGGAAAAGGTGTTTACAGGAATAATACTATATAGTATAATACTGAATAGGGGGAATTTCCATGGACATTCAGGCAGGGAATATGATTTCCCAGATTAAGCGGGTCAGTGACCGGATTTTTGACCGCATTCTGTCTGAGCGGGATATCGGCGCTTTCAACGGGGCACAGGGGCGGATTCTTTATGTCCTGTGGCAGGAAGAGAATATTTCGCTAAAGGAAATCGCTGGCAGGACAGGCCTTGCCGCCACCACGCTTACCAGCATGATTGACCGCATGGAGGCTTCCGGGCTGGTCTGCCGTGTCCCGGACAGCAGTGACCGCAGAAAGAGGCTGTTAGCCCTGACAGATAAGGCCAGGAGCCTTAAAGAGGATTATGATGCTGTGTCCAGTCAGATGGCCGGGATCGTCTACGCCGGATTTTCCGAAGAGGAGATCCTGCAGTGTGAGGCTATGCTTGGCAGGATTTATGGCAATCTCCGGAGGTATGTCTGAATTCCCTCAAAAAGAAAGCTGAAGCAGCAATACAAGGTTGACAGATTTTGCAATATTATATTGGAAGAAGGAGAGGGAAGACGATGGATCAGAAGGTAAAGGATTATGTTTCCGGAAAGGTGAAGGAGATGATTGGCGCTGCATCTTGCTGCATGGAGGCAAAGGCAGCCGGGCAGGCCTGGCTGGATGCCGTCGGGACAGACAAGGAGGCTGAGCAGACAAAGAAGCTGATCGGGCAGCTGGAGATGGACATTATGCCGGTGGACGGATTGATTGCTTTTGCAGATTCCGAGGCAGGAGCCCAGGTATTCGGCGCCGAAACGGCAAAGAATGTGGCAGCCCATGGCAGAGAGATTAAGGCAGCAGGGGCAAAATACTGCGACTGCCCGGCATGCAATGCGGTGGCAGCGATCCTGGAGAAGAAAGAGGAACTTCTTTAATCCCGTAAGAGTAAAATCCCCGCAGTTTTGCTGCGGGGATTTTCATGATAAGCTTTTACTGATTTACAATGAATGCCTCATACAGGATTTCGGTGCCGGAGTCCCGGTTCATCTTTCCCCGGATGGTCACTTCTTCGCCTTCAGGAACCTCCTGTCCCTCAGTAAAAGACACCAGAAGGGGCATGGAGCCTTCCCAGCCCTCGATCTCTGCTTCATAATAGTCGCCCTGGGCCGAGAGGGTCAAGGTGCACACGAACTCGTTGGTGTCGCTGACCAGATAAGCTTCTCCCATAAAGTAGAAGCAGACGGGGCCCTCTTCTGTCTGTATAGAACTGACCGTCCCCAGGATGGAAACCTGCTGATCCATATAGGTTGCATCCAGATATTCCGCTTCCGCAGCCGGAAGGGTGGCCCAAATGTAGGCGCCGGTCTTTCCGCTGGTATCGTTTGGGGGATAGTATCTGAATTTAACAAGCCCGTCCGTATTGATTTCATAGAGGTATCCTTTCACCAGAAGGGTCTTGCCGCCATACAGTTCTTTGGCGCCCTCCACATCCTCCATGATGGCTTTTCCCATGTCCTTCCAGTTGACTGTCTCTGCCTGGGCCATGAGTTCTTTTTTACGGTTTGCAGTCTCGTCGTCGGCATCTTCTTCCCCTTCGCCGGAAGCGCCGTCCTCCTCCTGGCCGGCATCTTCCTCCTGGCCTGCGTCCTCCTCCTGGCGTCCGTCCTCTGCTTCGCCGGAGAGGCTGCTGCCTTCCTCCTGGTCCGTATCCTTCTCGTTTTCCCCGTTGGATTCGGAGACAGCGGAAGAACTGCTCCCGTCCTTGCCGGAACTGCCGCCGCAGGCGGCCAGGGAAAGGGCCAGAGCCGCCACAAGGGCCAGAGGAAGAAATCTTTTTTTGTTCATGATGTCTACTCCTTTTTCTCTTCTTGGTAATTTTCAAACACACTTCAGTCTGCCTTGATAAGCGTTTTTCAGTATAGTACATTTTCCGGCAGGACGCAAGCGGTTTTTGTCCATATCAGGTTAAATTTATCTGCTTTTGGGATATCCGGGAGAAGGATGGGCACATGGGGATGGGGCTGTTCCTGGTAAGGAAAATCCTGGGGCTCCATGGCATGAAAGTGTCAATCAGCAACGTGGACGGCGGGGTGAGGGCAGTGGTGGAGAGGGAGAAAAAGACATGGAAAGGGAAGTAGGCTTCCCCGGCAGATAATATGCCAGAGAGCATGACAGCCCTCTGGCAGGACGTTGCAGAAATTCTAATGAATCAAATTAAAAACCCACTCTGCCGGCAGACGGCTTACCCCACAATCCTTGTTCCGGTTTTCCCGTTCACGCCGTCTAGTGCCTTCTGCAGCAGGGTGATAAGCGCCGTGCGCCCCGGGGCAGAGGAGGCAAAGGAGATGCCGGCCTGTACCTTCGGGAGCATGGAGCCGGGAGCGAAATGACCTTCAGCCGCGTACTGCTTGGCCTCCTGTACCGAGATCTGGCTGAGCCAGGTCTCCTCCGGAGTGCCGAAACGGAGCGCCACCTGTTCCACGGCAGTCAGGATGATCAGAAAGTCCGCGTTCAACTCCTTGGCCAGCAGGCAGCTGGCAAAATCCTTGTCAATGACCGCGCCCACTCCTTTCAGATGATTGCCCCTGCGGATCACCGGGATGCCGCCCCCGCCGCAGGCGATGACGATCTCACCGGCCTTTAGAAGATCTTTGACGGTCTCTATTTCCACGATCTCTGCAGGCTTGGGAGAGGCCACCACCCGGCGGTAGCCGCGTCCGGCGTCCTCTGCCACCTGAATACCGTTTTTCTCAGCTTCGGCGGCTTCCTCTTTGGTCATGAAATGCCCGATGGGCTTGGTGGGGGTTAAAAAGGCCGGGTCATTTTCCTCCACCCGCACCTGGGTGATGACAGTGGCCACGCTTTTTTTGATCCCGCGGTTTAGCAGTTCCTCTTTGAGGGCGTTCTGCAGGTCATAGCCGATATAGGCCTGGCTCATGGCAACGCAGACGGAGAGGGGAGTGAGGGCAGGGTGTGAGGGGGCGGTCCGGGAGTAAGCCGCCATGGCATTGTTAATCATGCCCACCTGGGGGCCGTTGCCGTGGGAGATGATCACCTCATTCCCTTCCTCCACCAAATCTGCAATGGCCCGGGAGGTTTCCTGAACAGCGAGGTACTGTTCAGGAAGGGTATTGCCCAGCGCATTGCCGCCCAGGGCGATGACAATACGTTTTTTACTCATAGGAATTCCTTCTTTCATTCAAAGATTCTTTTGGTTCCCCGGGCCTCCAGCTTTTTGAGGATTTCCTGGGGATTTTCGAACTTGCTTAAAAAGATCATGGCAGCGATCACGTAGGGCTTGTAGCTGGCCTCCTTATAGAGAGGATTGCGGTAACGGTCAAAGACAGAGGCCTCCACTTCACCCTCGGTGCAGCTGACATCATTGATATCCGCCGGCAGGCAGTGAAGGTACAAGGCCTTGCCGTCTTTGGTGGTTTTCATCAGTTCCTCGGTGCAGCACCAGTCCTTGTGGTCAGCATTCTGGGCCAGCAGTTCCTTCTCCAGCGCCTTGATGCCCTCCATATCCCCCTCCCCATAAAGGTTGGTACGCTTTTCCATGGCAGCGAAGGGAGCCCAGCTTTTGGGGTAAACCACATCCGCATCCTTAAAAGCCTCAGCCATGCTGTTGGTGCGGGTAAAGGAGCCGCCGGACTTTTGGGCATTGGCCTTTGCCACCTTTTCAATCTCCGGCATAACCTCATAGCCCTCGGGATGGGCCAGCACCACATCCATGCCAAAGCGGGTCATCAGGCCGATGATGCCCTGGGGGACGGAGAGGGGCTTGCCATAGGAAGGAGAGTAAGCCCAGCTCATGGCCACCTTTTTCCCCTTCAGGTTTTCGATGCCCCCGAATTCATGGATCAGATGCAGGGCATCTGCCATTGCCTGGGTGGGATGGTCAATATCACACTGCAGGTTCACCAGGGTGGGGCGCTGCTCTAAAATGCCGTCTGCATTTCCCTGCTTCACCGAATCCGAAACCTCATGCATGTAGGCATTTCCCTTGCCGATATACATATCATCCCGGATACCGATCACATCCGCCATGAAAGAAATCATATTGGCTGTTTCGCGGACGGTCTCGCCATGGGCGATCTGGGATTTGCCTTCATCCAGATCCTGCACCTCCAGCCCCAGCAGGTTGCAGGCCGAGGCAAAGGAGAACCGGGTTCTGGTAGAATTGTCCCGGAACAGGGAAATTCCCAGCCCGCTCTCAAACACCTTAGTGGAAATGTTATTCTCCCGCATAAAACGAAGGGCATCCGCAACCGTAAACACCGCCTCCAGTTCATCATCCGATTTCTCCCAGGTAAGGAAGAAGTCATTGTTGTACATCTCCTTAAAATTCAGTTTATTTAACTTATCAATATAATCCTGCAAAGTTTTCATCTTCAATAATCTCCTTGTTTTATTCATTATTTTTTTCCGGTCATATATCTGTTATCCGGCCATTCCCGTTTATTGGCAATACACCCCCGGCAAAGCCGCATACACTGCTGCGCAGGTCACCAGATCCTGCTTCCAGGTCTTCTCATTCGGCGCATGGGCCTGAGCCTCCGCCCCCGGGCCAAAACCGATACAGGGGATATTGTTCCGTCCCATGATCGTCACCCCGTTGGTGGAGAAAGTCCATTTGTCTGTCAGGGGGCGGGACTTTCTCATGGCCTCAGTCTCAGCCGTGCCGATCCGTTCATTGCCGAAGAGGTTTTTGTAGGCCTCTTCCAATGCCTTTGTCACATCATGGTCTTCCGGAATTACCCAGGTGGGGAAGTAACATTCGATGGGGTATACCAGGCCGGTGTAGGAGGGGCGTTCGTAGTTGTACATGGACACGGTGACATCCTTACCGTATTTTTTCACAGCCGGAAGGGTGCGGATTTCCTCCAAGCAGCTTTCCCAGGTCTCCCCGGCAGTCATCCGGCGGTCAAGGGAAACGGCACAGGAATCAGCCACCGCACAGCGGCTGGGGGAGGTGAAGAAGATCTCGGAAGCGGTGACTGTACCGCGGCCTAAAAAGCGGGCTTCCCTCCACTGGGGGTTGTATTTCTCATCCAGCATTTTCACCAGGCCTTTGACTTCCCTCCCGTCGGCAGCATCGTTTTCATTGAGGGTGCGGATATCCTGGAGGATGTCCGCCATCTTATAGATGGCATTGTCCCCTCTTTCCGGGGCAGAGCCGTGGCAGGAAATGCCCTTGACATCCACCCGGATTTCCATGCGTCCCCGCTGTCCCCGGTATATGCCGCCGTCAGTGGGCTCGGTGGAGACCACGAATTCCGGACGGATTTTGTCTTCCCGGATGATATACTGCCAGCAGAGGCCGTCACAATCCTCCTCCTGTACGGTTCCGGCCACAAGAACCCTGTATTTGTCACTTAAAAGCCCCAAATCCTTCATGATTTTGGCGCCGTAGACGGCGGACACGATGCCGCCGCACTGGTCGGAAACGCCCCGGCCGCCGATCTCTTCCTGATTTTCGTAACCCTCGTAAGGATCAAAGTTCCAGTTGTCCCGGTTGCCGATGCCCACGGTGTCAATGTGGGCGTCAAAGGCGATCAGCTTCTTGCCGGTGCCCATAAAGCCCAGCACATTGCCCATGGGGTCGATCTCCACCTTGTCAAAACCCAGTGTCTCCATCTCCTGGGCAATACGGGTGATGTGGGCCCTCTCGTCACAACTCTCGCCGGGATTTTTCACAATCTCCCGCAAAAAGCGGGTCATGTCAGCCTTGTAGCTTTCGGCAGCAGCCTTGATTTTGTTGTAGTCCATAAGAAAATACCTCCTTTATTTGTTTGATTAATCAATCAAAATACTTGTAAAAAATTTGTCCCTTGCCTGTGGCGGGACTCTTTTGCCGGGGAACAATCCCAGGAAGTTTAGTCAAGGTAATCCTTTCCCTCCCACACGATCTCCTGATAGCGTTCCGGGTCAGTGTCGCCCTCTGTGGAGAAGAGCAGTACCTGGGAATTCTCATCCAGTTTCAGGACATCCTTTAATTCCCTGTAATCCGGATTGGTCATGATCTCGCAGAGCACGCCGAAGGTAACGGCGCCGGACTCGCCGGAAGTCACCTGGGGATCACCCTTGATGGGGGCTGCCAGCATCCGCATAGCCTTGGCAGATACCCAGTCAGGGGCAGCGGCGAAGACGGAGACATGGTTTTTTAAAATATCCCAGGAGGTGGTGTTGGGTTCCCCGCAGGCCAGCCCGGCCATGATGGTGGGCATATCCCCTTCCACATTGTACTCGCCGCCGTCTCCGGCCACTGCACCTTTGTAGAGGCAGGCAGCAGTGTCAGCCTCCACCACGCATACGACGGGCGGACACTCAGGGTAGCGGTTGGCGAAAAAGCCCTGGACCCCTCCGGCCAGAGAGCCTACACCGGCCTGGACAAACACATGGGTGGGGCGGGAAATCCCCAGGGCATGGAGTTGTTCGTCCGCTTCCATGGCCATGCTTCCGTAGCCCTGCATGATCCAGGAGGGAATCTCCTCATAGCCCTTCCAGGCAGTGTCCTGTACTACCACGCCGTTTTTCACCTTGGCGGCAGCGGCAGCGGCCATGCGGACACATTCGTCATAGTTGACCTCCTCGATGGTGGCAGTGGCATTCTCGGCAAGGATGTGGTTCAGCCGGTTCTGGGTGGATCCCTTTGGCATAAAGACCACAGCCTTCTGCCTTAGCCTGTTGGCAGCCCAGGCAACACCCCGGCCATGGTTGCCGTCCGTGGCGGTAAAAAATGTGGCCTGGCCGAATTCTTCCCGGAGTTCTTCTGAGGTAAGGGTGGCAAAATCCAGGCTGGAGATGTCCCGGCCCGTCTGCCCGGCTATGTATCTGGCCATGGCAAAGGAACCGCCCAAGACCTTGAAGGCATTGAGCCCGAACCGGTAGGATTCGTCCTTGACGCACAGGTCCTTAAGCCCCAGATGACCTGCCATGTGGGTCAGATGCGCCAGTGGGGTGGGCTGATAGCCGGGAATGGTCTTGTGGAAAGCCCTTGCCTTAGCCACTTCCTCCATAGACATGATGGGCAGATTGGCGTCCTCCGTCTTGGGCATGGTGTTTTTGGCCCATTGAATTGGTTTCATAATTTTCCTCCTTGCATTGGATACAGCTGCGAAGCTTTGTTTTACAGACCGTCTTCCTGAGCCGGTTCAGCTTTGATGTAGCTGTATAAGGTGTATTTGGATATCCCGAAATACTGGGACACCTTGTCACCGGATCTGGTGATAAGAAAAGCGCCGGAGCGGTTGAGAAACTGGATGGCCTCCACCTTCTCATCTTTGGACATCAGGGAGGCCGGCTTTCCCACCATGGCTACGGACTGGGCGATCAGGTCGTCTAAGATGTCAGCCACATTGGTCTGGATTTTCCTTGGCGCCCTTCTCTCATGGCAGGATAATTCCTCCCGGATGTTCTCGCTGATCAGGGAATGGATGGAGTCCTGCAAATAGAGAAGGTTGGTGATGTCGTAATTGATGGAAAAGATATACCGCACCGCACCGCCCTCCTCATCCCGGACGAAGATGGTGGAGGACTTCAGGGTCTTGCCGTCAGCGGTGCGGGTCAGATAGCCGAGATGGTCCTGGATTCTGGCCGGGTCTTTCTTCAAGGTTTCCACCACAATCTGGGAGGGGCCGTCCCCCACCTTCCGGTTGGTGACATGGCCGTTCTCCACATACACGATGGACTTGCCGAGGCTCTTCCTGGTCAGGTCGTGGATGACGATCTCGCAATCCCTTCCGAACTGGACGGAGAGGGCTCTGGCCATCTGCTTTAAAAAGGGAAGTTTCATGGTTCCTCACTCGCTTTGCTTTGTCTTTATGGTTCCATCATACCAGAAATAAATGAGATGTCAATAGGAAATCTAAATAATTTTTAGGTTTGAAAAAATATTTTTAGATTACAGGAAGAAACGCCTTGAAAAGAGGGATGGGCGGGGGACGCCTGGGGATGGGTCTTGGTTTGGAATGGGTGGGAAAATCGGGTGAAGGAAAACAGGGGTAGAAATTTGGGGGTGGTTGCTGTTATAATGGAAACAGTTTTTCGGTGGCAGGAGGTTAGGGTGTATGAAGAAGATAGCGGTGATCACATTGGTTCCTCGGTCAGGGAGTTTTTATGCAGGGCAGTTCCAGGAGATTTTCGGGGAACTGGCGCAGGTGAAGGCATATAGCACGGGAGACGGCTCGGTGGAGGGAATTGAGGCCTCAGATTTGTATGTGGTGTCTACGGATGCCTTTGAGGCCGCAGAGGAAACCAGGCAATATGTGCCTTCGGAGGGGCAGGTGGTGGAAATCCAGTTGACCTATGCCAAGGATGTGGTGAGGAACCTGAAGAGGATTCCTAAGGGGACAAGGGTGCTGTTTGTGAATATTACCAGCCAGATGGCAAGAGAGGCGGTGACACAGCTGGAGCAGTTGGGGGTGAACCAGCTGCATTTTGAGGCCTATGGGCCGGATTTGGCCCTGCCGGCCACAGAGGCTTCGGCAGCCTGGGAGGAGGTTGACATGGCGGTGACGCCGGACGAGGTCAGCTTTGTGCCTCCGGGGATAGGGAAGGTGCTGAATATCGGACACAGGCCCTGTACGCCGGCAACCATCATTGAGGCGGCTTTGCGGTTGGGGCTGGAACGGCTTCTGGAGGAGAAACGTTTCCAGAATTATATGAAATCCCTTGCCCCAGGCAACTATAGCTTTGAGCAGATGTTTAAGCGTTCCCGGCAGCTGGAAAGCCGGTTTGATATTCTGATTGAGATCCTGGATGAAGGGATGGTGGGGGTGAATGAACGGGGAGAGGTTTTTGCTTTTAACCAGAAGGCTAAGGAGATCACAGGGGTAGAGGCCGGGCTGGCTATGGGGAGGCCGGGGGAGCGGGTGTTCCCCTACATCCCCTTTCGGAAATCCATGGAGGAAAAAAAGGAAGTTCCCTCCAGGCTGATTCATATTGGCTCTTCCAACATTAACCTGTCGGTGGTTCCGGTGCTTTTGAGGGGGGAATGCATTGGGGCATTTGCCACCCTTCAACGTTTCAATGAACTGGAACGGCGCCAAAACGAACTGCGCAGCCAGCTGCTCCACAAAGGCTACCGGGCAAAGTATTGTTTCGAGGATGTGGTGGGCTGTTCCCAGGTCATCGGCAGGACAAAGGAGATCTTAAAAAGGATGGCGCGTACCGAGTTGCCGGTGCTTCTAATCGGGGAAACGGGCACGGGAAAAGAACTTTTGGCCCATGCGGTTCACCAGGCCTCAAGGCGCAGCAAAGCCCCCTTTGTGGCCATCAACGTGGCGGCTGTGCCGGAGAATCTGCTGGAGAGCGAACTTTTCGGATATGAGGAGGGGGCTTTTACCGGGGCAAAAAAAGGAGGGAGGCCGGGGCTTTTTGAGTTTGCCCACAGGGGAACCTTGTTTTTGGATGAGGTGGAGGGTATGAGTCCCGCCATGCAGGTAAAGCTTCTGCGGGTTCTACAGGAGCAGGAAATCATGCGGGTGGGGGGAAACCAGATGATCAATGTGGATGTGCGTATTGTGGCAGCCACCAATGAATCCCTGGAGGAGAAGGTGGCAGAGGGAAGCTTTGAACTGTCAGAGGAAGTCCGCACAATCCTTCTTTGCTATCCCTGGCCGGGGAATATCCGGGAACTGCAGAATGTGGTGGAGTATCTAAGTTTTACGGGGCAAAGCCTTATCAGGCCGGAAGACCTCCCTCCTACCTTCCAGACCAGCCTTCTGGGAGAGGGAAAAGGGAAGGAGCAGGAGGAAGCCCTATCCGGCCAGGGGCAACTCAAGGAGGCAGCCGGAGAGGAGAGCCGGGAATTCTGGTATGTGCTGGAACAGATGTACCTGGCTTCGGAGAAGGGGGAATTCATCGGCCGGGAGGCAATGCTTAAAAATGCCAGGGACACCCATATCCCCTTGTCTCAGAAAGAGGTCAGGGATATCCTGGAGCAGATGGCAGGACGGGGGCTGGCAAAGGTTGGCAAAGGGAGAGGCGGCAGCAGGATTACTCTGGCAGGAAGAAGGCTGTGGGAAGAAAGGGGGAAGGGATAAGAGGTAAGAGGCGACGGAAAGAAACGGCAATCTTTGACCAAATAATGCATTAAAAACCAAATAAACCAAAAACCAGGGGATGTATGGATAAAAAAACAAGGAAATACGTCCTCTTTTTTTGGCATCAAATTTGCAGGTAATATAAAGTGAAAAAATAACTGCTGTAAGCAGCAGGGAACGGGAGTGTGAGCATGAAGTATAACTTTGATGAGGTCATTGACCGCAATGGCAACCGCTCGGCCAAATATGACGAGAGGGAGAAGAAGTTCGGCGTCAGGGATGTGATTCCCTTGTGGATTGCAGACATGGATTTTAAGACGGCGCAGCCTGTCATCGATGCGCTGAAGGCTCGGGCAGAGGAGGGGATCTGGGGGTATACCTCCAGGCCGGATTCTTATTATGAGGCTTTGTGCGGATGGCAGAAGCGCCGCCACGGATGGGAGATTGACAAGAGGATGATCAGCTTCAGCCTGGGGGTGGTGCCTTCATTGTCCTCCATGGTTCACGTGTTCACGGAGCCTGGGGATAAGGTGCTTATCCAGACGCCGGTGTATTCGGAGTTCTATGATGTGACGGAAAGCTGGGGACGGCAGGTTCTGGAATGTCCTATGGTGGAAAAGGAAGGGCAGTGGGTCATTGATTTTGAGGACTTCGAGAAAAAGGCCAGGGAGGCAAAGCTGTTTTTCCTGTGCAGCCCCCACAATCCCCTGGGCATTGTGTGGGAGAGGGAGCAACTGGTGAGGATGTGTGAGATCTGTATGAAAAACGGGGTGCAGATCGTGTCAGATGAGATTCATTCGGATTTGGTGTTCCACGAAAAGACCCATATCCCGGCTGCCACTTTGTCACCGGAGATTGCCTCCCATGTGATTACCTGCATCTCCGGGACAAAAACTTTTAATATGGCAGGCCTGCAGGCCTCTGCAGTGGTGTTTCCTAACCAAAAATTAAAGGATGCGTATGACAAATTCTGGTTTAATTTGGATATCCACCGCAACAATGCATTCAGTTCCATTGCCATGGAGACTGCCTTCAATGAGGGGGAAGAGTGGCTGGAGCAGCTTCTGGAATATATTTCCGGGAATTTTGATTTTATCCGGGATTATTGCCGGGAGTATATCCCGCAGATTAAGCCGAATGTTCCGGATGCCACCTATCTGGTATGGCTGGACTGCCGGGAATTGGGAATGGGAAATGAGGAACTGAGGGCCTTTATGATTGAGAAGGCGGGGTTGGGGCTTAATGAGGGCTGGTCTTTTGGGCGGAGTCTGTCTGGTTTTATGCGCCTTAATGCGGCTTGTCCCCGCAGTGTGCTCCGGCAGGCCCTTGAGCAGCTGAAGGAGGCTGTGGAGGCAAGTGCAGCGTCCTGTTAATTTTAAAGTAAGGATACATACGTGATACAAATGGAGGGAAATGGAATGACAAAGGAAAAGACAAAAAAAGGTTTTATACTTCGGGCATTGGATACAGTGGAAAAGGTAGGAAACGGGCTTCCTAATCCTGCAACCATCTTTTTAATCCTTACAGGTGTGGTGATTGTCCTGTCTGCCATCTGTGCAGCCTGCGGGGTGTCCGTGACTTACGATTTTCTGGACAGTTCAAAGGGTGAGATTACCCAGACCACGGTGACAGCCGTGAATCTGCTGGCGCCGGACAGCATCCGGCATATGGTTACTACTGTAGTGAATAATTTTACCGGATTTTTTGCCCTTGGGACGGTTTTTACCATCATGATAGGTGTGGGCGTTGCAGACGGAACCGGCTTTATGTCTGCGCTCCTGCGCAAGGTGGCGGCATCCACCCCAAAGGCATTTGTGACAGCTGTAGTGGTATTTCTGGGCATTATGTCTAATATTGCTTCCTCCACAGGATATGTGGTGCTGGTTCCTCTGGGGGCAATCCTTTTCATGGCTTTCGGGCGACATCCTATTGCCGGGCTGGCGGCAGCCTTTGCCGGGGTGTCCGGCGGCTGGAGCGCTAACCTTTTGATCGGTACCAATGACCCCATGTTTGCGGGCATGTCCACCCAGGCGGCGCAGATGATTGACCCGGGATACAATGTGCTTCCGGTATGTAACTGGTATTTTATGGTGGCCTCTACCTTCCTGATCACTGCCATCGGCACGCTGATCACAGACAAGGTGATTGAGCCGCGCCTGGCCCCCTATGTGCCGGATGCCTCGGAGGAGGTTCAGGACATCGGTGAGAATGAGAAGCGGGGAATGCGCTGGGCAGGGATTACGGCACTGGCTTATGTGATTCTGATGGCAGTGCTGGTGGTTCCCCAGAACGGGCTTTTAAGGAACCCGGAGACCCATTCCTTCTTAAGTTCTCCTTTTATGAGCGGAATCATTTTCTTTATGATGCTTCTGTTTTTGCTTCCCGGCCTTGCCTATGGTATCGGGGCAGGCTCGATTAAGAATGACAAGGATGTGGTGGCGCTGATGAACAAGACCATCAGCGGCCTGGCCAGTTTTATGGTGCTGATTTTCTTTGCGGCTCAGTTTACGGCATGCTTTAATTATTCTAATCTGGGAACGATCATTTCCGTATCCGGTGCGAATTTCCTGGAATCCGTGGGATTTACCGGGCTTCCCCTGGTGATTTGCTTTATTGTGCTGACCGCGTTTATCAATATTTTCATTGCCGTGGATTCTGCCAAATGGGCCATCATGGCTCCCATCTTTGTGCCGATGTTTATGCGCCTCGGGCTTTCTCCGGAACTGACTCAGGTTGCTTACCGGATTGGGGATTCCAGCACCAATATCATTGCTCCCCTGATGCCTTTCTTCGTGCTGACAGTGGCATTTTTCCAAAAATATGACAAGAAGGCGGGAATCGGAAGCGTAATCTCTACCATGCTCCCCTACTCCCTGGCTTTCCTGGTGGGATGGATTATCATGTTTATTGTGTGGTATCTGCTGGGGCTGCCTTTAGGGCCTGGTTCCCCTATGTTCTATTGATGGATATTGTGAAAAAAGCAATAAATAGAAGAAGGAGAGGATGTTATGCAGCCAAAGGAACAGAGAATAAAGGAACTTTTAAGGGAACGGGGACTGGATGGCGCCATCGTTTCCTCGCCGGAGAATTTTCATCATGTGATAGGTTTTGGGGGACATCAGCACATCGTGTCCAGGCAGCCGGGTTTTACCCTGGCAGTTATGAGAGCAGATGAACAGGTGCCTACCCATATTACCACCATGGATTTTGAGGCGGCTACCTTTGAACTACGGGCAGCTGGCCTTGGGTTTGTGGTAGACCCCTATGACACATGGGTGGGGCTTAAGACCTGGCCGGAGATCGCAGAGGGTGTGATGCTGCCGGACAAGGAGCGTCTGGTAAGTTCTGATGACAAACTGGAGAAATTTGTAAAGAACTGTGACTTGGCAGACAAAAAAATCGGAGTGGAGATGGATTATCTCCCTGTTCCGTATTATAATAAGCTTAAGGAAAAATTTCCTGAGGCAAAGTTTGAGAATATCTCGGATTTGTTTGTCTATGCCCGCAGTGTGAAGACAGCAGAAGAGATTCAGATGTTCCGTGACCTGTGCCGGATAGCGGACCATGGGTTTACCCAGGTGAGCCGGATGGTGGGGATCGGCGTGTCGGAGAAGGAAATGGTAGATTGTTTCCGGGAGGATGTGATCAAATCCGGCTTTTGTGTGCCCAGCGCCTGGTCAATGTTTTCCACCGGACCTTCCGGCTCCCGCCTGACTATTCCGGAGAACGGGGTCATCAAGGACGGGGATGTGGTGAAATTTGATGGCGGGGTCAATGCCGAGTTTGATTTTTATACCACGGACACCTCCCGTGCCTGGGTAGTCGGCAATGGGGATCCAGTGCTGTTAAAGCTGAAGGATACGCTGTATGAGGGGCAGAGGAGGATGATCAGGGCGGCAAAGCCCGGGCTTCCCATCAATGAACTGTACCATACGGCCTATGATTATGTGAAGGAGAGGTTTCCCTCTTACCGCAGAGGACACCAAGGGCATTCCATCAGCATGGGACCGGCTACGGCGGAGGCGCCCTATATCAATGCCACGGAGACCAGGCTTTTAGAGCCGGGAATGGTGTTGGCCATGGAGGTGCCCTGTTATATTACCGGGGTCAATGGATTCAATATTGAAGACATGGTGTTGATTACGGAGACAGGATGCGAGGTACTTACTCCTAATACGCCTCATTATCTGTAAACATGTAGCAGAGAAAGGAGCAAATGCATAATGAAGGTTATTATTGTAGGAGGAGTGGCCGGGGGAGCCGGTACGGCTGCACGGCTGCGCAGGAACGATGAGAGTGCGGAGATTATCATGCTGGAGCGGGGGAATTATATTTCCTATGCCAACTGCGGCCTGCCCTATTATGTGGGAGGCGTTATCACAGATAAGGGGGCGCTGCAGGTGCAGACCCCGGAGCGCTTCCATGCCCGGTTCCGGGTGGATGTGCGTGTCAACAGTGAGGTGGTTGCTGTGGACACCAGGGGGAAAAGGGTTACCGTGAGGCACGGGGAGGAGACTTATCAGGAGAACTATGATAAGCTGGTACTGTCTCCGGGAGCCGGGCCGGTGCGGCCGCCCATTCCGGGGATGGAAGAGAACCATGTGTTTACTTTGAGAAATATTCCGGACACCTATGCCATCCACGATTATGTGGAGAAGGAAAAGCCATCCACCTGTGCGGTGATCGGCGCAGGCTTTATCGGCCTGGAGATGGCGGAGAATTTGGCAGAGCGGGGTATCCGGGTCTCGGTGGTGGAGGGGGCTTCCCACGTCATGCCTCCCATTGACATGGATATGGCTCACAATGTGCATAATTATATCCGTGCCCAGGGTATCCGGCTGTATCTGGGGCAGACCTGTACAGCCATGGATAAGGAAGGGGTGGTCTTAAAGGACGGCACCAGGGTTCCCGCAGACATGGTGATCTTAAGCATCGGCGTGCGTCCGGATACAGGGTTTTTGAAGGACAGCGGGATTTCGCTGGGTCAGCGGGGGGAGATCCTGGTAAACGAATTCATGGAGACTTCAGCGCCGGATGTCTATGCCCTGGGGGATGCGGTGGCCGTGAATCATGTGGTCAGCGGCAAACCGGTCCTGATTCCCCTGGCCTCCCCGGCCAACAAGCAGGGGAGGATTGTGGGCGACAATCTGTGCGGCAAAAGGGTTTCCTATAAGGGGAGCCAGGGCACATCCATCATGAAATTCTTCGGGATGACCGTGGCAGTGACCGGGGAGAAAGAGGAGAGCCTTTTGGCTCAGGGACGTCCCTTTAAAAAGGTGATCACCACCTCAGCCTCCCAGGCCGGGTATTATCCGGGCGGTGAGATGATGACGGTAAAGACCTTGTTTGACCCGGATACGGGAGTGGTTTTAGGAGCCCAGATCGTGGGCGGGAAGGGTGTGGACAAGCGGATTGACGACCTGGCCAATGCAGTGCGTTTTTGCCTGACCGGCTATGACCTCCAGGAGATGGAACTGGCCTACGCCCCGCCCTTTTCCTCAGCCAAGGATCCGGTGAATATGGCGGGATATGTGATCGGCAATGTGCTGGAAGGAGTGATGAAACCCTTCTATATCGAAGATCTGGACAAAATTCCGGAGGATGCCATACGTCTTGACGTGCGCACGGATGAGGAGGTGGCAAGGGGGATGATTCCCGGATTTATCCATATTCCCTTAGACAGCCTCCGGGAGCGCATGGGAGAACTGGATTTGTCCAAGGACATTTACATTACCTGCCAGATCGGCCTCCGGGGTTATCTGGCCCAGCGGATATTAGACCAGGCAGGGGCCAGGACGTGGAATTTGTCCGGCGGATACCGGTTCTATGATATGATGGTGAAAGACCAGGCCGCTGTGGCTGCCGTGGCAGGGATGTGCACGGAGTGCGGGATGGAGAAGAAGCAGGGATTATAAAGTCCGGGTGTCGAAAAGCGGGGATATGGAAAAAGGTCTGATTCTTTACAAAAGGAATCGGGCCTTTTTTCTTGCAAGAAAGGAGCAGAGGCCTTTTTACATCCATCAATGACATCCAGAAATTCCTTGCCGGATTCCTGGTTCACAAAATCGATATCTAAAAATATTTTAGGATAAAAAATATTTTTAAGGATTTGCTATTGACAATAAAAATAAAATGTATTACTATCATAATTAGACTGAATAATCGATAAAAACATCGGTGAAATCCGGAGATGTCCGGGCAAAAGCAACAGTGGGAAAGGAGAAGCGGGATGATTCTTGTAGGAAAGGGCACAGTAGTCACAAGGGATGCCAAAACCCCCCTGATTCAGGAGGGAGGCGTGGTGCTGGAGGGAACGGTAATTCGTGAGGTGGGAGATTTTGAGGAACTGAAAAGGAAATACCCCCAGGCAGAACAGGTGGATGCCAAAGGACAGCTGATTATGCCTGGCCTGGTGAATACCCACGAGCATATCTACAGCGCCATGGCCAGGGGGCTGTCCATCAAGGGTTACAATCCCAAGGGTTTTTTGGATATCCTGGACGGGATGTGGTGGACAATTGACCGCCATCTGACCCTTACCCAGACCTGGCACAGCGCCATGGCTACCTATATGGACTGCATCAAAAACGGGGTGACCACAGTCTTTGACCACCATGCCAGCTTTGGTTCCGTTGAGGGCAGCCTGTTTCGGATTGCAGAGGCGGCAAAAAAGCTGGGGGTAAGAACCTGCCTTTGCTATGAGGTTTCAGACCGGGAAGGCAAAGATAAGGCCAGGGCTTCCGTGAAGGAGAACGGGGATTTCATCCGCTATGCCCTGTCTCAAAAGGAGGATATGCTGAAAGGGATGATGGGGATGCATGCCCAGTTCACCATTTCTGATGAGACCTTTGCCTTGTGCCGGGAGGAGATGCCGGAAGGGGTGGGGGTACATATCCATGTGGCTGAGGGGATTGAGGATCTCCATGACTGCCTCAAAAATCATGGGAAGAGGATTGTGAACCGCCTTATGGATCACGGCCTGCTGGGGGAGAAGACCATCACAGCCCATTGCATTTATGTGAATGAGCAGGAGATGGAACTTTTGAAGGCAACAGACACCATGGTGGTGCACAACCCGGAGTCCAATATGGGGAATGCCTGCGGCTGCCCTCCCACCATGGAGATTTTTAAGAAGGGTATCCTTACCGGCCTGGGCACAGACGGATACACCCACGATATGATGGAATCCTATAAGGTGGCCAACGTGCTGCACAAGCATTCCCTCTGTGATGCCAATGCGGCCTGGAGTGAGATTCCGGCCATGCTGTTTGAGGGGAATCCCCGGATTGCCAACCGCTATTTTGACACCCCTCTGGGAGTGATAAGGGAAGGGGCGGCAGCGGATGTGATCGTGGTTGCCTACGACCCCCTGACCCCTCTGAATGAAAATAATATCAACGGCCATCTGCTGTTCGGGGTCAACGGCGCTATGGTGCAGACCACCATCTGTAACGGGAAGGTTCTGATGAAAGACCGGGAACTGCTGGTGGCGGACGAGGCAAAGGAACTGGCAGACTGCCGCCAGGCAGCAAAAGAACTGGCCAGAAGCATTAACGGATAGAGAAAGGGGAAAGGAAAATTATGGGAGACAGAATGACACCGATTCCTTTTGGGAATCTGATGAATTGGATATTGGAGGAGAAGAAGAGCAGAGGCACCGTATTCGGAGTGAGAAAGCAGTACCAGGCAGACCCGGATAAGGCCCTGTCCATTTTCGGGGAAAAGATTGAGACCCCCTTTGGGCCGGCAGCAGGGCCGAACACCCAGCTGGCTCAGAATATCATCGCAGCTTACCTGACAGGATGCCGTTTTTTTGAGTTAAAGACGGTGCAGATTCTGGACGGGGAGGATTTGCCGGTGAATAAGCCCTGTATTCTGGCGGAGGACGAGTGCTACAATTGTGAGTGGTCAACGGAACTCTATGTGCAGCAGGCTTATGGGGAGTATGTGAAGGCCTGGGTGGCCTTGAAGGCTCTGGCAAAGGAATGGCAGACCGGGGCAGAGGATGGCTTTGTTTTCAATATCAGCGTGGGCTATGACCTGGCAGGGATTCAGTCAGAGAAGATTGATACCTATATCCAGGATATGATGGAAGCCAAAGACCACCCGGTATTTAAGGAGAGTATCCAGTGGCTGAAAGACCACCAGGGGCGTTTTAGGAATCTGACGGAGGAGGACATTGACCATATTCCTTCCAGGATTTGCCGCTCAGCCACGGTGTCCACCCTTCACGGCTGCCCGCCTCAGGAGATCGAAGGCATTGCTTCCTATTTAATAAGGGAGAAGGGGCTCAATACCTTTGTGAAATGCAATCCCACCTTGCTGGGCTATGAGGAAGCCAGGAGCATCATGGATAAAATGGGCTATGATTATGTGGCCTTCGGGGATTTTCATTTTAAGGATGACCTGCAGTTTGAGGATGCAGTTCCCATGTTTGGGCGCCTGATGAGGCTGGCGGAAGAAAAGGGTGTGGAATTCGGAGTGAAGATCACCAACACCTTCCCTGTGGATGTGACCAGAAAGGAACTGCCCAGTGAGGAAATGTACATGTCCGGCAAGTCTTTATGTGCCCTCTCCCTGACCGTTGCCTGCCGGCTCAGCAAAGCTTTTGGCGGCAGTCTGCGGATATCCTACTCCGGCGGGGCGGATTACTACAATATTGACCGGATCTATAATCTGGGCATCTGGCCGGTGACAGTGGCCACCACCCTGTTAAAGCCCGGCGGTTATAACCGGAATGTGCAGATGGCAGAGAAACTGTCCCGGCAGGAATACCGTCCCTTTACCGGCGTGGATGTGGAAGGGCTTTCCAGGCTGATTGAGGACATCAAAAAGGATCCCCACCACGTGAAACCGGTGAAGCCGCTGCCCAGTAGGAAGACGGAGAAAAAGGTGCCTCTTTTAGATTGTTTTACCGCCCCCTGCATGGAAGGCTGCCCGATTCACCAGGATATCCCGGCCTATATCCGGCTGGTGGGAGAGGGAAAGCATGAAGAGGCGCTGGAAGTAATCCTGGACAAAAACCCGCTGCCCTTTATGACAGGGACTCTTTGCAATCACCGGTGCATGGGCAAATGCAGCCGCAATTTCTACGAGGAGCCGGTGAATATCCGCAGCACGAAGCTGAAAGGGGCCAAGGGCGGCTATGAGGCAGTGATGAAAAAGCTGATGGGGAAGAAAAAAGACGCCGCAGAAGCGGCAAAAAGCACAGGCCGGACAGACAAGAAGACAGGAAAACGGGTGGCAATTGTGGGAGCCGGCCCGGCAGGAATCGCCTGTGCCTCCTTCCTGGCCAGGGGCGGCGCCCAGGTGAAGGTATTTGACCGTTCTGAGAATTTTGGGGGAACCGTCCGCAACGTGATTCCGGATTTCCGGATTGACCGGGAGGCCATTGCCCGGGATGTGGAACTGGCAAAGGCTTACGGCGCAGAGTTTGAGGGAGGCGTGGAGATCCGTGATCTGTCCGGTCTGAGGGCTCAGGGATACGATGCCATTGTCCTGGCAATCGGCGCCCGCAAGGGAATGCCCATTGGGGTGGACACGGAAAAGGAATACAATGCGGTGGAATTTTTAGAGGCAGCCAAGACTGCGCCGG
This sequence comes from uncultured Lachnospiraceae bacterium, assembly GCA_910588875.1. GTDB lineage: Bacteria > Bacillota > Clostridia > Lachnospirales > Lachnospiraceae > Brotaphodocola. The sequence continues at coordinate 42,584 of CAJURT010000017.1, forward strand.
ATTCCTTGGAACTTGGAAAACATGTGGTGGTGATCGGAGCCGGCAATACAGCCATGGATGCGGCACGGATGGCAAAGCGCATGCCTGGGGTGGAGGATGTGACTGTGGCCTACCGCCGGACAAAGCGCTACATGCCTGCTGAGGAGGAGGAATTGCTGGAGGCCATGGAGGAAGGAGTGATCTTCAGGGAACTTCTGGCGCCAAAGACTCAGAAGGAGGGCGTTCTCACCTGCCGCAAGGTGGTATTGGGAGACATGGATGAAAGCGGCAGGCAGCGTCCGGTGGAGACGGAGGAGGAAGTAAGGATTCCCGCAGACTCTATCATTGCTTCCCTGGGAGAGAGGGTAGACTCCGGGGTGTATGAGGGCTTCGGTATTGCCCTGAATGAAAAGGGAACTCCCCTTTTGGATCCTGCCACCATGGAGACCAGCCAGAAGGGCGTCTATGCCATCGGTGACGGGGCAGCGAAGCCGGCCACCATCGTCCTGGCCATCCGGGATGCCCGGCTTGCTGCCGATGCAATCCTGAATACAGGAAAATCCCAGGCCCTGGCAGACAGCTGCGATGTGGAGGCAGCGGCCAGGAAGAAGGGTATCCTGGTTCACTCCCATGAGGTGTCCGGAGAGGAGCAGCGATGCCTGGAGTGCAGCCATATCTGCGAAAACTGTGTGGATGTATGCCCCAACCGGGCCAATGTGGCCATCCGGGTGCCAGGCCGGAAAATGCCAGCCATTGTACATATAGACTACATGTGTAATGAATGCGGGAACTGCAAAAGCTTCTGCCCCTACAGCAGCGCTCCCTACCAGGAAAAATTCACCCTGTTTGCCAATACGGAGGATTTTGAAAATAGTAAAAATGAAGGATTTGTGGTATTGAGCCATGACACCGGAAAGGTAAAGGTACGCCTGGCAGGACAGGTGAAGGAATATGGCCTGAAGGAAAAGAACTGCGGATTGGAGGAAGGGCTGCGTCAGGTGATTCTGGCCATTGAGGAAGAATACCGATATCTGTACCTTTAAGGCTGAGGGGCAATTCAGAACCTATCTCCCTGTGTGCATTACAGGGAACTTCAGAAAAGATGAGAATAGGCATTACCCATGGCAGAGAAGGCATCGTGGGTGTATCCTTTAAAATTATGGCCATTATGGCCCCAGTGGAGGGGACAGAATGGGAGGGCACAGGATGAAATATTTATTGAAAAACGGCAGGATCGTCTCTTCCGCCGGATGGTATGAGGCGGATCTTTTCCTGGAAGGGGAAAAGATCACACAGCTGGGGCAGCATCTTCCTGCCAGGGACGCCCAGGTGATAGATGTTTCCGGGAAATATCTTTTCCCCGGGTTTGTGGATACCCATACCCATTTTGATCTGGATGCGGGGGATTTCCACACGGCAGACGATTTTTTCAGCGGGACGCAGGCAGCCCTGGCCGGGGGGACCACCTCTGTTCTGGATTTTACCACCCAGGAAAAGGGAGAAACCTTAAAGCAGGCCCTGGAGAACTGGCACCGGCTGGCAGAAGGGAAGGCATGCTGTGATTACGGCTTCCATATGTCGGTTACAGACTGGAACCCGGCTGTGCGGATGGAACTGAAAGATATGACCCGGCTGGGGGTAACCTCCTATAAGCTGTACATGGCCTATGACAACCTGATGGTGAATGACCGGGAAATCCTGGAGATCCTGGAGGCAGTGGAGGAAGAAAAGGGCATTGTGGGAGTCCACTGCGAGAACCCGGATATCATCAAAAGGATTACCGCCAGGTTAAAGCAGGAGGAGAAAAACAGTCCGGGGCTGCATCCTAAGAGCCGTCCGCCAGAGGCAGAAGCAGAGGCGGTCCACCGTCTGCTGACCCTGGCAAAGCTGGCAGGGACGCCGGTCAGCCTTGTCCATCTCAGTTCATTTCTGGGCTTGCGGGAGTTGCGGCGTGCCAGGGAGGAGGGGCAGAAAATCTTTGCAGAGACCTGCCCCCAGTACCTGGTACTGGAGGATTCCCTGTACGGGAAGCCGGGATTTGCCGGTGCCGCCTATGTGTGTGCCCCGCCCCTGCGTAAGCAGAGGGATGTGGAAAGCCTCTGGGAGGCAGTTGCCAGAGGGGAGTTTGATATGGTGGGAACCGATCACTGCAGCTTCCATATGGACAGCCAGAAAACCAGGGGAATCAGTGATTTTACCAGAATTCCCGGCGGGGTGCCCGGTGTGGAGCACCGCCCTGCCCTGTTCTACCATTTCGGCATAAACAGCGGCAGGACAGGGGTGGAGCAGATGTGCCGCCTTTTGTCAGAACGCCCGGCCAGGCTGTTTGGGATGTATCCGAAAAAAGGGGTGCTGGCGCCGGGAAGCGATGCAGATGTGGTGGTATGGAACCCGGAGGCAGAGTGGAGGGTTACAGCCGCTGACCAGGTGCAGAAGGTGGATTATACCCCTTATGAGGGCATGAAGCTAAAGGGGCGTGCCGAAAAGGTGTTTCTCAGGGGAAGGCTGGCGGCAGAGAATGGAAGGATTTGCCAGGAGACGAAAGGAAAGTATCTGTTCCGGGGGCCGCGGCAGCTGTGAGGGCGGGGATAGCCAGGGGGTCAGAACCCTGGCCACCCTCGGCTCTTCCGGCCAGCCAGCAGGATAATCATAAAAGAATTGCGAAATGGATTTGTAATTGATATACTGGGATGAGAATCAGACAACGAGTGAATTTGGAGGAGAACATGAGAGAGGATTCATCACAGTATTCGAATACAACGGAGAAGATTTTGAAGGCTGCCTTAAAGGTGGTTAATGAGGAGACAATCAGCGGGACGAGGATGCATCTGATTGCAGAGCATGCGGATATGGTGCAGTCCAATGTCCATTATTACTACAAGACAAAGGAGGAACTCTTGGAAGGTCTGCAGGAGCATGTACTGAACGAGTTTTATACCATGCAGGAGGCATTGAAGAAGAAGAGCAAGGATACGCTGCAGGAACAACTCCATGTCTTTTTTCAGCAGAAGAAGCAGATGATCACCCGGAAGCGGGACTATGATTTTGCGGAACTGGATTTTATCGTGCAGTCGAAGATCAATCCCAGGATACAGGGACGGTTTCAGAAGGCTTATATGGAATGGCGGGACAGCATCCGGGAGATCCTGATTCGTTTCTGTCCGGATTTGGAGGAGAAGGAGAAGGAAATGATTCCTTATCTGACGGTTTCTCTTCTGGAGGGGGCGTCGATTCAAATGCTGGTGGATAAGAAGGACTTTGATGCAGAGGGTTATTTTGCCATGGCGGAGGAGATGGTGCTGAAGCGGATTGAGTCTGCCAAGAGGGCGTGATGTACTGTTAGAAAATAAAGAGGCGGTAAAAACCAGGGAAAGATCATGTCCTGAGAAAATGGCAGGATAAGCAAAGGACTGGTTTTTACCAGAATTAGATTGAATATTCAATCTATACAATGGATTCCGGAAGGGATGGGGTGCGGGAATCTAAGCTTCCGGATATCAGGAGAGTACGGGGTATAATCATGGAAGATAGGAAGAGAAAGAAGGGGTCCCTGTTTGAACTGGAGGGGATTCCCGGGATGTACGAGGCGCTGCCATTGGCTCTGCAGCATGTGGTGGCAATGATTGTGGGATGTGTGACACCGGCCATTATTGTGGCAGGGGCCGGGCAGCTGGATAATCCCAACCGGGTGATGCTGATTCAGGCAGCCCTGGTGGTGTCAGCCCTCTCCACGTTTCTGCAGCTGTTCCCCATAGGGAAAAGGGACGGGCTGCGGCTGGGCTCCGGGCTGCCGGTGATCATGGGAGTCAGCTTTGCCTATGTGGCCAGCATGCAGGCAATTGCAGCGGATTTTGGGATTGCTGCCATATTCGGGGCGCAGATTGTGGGAGGCATCATTGCTGTGGTGATCGGTTTTTTTATTGACCGGATCCGGCGGTTATTTCCCCCGCTGGTGACGGGGACAGTGGTGTTTACCATCGGATTGTCCCTGTATCCCACTGCCATTAACTATATGGCAGGAGGAACGGCCAGCCCGGATTATGGGCATTGGAAGAACTGGCTGGTGGCCTTTCTCACTTTGTCTATTGTGACATTTTTGAATCATTTTACAAAAGGATTTTTAAAATTAGCATCAATTTTGATCGGCATGATCGGGGGATATGTGATTGGCTGTTTCTTTGGAATGGTGGATTTGGGCCCGGTGTCCCAGGCCAGCCTGTTCCAGATGCCGAACCTGATGCATTTCGGGGTGGAGTTCGAGGCCTCCTCCTGTGTGGCCATCGGGCTTCTGTTTGCCATCAATGCGATTCAGGCCATCGGGGATTTTACGGCAACCACCACAGGCAGTATGGACAGGGAGCCCACGGATAAGGAACTGAAGGGGGCGATTGTGGGGTATGGCTGCACCAATGTGCTGGGTGCCCTGTTAGGGGGGCTGCCCACGGCCAGCTACAGCCAGAACGTGGGCATTGTCACCACAACCAAGGTGATTAACCGGGTGGTTCTGGGGATGGCGGCAGGGATTCTTCTGATGGCCGGGCTGGTTCCCAAATTCTCGGCTCTTCTGACCACCATTCCCCAGTGTGTGCTGGGAGGGGCTACCATCTCCGTATTTGCTTCTATCGCCATGACAGGGATGAAGCTGATCACCTCACAGGAGATGCATTTCAGGAATATGTCAGTGGTGGGGCTGGCTGTGGCCATCGGGGTGGGGGTAACCCAGGCGTCGGCCTCCCTGGCTCAGTTTCCGGCCTGGGTGACCACCATATTCGGGAAGTCACCGGTGGTGATTGCCACGATTGCAGCAGTTTTTTTAAACCTGGTGCTGCCCGGGCAGAAGGACTATGGGAACAGGGAGAAATGCTGAAGATGTTCTGCTATAGGAAAAGGGGGATAAACGGTGAGCAGATTGACGATTGTAACGAAGAACCAGGCCCAGAAGACGATGGAGGGCTTGTACCAGGATTTGGAGAGGCGGATTGTTGCCAGCCCGCCGGGGCTGTGCCCGGTGGATATGGCAGCCTCCTTTTTGAAACTCTGCCATGCCCAGAGTTGCGGAAAGTGTGTGCCCTGCCGGATTGGGCTGGGGCAGCTTGAGAGGCTTTTGGAGGATGTTCTGGATGGAAAGGGAAGTCTGGAGACCATTAACCTGATTGAGGAACTGGCAGAGGATATTGCCCTGTCCGCGGATTGTGCCATCGGCTGGGAGGCAGCAAAGATGGTGCTTAAAGGAGTCCGGGGATTCCGGGAGGATTACGTGGAACATGTGGAGCGGGGGCGGTGTATCAGCGGGTTAAAGCAGGCAGTGCCCTGTGTCTCCCTCTGCCCGGCAGGGGTGGACATTCCCGGCTACATTGCCCTGGTGGGAGAGAAACGCTATGAGGATGCAGTGCGGCTGATCCGCAAGGACAATCCCATGGTTTCGGTCTGCGGGCTGATCTGTGAACATCCCTGCGAGGCCAGGTGCCGGCGGAATATGTTAGACCAGGGGGTGAACATTCGGGGACTGAAGCGGTATGCAGCGGAGCATGCCGGGAAGGTACCGGCTCCGAAACCGGCGGATTCTACCGGGAAAAGGGTGGCGGTCATCGGCGGCGGGCCCGGAGGCATCAGCGCGGCGTATTATCTGTCCCTCATGGGCCATGGAGTAACCATTTATGAGCAGAGGAAAAATCTGGGGGGAATGCTCCGCTATGGGATTCCCGCCTACCGGCTGCCCAGGGAAATCCTGGATGAGGAGATTAAGGTGTTGCTTTCCCATGGAGTAAAGGTGGAGACCGGTGTCCGGATTGGGGAGGAGAGGACAGTTGAAGATCTCAGAAAAGAGTATGATGCGGTGTACATCGCCATCGGCGCCCACCAGGACAAGAAGATCGGTATTCCCGGTGAGGAGGCGAAAGGAGTGCTTTCTGCCGTGGAAATGCTGGGCAGGTTGGGGGAGGGAGAAACCCTGGACTTTGCCGGTGAAGATGTGATTGTCATCGGAGGCGGCAATGTGGCCATGGATGCGGCCCGGTCAGCAATCCGGCTGGGGGCGGCCAAGGTTCGGGTGGTTTACCGGAGAAGGGTTTCGGATATGACGGCGCTCCCCGAGGAAGTGGAGGGGGCAGTGGCCGAGGGATGCCAGATGGCAGAACTTTTGGCGCCAGTCAGGATTGAGGCAGGGGAAGATGGGAAGGCCGAAGCCCTGTGGGTGCAGCCCCAGATCATCGGCCAGGTGAAAGACGGCCGCCCGGCGCCCAGGAAGGCAGCCGTGGGGGAAGAACGACTGGCCTGTGACCGGATTATCGTGGCCATCGGCCAGGGGATTGAGACCAAGGCCTTTGAGGAGAGCGGGATCCCCATCCGCCGTGGGGGGATCGATGCCTTAAACTGGAGCGGTATCCAGAATATTCCAGGGGTATTTGCCGGTGGTGACTGTGTTACCGGGCCAGCTACGGTTATCCGTGCCATTGCGGCAGGAAAGGTGGCAGCAGCCAACATTGATGAATATCTGGGCTTCCATCATCCCATCGAGTCGGGAGTGGAAATTCCGAAAATCCGGCTGGATGACCGGGCGGCCTGGGGGCGGGTAAACATGAAAGAGAGAAACCCGGTTGAGCGGAAGAGGGATTTTGCACTGATTGAGCAGGGCATGAGTGAGGAGGAGGCCTTGCAGGAGGCTTCCCGGTGCCTGCGGTGTGACCATTGTGGCTTTGGATGCTTTAGAGGAGGGAGGACTGAGAGATGGTAAAGCTGACAATCGATAACCAGCCCCTGGAGGTTCCTGCAGGGACTACTATTTTAGAGGCAGCCAGGGCAGCAAGAATCCGGATTCCCACCCTTTGCTTTTTAAAAGAAATCAATGAGATCGGCGCCTGCCGGGTCTGCCTGGTGGAGCAAAAGGGCAGGGAACGGCTTTTGACAGCCTGCAACAATGTGGTGGAATCAGGCATGGAACTGTTTACCAACAGTCCCAAGGTGCGGCGGGCGAGGATGACCAACCTGCGCCTGATTCTTTCCCAGCATGACAGCAATTGCCCCACCTGTGTGAGAAGCGGCAATTGTTCTTTGCAAAAGCTGGCCAATGACCTGGGGATTGTCCGGGTACCCTATGAGAAACAGCTGTTCCACAGCCGGTGGACGAAGAATTTCCCTCTGCTGCGCAATTATGAAAAATGTATTAAATGTATGCGGTGCATCCAGATCTGTGAAAAAGTGCAGGGCATGAATATCTGGGATTTGTCCAAGACAGGCTCCCGCACCACCGTGGACGTATCTGGCAACCGGATATTGGAGGAGAGCGACTGTGCCCTTTGCGGCCAGTGCATTACCCATTGCCCCACCGGGGCGCTGCGGGAGCGGGATGACACCCCAAAGGTATTCCGTGCCCTGGCTGACCCGGACAAAATCACTGTGGTGCAGATTGCACCGGCAGTGCGGGCAGCCTGGGGGGAGAGCCTGGGCCTCTCCCGGGAGGCTGCCACAGTAAAACGCCTGGTGGCAGCCATGAGGAAGATGGGTTTTGACTACATTTTTGACACCAACTTCTCAGCAGATTTAACCATCATGGAGGAGGGAAGCGAGTTTTTGGAGCGGATGAAGAGGCGGGGAGAGGCAAAGCTGCCTCTGTTTACCTCCTGCTGCCCGGGATGGGTGCGTTTCATCAAATCCCAATATCCGGAGATGGTGGCTCATCTCTCCACCGCCAAATCCCCCCAGCAGATGTTCGGGGCAGTGGCAAAAAGCTATTATGCCAGCCTTTTGGGAGTGGAGCCGGAGAGGATTTTCTGCGTGTCCGTGATGCCCTGCCTGGCCAAGAAACAGGAGTGCGCCCTGCCAGCCATGCAGGATGCCGGAGCCGGACAGGATGTGGATGTGGTGCTGACCACCCGGGAGATTGACCGGATGATTCGGGCAGAACACATCGATGCCCAGGGGCTTTCAGAGGAGGAATTTGATGTGCCCCTTGGGCAGGGAACCGGGGCAGCGGTTATTTTCGGAGCCACCGGCGGCGTGATGGAGGCAGCCCTGCGCAGCGCCTATTATCTGGTAACCGGAAAGAACCCGGAGCCGGATGCATTCCGGCAGGTGCGGGGTCTTGAAGGGTGGAAGGAAGCCGTGTTTGACCTGGCGGGTACGCCGGTGCGGGTGGCAGTGGCCAGCGGGCTGGGGAATACCAGGCGGCTGATGGAAGCCGTCAAAAGAGGGGAAGCGCAGTATGATTTTGTGGAGATTATGGCCTGCCCCGGCGGCTGTGCGGGAGGAGGAGGCCAGCCGATTCACGACGGGGAGGAACTGGCCGGAGTGAGAGGCCAGGTGCTCTACGGCCTTGACCAGGTGAGTGAACTGAGATTTTCCCACGAGAACCCGGCGGTGCTGCAGTGCTATGAGGATTTCTTTGGAAAGCCTCTTTCCCAGAAGGCGCATCACCTTCTGCATACAGACCATGAGGGATAGGGAGTTATCAAAAGGAGGAATTGTATGTATCATCTATCAATTAACGGAAGAATGTATGAAGCGCCCGGGGACAAAAAGCTGCTGCGGTTTCTGCGGGATGATTTACACCTTACGGCCACAAAGGACGGCTGCAGTGAGGGCGCCTGCGGAACATGTACGGTGTTAGTGGACGGGAAAAAGGTTAAGGCCTGTGTGCCGAAGATCAGCACCCTGGAGGGAAAGGAGATTCTGACTGTGGAGGGAATCCCCCAGGAGGAAATGAAGGTTTATGAGCATTGCTTTGCAGAGGCAGGGGCAGTCCAGTGCGGATTTTGCATCCCGGGAATGATCATTTCCGCCAAGAGCCTGTTAGATCAGAACCTGAATCCTTCCAGGGCGGACGTGAAGAAGGCAATCCGGGGAAATCTGTGCCGCTGTACGGGATATAAGAAGATTGAGGATGCAATTCTGATGGCAGCGGAATTTTTCCGGGAAAAGAAAAAGATTCCGGCACAGCCGGAAACCCTGCACATGAATGAGCATTTTAAGCGGATTGATGCGGCGGAGAAGGTGAATGGCAGCGGAATTTTTGCGGATGACATTTACCTGCCGGATATGCTCTATGGGAAATGTCTGTATTCCCGGTATCCCCGGGCCCTGGTGAACCGGATTGACGTGACAGAGGCCAGGAAGCATCCGGACTGTGTGGGGATTTTGCTGAAGGAAGATGTGCCCTGCAATAAGATCGGCCATATCAAGCAGGATTGGGATGTGCTCAGGGGAGAGGGGGATATCACCCGCTACGTGGGGGATGCCCTGGCTTTGGTGGTTTCCAAAAAGCAGGAAAGCCTGCAGGAGATTCTGGACTTGATAGAGGCGGATTTGACGGAACTTGCGCCAATTACCTCCCCCTATGAGGCGCTCAAAGGGGATGCACCCCTGCTCCATGAGGACGGGAATGTGATGAGCCGGGCGACTCTGGTGCGGGGAAATGCGGATGAGGCCATCAAAAACTCCAGGTATGTGGTGACCCGCAAGTATAAGACCTCCTGGCAGGAGCATGGGTTTATGGAGCCGGAGTGCTGTGTGGCTCTGCCGGAGGGGGAGGATGGGCTGCTGGTCTATACCTCCAGCCAGTCGGTCTATGACGTGCAGAGGGAGTGCGCCAAGATGCTGGGGCTGCCGCCGGAGAAGGTTCACTGCCGGGCGCCCTTGGTGGGCGGAGGCTTTGGGGGGAAGGAGGACATGACCGTGCAGCAGTATGCCGCTCTGGCCGCCTGGTATACGAAGAAGCCGGTGAAGGTGAAATACAGCCGCCAGGAATCCCTCAATTACCACGTGAAGCGTCATCCCATGGAGATGGAATTTACCACAGCCTGTGATGAGAAGGGGCATCTGACAGCCATGAAGGGGATTATCATTGCAGATACGGGAGCCTACGCTTCCCTGGGCGGGCCGGTTCTGCATCGGTCCTGCACCCATGCGGCAGGACCCTATAACTATCAGAATATCGATATTTTCGGTATGTCAGTGTATACGAATAACGTGGTGGCAGGGGCTTACCGGGGCTTCGGCGTGACCCAAAGCTGCTTTGCCACGGAGATGAATATCAATCTGCTGGCAGAGATGTGCGGCCTTGACCCCTGGGAGTTTCGGCGGCGCAATGCCATCAAGCCGGGAGATATCCTGCCCAACGGGCAGAGGGCTGACGCCAACACCAATATGGAAGCCTGCCTGGATGCAGTGAAGGATATTTATTATGCCCATCCTTATGCAGGGATTGCCTGCGGGTTTAAAAATTCCGGCACCGGGATGGGAAAGAAGGACATCGGGCGGGTACTTCTCTCTGTGGAGAAGGGAAAGATTCATATCCGTACCTCAGCCTCCTGTATGGGGCAGGGAATCGGCCAGATGACCCTGACAGAGATCTGCCATGTGACAGGGCTGAACCCGGCGCTCTTTGTGTTTGAGGCGGCAGATACGGTGCGGACACCGGATTCCGGGACTTCCACAGCTTCCCGGCAGACAGTGGTCACCGGGGAGGCGGCCCGCCGGGCAGGAGAGAAATTAAAGCTGGCATTGGATGGGGGCAGGAGCATTGACGACTTAGAGGGGATGGAGTTCTTTGGGGAGTATTCAGTGAAGACAGACCCCCTGGGAGCCATCAAGGAGAATCCGGTCAGCCATGTCTCTTACTCCTACGGCACCCAGGTGATTATCCTCAATGAGGAGGGGAAGATCACAAAGGCAGTGTCAGCCTTTGATGTGGGGACACCGGTGAATATCCAGTCCGTGGAAGGCCAGATCGAAGGCGGCATGGTCATGGGAATCGGTTATGGGGTAACCGAGGAATTTAACTGTGAGGGGGGATATCCTAAGAGCCGGTTTGGCACCATTGGGTTTATGCGGGCAGATGAGGTACCGGAATTGGAGGTAATGCTCTGTGTGCCGGAAGAGGAACGGAAGCTGCCCTATTCCCTGGGGGCCAAAGGATGCGGGGAATTGTGCATGATTCCCACTGCTCCTGCCTGCGCCCTGGCCTATTATAAGCTGGACGGGAAATTCAGGCAGAGCCTGCCCCTTAAGGAGACGGCTTACCGGAAGAAATAAAGCAGAAAACAAGCACAGGCGCCGGCCGTAGGCCATGGCGCCTGGTAAAAGGAGGGGAAGATGAGAAAGACAGGCGCCGTGTTGGTGGCAGCGGGGCTTTCCAGCAGGATGGGGGCATTTAAGCCAATGCTTCCCTTTGGGGATTCCACGATAGCCCTTCATGTGGTAACCATGCTAAGGCAGCTTAAGGTGGATCCGGTGGTGGTAGTGACCGGACATCAGGCTGAATCGCTGGAACGCCATCTTTTTTATACAGGCGTTCGGTTTGTAAGAAACGAACGGTATGAAAATACCCATATGTTTGATTCCGTGAAGCTGGGGCTTAGGGCATTGGAGGGGGAGGGGATGTGGGAACAGGTGATGGTAATGCCCATCGATCTTCCGGCCATTTTGCCGGAAACATTCCGCCAGGTAATGAAGATTGACGCAGAGGTGGTGAGGACGGTGTACCAGGGAAAGGCAGGCCATCCGGTTATGTTTGAGAGGAATCTGGTGCCAAGGCTTTTGGAATATGAAGGAGCCCAGGGGCTTCGGGGAGCCATCCGGGAACTGGGGGTAAGGATAACCAACCTGGAAGTGGAGGATGAGGGGATACGCCGGGATGTGGATACGCCTAAAGCCTACCGGCAGCTGCTGGAATGGGACTATGAGAGAGGAAACGGCTATCCTCTGCGTCCCTCTGTCCGGGTTTTCCTTCACGGGAGGGAGATGTTTTTTGAACCAGATACGGCGAGGCTTCTGTCCCTGATTGATAAGACAGGGTCGATTCAGGAGGCCTGCGGGGGGATGGAACTTTCCTATAGCAAGGGCAGCCGGATGATTCGGAAGGTGGAACGGCAGCTGGGATTTCCGGTGGTGGAGCGCCGGGCAGGAGGGATTGGGGGCGGCGGTTCCCTGCTGACAGAGGAAGGAAAAGGGCTGCTTAAGAGTTATGAAGCCATGGAGAGGGAAATACAGGGATGCCTCCAACAGATCTTCTGGAAGCATTTTGAAAAAGGATTTCATAAAACAATTTAGAAAAGAAGGTGGAACAGAGATGAAATTGGTCAAAACCCCGGAGGCAGAAGGCACGGTGCTTTGTCATGATATCACACAGATTGTCAGGGGGGTCAGGAAGGATGCAATATTCCGAAAAGGCCATGTGGTGACGAAGGAAGATATTCCGGTATTGCTTAGTGTGGGCAAGGATCAGCTTTATGTGTGGGAAAAGGAGGAGGGCATGCTTCATGAGAATGAGGCGGCAGAGATTCTCTGCGGGCTGTGCCAGGGTGAGCATATGGAGCGGTCAGAGGTAAAGGAAGGGAAGATCGAACTGAGGGCAGCCTGCGACGGCCTGCTGAAGGTTCAGTCACAAGCCCTGAAAGCAGTCAATGGCTTCGGGCAGATGATGATCGCTTCCCGCCATGGCAATTTCCCTGTGAAGAAAGGGGACAAGCTGGCAGGCACCAGAATCATTCCGCTGATTATAGAGGAGGAAAAGATGAGGGCGGCAAAGGAGGCGGCCCTGGCAGCAGCCGGCGGCCGTCCCCTGTTGGAACTCAAACCCTTTTCCCATAAAAAAGTGGGGATTGTCACCACAGGCAATGAGGTGTATTACGGAAGGATACAGGATACCTTTACCCCGGTAATCGAGGAGAAGCTGAAAGAATTTGATACGGAGATTATCGGCCATGTGACCTGGAATGACGATGACAGGAAGGTGACGGGGAGTATCCTGGAGATGATTGGCAAGGGGGCGGATGTGGTGATCTGCACTGGGGGGATGAGTGTGGATCCGGACGACCGGACGCCCTTGGCGATTAAAAATACGGGAGCCCGCATTGTGTCCTATGGGGCGCCGGTACTGCCAGGAGCCATGTTTTTGCTGGCATATTATAAGCAGGACAAGGAGCGGAATTCACGGACCGTAGCCGTGATGGGGCTGCCGGGCTGTGTGATGTATGCAAGGCGGACAATTTTTGACCTTGTTCTGCCCCGGGTTCTGGCAGAGGATGAGGTGACCAAGGAGGAACTGGCCGCCTTAGGGGAGGGCGGTTTGTGCCTGAATTGCCTGGAATGCACATTTCCCAATTGCGGTTTTGGAAAGGGGCATTAGTTTCGGAAGAACAAGGCGTTTTTCCTGGGTATTTGGATTGGGAGGGTGAAAGGGAGAAAAACAATATGGATAACTTTAATAAAATATTTTATAAAAAATTAAAAAATCAATGGCCAAAGGCCATGGGAGGGAAAGGGGAGGGAAGCCATGGAACTGACACATTTTGACGACCAGGGAAATGCCTGGATGGTGGATGTGGGGGGAAAGGAAGATACCTGGCGGGAGGCAGTGGCGGTTGGTAGCATTTCTATGACCAGGGAGTGCCTGGAGAGGGTAAAGGCAGGCTCCCTGGCCAAGGGGGATGTATTGGGGGTGGCACGGGTGGCAGGAATCATGGGAGCCAAGCGCACTTCGGAACTGATTCCCCTGTGCCATCCGCTGAACTTAACGAAGCTGTCCCTGGATTTTTCCCTCCGGGAGGAGGCCGGGGAGATCCAGGTAATGTGCAGGGCGCAGACAAGAGGGAAAACCGGGGTGGAGATGGAAGCCCTGACCGGAGTGACGGTTGCTCTGCTCACCATTTATGATATGTGCAAAGCAGCAGATAAGGCTATGGAGATCGGCCAGGTCTATCTGGCAGAGAAAAGGGGCGGAAAGAGCAAAACCTTTAGAAATGAAAAACATAAAGCAGGGGAAGGCAATCTTTTCCATAGGGGGAGTCTCAGGAAAAAGGAGGAACCGTGAAAGATATCCAGGGAAGAAACATTGACTATATGCGGATTTCCATTACTGACCGCTGCAACCTGCGGTGTAAATATTGTATGCCGGAAGGGATTGATTGGGTGAGGCCAAGGGAGATCCTGAGCCTGGAGGAGATTTGCCAGGTTGCTGTTTGCGGCGCCGGCCTGGGGATCCGCCATCTGAAAATCACCGGCGGCGAGCCCTTGGTGAGAAAGGATTGCTGCCGTCTTGTGGAGATGTTAAAGGCAGTGCCTGGCATTGAGACCGTGACAATTACCACAAACGGAGTCCTGCTAAAGCCCTTTCTGGAGCCGCTTAAAAAGGCAGGAATCGATGGGATCAACGTAAGCCTGGATACCTTAGATCGGAACCTGTACCAGGAAATCACCGGCCAGGATCGGCTGGAACAGGTATTGGAGGCAATCCGCCAGGCAGCGGAACAAGGCATCCGGGTAAAGATAAATGCAGTGGCTGTCCAATGGGAAGATGGAAGAAGCCGGAGGCCGTCGGATAAGGTTTTCCCGGATGCACTAAAAAAGGAAAGAAGCATCCCCTGTGATTTGAGGACAAAGGGCAGTGCAGCCAGGAACTGGCGGGAACTGGCGGAACTTGCCCGGCAGCTGCCGGTAGATGTGCGTTTTATAGAAATGATGCCTGTGGGATACGGAAAAGCCTTTAAGGCAGCAGATCCCGAAGAAATGCTGGAAGAAATCCGCCGGGAGCATCCGGGGACGGAACGGGACAGCCGGATCCATGGCTATGGGCCGGCAGTGTATTACCATATTCCCGGCTTTTTGGGAAGTATCGGGGTAATCCGGGCCATGCACGGAAAATTCTGCTCAGAATGCAACCGAATACGTCTCACAGCCCAGGGATGGTTAAAAGGCTGCCTGTGCTATGAAGAGGGGGCTGACCTGCGGGTTTTGCTGCGGCAAGGAGAAAAAAGTATGCAGCAAAACCGTCTTAAGGAAGCCATGGAAAAAGTAATCCGGGAGAAACCGGCATCCCATTGCTTTGAAAAACCAGAAGGCATGACAGAGAAGCGGGGAATGAGTTCCATCGGAGGATAAGGAAGAAAAGAAGGGCGGAATACAAGGAAGGCAGAGAAGGCATAGAAGGGCAGAAAAGGCAAAGAAGGCAAAGAAAATAAAGAATGCAAAAATACCAGAACGATTCAGCTTTGGAGGCAGGAGGAACCAGGATGGAAGAGAAGAAAAACCTTACAGGGATTGTGCGGGCAATCTGTATCAGCAGTTTGCGGGGGGTGGAAAAGCGCCGGGTCAGAGAAGGGCATTTTATAGCAGGCTTTGGGATTGAAGGGGATGCCCACGGAGGAAACTGGCATCGGCAGGTCAGCCTCCTTTCCTACGATAAGATAAAAGCCTTCAACGAACGGGGGGCGAAGGTGGAGGACGGGGACTTTGGGGAAAACCTGGTGGTGGAGGGGCTGGATTTTTCCGGACTGCCGGTGGGGACGCAGCTATATGCCGGTGAGGCGGTACTGGAGATGACCCAGATCGGCAAGGAATGTCACAGCCATTGTGCCATATATCACCGGATGGGGGAGTGCATCATGCCCCGGGAAGGGGTATTTGCCCAAGTGCTCCGGGAGGGGTGGATCCGTCCGGGAGATGAACTGAGGGCGGAACTTCCGGCACCCAACCGGCCGTTTACGGCAGCCGTAATTACGGTAAGCGACAAGGGGGCCCGGGGGGAACGGGTGGACGAGAGCGGACCGGCAGCAAAGGATATGCTGGAGGCAGCAGGTTATCGGGTAGTGGAATCCCTGGTGCTGCCGGATGGCCAGGAGCCCCTCTCGTCACAGCTGATCCGCCTGGCAGACGGAAGGCAGGTGGATTTGGTTGTGACCAGCGGGGGAACCGGATTTTCCCCAAGAGACCAAACGCCGGAGGCCACCATGGCAGTGGCGGAGCGGGTGGCGCCGGGAATCGCAGAGTTCATCCGCATGAAATCCGTGGAAGTGACAGAAGGGGCAATGCTTGGCCGGGGGGTGTCGGTGATCCGGAAGGGAACATTGATCGTGAATCTGCCGGGCAGCCCCAAAGCAGTGAGGGAGAGCCTGGGATTTATATTGGATGCCCTGGGGCATGGGCTTAAGGTTTTGAGGGGAAGCGTATCGGAGTGCGGGCGGCAGGAAGCAGACATAGGAGGAAGAAAATGAAAAAGGGAAGGCTCATGATATATTTGGCCGGGGCGGTAATATGTACAGTGACGGCAATAGGGGGAGGGCCGGCAATATGTACAATGACGGCAACGGGGGGAGTCACAGATTCTCTGGGAAAAGAAGCCCCAAAGATCCCTTTGGTTTCGGAGGCAGCAAGAAAAAAGCAGCCTAAGGCCCGGGAGGAAATCCTGGTGGCGGCTGCCGCCAGCCTAAAAAATCCTTATGAGGAAAGGCTGATTCCCATGTTTGAAGCCAGGCATCCGGGGGTAAAGGTGAAGGGGATCTATGACAGTTCCGGAAAGCTGCAGACCCAGATAGAGGAGGGGCTGGAAGCAGATGTTTTTATGTCAGCTGCCAGGAAGCAGATGGAGGAATTGGACAGAGGGGGAAAGATTGCCTCCGAAACCATAGTGAATCTGCTGGAAAATAAAATTGTGCTGATTGTGCCGTCAGGAAATGAAGGCCGGCTGGCCTGCTTTGAAGATATCCGGAGAGCAGAAAGTATTGCCCTGGGAGACCCTGACAGTGTACCGGCAGGGCAATATGGGAAGGAAGCCCTGACCAGTCTGGGGCTGTGGGAAGGGCTTCAGGACAGAGTCAGTTTCGGGACGAATGTGACTGAGGTGTTAAACCAGGTGGCAGCAGGCAGCGCAGATGCAGGGATTGTATATGCGACAGATGCCGCCAGCAAAGAAGGCCAGGTGGAAGTGGCGGCTGAGGCGCCGGAGGGCAGCCTGTCTGGCAGAGTAATCTACTCGGTGGCAGTAATCCGGCACAGCGCCCATAGAGATAAGGCGGAAAGTTTTGTGGATTTCCTGAAGACAAAGGAGGCGCTGGAAGTGTTTGAGGATTATGGGTTTTCCCTTGGGGAAATCCCGGAGGAAGGAGGGGCGGGATAAATTGGACTGGACGCCAGTATGGATTTCTGTGAGGACGGCAGGAGTTTCTATTCTTATTACCTTTTTTCTGGGGATCCTGGCTGCCTGGATGGTGGTAAGTATACGGAGCGAAAGAGTAAGGATGGTCTGTGATGGGATTTTCACTCTGCCCCTGGTGCTGCCGCCCACGGTTATGGGGTTTTTCTTACTGTATTTGTTTGGGGTAAAGAGGCCGTTGGGGCGGTTTTTCCTGGAATATTTCCAGGTGAAGATTGCTTTTTCCTGGCAGGCCACGGTACTGGCAGCAGTGGTCATGTCCTTTCCTCTGATGTACCGGTCGGCAAGAAGCGCTTTTGAACAGGTGGATCCCAACCTGACAGCAGCAGCACGGACGCTGGGGATGGGAGAGTGGGTAATATTCCGAAAGGTGCTGCTGGCCAATGCCATGCCGGGGATTTTGGGCGGAGGTGTGCTGGCCTTTGCCAGGGGGCTGGGGGAGTTCGGAGCCACTGCCATGATTGCCGGAAATATTGCAGGGAGGACACGGACCCTGCCGATGGCAGTGTATTCCGAGGTGGCAGCCGGGAATATGGAAGAGGCCTGCGGCTATGCGGGGGTTATGGTGGCGATTTCTTTTGGGGCTATACTGCTGATGAACGGGGCGGCCTGGCAGGCGGGAAGGCGATGGAGAGGATGAAGGAAGAAGTGGGAGAAGAGGGGAAGTATAAAATCATGGATGGGGGTTCCTCCTCTTTTTTGAGGGTGAATCTTCAAAAACACCTAAAAGAATTTGATCTGGATATTTCTTTTACGGCAGGACAAGGGATTCTGGGGATTTTGGGTGCCTCCGGTTCCGGGAAGAGCATGACCCTGAAATCCGTAGCCGGGATTGTCACACCGGATAGGGGGAGCATTGTCCTGGGCCATACAGGAGACGGGGACATGACGGAATGTGTATTTTATGATTCAGACCGGCATATCAACCTTCGTCCCAGGAAGCGGAAGGTAGGCTATCTGTTTCAGAATTATGCGCTGTTTCCCAACATGACGGTTGAGGAGAACATTATGGCAGGCATTGCCGGGAAAGAGGCCGGAAAATTCTTTTTTGGGGATAAGGGCAGAGTCTGGAAAAACCGGTATCAGAAGGTGGAGGAACTGACAGGCAGATTCCGGCTTGGGGGGCTGGAGAAACATTATCCTGGGCAGCTTTCCGGGGGGCAGCAGCAGCGGGTGGCATTGGCCAGGCTTCTGGCTTATGAACCGGAGGTGCTCTTGCTGGATGAGCCCTTTTCTGCCATGGACTCCCATCTGAGGGAGGGGCTGCGGCTGGAACTGATACAGGTGCTGGAGGAATTCGGGGGGATTACGGTTCTGGTGACCCACGACCGGGATGAGGCCTATCAGCTTTGCGGACATCTTTTGCTGACGGATCAGGGGAAGGTGTTGGTATCCGGGCCGTCCCGGGAGGTATTTCAGAACCCGGGGACAGTGGAGGCGGCCAGGCTGACGGGCTGTAAGAATATCAGCCGGATACAACGTCTGGGGAAATACCGCCTGCGGGCATTGGATTGGGGCGGGCTGGAACTAATAGCCGGTCAGGAGATCGGGGAGGGTTTTACCTATGCCGGGATCCGGGCTCATGACTTGCTGGCAGTGGGGGCAGAGGAACTGGCAGGATGGCAAAGGAGGCCGGATGCCAACCTGATTCCGGCAGGGGAGGCGCAGGTCTCGGAAATGCCCTTTGAGTGGTACGTTACCCTGGAAAATGGGCTGTGGTGGAAGTGCGGGAAGGGAACCCATACTTCCAGGGCGGTGAATGTGGCGCCCCGGTGGCTGCGGGTGGAGCCCTCCTCCGTTCTGTTGCTCAGGGAAGGGGCGTGAGGGAAGAAGACAGAGAGCGGCACATAAAGAAAAAGGGAGGGGAGAAAGATGAAACATTTATTTGAAGAACTGGGAAATGTGCTGGCAAGGGGAGAGGAAGCAGTGCTGGTGACTGTGATTGCCAGTTCCGGCTCCACCCCCCGGGGGGCCGGATCCCGGATGCTGGTAAGAGGTGACGGGAGCATCCGGGGGACGATAGGCGGGGGTGCAGTGGAATACCGCGCCATTCAGCTTGCCATGGATGCCATGAGGGAAAAGGTTTCCTATACAAAGGGCTTTAACCTGACAAAAAATGAGGTGTCTGATATAGGTATGGTCTGCGGGGGAAGGGTGACGGTATATTTTCAGTATGTCAGCCCGAAGGATGAGGAGTTTAGGGAACTGTGCCTCCGGATACAGGATGCTTTTGGCCGGGATGAGGATAGCTGGCTGGTTATGGATATTTCAGATGAAACCTGCTGGAGGATGGGGATAGGAAACAGGAGAGAGGGATGGGAGAATCTGCCTGGGAAACCGGGGATTTTCGGCAGCCGGGCGGGGCAGTGGCAGGCAGGAGGCCGCAGTTACTATGTGGAACCCTTGGTACAGGCAGGCAGGGTCTGTATATTCGGAGGCGGGCATGTGGCCCGGGAACTGGTGCCGGTACTGGCCCATCTGGGTTTTCGCTGTGTGGTGATGGATGACAGGGAGGAATTTGCCAGTCCCAGGGTATTCCCGGAGGCAGAGCAGATTGTGGTGGGGGATATGGAAAGGATCGGGGATTACCTTGCCGTGGGGCAAAGGGATTATGTCTGTGTGATGACAAGAGGACATTCTTTTGATTATCTGGTGCAGCGGCAGATGCTTGTATGCCGCCCCCGCTACCTGGGGGTGATCGGCAGCAGGAATAAGATTGCTGCGGTTGCAGAAAAACTGCTGCAGGATGGATTTACCCGGGAAGAGATCGAGATGTGCCATATGCCGGTGGGAACGCAGATCTATGCGGAAACCCCGGCAGAGATCGCGATCAGTATCGCAGGGGAACTGATCGCGGTGCGGGCAGGGCATCCGGATATCGGACGTCATATGGATTTATAGATGGAAGACAAATACATGCTCATAATTCCCTCCGTTTTCCCGGAGGGCCTCGGTGAGGGCTCCGCATTCCCCGGAAGCGATCAGGCACCGGCATTGGGAGAGGAGGCGGATTGAGCACAGGTATTCCGCCCCCAGGCGGAAACCATTCCCCTCCTTTTTTTCCCGGGGGATCTGGGACAGGAGCTGGCCGGGCTTAACCTTGTAGCGTTCCTGGTCCGTGAAGAGCAGCTGGCTGCCATAATGTTCTTCCATTTTTTGGCAGATTTCCTGGTCTTCGGTGGACAGATAAATCCAGTCAAAATTCCAGAGGGCTTCGGCCTCGGATATTTTTTCCATGACCATCTCAAGAGGAGCCTGCCGCGGGTGGTTTGGCAGGGGGTTGTGGATATAGTCGGTGCCGCGGATCAGGACGCCGAGGGTGTTTTCGGGATGGGGGAGGAAGCGTTGCCGGCGGCCGGCGATATAGCTTTTTACCTGGCTGTTAAAAATTCCCTCCGGCCAGCAAAGTTCACAGCCTACGGATTCCTTATCCAGGATATGCCGCATAATGGTTAACAGATTCATATTGGGGGAAAGCGTCACATGGCAGCTTTCCTGGATATCCGGGTAGGAAAAGCCCTCCGGCTGTAAGAAAAACTTGTTCCAGATATCATCTCCGGGATGGTCGGAGTAGATGTTGTCGTCGGAGGAAGTGATGGCAAAGGCAGGGGTATAGCCTTTGGCCATGGCATACCGGGCAGCAGTAAATACCTTGTTCCAGATACCAAAGATACCTTCCACATTAAACCGGCCGTCAATCAGGAAAAACCGGCGGTCCGGGTGGAGGGCGCCGGGGTGAGTGACATGGGAAAAGAAAAACGTCAGGGTCATGACTTCATCATAACTCATAATCCCATGCTCATACCGGGAGATCCCTTCATTTTCCGGAAGCTTTTCGGCAATGTATAAAAGGCGGACATAGTCCTCCTCGCGGAAGTTTTTTCCAATCTCCTCCATTTGTCCATATACGGTTACAGGGACGTTGGGAGGGGCGGGGAGCACATCCAGGTAATCATTCCAGTCCGCACCGATGAGATAGAGGCCTTTGCCCTTCCAGAGGGGGATGGCTTTTTTGTATAGTTCGACGGAGTACTCGTTGAGGGACACCAGAACAATGCGTTCGTAGCGGTTAAGGAAGCTTAAGTCCAGGCCGCCTTCATACCGGTAAGGGTGCTGATAGTAGGTCCAGATTTTTTTTACAATGCTGACACAGCGGCCCTCGGCATCAAGTACCGGGAGAACGGCATCATAAGGGCACACCTGGGAGGCAAGATAAAAGGTCTCTTCCCCTTTTGGCAGGGCAAGATTCATAAAATCCAGTTCATGTTCCAAGAAATAACGGGTGACATGGTAGGCATAACCGTCGGGTGAGCCCGGTTTAACGCGTACCTCCAGGATATCGTTCTCGCCCAGATTCTGAAAAAACAGGGACAGGCTTATCCGGGAGGGTGCATCTTCTGTCTCAAATACATAGTATTCCCCTGGTACGCTGATCATCATAAGTTTGCTTCTCCTGACTGCCGTTTGGCAAAATATAGTTTATTTTACCATACTTTGAGTTTCAAAGCAATATTGATTCCCGAGGGAGTATGTGCTATATTGAAAAAAGGAGACAATGGAAAATCTTGGAATCAGAAGGGGAAAAGGCCATGATAACATATGAGAATACAAAGACAATCTACGACCTGGTAAAACATGCAGGCCAGGAACACGGGGATCACGTTTTTCTTCGTTATGAGGAGAATGACGTGATTTTTGACGTTACCTACCGGGAGTTTGCCGCACAGTGCAGCGCGGTGGCGGCCTGGGCGGCGGTTCAGGACAGGCAGTTTGGCCACAAGGTAAAGGTGGGGCTTTTGGGCAGCAGCAGCCACCATTACCTGGCTGTGATGCTGGGGGTGATGAGCAATGGCAATGTGAGTGTTCCGCTGGATATCCAGATGAATGTGGAAACTTTTGCTGACTGTTTAAACCGCTCGGACGTGGACATCCTGTTCTATGACTGGGACCACCATGCCTTGGTGGAGGGGGTAAAGGGGAAGTGCCCGAGGGTAAAGGAGTATATATCCCTGCAGCATGGCCGCCATGTGCCCTGTTCGGACAATATCCTTCAGGAGTATGCCGGGCAGACGGTGGAGCCGGAGGTGTCGGAGAAGGATCTGGCGATGATTCTGTTTACCTCAGGAACCACAGGGCGCGGCAAGGGCGTGATGCTCTCCAATGGAAACCTGATTGACAATACCTTCTGTACCACTGATACTGACCATCCGGAACGGGAGGTTTATCTGAATGTGCTGCCGATCCACCATGTGTTCTGCATCAACGGCGACGTGCTGATCGTGCTGCGCTATGGAGGTACGTTGTGCCTGAACCGGGATATGGCCAAGCTGGCGGCACATATCCAGCTGTTCCAGCCCACGGTCATCCGCATGGTACCTATGATTGCCAAGACTTTGTACAACAGGATTGCCATCATGTCGCGGCAGGCCGGGCAGCCGGCGGGCAAGGTACGTACCCAGGTTCTGGGGAAACATCTGCACAAGATCATCAGTGGAGGCGGATACTTAGCGCCGGATCTGGCGGCCAATTACCGCGGGCTGGGGATTTCCATTGCCCAAGGCTATGGCATGTCGGAGTGCTCGCCGAAGATTGCCTCCCCGGACTGGAGCCGCCCGGATAAGGTTGCCTCGGTAGGCCGGATTGTGGACCGTTGCCAGGTGCGGATCGTGGAGGGGGAGATCCAGGTAAAGAGCCCGTCGGTGATGATGGGATATTACAAGGAGCCGGACAGGACTGCGGAGGCGATTACGGAGGATGGCTGGCTGTGCACAGGGGATCTTGGCTATGTGGATGAGGAGGGTTTCCTCTATCTGACAGGAAGGAAGAAAAACCTGATTATCTTGAGCAACGGGGAGAATGTGGCGCCGGAGCAGCTGGAAAATTTGTTTGAGGATGACCGGGTCATTGAGGATATCCTGGTATTTGGGGAGAATGACATGGTGACGGCGGAGGTGTACCCCAACTTCAAATATGCCGAGGTGGCAGGCATCACGGATATCGAAGGCGTGGTGGGGGAGATTATCCGCAAACATAATGAGGCATTGCCTACCTTTAAGCGGATCCTGAATTTCCGTCTCCGGGAGACTCCTTTTGCCAAGACTTCTTCAAAAAAGATCATCCGCAGCCAGTATTTCAGCCAGAGGCAGAAGGAGGAGGCGGAATTACAGAATGTCCGCCAGCCGGAAAACGGGCGGCAGGAGCAGATCTATGGCTGTATTGCGGCTGTGCTGGGGCACAGGCGTTTCGGGATTGATACGGACATCTATACCGCGGGCCTCGATTCTTTGGGAAGCGTGATGCTGCTGACCGATTTGTATGAACAGCTGGGGGTATCCATCACTTTAAATGACCTTGCCAGCCATACGACAGTGCTGGCGCTGGAAAGCTTCATACGGGAGGCAAAGGAGCAGGAACCGGTGGATTTCACGGTGCAGGAGATCTACCCGCTGACCAACCTCCAACTCTATTTTGCCTATGTCATGCGGGGCAATACCACCGCGAACCTGCCGTTCCTTTTTAAGCTGGATGGGAGCGTGGACCTGGAGAGACTGAGGAAAGCCGTGGAGGATGTTTTTGACATACATCCGGGGCTGAAAGCCGTGGTGCAGCTTCATGAAGGGGTTTTTAAGAATTTCCGCCACGATGGGAAGCGGGTGGAGGTGCCGGTGGAGTCCATGAGCGATGAGCAGTGGAAGGAGTACAAAAAAGGCCTTTTAAAGCCATATATGTATACGGAGGGCGAGCCCCTGTACCATGTGGGGATTTACCGCACCGACTCGGCCAATTACCTGTTCTTTGACATTGCCCATATCATGGGGGACGGCATCACGATGAATGTGCTGTTTGAGGACATCAGCCGTCTCTATGCCGGTGAGCAGGTGGAGAAGGAGAAGTATAGCTTTTTTGAGTATATCCTGGATGAGAAGGACCGTGACGCAAGGGGGTTAAGGTCAGAGAACGAAGCGTATTTCAGAAAGCTGATGGAGGGCTTTAGGATCCGTAAAAGCATTCTGAACTTAAAGGATTCCTACGACCTCTTCCGGGGGGAGAACGCGGTGCTAAAGGAGCGTTTTGAAAGCCTGAACCGTAAGACGCTGACAGCATTCGGCCGCAAGCATGGGATATCGGAGAATGCAATCTTTTTGACGGCCTACAATTACTGCATCGGCATTTTCAGCAACGAGAAGGATACGGTCAGTTCGAGCATCCACAGCGGGCGGACGGACAGCCGCTGGGCGAGGCTGGCAGGGCCATTGTTTTTGACGTATTATTTCCGGTATACGAACGTGCCGCATGAGACGGTGCCGGAACTTCTGCAGAAATCAGGGCGGCAGATCATGGATACCATGCGCTGCTATATTTCCAACCTGCATGCGGACGAGATGTTTTTTCAGTACCAGGGCGATATCCTGAATATCAGCCAGATCGGCGGCGCACCGGCACAGCGGATGAAGATCCAGCTGGATTCCCTGCCGTTCCATCTCCAGGTGATGTCGGATGAGAAGGGGTATTCCTATGAACTGCGTTATTGGAAGAACCGGTTTGACCAGGCACAGCTGAAAATATTTATGATCTGCCTGGAGGCAGTCGTGGCGGCAATGTTAGAGGAGCCGTCGGTGAGGCGGTTAAAGAAGCATCTGCCGGAGACGGTATATCCCAGGCACTACCGGGTTACTGCGGGGGCGGTCAACCGGGAGGCGGGCTGCGAACTGATCCCGGAGGTGAGCCGGGACACGCGGGTGAAGGCGTATGTTTTTGATGACGGGTGCCGCAAGCAGCCGTTTGGCGCCTGGGGCAATCTCTATATCATGGACCATCCGACGAGCGGCTGGGTGGATAAGATCACCAATCCTTATGGGGCAGGGGTTTTGTACCAGACCGGGCGTGTGGCCAGGATCCTGCCGGACGGCGGCCTGGACCTGCTGGAAAACGGCGGAAGGACGGTGATGCAGGAGGGCATTGCCGGGAGAAATTTCCTGGATTTGGCAAGGCTGGAGGGCATTCTGCGGGACTATGAGGGCATCAGCGAGGCAAACGCGTATGTGCGCTATGCAGAAGGCAACAAAACCATCTTGGAGGCAGAGGTCGCCGGGAGCGGGGAACTGGACTTTGAGGCGCTTAAAAGGTATCTGGAGGAAAATTGCGAGAAGGCGCTGGTACCGGAAAAAATTCTTGTAAAAGAAAAGCACTTGTGATATTTCAGGCTGTGTGATATACTTGGCAGAGTGAGAATAGACTGGTTCGAAAACCTCCCAGTATAAAAAACTAGGCACAAGAGTACACACTGCCAGAGCAGGGTGCCGTTTTTGCTGCAGTTTTTGTCGGGGGACGACAGGGACTCACAGAGACGGCGCTTTTTTGATACATTTCAATAAGAATGGGAGAGAAAGGAAAGAAACACGTGCAAAGAACAAAACGACGGCGGGTAGTGATTGATTGTGACCCGGGGATTGATGATAGCCTGGCGTTAATGCTGGCACTTTCCATGGAGGAAGTGGAGGTGGCCGGGATAACGGTGGTCTGCGGCAACGGCCCGGTGGAATTAGGGTTTTCTAATGCAAAAAAAGTTCTGAGGCAGATGGGAAGGCTTGACGTGCCGGTATTTAGGGGGGCAGAACATCCTCTGAAAAGAGAGTATGTCAGCGCGTTGGACACGCACGGGCGGGATGCCCTGGGAGAGAGTTTTTTACCGGAGGTGCCCGGAGGGGAGCAGCCGGAGGGAGCGGTGGATTTCCTGGAGAAAGAACTTTTAAAGGGGGGATGTTCGGTGATTGCGCTGGGGCCGCTGACAAACCTGGCATTGCTGGCAGAACGGTCGCCTCAGGCATTTGGCTGTGCGGAGGAATTGGTTTCGATGGGCGGTAATTTCCGGAGCCATGGGAACTGTTCCCCGGTGGCGGAATACAATTATTGGGCAGACCCGGATGCGGCGGCATTGGTATATGAAGCCGCGTCTAGGCTGGGGAAAAAGATCCATATGGTAGGGCTGGATGTGACGAGGCGGATTGTGCTGACCCCGGATTTGCTGGAGTATATGAAGAGGCTGAATTCCAAGACGGGGGAATTTGTCCAGGCAATTACGAAGTTTTATTTAGATTTTCACTGGGAGTGGGAACACATCATTGGCTGTGTGGTCAACGACCCGCTGGCAGTGGCATATTTTGCGGACCGGGGGATGTGCAGCGGCCTGGAGGCCTATGTGGCAATTGAGACCGGGGGGATAGCCATGGGGCAGAGTGTCGTGGATGCCGCCGGATTTTACCGGAGGGAGGCAAACGCGGTGGTGTTGACAGAGACAGACCCATTGAGGTTTTTTAGGATGTTTTTTGGCAGGATTCTGAAACTGGAGGAAAAAAAGCTGGATTTGCTGGAGGATTTGGTGCGTCAATAAAGAGAAATGCCGGCAGATTAAAAGGAAGGAAAGTAAGGAGAGTGGGAAAATGAATGAGAGAAAAAAACAGAAGGTTTCCGTGTACCGGCTCTGCCTGGTAGCGATGGCGATAGTGATGAATGTGGCGGGGGCACAGCTGGCGCTGGCCTTGCGGCTCCCCATTTATCTGGACAGTATAGGGACAATCCTGGCAGGGGTGCTGCTGGGGCCGGTTTATGGGATGCTGCCGCCCTTGTTGAGCGGGATTTTTCTGGGGATGACGATTGATATCTATTCCCTGTATTTTGCACCGGCAGGGATGGCTGTCGGGCTGATGAGCGGGCTGGCCCGGCAACTGGGCCTGGTTCAGAAAAGGAGGCTGTGGGCTGCTGCCGCCATGGTGACAGTGCCAGGCACCCTGGCCAGTTCGCTAATCTGTTCCGTATTGTTTGGCGGAGTCACCTCCTCGGGGTCTATGGTGTTGGTGCAGCTTTTGGCCCGGACACCCTTGGGGATGACGGCCAGTATTTTTGTGGTGCAGATTGTGACGGATTACCTGGATCGTTTCATCAGCCTGTTTTTTGTGGCGGTATTGCTGAAGACACTGCCTTATGACGTAAAGAGCCGATGGGAAGGGGGGATGCGGCATGGGGATTCCACAAAGCCGTTATAGCCGGATTACGGAGAAGCACCCGCGGGAGATCTGCCTTTTGCGGGCATTCCCCTGTGCCTGGGGGAAATGTTCGTTCTGTGATTACATAGAAGATAACGGCCGGGACGGGAAGGCGATGGTGGCGTTAAACCGGGAGGTATTAGGGCAGGTGACCGGGGAATTTGGCGTTTTGGAGGTCATCAATTCCGGGAGTTTCTTTGAACTGCCCAAACAGACGCAGGAGGATGTCTGCGGGGTGATAGAGGATAGGGGGATTGGCCGCCTGTTCTGCGAGTCACACTGGATGTACCGCCGGCATGTGGCCGGCATGCGCAGGCAGATGAGGGTACCGGTGGTGTTTAAGATCGGGGTGGAGACCTTTGACTATGATTTCCGCCAGCGGGTGCTGAATAAGAACGCGGGCTTTCGGGAGCCGCAGGAGGTGGCAGAGTACTTTGATTCGCCGTGCCTGATGGTGGGGGTCCGGGGGCAGACGAAGGCGATGATCGCACATGATATCGATTGCCTGAAAAGATATTTCCGCCTGGGGACTGTGAATGTGTATAACAATAATACCACCCCGATCCGAAGGGATGACGGGCTGGTGCAGTGGTTTATGGAGGAGTACCGGTGGCTGTTTGATGACCCGGCGGTGGAAGTGCTATATGAGATTACCGATTTTGGGGTCGGTTGATTTTTGTGTAAGTTTTTTCTCAAAAACTACTGGACTAATTCGGTGTTTTGTGAGAAAATACAAGAAGGTATGATGTGATTAATTTAACGATTCCAAGGCCTGCCCCCATGCGGCCAGGCAGGGAGGGCGGGGGTTGGGACCGTTAAGCCGCGTACTTCAGGAAATTACATAGTTGAAAGGAGTTTTAACATGAT